>JBPOHT010000019.1:0-173887 GCA_052035235.1 Pseudomonadota bacterium | reverse complement strand
AGGTCACGCACGGCAACGCCATGCGCTTTTTCAACTTCGACCCGTTCAAGAGCCACAAGCGCGAGGACCTGACCGTCGGTGCACTCAGAGCCAAGGCCAAGGCCGACGGCGTGGACGTGACGCCGGTATCCAGCGGCGGTGCCAAGCCGCTGGAAGAGGGCGAGCAGGCGCGGCCGATCACCTCCGGTGACCTGATGAAGATGTTCAGCCATCACTCCAAGGCGGCTTGATCCGGGCAGCCTCATGATCGGCCCCGACCTGCTGGACCTCGGCGGCCAGGTCGCCTTCGTCAGCGGGGCCGGGCAGGGTGCCGGCCGCGCCATCGCCCTGGCGCTGGCGCGGCACGGTGCCGGCGGTGTCGCGGTGAACGATTACGTACCGGATCGCGCGGAAGCCGTCGCGGCGGAAATCCGCGCCCTGGGCGTGCCTGCCGTCGCCGCGCCCGCGGACGTCGGCGACCACGCCGCCGTGCAGGCCTCCATGACCCGCGCCGCGACGCTGGGCGCGGTCACCCTGCTGGTCAACAACGCCGGCAATACCGGCCCAGGCCGCACGATGCGGCCTACGGGCCTGTTCTGGGAAACCGATCCCGCCGACTGGGAGCGCTTCATGCGCACCAACCTGCAGGGCGTCATGAACTGCTGCCATGCCGCACTGCCCGGCATGGTGGCCGCCGGACGCGGCCGCATCGTCACCGTGATCTCCGACGCCGGCCGCATCGGCGAGGCACGCCTGGCCGTCTACGCTGGTGCCAAGGCGGGCGCCGCGGGCTTCATGCGCTCCATCGCCCGCGAGGCTGGGCGCCACGGCATCACCGCCAACTGCATCTCCCTGTCCACGCTGGAGCCGGCCCTGGAAGAGCCGGAGCGCAGCGAGTTCATGGCCAGCGAGCAGGCCAAGGCCCTGCTGTCGCGCTATGCCATCCGCCGCTTCGGTCAGCCCGACGACGTCGCCGCCATGGCCCTGTTCCTGTGCTCGGATGCGGCCGGCTGGATCACCGGGCAGACCTATCCGGTCAACGGCGGCTACAGCTTCACCCTCTAGCCATCTAGCCCCTCTCCCGCTTGCGGGAGAGGGGTTGGGGAGAGGGTTTCTGTAGATCGAGCTGCGATCAGCGATGCAGGGTTTTAAAACCCGCGTAGCCCGGATGAAATCCGGGGTTCGTCCTCGGCTGGGCAACAGCCCCGGATTTCATCCGGGCTACGGACTTAAACGCCCTCTCCCCGCAAGCGGGGTGAGGGCGGGGGTGAGGGGTTGGTTCACTCGCCACCACTGGCTTGCTCCACCACGCCATCCCTTGCCTAGAATCAACAACACTGTTGACTTGATGATGCCTCGCCGGTAGCGTACGAGGATGACCGGCCCCAGGCCCGGCCGCCCCATTCCGCCGTCATCCAGTCCAGGATCCCGCATGTCCGCATCCGCGCCGTCGAATCTCGCCACACCCACGATTCCCCACTGGATCAGCGGCAAGGCCGTGACCACGCAGGGCCGCGCCGGCGACGTCTTCAACCCCAGCACCGGCCTGGTCACCGGCCGCGTGCCCTTCGCCTCGGCGGAGGAACTGGACCAGTGTGTGCAGACCGCCAAGGCCGCGTTCCCCGGCTGGTCCAATACGCCGCCGCTGCGCCGCGCCCGCGTGCTGTTCAAGTTCCGCCAGTTGCTGGAAGCCGCCAGCGACGAGCTGGCCCATGCCATCTCCGCCGAGCACGGCAAGACCGTCAGCGACGCCCGCGGTGAAGTGGTGCGTGGCCTCGAGGTGGTGGAGTTCGCCTGCGGCATCCCGGACCTGATCAAGGGCGAGTACAACGAGAACGTCGGCACTGGCGTGGACGCCTACAGCATCCGGCAGCCCTTGGGCGTGGTGGCCGGCATCACGCCGTTCAACTTCCCCGCGATGGTGCCGCTGTGGATGTTCCCGGTGGCCCTGGCCTGCGGTAACACCTTCATCCTCAAGCCCTCGGAGCGTGATCCTTCCGCGTCCGTGATCCTGGCGCGCCTGCTCACCGAAGCGGGCCTGCCGGCCGGCGTGTTCAACGTGCTGCACGGCGATCGCACCGCGGTGGACGGCCTGCTGCAGCACCCGGACGTTGCCGCCATCAGCTTCGTCGGCTCCACGCCGGTTGCGCGCCACGTGCACCAGCAGGGCACCCTGCAAGGCAAGCGCGTGCAGGCCCTGGGCGGCGCCAAGAACCACATGGTGATCATGCCGGACGCCGACATCGATGATGCCGTCGAGGCCCTGCTCGGTGCCGCCTACGGCTCCGCCGGCGAGCGCTGCATGGCCATCTCCATTGCCGTCGCCGTGGGCGACGAATGCGCCGATCGCCTGATCGAGAAGCTCTCGCCCCGCGTCACGGCGCTCAAGGTGGGCCTGCCCACCGACGTCGCCACCGAGATGGGCCCGCTGATCACCGGCGAGCACCGCAACAAGGTGGCCGACTACGTCGCCACCGGCATCAGCGAAGGCGCCAAGCTGGTGGTGGACGGCCGCGGCGACTATGCCCAGAAGCCCGGCTTCTTCCTCGGTGGCTCGCTGTTCGACAACGTGCAGCCGCAGATGCGTATCTACAAGGAAGAGATCTTCGGGCCGGTGCTCGGCATCCTGCGCGTGCCGGACCTGGACACCGCCATCAAGCTGATCAACGCCCACCCCTACGCCAACGGTACCGCCATCTTCACCCGCAACGGCGCCGCCGCACGCGCCTTCAGTTCCGCCATCGAGGTCGGCATGGTCGGCGTCAACGTGCCGCTGCCGGTGCCGGTGGCCTTCCACAGCTTCGGCGGCTGGCGCAGCTCGCTGTTCGGCGATCACCACATCTACGGCCGCGAGGGCGTGCGTTTCTACACCCGCCTCAAGGCCATCACCCAGCGCTGGCCGCGCGAGCTGGAAGCCCGCGCCGAATTCTCGATGCCGACGATGAAGTAATCTGTCCGCCCAAAAAATCAGGAGCGGAACAATGTCGAGTGAAGACCTCAAGCAAGGCCTGGCGCGCCGCACGGAACTGCTGGGCGAAGCCTACGTGGCCAACGCCATGCACAACGCGCCGGAGTTCAACCGCGACATCCAGGAGTACGTCACCGAGGCGGTCTGGGGCAAGGTCTGGAGCAGCGGCGATCTGCCGATCCGTGAGCGCACCCTGATTACCGTCGCCCTGGTCAGTGCCATGGGCCGCACCAACGAGATGAAGGTCCACATCCGCAACGCCCTGCGCAACGGCATCAAGCCGGAAGAGCTCAAGGCGCTGTTCTTCCACGTCACCGGCTACTGCGGCGCGCCGGCTGGTCTGGAATGCCACCGTGCCTACCAAGAGGTGGTCGCGGCCATGGCGGCCGAGAAGCCGTAAGCCGGGTGGAGCCCCAACGTCTGACGCTGCGCGGTGCCGGCCTTGACCTGGCCGCGGACGCCGCTGGTCCGGCAGACGGGCCCACCATCCTGTTCCTGCACGGCAGCGGCCAGACGCGCCAGAGCTGGCGGCGTGCGCTGGCCGAGGCTGCCGCCCGCGGCTACCGCGGCATCGCGCTGGACCTGCGCGGCCACGGCGACAGTGACTGGTCGCCCGACGGCCGCTACGGCCTGCCGCTGTTTGCCGACGACCTGCGCGAGGTGATCCGGCAACTGCCCCGTCCGCCGGTGCTGGTCGGTGCCTCCCTGGGCGGCCTGGTCAGCATCCTGGTCTGCGGCGAGCCGCCCGCGCCGGCCTCCGCGCTGGTGCTGGTGGACATCGCTCCCCGGGTTGAGGAGCGTGGCGCCAAGGAAGTGATCGCCTTCATGGGCAGCGCGCCCGACGGCTTCGCCTCGCTGGAGGAAGCCGCCGACGCGGTGGCCGCCTACCTGCCGCACCGCGAGCGTCCGCGCGACACCCGTGGCCTGCAGCGCAACCTGCGCCTGCGCAACGGCCGCTGGTACTGGCACTGGGATCCGGCCTTCATGCAGATGGGGCGCGACGCCGGGGCCAAGCACCGCTTCGACGGCCCCAATCCCTTCGAGCAGCCCGCGCGCTCGCTGCGCCTGCCGACCCTGCTGCTGCGGGGCGGACGCAGCCAGATCGTCAGCGAGGCCTCCGTGCGCGAGTTCCATGAGTGGGTGCCGCACGCCGAATACGTCGATATCGCCGGCGCCCACCACATGGTGGCCGGCGACGCCAACGACGCCTTCAACGACGCCGTTTTCAGCTTCATCGACCGCCAGGGCGGGGCGGCGGTAGCCCCGAGCAGGTAGTCTGGGACCATGCACAGCCACCTCCAGGCATGAGACACCCCGGCGCCAGCCCTGCCGCCCGCGGCCCGGTCTCGTGCCTGCGCCGGCCCGCGGCGCCATGAACACCCCCGCCGACAGCGCCACGCCCCGCCGTGGCTGGGCCGCCTTCGAGCCGCTGCGCGAGCGTAGCTTCCTCATCATCTGGTCCGCCAGCCTGCTGTCCAACCTTGGGCAGCTGATCCAGGGCGTCGGCGCCGCCTGGGAGATGACCCGCCTCTCGTCCTCGCCGGGCATGGTCGCCCTCGTGCAGACCGCCCTGATGCTGCCGCTGATGCTGGTGGCGGTGCCGGCCGGCGCTATCGCCGACATGTTCGACCGCCGCAAGGTGGCCATGCTGGGCCTGACCTTTGCCACGCTCTGCGCCGCCACGCTCACCGTCCTGTCCGGCCTGGGCCTGGTGACGCCCTGGTTGCTGCTGGCCTTCTGCTTCCTGATCGGCTCGGGCGTGGCGCTCTACGGCCCCGCCTGGCAGGCCTCGGTCATCGAGCAGGTCAAGCCGGAGGTCTTGCCGGCCGCCGTCGCCCTGTCCTCGGTCAGCTACAACATTGCGCGCAGTTTCGGTCCTGCCGTCGGCGGCCTGCTGGTGGTGGCGGCCGGCGCCATGGCCACCTTCGCCGTCAACGCCGTGTTCTACCTGCCGCTGCTGCTGGCCTTCTACCTCTGGCAGCGCCGCCACGTGCCGCCACGCCTGCCGCCGGAGCGCCTGCACCGCGCCATCATTTCCGGCGCCCGCTACGCCATCCATTCGCCGCCGGTGCGCAGCGTCATGTTGCGCGGCCTCGCCACCGGCTTCGCCGGCGCCTCGCTGTCGGCGCTCACCCCGCTGGTGGCGCGCGACCTGCTGCACGGCAACGCCAGCACCTACGGCGTGCTGCTCGGCGCCATGGGCATCGGCGCCATCGCCGGCGCGCTGGCGGTGAGCGCGGTGCGTGAGCGCCTCAAGTCCGAGACCGCGGTGAGCCTCTGCTCCGTGCTGGCCGGTGCCATGGTGATCCTGCTGGGCCTGAGCCACAGCCTGCTGCTGAGCGTGCTGATCATGGCCGTGGCCGGCGTGTTCTACCTGCTGCAGACCACGCTGCTGAGCGTTGGCGTGCAGCTGTCCGCCCCGCGCTGGGTCGCGGCACGAGCGCTGTCCTGGTTCCAGTCCGCGCTGACCGGCGGCATCGCCCTGGGCGCCTGGTTCTGGGGCATGGTGACGGCCGACTGGGGGCTGCAGGCCGCGCTCATCGCCTCCGGCGTGGTGCTGATGCTCACGCCCCTGATCGGCCTGCTGGCGCCGCTGCCGCCGCTGACCCCAGCCAGCGTCGAGCCCTTCGAGCTCGCCAACGAGCCCGAGGTGGCGCTGGCCATCACCCCGCGCAGCGGCCCCATCGTGATCGAGATCGAATACCGGGTGGACCCGGAGCGGGCGCGCGAGTTCTACCAGGTGATGCAGCAGCTTCAGGGCATGCGCCTGCGCAACGGCGCCTTCGAATGGTCCCTGGCCCGTGACATCGCCGACGCCGAGCTGTGGACCGAGCGCTACCACTGCCCGACCTGGGGCGACTACCTGCGCCAGCGCAGCCGCTTCACCCAGGGCGACCGCGATCTCCAGCTCAAGGCCGACAGCTTCCACACCCCCGGCGCCGGCCCCCGCGTTCGCCGCCGCCTGGAACGCCCGCTGGGCTCCGTGCGCTGGCACGCTGATACGCCGGCGCCGAGCGGCGATCATCCGACGTTTTTCAATCCTTAGTTTCTGTCCCCTCTCCCGTGAACGGGAGAGGGTGCCCGAAGGGCGGGAGAGGGTTTCTGTAGATCTAGCTCGGTCAACGCAGAGTGGATTTCCAGAAACCCTCTCCCCCAACCCCTCTCCCGCAAGCGGGCGAGGGGAGTGCCTGGTCAGTCAAATAGGCAACACTGTCGACTAATGCCGCAGTGCCGCCCTATACTGCCTCCAAGCCAGAAACCCCGGACCGCGCCCGCGCGCCCCGCAAGGAGAACCAGTGACCGAAGCCCTGATCATCGACGCCGTGCGCACCCCGCGCGGCCTTGGCAAGCCCGGCAAGGGTGCCCTCGTGAACCAGCACCCGCAGCACCTCGCCGCTACGGTCCTGGGCGCGCTGCAGCAGCGCAACAACCTCGACACCGCCGAGGTCGACGACATCATCTGGGGCACCAGCGCCCAGAAGGGCATGCAGGGCGGTGACCTCGGCCGCATGGCCGCGCTCGACGCCGGCTTCGACGTGCGCGCCAGCGGCGTCACGCTGGACCGCTTCTGCGGCAGCGGCATCACCGCCGCCAGTCTTGCCGCCGCGCAGATCCGCTCCGGCATGGAAGACCTGGTCATCGCCGGCGGCACCGAGATGATGTCGCTGATCACCACCATCTCCGAGCAGGAGCGCGCCGCGGGCTTCAAGTCGCTGATGATGGGCTCCGGCAACGCGCGCCTCGCCGCGCGCCATCCGCAGTCGCACCAGGGCGTCTGTGCCGACGCCATTGCCTCGCTCGAAGGCATCGGCCGCGAGGCCCTGGATGCCTTCTCGCTGGAGAGCCAGCAGCGCGCCGCGCGCGCCATCCGCGAGGGCCGCTTCGCGCGCTCCGTGGTGCCGGTGCTGGACGACGAGGGCAAGGTGGTGCTGGACCGCGAGGAATACCCGCGCCCCGACACCACGCTGGCCGATCTCGCCGGCCTCAAGCCCAGCTTCGCGCAGATCGCCGACATGCCGATCGACGCCAAGGGCACCACCTTCCGCAAGCTGATCAACCTGCGCTACCCGGACCTGAAGATCGAGCCCGTGCATCATGCCGGCAGCTCGTCGGGTGTGGTGGACGGCGCCGCCGCACTGCTGCTGGCCTCCGAAGCCTACGCCAGGAAGCGCGGCCTCAAGCCGCGCGCCCGCGTCGTTGCCACCGCCAACATCGGCGACGACCCCACGCTGATGCTCAACGCCCCGGTGCCTGCTGCGCGCAAGGTGCTGGCCAAGGCCGGCCTCACGCTCAAGGACATCGACCTGTTCGAGGTCAACGAGGCCTTCGCCGTGGTGGTGGAGAAGTTCATCCGCGACCTGGGCATCGACCGCGAGAAGATCAACGTCAACGGCGGCGCCATCGCGCTGGGTCACCCCATCGGCGCCACTGGTGCCGTGCTGATCGGTACCGTGCTGGACGAGTTGGAGCGTCGCGACGCCAAGCGCGCGCTGATCACCATGTGCGCCGCCGGCGGCATGGCCCCCGCCATCATCATCGAACGCGTATGAGCTCCCTCAACAAGCTGCCCTGGCCGGCCGACGACCTCTCCGCCTATGGTCCGGTGGAGGCCAAGCCCCTGGGCAAGACCCAGCAGTACGTCGCGCGCGCCATGCACCGCAACTGGGTATCCATCCCGCACGTCACGCATCACGACGACGCCGACATCACCGTTTTCGAGCAGCGCCGCAAGGCCTGGAATGCCGCACACCCCGAGCAGAAGCGCTCGCTGCTGTCCGCCCTGGTCAAGGCCTCCGTCGCCGCGCTGCAGCGCTACCCGCGCTTCAACAGCGCGCTCTCCGCGGATGGCAGCACGCTGACCTCGCGCCAGTACTTCCATATCGGCATCGCCGTGGACGTGCCCTCGGGGCTGCTGGTGCCGGTGCTGCGCGACTGCGACAGCAAGAGCATCGACGCCGTCGGTGAGGAAGTGGCCCGCATCTCCGAGAAGGCCCGCAGCAAGGGCCTGTCCATGGCCGAGATGTCCGGCGGCTGCTTCACGCTGTCCTCGCTCGGGCACATCGGTGGCACCGGCTTCACGCCCATCATCAACGCCCCTGAGGTCGCCATCCTCGGCATCTGCCGCAGCCAGGAGCGCTTCCTGCCGGACGGCGAGGGCAGGCCCGTGCTGCGCCAGTTGCTGCCGCTGTCACTGAGCTACGACCACCGCGTCATCAACGGCGCCGATGCGGCCCGTTTCGTGCGTGCCATCGCCGAGTGGCTGGAGGCCTGCGAATTCGCCTGATCCAGCAGCGTCCTCATATGAACATTTACCTAATCTAGACAACATCGTTGTATAGAAAGCCAGTAAAAGCCGCTAAAATTGGCCAAAGGACAGGGAGTTAGACAAAATGTTCGACGGGGCTATCAGCACTGGAACAGGAAAGAAGATGCAAAGGCGCAAGCGGGACCCTGAAGGAACACGGCTGGCCATCCTCGAGGCAGCCGGCAGCCTGCTGGCCAAGGACGGTCCCGAGGGGCTGAGCGTATCGCAGGTAGCCCAGCTCGCCGGCGTCAACCGCGGCACCGCCTACCAGCACTTCCCCACCCGCGAGCAGCTGCTGGAAGCCACCACCGCCTGGATGTCCGAGCGCCTGCGCGTCGCCGTCTTCGGCGGCGGCAACCCCGAGAAGGGCGAGATGCCCAACGCTCAGGACGTCGCCGAGCACATGGCTGAGTTCGCCATGGAGAACCCCGAGCTGGGCCGCGTCTGGCTGTTTGAGGTGCTCAGCTCCAACCGCCCCGCCAGCGACCCCTTCTGGAACGAGTACCGCGCCCACTTCGAGCGCTTCGCCCAGTCCGACATGGCCCAGCCCGGTATCGACGCCGAGGTGCACTCGGTCATGATGCTGATCAGCACCTTCCTCTGGCCCGTCTTCGCCCGCGCCCACGCCCGCACCGCCAAGGAGCGCCAGGCCATGGCCAAGCGCTTCTCCAGCGAGATGCTGCGCCTGAGCCTGCACGGCACCATGCGCCCCGAGAAATTCCCCGATCTCAACGCCCGCATCACCAAGCAGGTCGGCACGGCTCCCGCCAAGAAGCGCAGCAAGTAAGACCGGGCTTCAGTCTCCAGCCGCCGCTGCCTTCCTGGCAGCGGCGGCTTTTTAGTTGGGCTTGCTGATCTTTCACGCAGACCTGCGTGCGCAGGAGTGCCCGCCTGGGCAAGACATCGCGGAGCCCGGAGCATTGAGTGAGTTATGACCCACTCTGTATCATAAATTTCCTCAGCAGATCCCCGGCGCGAGTCATGGCGAAGATCATCTTCATCGAGCACAACGGCACCCAGCGCGACGTCGAAGCCGGCCCCGGCAGCACCGTCATGCAGGCCGCGCTCGACAACCTCGTGCCCGGTATCGTCGGTGATTGTGGCGGCGCCTGCAGCTGCGCCACCTGCCACACCTACGTCGACCCCGACTGGCTGGCCAGGCTGCCGCCCATGTCGGAGGAAGAGCGGATGCTGCTGGAGGGCTCGCTCTCCGTGGAGGAGAACAGCCGCCTCTGCTGCCAACTCCAGATCACCCCCGAGCTCGACGGCCTGGTGCTGCGCACCCCCGCCAGCCAGTTCTAGTTCACCCCGGCGAGCCCAGGCTCGCCGCACAGGCACTGGGAGGCTCTCCTCGTCGAGTCTCCTTTTATTGGGCGGAACGGTTTTGCCGTTCCGCCTTTTTCTATTCAAGATAATCTCCCTCTCCCGCTGGCGGGAGAGGGGTAGGGGTGAGGGTGGTGCAGGGGCGGTACGCACCTCATCATTGTTTCAAGATTCTTCCCAAGCCGGAGCAGTCATGCACCAGCAGCCCATCGAGACCATCGAAAACGGCCAGCGCCACATCCACCAGCTCTTCTTCGACAGTAGCCGTCCCGGCGCTCGCCCCGGCATCCTCGTCTTCCCCGAAGCCTACGGCCTGGGCGCACACGCCCTGCAGCGCGCCGAACGCCTGGCGGCGCTGGGCTACGCCGCGCTCGCCGTAGACATACACGGCGAAGGCCGCGAGTTCAGCGACCTCACCCAGGTCCGCCCCGCCATCGTCGCCCTGTTCGGCGACCGTCCCGCCTGGCGTGCCCGCCTGCGTGCAGCACTCGACCTGTTGCTCGCGCAGCCCCAAGTGGACGGCACCCGCACCGGCGCCATCGGCTTCTGCTTCGGCGGCGCCTGCTGCCTGGAACTCGCACGCAGCGGTGCTCCCCTGGACGCCATCGTGACCTTCCACGCCGGCCTGCAAGCCCCGCTGGAAGCCGACGCCGGCCAGATCAAGTCCAAGGTCCTCATCTGCCACGGCTCCCAAGATCCTCTCCTGAAGCCTGAAGCCCTGGATGCCGTGCTCGCGGAACTGAGCCGCGACCGCGTCGACTGGCAACTGCTCAGCTTCGGCGGCGCCGGCCACAGTTTCACCAACCCCGACGCGGACGCACGTGGGGTTCCCGGCTTCGCCTACAACGCCAATGCTGACCGGCGTTCCTGGGCGGCGATGCAGGGGTTGTTTGCCGAGGTGTTCGAGTAGGCCCCGGCACTATCCCCTCGCCCGCTTGCGGGAGAGGGGTGGGGGAGAGGGTTTCTGTAACTCTTTCGTAGGCGCTCAGGCCTGGTTGAGGATGACGGTGCTAACCCCGCTAACCGCTATCAAGGGTGAACGGCAACTTGTTGACCCAAGCTGGGAAAAGCCCCCGTACCTCAAGCGGCATCAGCACCGCATAATAGGCCCATGCAATCCCCGCAGTCCGTCATCCGCGTCATCCACATCCTCGAGGCCCTGTGCGCCAGCTCGGAGCCCATGAGCCTCGCGCAGCTCAGCCGCGCCCTGCAGGCCCCCAAGAGCAGCATCGCCGCCCTGTTGCACGGCCTGTCGGAAGCCGGCTTCATCGAGTCCATCGAGAACGCCTACCGCCTCGGCCCCCGCGCCTTCGGCATGGGTAGCGCCCTGCTGGAAGCCCGCCGCCGACTGCAGTCTCCAGATCTGGTGCGCTCTGGCATGCGTCGTCTCGCCGAGCGCTCCGGAGAAACCGTGCTGTTCGCCGTGCGCGATCCCGGCGGTGACACCATCACCTATGTCGACGTGATCGAGAGCCGCAACGTCGTGCGTTTCTCCGTGTCGATGGGCGACCGCCGCCCACTGTTCTGCACCGCCGGCGGGCGCGTGCTGCTAGCAGCGTTGCCAGATGATGAGCTCAAGGCTTATTTCGAAGCGCTGTCTCCACAGGCTCTCACTGCCAGCACCGAGACAGACAAGCAGCGACTTGCTGGATTGATCGCGAAGGTGCGTGAGACCGGCGTGGCCGCCACCGTGAGTGAGGCTGCTGAGGGTGCTACCGGCACTGCAGCTGCGATCAGGGAGGCTTCTGGTAAGGCCATCGGTGCACTGATCGTCGCCGCGCCGGCTTCGCGTTTGGAAGGTCGTCGTGAGCTGCTGGCTCAACTGGTGGCGGATGAGGTTGCAGCAATATCCGCTAGCCTTGGCTATCGCACTTTGGGATAGATTTTTGCCCCGAGCGCAGCCGGAGCGGCTTTTCCATGCCTGTCGCGACGAGCGCGCCCATGGCTAGGCGTCGGAGGCAGTAGGCGAAAAGCCGTGATGGAAATCGAGATTGGCCAAGCCAGCAGAAATGACATCGAGCTGCTTCTGAATCTCGTCAATCAGTGCGTGGACGGTATGAAGCGCAAGGGAATCGATCAATGGGACGAAATCTATCCGGATCGCGAAACCCTCGAGCGAGACGCTGACGAGGCAACCGCATTCGCCGCAATGAGGCGAGGCACCCTGGTGGGAATGGCTGTTCTCAATGACCGCCAGGAACCTGAGTACGCCGAAGTTCCGTGGCTATACGGTGGGCGTCCCGCTGTAGTTCATCGCCTGATGGTGTCTCCGGCTGCCGAAGGAACAGGAATCGCCCGCGCCCTGATGGCCCACCTGGAGGCGCGAGCTCAGGCTTCCGGGTTCGATTGCATTCGTCTGGATGCGTTCAAGCGAAATCCCGGAGCGATCCGGTTCTACGAACGCCTGGACTACCGTAACGCCGGGCAGGTGAAATTCCGGAAAGGGAAGTTCCACTGCTTCGAGAAGCAGCTTGGCGAGAAAACCATCCGAAAGTGAGGCTCAAACCGCCGCTTTCACAGCTGGTGTCCCGAGCCCGTACTCCCGCAACACCTCCCCCGTATGCTCCCCCAGCTCCGGAGCCGGCCCCGCCACCCGTCCCGGCGTCTGCGAGAACCACGTCGGCACGCCCGGAAACTTCACCGGCCCGTGCTGCGAGTCCACCGTCTCGAAGAACCCCGTCGCCTGCAGGTGCTCGTTTTCGAACAGATCCGCCGGCGTGCGTAGTGGCGCGGCCGGAATGCCCAAGCCGCCCAGCAGTTCCAGCCACTCTTGCGTCGTGCGCTCCAGGAAGGTCTCCGCCAGCAGTCCGTAGATGCGGTCGATCTGTTTGGCGCGCTGCTGCAGCGTCGCCATGCCCTCATCCGCCCAGACCGGCTGTACTGCCTTCACGAACAGCGCCCAGTGCTTGTCGTTGTAGATCAGCGCCGCGACATGGCCGTCCTTCGTCTTGTAGGGCCGGCGGTTGCGTGCCACCGCACGCGGGTAGAACGCCTCGCCCAAGGGCGGAGAGAACATCGCGCCGTTGGCGTGCTCCACGAGCATGAACGAGGCCATGGTCTCGAACATGCCCACTTCCACCTCCTGGCCCTCGCCACTGCGCGCCTTGTGGAACAGTGCCATGGTGGTGGCGTAGAGCACGGTGAGGCCGGCGATCTTGTCGGCGGCGATGGTGCCCACGTAGTTGGCCTCGCCGGTGAGCATCTGCTGCACGGCGGTCAGGCCGCACTCGGCCTGGATGGTGTCGTCGTAGGCCGGCAGGTCGCGCCCCGGGCCGCGTCGGCTGTAGCCGTAGGCGTTGGTATAGACGATGCCGGGGTTGCGTCGGGCTACGGCCTCGTAATCGAAACCCAGCTTGGCGATCGCCTTGGAGCGCATGGTGTGGATGAAGACGTCAGCCTTCTCCACCAGCGCCCATAGCGCCTCGCGGCCGGCTTCGGTCCGCAGGTCCAGGATCACGCTGCGCTTGCCGCGGTTCACGTTGGCGAACACGCCGCCCATGGTGGGCGAGGGGCCCACGGAGATGTAACGCGTGCCGTCACCCTCCGGCGGCTCGATCTTGATCACGTCCGCGCCTAGGTCCGCCATGATCTGGGTGCAGTAGGGCCCCATGACCATCGCTGTCAGGTCGATCACGCGCACGCCCGCCAATGGACCGCGCCGCTCCGCATTCCCCATGAAACCCTCCTCCAGGTCGCTACTGGCCAGGATTCTTCCATGGTTTTTGTACATATACCAGTACACTATACTAATATCGGTACAAATCAGCCGCCAGAAAGACCCGAACCATGGATTTCTCCCTGACGCCGGACCAGCAGAACATCCGCGACACGATCCTCAAGCACTGCCAGCAGTTCTCCCCCGAGTATTGGCTGCAGCACGACCATGACGCCGAATTTCCGCAGGACTTCTTCCGCTCCATGGTCGATGGCGGCTGGCTGGGTATCGCCATGCCCTCGGAGTACGGCGGCTCGGGCCTCGGCATTACCGAGGCGGCGGTGATGATGCAGGCCGTGGCCGAGTCGGGCGCCGGCATGAGCGGCGCCTCCAGCATTCATATCCCGGTGTTCAGCGTGCAGCCGGTGGTGCTGTTCGGCAGCCAGCAGCAGAAGCAGCGCATCCTGCCGCGCGTGGTCAGCGGCGAGGACCGCGTGTGCTTTGCCGTAACCGAGCCCAACGCCGGCCTCAACACCACCGAGATCAAGACCCGCGCCGAGCGCCGCGAGGGCGGCGGCTATCTCGTCAACGGCGAGAAGATCTGGATCTCCACCGCGCAGGGCGCCACCAAGATGCTGCTGCTGGCGCGCACCACGCCGCTGGAGCAGGTCAAGCGCAAGACCGAGGGCCTGTCGCTGTTCTACACCGACCTGGATCGCGCCAAGGTCGAGGTGCGCCTGATCCACAAGATGGGCCGCCACGCGGTGGACTCCAACATGCTCTTCATCAACGACCTCGTGGTGCCGGAGGAAGACCGCATCGGCGAGGAAGGGCAGGGCTTCAAGATCCTGCTGCACGGTCTGAACCCCGAGCGCGTGCTGGTGGCCGCGGAGGCCATCGGCATCGGCCGCGCCGCCCTGTTCCGCGCCGCGCGCTATGCCCGCGAGCGCATCGTCTTCAACCGCCCCATCGGCATGAACCAGGGCATCCAGCACCCGCTGGCCAAGTGCTGGGCGCAACTGGAAGCGGCCAACCTCATGGTGATGAAGGCCGCCACCCTGTTCGACAAGGGACAGGACTGCGGCGTGGAGGCCAACACCGGCAAGTACCTGGCCGGCGAGTTCGCCTTCGAGGCCTGCCATACCGCGATGCTGACGCTGGGCGGCATGGGCTACGCGCAGGAGTACCATATCGAGCGCCTGCTGCGCGAAGTGCTGATCCCCCGCACCGCGCCGGTGAGCCCCCACATGATCCTGAACTTCCTTGCCGAGAAAGTTCTGGAGTTGCCCAAGTCCTACTGAGCCTGGAAAAGTTCTTTTTCCGGGGATTGCACGGATGAATCTGCAAAGGCAATGGCTCCATCCTTCGTCATACCGGCGAAAGCCGGTATCCAGTCGGGCAATGGTCACTCCTGTCGCGGACTGGATGCCGGCTTTCGCCGGCATGACGAGTTCGACGGTTAATGCCGAAGCCGGCGGAAGGGCTTCTGTAGGTTCACAAATCCGTGGCCAACCATTTTTTCAAGAGTGAGATCCACCCATGACCCAGACCCCGGAACTCTTCGGCGCCCGCTCCTGGCTTTTCGGTCCCGGCGACAGCGAGAAGAAGATGGAGAAGGCCGCCGCCAGCGCGGCCGACATCGCCCTGTTCGATCTGGAAGATGCCGTGACGGAGGCCGAGAAGCCCCGCGCCCGCACTCTGGTGCGCGGCTTCCTGGAGAAGGCCGAGCCGGCCGCGCGTGCGCGCCTCTGGGTGCGCATCAACCCGCTGCAGGGCCCGCATGCCCTGGCCGACCTCGCCGCGGTCATGCCCGGCAAGCCCGGCGGCATCATGGTGCCCAAGACCCGTGGCGGCCATGACCTCGTCGTGCTGGATCACTACCTGTCCGCGCTGGAAGCCGCCAACGGCATCGAGCCCGGCGCGACCAAGGTCTTCCCCCTGGTCACCGAGACCGCCGAGGGCATGCTCACCACGGTGACCTACGTCGGCGCACCGCGCCTGGTCGCCATGACCTGGGGCGCCGAGGACCTGGCCGACGAGCTGGGCGCCAGCGAGAACAAGAACACCGACGGCAGCTACGGCTTCACCTATGAGCTGGCGCGCAGCCTCTGCCTGGTGGGCGCCGCCGCCGCGCGCGTCGCCGCCATCGACACCATCCAGGGCGACTTCCGTGACCTGGACGGGCTGCGCAAGCGCGCCACCCAATGCCGCCGCGCCGGCTTCCGCGGCATGCTCGCCATCCACCCCGCGCAGGTGGACGTCATCAACGAGGCCTTCATGCCCAGCGCCGACGAGATTGCGCAGGCGCAGGAGATCGTAGACCTGTTCGCCGCCAATCCCGGCCTCGGCACCATCGGCTACAAGGGCGCCATGCTGGACCGCCCCTTCCTCGCACGCGCGCAGCTGCTGCTGAAGCTCGCGGGCAAGGCATGAGCCAGGTCACCGATGCGGCGGGGCTGGATCTTGCCCGTTACCTGCGCCGTGGGGACCGCATCGTCTGGGGCCAGGCCTGCGGCGAGCCGCAGACCCTGGTCGAGGCGCTGATCGCGCAGGCCGGGGGCATCGGCGACCTCTCCGCCTTCACCGCCACCAGCTTCTCCAGCTTGCTGACGCCGGAGGCCGTGAGCGGCTTCTCGCTGTCCAGCATGGGCGCCATCGGCACGCTGCGCACACTCACCGCTGCCGGCAAGCTCGGCATCATCCCGTCCCACGTCAGCCAGATCGGTCCGATGATCGAGCAGGGCATCATTCCCTGCGACGTCGCCTTCGTGCAGCTCAGCCCTGCGGACGCCGACGGCCACCACAGCTTCGGCCTGATCAGCGACCATGTGCAGGCCATGGTGCAGAAGGCCCGCGTCGTCATCGCCGAGGTCAACGACCAGGTGCCTTACACGCATGGCGAAAAGCTGCATGCCTCGCGCATCGCCTGCGCCGTGCAGGTCTCGCGCATGCCGGTGGAAGTGGGCGCCGCCAAGATCGGCCCCACCGACGAGGCCATCGCCAGGCACGCCGCCGCCTTCATCGGCGATGGCGCCGTGCTGCAGACCGGCGTCGGCGCCGTGCCGGACGCCATCCTGCGCCTGCTCAAGGACCGCCGCGATCTCGGCGTGCACTCCGGCATGCTGGGTGACGGCCTGGTGGAGCTGGTCGAAGCCGGCGTGGTCACCAATGCCCGCAAGGCCATCGACACCGGCGTTTCCATCAACGGCGCCCTGATCGGCACGCGCCGCCTGTACCAGTGGGCGCACCAGAACCCGCAGATCCGCATGTGCGCCACCAGCTACACGCACGACGCCGCCGTGCTGGCCCGGCTTGAACGCCTGGTCACGATCAACTCCGCCCTGGAGGTGGACCTCAGCGGCCAGGTCAACGCCGAGCAGAGCGGCAGCAGCTACCTGGGTGGCACCGGCGGGCAGGTGGACTTCGTTCGCGCCGGCTCGCGCTCCCCGGGCGGCCGCGCCATCATCGCGCTGTCCGCCACCGCCAAGGGCGGCAGCCTCAGCAAGATCGTCCCTGCGCTCTCTGGCCCGGTCACCACCGCGCGCAGCGACGTCGACGTCATCGTCACCGAGTTCGGCGCCGCGGAGCTCAAGGGCCAGACCCTGGCCGAGCGCGCCCGCCGCCTGATCGCCATCGCGCACCCCGCCTTCCGCGAGGAGCTGGAACGCGCGGCACACGATATCTTCAAGCGCGGCTTCTGACGGGGTGGGGCAAAGCCCCGGGAACCCCTGCAAAGTGGCCGCCCGCCGCGGTCCCGAGCCTGATGAAGGATGGCGGGGCGAGCAGTAGCGGCTTGACCCATCCCCTGTAGCAAAGAGCTTTTCAAAAAATGAACGACGCCGTCCTGTTCGATGCCCGTGAAGACGGCATCGCCATCCTCACCATCAACCGCCCGGACACGCGCAACGCCCTGAGCCGCGAAGTGCGCGAGGGCCTGTTCGCCGCCTGGGAGCGTTTCGAGCGCGACGACCGCCTGCGCGTGGCGATCCTCACCGGTAGTGGCGAAAAGGCCTTCTGCGCCGGCGGCGATCTCAAGGAAATGGTGGAGCGTGGCCTGCGCGTGCCGCCGCGCGACATGTTCCCGATGCCCTACGACAACATCGAGCTGTCCAAGCCGACCATCGCCGCGGTGAACGGCGTGGCCTTCGCCGGCGGCTGGATGATCGCCCAGGCCTGCGACCTCTGCGTGGCCAGCACCGCCGCCAAGTTCGCCATCACGGAAGTGAAGGTCGGCCGCGGCTCGCCCTGGGCCGCGCCGCTGATCCACATGATCCCGCAGCGCATCATGATGGAGATCATCCTCACCGGTAAGCCGATCACCGCGCAGCGCGCCTACGAGATCGGCCTGGTCAACCGCCTCGCCGAACCCGCCGCCCTGCTGGACACCGCCATCGAACTGGCCCGCGAAGTGCTCGACGGCGCGCCGCTGTCGGTCAAGGCCGGCCGCGAGACCGTGATGCTCGCCACCGAAATGGGCCGCTCCGCTGCCCTGCAGGCCGCCCGTGCCGCGCACGAATACACCTACTGCAGCGAAGACGCCCAGGAAGGCCCGCGCGCCTTCGCGGAGAAGCGCAAGCCGGAGTGGAAGGGGCGCTGAGTCAAATTGGTAGCGGGGGCAGGATTTGAACCTACACCGCTCGGATTGCGGACACTAGATTTTACCAGTCCTAGGCTGGCAATGAATGGCTACGTCATACCGGCGAAAGCCGGTATCCAGTCGAGGCTATGGTCACTCAGGTGCGGGACTGGATGCCGGCTTTCGCCGGCATGACGCTGCGGTTGATGGGGTGTGCATCGCGTGCCTCATCAGGTTCAATCCAGATACGAAACCCCCGTCAGCCTCGCCGAAGCCTCCCACAGCCGCTTCGCCAGCTCCGGATCCTTGCTGCTGCGCTTGCGTGACGCTACCGCGGGGTGCCCGCGCAGCCCCGCGAACCCATCCGGCCCGTAGTAGCCGTCCGGCTCGATGCCCGGCATGGTCGCCGCGTACAACGTCGGCAGCGCTCCCGCCGCCGCGCTGTTGATCAGCCAGCGGCGCGCGATCGGCGCGATCACGGCGTCCTCGAAGCGCTGCGCGAAGTTGTCCTTGCGCGGCTTGATCGTGGTGTCGGCGCCGCCCGGGTGGGCCGCCGCGGCGATCAAGCCGGAGCCTTTCGCCGCCAGCCGCCGCGCCAGCTCGGTCACGAACAGCAGGTTCGCCTGCTTGCTGTTGGCATAGCCGGCAAAAGGCACGTAGGGCGTACGCTCGAAGTTGAGATCATCCACGTCCAGCTTTCCGCGCCAGTGACCCAGGCTGCCCACGGTGATGATGCGTGCACCCGGCGTGGCCAGGATGCGCTCCATCAGCAGCCCCGTCAGCGCAAAGTGGCCCAGGTGGTTCGTCCCCATGTGGTTCTCGAAGCCGTCCGCGGTATGGCCCAACGGCACGCCCAGGATGCCGGCATTGTTGACCAGCAGGTCCAGCTGCCCTTCGTTCTGATTGAATTCTTCGGCGAAGGCGCGCACCGAGGCCAGGCTCGACAGGTCCAGCGTCATCAGGGATGCATCCGCCCCCGGCGCGCGGGCCTGCAGCTTGTCCAGCGCCGCCGCCGCCTTGGCCGGGTTGCGGCAGGCCAGGATTACGCGCGCGCCGACGCCCGCCAGTGCAATCGCCGTCTCCAGGCCCAGGCCGCTGTTGGCGCCGGTCACGATGGCCGTCTTGCCGGCCTGCGACGGCATCTGCGCCGTCGTCCACTTCTGCTTCACGAGATTCTCCAGGAAACGGTCAGGACCGGATGCCGACGCTGTGTTCCAGCGCCGTCAGTTCGTCCTCGAGATGGTCCAGCAGGCGCTGCACCTGCGGCACCGATTTTCGGCAGGCGATCACGCCGAAGTCCACGTAATCGTGGCGGCTGATCACCGTGATGTTGAGCGCCAGGGTGTCGAACAGCAGCGAGGCCGGGTAGAGGCCGGTGAGTCGCGCCCCCTGCCAGAAGATGTCCTCGCGCGGGCCCGGCACATGCGAGATCACCACGCTGCCCAGGGCGTTGTCCGGCCGCAGGCCCAGCAGCGTCGCCAGGCTGCCCGGCATCAGCATCATCGCCGCATAGGCCATGACCTGGGCCGGCGAGAAGCCCTGCAGCTGCTCCTTGTTCTTGTCCATGCAGCGCTTGATCGCCTGCAGGCGCTCCAGAGGATCTTCCACGTTGGTCGCCAGGTGGGCGATGGTGAAGGCCACCTCGTTGCCCGACATGGTGTCGTCGCGGCGGATCGAGATCGGCACGCCGGCGATCAGTGGCTTGTCCGGCAACTGACCCAAGGTCAGCAGGTAGCGCCGCAGCGCGCCGCCGCACATCGCCAGCACCACGTCATTGAGCGTGCCGCCGGCCGCCTTGGCCACCGCGCGCATGCGCGGCGTGGAGTACTGCTGCGCTGCGAAGCGTCGGGTGGCGCTGACCTTGCTGTTGAGCACGCAGCGCGGCGCGTCGCCGGCCAGCGCGATATTACCGTCGCCGCTGCGCACCTCGCGCAGCGTGTCGCGCACCCGCCGGAACACCGGCATGGCTGACCTCAGGCCCTCGCGTGCCATCAGGCGCACGGCATTCAGGCTCTCCACCATCGGCACCGGCACCGGCATCGACTGCATCTTGCGCTTGGTGGCGCCGATCTCCCAGGGCGGCGGCATCTTGGCCGACACCGCGCGGTCATGCGACATGGACTTCATCAGCATGCGGATGCCGCCCACGCCGTCCACCACCGAGTGGTGGATCTTCAGGTACACCGCGATGCGCCCGTCCTCGATACCCTCGATCAGGTACATGCGCCATAGCGGGTAGGCGCGGTCCAGGTGCACCGAATGCACGCGGGACACCACCGACAGCAGCTCGCGGATGCGCCCCGGCTTGGGCAGCGACATGTGCACGAAGTGGTGGGCCAGGTCGAAGTCGTCGTCATCCACCCAGTAATGCATTCCGCGCCGGCGTTCCAGGCGCTGGCTGAACGGCGGCACCGCGCGCGTGGACTGCTTCAGCTTTTCCGCCAGTTGCGCGGCGAAATCCGGCGGTGCATCCGCCGGCGGCTCGAACAGCATCAGCATGCCGATATGCAGCGGCTGCCGGCGACTCTCCAGCCGCAGGAAGGTGTCGTCGACGAGGGATAGCTTGCTCAAGCGGGCACCTCAAACAGTCATTGTGCCGGGGGCTCGGGCCCCCTGGTCTCCTGGCTTCATGATCGTGCAAAAGCACCGAGTGGGAAATCTTCGCCGTTGACTGGGCAAGATGAATCATTGTTCCATGTCGGCAACCACCAGAAACGCTCGTTGACAGGCCTCCGCCCTTCGACCAGCTTGGCCCGAAATGACCCATCCCCCCGTGCCAGATACCTTGATTTCCGCCGCCCGTAGCCATCGCCTGGCGGACCTGCTGCAGCGCAGCGCCGCCCGCTTCCCGTGCAAGACCGCCCTGGTCTACGGCGACCTGCGCCAGACCTACGCGGAGCTGGACGACACCGTCAACCGCACTGCCAATGCGATTGCGGCCCGCGGCATCGTCCGGGGCGACCACGTGGCCCTGCTGTCGCGCAACAACCACGCCTTCGTCGTCATCCGCTTCGCACTGGCGCGCCTGGGCGCCGTGGTGGTGCCGATCAACTTCATGCTCAATGCCGCCGAGGTGGCCTACATCCTCGGCAATGCAGAAGCCCGTGGCGTGATCGTGGAAGACGCCCTGGCCGGCGTGGCCGACGCGGCCATCGCCGAGGCCGGGATCGCGCCCAGGCTGCGCGGGGTCATTCGGGACAAGGGCACGGAGGTCTCCGCCGACTGGGAGGTGGTGCAGGACTGGATGGCCCATGCCGACGCCACCGCCCCGGACGTGCCGGTCGGCGACGACGACCCGGTGCAGATGCTCTACACCAGCGGCACCGAGTCGCGCCCCAAGGGCGCGCTGCTGTCGGCGCGCTGCCTCTACTCGCACTACACCAGCTGCATCGCCGACGGCGAGATGGCCGCCGACGACATCGAGGTCCACTCCCTGCCGCTGTTCCACTGTGCGCAGCTCGACGCGTTCCTGACCCCGGGCCTCTACCTGGGCGCCACCAACATCGTGCTGCCCGGGCCCGATCCCGCTGCGCTGCTGTCCACCATCCAGCGCGAGCGCGCCACCAAGCTGTTCTGCCCACCCACGGTCTGGATATCGCTGCTGCGCCATCCGGACTTCGACCGTACGGATCTCTCCTCGCTGAAGAAGGGCTACTACGGCGCCTCGATCATGCCCGGCGAGATCATCAAGGAAATCGCCGCGCGTCTGCCGCAGGTCCGGCTGTTCAACTTCTACGGCCAGACCGAGATGTCCCCGGTGGCCACCGTGCTGCGCCCCGAGGACCAGTTGCGCAAGCTGGGCTCTGCCGGCCGCCCCGCGATCAACGTCGAGACCCGCGTGGTGGATGACGACGACCTGCCGGTGCCGCCCGGCACGGTCGGCGAGATCGTCCACCGCGGCCCGCACGTCACGTTGGGATACTGGAAGAACCCGGAGAAGACCGCCGAGGCTTTCCGCAACGGCTGGTTCCACAGTGGCGATCTCGGTGTGATGGACCAGGAGGGCTACCTCACCGTCGTCGACCGCAAGAAGGACATGATCAAGACCGGCGGCGAGAACGTCGCCAGCCGCGAGGTGGAAGAGGTCATCTTCGCTCATCCTGCGGTCTCGGAAGTCGCCGTGTTCGGCATCCCGCACCCCCGCTGGATCGAAGCCGTGATGGCCGTGGTGGTGCCGCGCCCGGGCCAGACCGTATCGCCCGACGACATCATCCGCCACTGCCGTGAGCGCCTTGCCGGCTTCAAGACACCCAAGCGGGTGGAAGTGGTGGCGCAGCTGCCCAAGAACGCCAGCGGCAAGATTCTCAAGCGGGAACTGCGGCAGCAGTTTGCGGATCGCGGATCGTCACGCGGCGATTAATAGTAGCGGCCATGCTCTTCGTTCCCTCTCCCCGCTTGCGGGGAGAGGGCTAGGGTGAGGGGTTAACCCTCAAGCACCTTCAAGGCGCAAGGCACCGTCTACCCCCCCTGTAGGAGCCAGCTTGCTGGCGACACGTACATGTCGCCAGCAAGCTGGCTCCTACATGAAGAAACCCGTCAGCTGTTCGCCGCCACGGCCGCCACGCCAAGCTTTCCCGTCCGAGGCACCCGCCCCAGGAACTCCAATATCGCCGGCCGCAAGCGCTCCGGCCGCGTGCGCAGTTCGATCAGCGAGCGCGCCACCAGCACCTCCGCATTCGGCATATGCCGGCGCATCGCCCTGGCATCCGCCAGCGCATGCATCGGGTCTCCTGCGTGGCCGATCACCAGCACCGGCTGCTGGATATGCCGGCGCCGTCTCTGCGAAGGGATGATCGGCCCGATCAGCACGCCGTGCAGCACGGCACGGATTTCCTCGGGCTCTGCGCGCCCGGCGATCACCGCGCTGTTGAGCAGCGGATACGGCGTCTCCGGAATCTGCTTCATCACGCGGCTCAGCAGCCGCCACGCGGGCCGCGCGTAGTGCACTGTCAGCATCAGCGGGATCAGGAAGATCGCCGCCGCCGGCACGCCGCTCTCGGCCACCGGCATCTCCAGCATCAGCGCCTGCACGCGCTGCGGCGCGATGCAGGCCACGGTGAGCATGGTCACCGCGCCCAGCGACAATCCGCCGAGGATCGCACGCTCCAGGCCCAGGTGATCCATCAGGCCCAGCACCTGCTCGGCATAGAAGTCCACGCGATGCTCCGCGGCTTTCAGCGGCTTGTCGCTGCGCCCATGGCCCAGTAGGTCCAGCAGCACCACGCGATAGCCCTCGGCCGACAGCCAGGCCGCGATGTCGCGGTTGCAGTGCGTGTTCAGCAGGATGCCGTGCACCAGTACGACTGGCGGGCCATCCTGCGGTCCATAGACCTCGTAGCCCAGGCGATGCTCGCGATGGAAGAAAAACAGCTCCTCCAGGGGAGCTGAACGCTTTGGTCTGCTCATGCGTCGGGGCCTGCGGTCTCGGGAATCATCAGGGGGCCTGAACCGATGGGACGCAAGGTCCCTGCCATCTCAGTTGCTGCCGGCGCGGGCCATCTCGAAGCTGTGGCGTATGTGGTCCATCTGTCCCGTGGGCACCGGCGCGAACACCCAGGGCGTACCGCCCTCGCGTATCGCCGCCAGCCGCTCGCCTACCTGTTCCACGGACCAATCGGGCTGGTACACGCCCTGGCTCTCGGCCAGGTAGATGCGCGACACGCGCCCCGCCATGGAGCTGAGGATCTCGCCGGTGATCGAGCAGGACTCGTGCGACAGCCAGCCCACCACCGGCGCGACCAGCTCGGGTCCCATCGGCGGATAGGCGGAGGTGTCCAGCCCTTCGGCCATGCGCGTTACCGCACCGGGCGCGATGATGTTGCACTTCACGCCCTCGGCCGCGCCTTCCAGCGCCGCCACGTTGCACAAGCCCATCATGCCGGTCTTGGACATGGCGTAGTTCACCACGTTGTGGTTGCCGTATAGGCCGCTGACCGACGACGTCAGCACGATGCGCCCGTAGCCTGCCTGGCACATCAGCGGAAAGGCCGGCCGCACCACGTTGAAGGCTCCGCGCAGATGTACGTCCAGCACCGCGTCGAAATCCTCGTAGCTCATCTCCTTGAGCGAGCCACGGCGCACGTTGCCGGCGTTGTGGATCAGGATATCGATGCGGCCGAAATGATTGATCGCCGCCTGGATGATCGCCTGTCCGCCGGACACCGTCGCCACCGAGTCGGTGCAGGCCACGGCCTGTCCACCGGCCGCGCGGATCTCGTCCACCACCTCCTGCGCCGGCCCGGTGTCGGCGCCATGCCCTTGCAGGCTGCCGCCCACGTCGTTGACCACCACCTTGGCGCCGCGCGAAGCCAGCAGCAGGGCGTAGGCCCGGCCCAGGCCACGGCCCGCACCGGTGATGACGGCGACGCGGTTGTCGAATCTCAGCTCGCTCATGAGGTATCTCCAGCTTTTATCTTCAATCCCCTCGCCCGCGTGCGGGAGAGGGGTAGGGGAGAGGGTTTCTGTAAATCTTGCAGGTACTAGCCCAGCCGAGATTTACAGAAACCCTCTCTCGGCAACTGCTCCTGCGTTGCCCTACCTCGGGCATCCATGCCCTCGCCGCCTTTCGGGCACCCTCTCCCGCAGGCGGGAGAGGGGAACGGATAACGTCCTTACTGCGCCGGCGGCGCCGGCACAAAACCCAGCAGCGACTTCGTCTCCAGGTACTCGTGGAAACCGAACTCGCCCCACTCCCGCCCGTTGCCGCTCTTCTTGATGCCGCCGAAGGGCGCATGGAAGTCGAAGCCGCCGTTGATCGAGATCCAGCCGGTGCGCATGCGGCGCGCCACGGCGTTGCAGGCCTCCGGATCGGCTCCGTTGACGTAGCCGGCCAGGCCGAAGTCGGAATCGTTGGCGATCTCGATGGCGTGGTCGATGCTGTCGTAGCCGATGATGACCAGCACAGGGCCAAAGACCTCCTCGCGGGCGATCCTCATGCGGTTGTCCACGTTGGCGAACACCGTCGGCTTCACGTACCAGCCCTGGGCCAGGCCTTCCGGTCGTCCGATGCCGCCTGCCACCAAGGTGGCGCCTTCGTCGATGCCGATCTGGATATAGCGCTGGATCTCGTTGTACTGGCCCTTGGACACTACCGGGCCCATGACGAAGTTGCCCTGCGGATCGCCCACCGTGACCTCGGCGGCGGCCTTCTTCGCGGCCTCGATGGCCTCGGCCATGCGCGCCCTGGGCACCAGCAGGCGCGAGCCGGCGCTGCAGGTCTGCCCGGAGTTCACCATCATGCCGCTGGTGGCACCGGCCACGTTCGCGGCCATCGTTGCGTCATCCAGCACGATGAAGGCGCTCTTGCCGCCCAGCTCCTGGCAGACGCGCTTCACGGTGGTGGCGGAGTTCTTGGCGATCTCCACCCCGGCGAACTCGGAGCCGGTGAAGGACACCATGTCCACCTCCGGATGCCCGGACAGCGCCGTGCCCACCACCGAGCCTGCACCCTGGATCATGTTGAACACGCCCTTGGGCACGCCGGCCGCATGCAGTACCTCGGCGAAGATCTGGGCGGAGTAGGGTGCCAGCTGCGGCGGCTTCAGGATCATGGTGCAGCCGGCGGCCAGCGCCGGGAAGACTTTCACCGCGATCTGGTTCATCGGCCAGTTCCAGGGCGTGATCAGCGCGCAGACGCCGATCGGGTCCTTGGTCAGCAGGGTATTGCCGCGCAGCTCCTCGAACTTGAAGTCCTTGAGGATCTCGATGGCCGTGGCCAGGTGCCCCGCGCCGAGCTGCACGTGGAAGCCGCCGCCCAGCGCCGCCGGAGCACCCATCTCCTCGGTGATGGCCGCGCCGATCTCCGCCTGGCGCTTGTCGTACTCGGCCTGGATCGCCTGCATCAGCTCCAGGCGTTCCTGGCGGCTGCTGCGTGACCAGCCACCAAACGCCCTGCGGGCCGCCTTAACCGCCAGGTCCGCGTCCGCCGCCGAGCCCATGGAGATGCGGCCTGACACCTGCTCGGTCGCCGGGTTGATGACGTCCGAGGTCTTCGGCTCCAACGGATTGACCCACTGGCCGTCGATGTAGAACTTCAGATATTCGCGCATGGGCTCTTCTCTGTTTGCGTCCCTCTCCCGCGTGCGGGAGAGGGGGAGGGGAGAGGGTGTCTGTAAAACAGGCAATGGCTACGGAAACCCTCTCCCGCAAGTTGGCGAGATGACTACAACACTGCTTACTGCTGGCCTTCCGCATACCAGGTACGGAACCGGGCGTAGTTCGGCGTATCCAGATTCTGGTTTCCGCCGTGGTTGATGACCGGGTCGATGGGCACATGGATGACGGTCGGCTTGCCGCTGGCGAAGGCCGCGGCCACCGCCGCGCCCAGGTCCTCGCCCTTGTCGACATACACGCCCTCGCAGCCCAGGCCCTTGGCGATCTGGTCGAAGCGCACATCCTTGCTCCAGTGCACGCCCGGCTCGGTGGTGTTGCCGTGGCCGAAGGTTCGCTTGTACACGCCCACTTCCAGGCCCCAGGCGTTGTCCACGGCCACCACGATGACCATCGGCAGCTTGAAGCGCTGCACCACTTCCAGGTCGCCGATGTGGTACAGGAACGAGGAGTCACTGGTGGTCAGCAGCACCGGGCGCTTGCCGCCATCCGCAATCGAGGCGCCGATGGCGTAGCCCAGGCCCGTGCCCAGGCAGCCGAAGTTCTGGTTCCAGACCACGTCGTGCGGCTTGGCCTGCAGGTAGGTCCAGGTGAACACCACGGTGCAGCCGCCGTCGCGCGCGTGGATCGCGTTCTTCGGCATCGCCTTGGTGGCTTCCACCACCCACTGGCCGGTGTGGACACGGCCGCTGGGGGTCTTGAAGTCCTGCTGGGCCAGGGCCTTCAGGCGCTCCTGGTCTTCCTTGATCCAGCGCTGCAGGTCCGGGTGATCCTTGCGCGGAGTCGCCTTCAGCGCGGCGGAAAGCTGCGGCACCACGGTGCGCAGGTCGCCCACCAGCGGCACGTCGATCGGGCGGTTCTGGCCGATCGCCTCCGGGTCCAGCTCCACGTAGATCCACTTGCGGTCGGTCTTGCCGTTCGCCCATAGGTAGCCACGGCCGTAGTGCACCGGCTCGCCGATCTCGGTGCCGATGGCCACCACCACGTCGGACTTGGCGACGATGTCGTCACCCACCTCGGAGAACAGGTAGGGGAAGGTGCGATCCTCGACCCCTTCGATGAAGGCGTTGCCGCCGGAGGTCTGCAGGATCGGGCAGCCCATCAGCTCGGCCAGTTCCCGCACCTTCTGTCCGGCACGGGTGCACTGCACCGCGTGGCCCACCAGCAGCACCGGGCACTCGGCGTTCTTGATCAGCTCGGCGGCCTTGGCCACCATGTTGCCGTCCGCGCCCGGCTCCACCAGGCGGTAGGACGAGGGCGGCAGCACCGGCGGCAGGTCCAGCTCCTGCTGGATGATGTGCGACGGATACTCGATGTAGACCGGGCCCGGCGTGCCGGACTGGCAGACGCGCAGGGCGTGACGGATGATCTCGTCGGTTTGGTCGGCGTACTCGATGCTGGCGCTCCACTTCACCGAGTTCTCGAACAGTGCCTCCTGCTGGATGAACTGGATGCGACCGCGGCGCACGCGCTGCTCCGTGATGCGGGCACGCTGGCCGCCGAGGTAGATGACCGGCGTGTTCTCCACCAGCGAGGTCATCATCGAACCGGAAGCCAGGGCCACGCCGGGGCCCAGCGTGGCGATGCACAGCGCCGGCTTGCCGGTCATGCGTGCATAGCCTTCCGCCATGAAGCCCGCCGAGAGTTCGTGGTGCGGGGTGACCACGTTCCAGCCGCGCTTCTCGGCGGCCACGAACAGATGGACGAAGTTGGGATCGGGAATGCCGAAGACGGTGTTGATGCCCTCGGCCTCGAGGAGGTCGAGGATGCGCTCGTAGACTTTGACGCCCATGTTCGTTTCTCTTGCTGTGTCTTGATGTGTTGGTGGTTGGGGCAGGCCGGAGCTACTTCAGCAGTTCCAGGTGGCCGGCACCCATGTATTCGACGAGATTGCGGTGGAAGTTGGTGACCTTCCGTTCCTGGTGCGGGTTCGGCAGCGTGCCGCGGAAGGCGCGGGACTTCATGCCGCGCTGTACCGCCGCCATGTTCGAGAAGTCCTGCGCCAGCACCTTGCCCCACTTCTCCCCGGTGGGCTCGGCATAAACCCATTCGGTCTTCGGCTCCTGGCCTTCCGGGAAGCGCTCGATGGCGTAGGACTCGAACACGCATTTGTTCGGGTCGTCACCCCAGGGCCGGGCGCGGTAGCACAGCGCAAAGGTGATGCCCTGCAGGATCGACATGTTCGGGAAAACGCTCCAGGCCAGGCCCGCCTCGGACATCTGGTCCGGTGTGATCGTCGGCCACTCCACGCCGCGCGCCGCGTCGTCGGCGCGGGCGCGGGCCAGCCAGTGCTTGATGACCTCGGCCGGCGGCGTGCCTTCCGGCAGCTCGTCCACCAGGCGCCGGGCCGCGTTCACCAGCGTCTCGGTGGTGCTGGCGCTGTTGACCGTGGTGTAAATCTCGTTCTGCAGCTCGTAGGTGGAGACACGCGCGTCCGCACCCAGGCCGGCGCGGGTGATGGTGCTGCTTTCCTTCATCTTCATCTTGGAGTCGCGCTCGTCGAAGCCGCTGACCCCATGCCGCCCATGTGCCTTGCTGTAGGCGTAGTACTGTCCGTACTTGAGCAGCTGCGTGTGCGTGCCCTCCACGTGGTAGGGCTCCATGAACGCTTCGATGGCGGTCTTCCAGTTGCAGTCGAAGATCACCCACTGGCGCCACTTGTAGCGCATCTTGTCGAACGAGAACGGATCGAGCTTGCCCGCCATCGGTTCCAGGAACTCGCGCAACGGCATGCAGTCCGGATCCATGTTGATGAAGATCCAGCCGCCCCAGGTGTCCACCTTGACCTCGGTCAGCTTGGTGCGTTCCTCGGTGAGCTTGCCCTTCCAGTCGTTCTCGTCGAGCTTGAAGCTGCATTGGCCGTCCAGGTCGTAGCGCCAGGCATGGAAGCCGCAGACGAACTGCTTGCGCGTGCCGCAGGCGCTGTGCTCCTCGGGCGGGGTATCGATCAGTTGGCGCCCGCGGTGCGAGCAGACGTTGTGGTAGGCCTTGATCCGGTCGGTGGCGGTGCGGATGACGATGATCGACTCGACACCGACGTTGTAGGTGATGAAGCTGCCGACCTTGGGGATTTCCTCCACGCGGCCGGCGTGCTGCCAGGCCTTGGCCCAGAGCCGGTCGCCCTCGGCCTTCGCGTATTCACGGGAGAGGTAGGCCTCCACCGGGAAGGTCAGCGGTTCTGCCAGGTCTTCGACTCTGAACGTGCTCATGGGTATCTCCTTCAGCCTGCCTTGCGGGTGGGCGCCGTGCCGCGGTCCAGTTCCATGCCGGCAAAGGCACCCTGGTCGCGCCAGTCCTGCAGCAACTGCTCGAATGCAGTGAACCCGGCCAGGTAGAACTCGCCCAGGTAGTAGCGGAACTTGCCGGATTCGTTGTTCAGGTAGCTCGGCGGGCACTCGCTCTGCATGTACTGCGAGAAGGCCGTGGACGGCGCCATGACCTGGCACCAGGCGTCCTGTGCCTCCTGCGTCGGCTCCACCGCGGCGATGTCCTGCTTCAGGGCCTCGCTGATGATGTGGGCGATGTGATGACCCTGGCGGTTGAACTGCTCCACCGTGGTCGCGTACAGGCCGCCCTGGATGTAGCCGGTGAAGAACTGGTTGGGGAAGCCGCGCGACACCACGCCGTGCAGGGTCTTGTAGCCCTCGGCCCAGTGCTCGTAGAGCGAAAGCCCGTCACGGCCCTTGATCTCGTCGATGCCCCAGCGCTGGTCGAGTTCGCTGGTCACCTCGAAGCCGCTGGCGCAGATCACCAGGTCTACCGGGTATTCCTTGCCCTCGTGGATGAAGCCATTCGCCGTGAGGCGCTCCACGCCCTTGGTCCGTGACACGTCGATCAGCTCGACGTTGGGAAGGTTGAAGGTGGGGTAGTAGCTGTCGCTGGACAGCGGCCGCTTGCAGTGGAAGCGGAACCAGGGCTTGAGGCGCTCGGCCGTGCCCTTGTCCTGCACGATCTCGTCCAGGCGGCGGCGGAAGCGCTCCATCACGTGGAAGTCTTCCACCTCGCGCATCGCCATGAAGGTCTCGGGCGTGATCTCCGGCCAGCCCTGGGCCTCGAGCTTGGCCGCCACATTGCGGTTGATCTCGGTCCAGAAATCGCAGACCTGGTCCACGTCGCCGGGGCGGAAGCCCTCCATGGCACCGCGGTGGAAATTCTCCTGGCGCTGCTTCTGCCAGCCCGGCTGCAGCGACTGCGCCCAATCCGGATCGGTGGGCGGGTTGGGGCGCGAGTCCACGCTGGGCGGCGTGCGCTGCAGCACGTAGACCTGCTTGGCGTACTTGCCCAGGAAAGGCACGATCTGGATCGCACTGGCACCGGTGCCGACCACCGCCACGCGCTTGTCGGCCAGCTTGTCCAACACCGGGTTTTCCCAGCTGCCGCCGGTGTAGCCGTAGTCCCAGCGTGCCGAGTGGAACAGGCGACCCTTGAAGTCCTCCAGCCCCGGAATGCCCGGCAGCTTGGGCCGGTTCAGCGGCCCGCCGGCCATGATCACGAAGCGGGCGCGCAGCTCATCCCCGCGGTCCGTGCCCACGCGCCAGCGCTTGATCGAATCGTCCCAGTTCAGCGACTGCACCTGGGTATGGAACAGCGCGCCCTGGTACAGGTCGAAGTGCTTGGCGATACGGACGCAATGCCCCTGGATTTCCACACCGTCGGAGAAGCGCTTGGTCGGGATGAAGCCCGTCTCCTCCAGCAGCGGCAGGTAGCAGTAGGACTCGTTATCGCACTGGATGCCGGGGTAGCGGTTCCAGTACCACACGCCGCCGAAATCGCCGGCATGGTCCACCACGCGGAAGCTCTTCACGCCCGCCTTGCGCAGCTGCACCGCCGCCAGGATGCCGGTGAAGCCGCCGCCCAGCACCAGCACGTCCAGTTCCTCCGACACGGGCGCACGCGGCGCGACCGGCAGATGCGGGTCGGCAAGGTAGGGCTTCAGCGCGTTGCCCTTGGGCCGGAAGTACTGCTTCTGGCCCTCGGTGGTGTAACGCCGCTCGCGTTCCTCGCGGTACTTCTCCCGCAGGGAAGGGATGTCGATGTCGTCGGGCGTCTGCGTGGGACTGCACTTCATGATGTGGTTTCCAATTGGAGCGGGGAGGCGCGAGCGCCTCAGGCCGCTGGTGCCGGTGCTGCCACCGCCGCCGGTGGGCGGCCGAGGCTGGCCAGCGCGATGGCGCTGGTTGCCATCAGGCCCATGGCCAGCAGCAGGAAAGGCACATAGCTGTTGTTGAGATCGAAGATGGCGCCGGCCGCCAGCGGGCCGAAGGCCGTGCCGAGTGAAAGCGCCATCACCAGCGCCCCATAGAGGGCGCCGAAGTTCTTGAGCCCGAAATGCTTGGCCGCCAGGTAGGCGATCACGTCCACCTCGGAGCCCAGGGTCAGGCCGATGGCCGCCGCCGCCACCGCCTGGTTCAGCGGCTGGCTGCCGTCGGACAGCAGCAGCAGGCAGGCGACGATCGGCAGCAGGAAGGCCACCGCACCGACGTACTGCGCCTGGAAACGGTCCAGCAGGAAGCCCGTGCCGAGCCGGCCTACGATCGAGAAGATGCCGATCAGCGAGGCCACGCCGGCCGCTGCCAGCCGGTCCGCGCCGCTGTCCGTCAGGATCGGCACGAAATGCACCACCGCGCCGATGGTGGTGAACGAGAACAGCGAGGACGCCATCAGCAGCTTGTACAGCGTCGGCGAGCGCAGGCCCTCGGCGATGCTCAGGCCCGTCAGCACCCGCGCCGGTGGCGGCGCTGCATCAGGCTTGCGGCCCTGGTCACGCGCCCCGCGGAAGAACAGGAACAGCATCGGGAAGACCAGCAGTGCCCAAAGGCCCGCCATCGACACGAAGGCCCCGCGCCAGCCGTCTTCCTGGCCGATCAGCCAGGCGGCCAGGGCAGGGAACAGCGCTGCGCTCAGCGACGCGCCGGACAGCGTGATGGCCAACGCCAGGCCGCGCGACTGCTCGAAGCGGCTGTTGATGGCACTGGTCCAGACCGTCGCCTGCACCCACAGCGTACCCAGCGCGATCACCACCCACAGGAAGATCCAGTTGGCGATGGAGCCCGTCGCGGTGCTGAGCAGTGCGAAGGAGCCCGTCATCAGCAGCACGCCCACCAGGCCCACGCGGCGCGGGCCGACGCGATCCACCAGGATGCCCACCGGCATGCAGAAGATCGCGCTGATGAAGCTGGCCACCGAGAGGCCCAGCATGACCTGGGCACGCGTCCAGCCAAATTCCTCCTGCAGGGGCGCGATGAAGGGGCCCATCGAATACACATGGATCACCGAGGTCGCATACCCCAGCGACGCCGTGAACGGCAGGAACCAGAAACTACGCCACTCACCCGACTTGCCTGCTGCTACGCCCATCGTTCGTCCTCCTCCGGTGCAAGGAGTCCCCTCTCCCGCTTGCGGGAGAGGGGTAGGGGAGAGGGCGCTGTAACTCCTGCAACGCGACCCCGCCTCTCTTTGCGTGCCTCTTATGAGCCTTTATGAGTCTTGGGCCATGGGCTCTTCGGCCCGTGCGTCTTCATCCAAGGCCTCAGGCAAACGCCTCTTCACCCTGCAGCTTCGTGCGATGCAGGCGCCGGCCGGCATTCGGGTCATACGGCGTCGCGCGGTGCATGGTGCCGGTGTTGTCCCACATCACCATGTCGCCCACGGACCACTTGTGGCGGTAGAAGAACTGCGGCTGCGTCGCCCAGTCGCGCAAGCGCACCAGCAACTCGATGCTCTTCTTGTATTCCATGTCCACGACATGGCGCGCCGTGGCGCCGATCACCAGCGACTTGCGGCCCGAGCGGTGCTTCCACACCAGCGGCAGCTCCTGGTCGCCGATCTGCATCATGCCGCGCAGCAGGCGCGGATCCGGCTCCGGGTCGTAGTAGAACAGCGTGTTCCAGGCCGAGTGCATCACGCTCAGCTTCTCGAACTCCGCCTTGTCGGCATCCGGCAGGTCGTCATAGGCGGCGTAGGTGTTGCAGAACTCGGTCTCGCCGCCGACCTCCGTCAGCACCTTGGCGCAGAGGATCGAGGCCAGCACCGGCACCTTGTTCATGGTCCCGTCGATGTGCCAGTACCAGGAGCCCTTCAGGTAGTCGGCCTTGGCGTTCACCTTGGTGTCGAGCGTCACCTTGTAGATGATCTCGCCGTCATGCTCCGGCGCGAAGGTGCCGAGCGTGTTGGTGAAGGCCACCTGCTCCTCGTCGTTGAAGTCGATCTTCGGGAAGACCAGCACGCCGCGCTGTTCCAGCAGTTCGCGGATCTTCTTGGCGTACTCGCCGCTCAGCAGCTCGGCCTTGCTGGCGCGGATCTCGGTGGCGATGCGGGGCGTCAGGTCCCGGGTTTCGAATGCCATTGCAGCTCTCTCCTCTCGAATTCTTGTGTGCAGCGGGTGTCGTCTTGTGTGGACGCGGGTTCAGCGCTTCATCGCCGCGCGGAATTCCTCGTTCTTCAGGAATAGCGAGGTGTTGTCCGAACCCAGGTGGGTCCACTTCAGGTTCAGGCCGCCGTCCACCAGCAGCGTCTGCCCGGTGACGTAGCCCGACAGTTCCGACAGCAGGAACAGGATCGCCCCCGCCTGCTCCTCGGGACGGCCGCGCCGCCCCATGGCGATGGCGCGGCGGTCGCGCTCTTCGTCCTTGTCGATGAAAGCGCCGGAGGCCGGCGTCTCAGTCGGGCCCGGGGCCACGGCGTTGACGCGGATGTTGTCCAGCGCCAGCTCCACCGCCAGCGTGCGGGTGGCCGCCGCCAGTGCGGCCTTCGCCGTGCCGTAGCCGATGTGGTAGGGCGCCGTGTTCAGGCCGCTGATCGACGAGATCGACACGATCGAGCCCGGCAGCTTCTTCTCTCGCAGCTCCGCCGCCACCGCCTGGGTCATGAAGAACATGGTCTCCAGGTTCTGCGTGAACAGCGCGCGCCAGTCGGCGCGGCTCACGCGGGTGGCACGCATCCAGGTGGCGGGCGGGGCGCTGCCGGCCACGTTCACCAGGCCGTAAAGCGTGCCGGGCGTGGCCCGTACCTTCTCCATCGTCGCCGCAATGCCCTCGTCGGTGGAGGCGTCCGCCTGCACCGGCACCACTTTGAGACCCCGCGCCACCAGCGGGCCCAGGTGCTTCTCGATGTTGTCCGCCGAGCGGCTGACCCCGATCACCGTGGCGCCGGCCTCGGCCAGCATACGGGTCAGGGTGGTGCCGATACCCCCGCCCGCGGCGCCGGACACCACGACAATGCGGCCGTCGAACTGCAGCAGGTTGTGGGTCATGGAATCGCTCGCGGCCGGGTTCTTGGGAGCGGTGCGGCGGGCTTCCGACAGGATCAAAAGTCCGCCCCCGAATCTTCCGGCCACCTTACCGTGCAGCGAAGTTAGTAGTCAACAGCGATGTACACTAACAAGCAGCGACTCCTGTCTGGGCGCGCAGTGTCCGTAAGTTCTGCCTGCGCAAGGGGAAAACCGGCCCGCGGGCGGGGCCCAAACGGCCTGCGCCGGCACCTGTGCGGCGCGGCATTTGCCCGTATCATTGCCGGGATCAACCCATCGGCAAGAAGCCAAGGCCTCATGGCGGCCAGGATCAAGACCCAGGGGGCCAAGAACCCCCACGCCGTCGCGCTCGACGCGGCCCTCGAACAGAGCATGGTGCCCGCGGTCTCGCGGGCGGCGGCCATCCTGCGTCTGCTGGGCCGCTCCGACGAGCCGCAAGGTGTGCAGGCCATCGCCCGCGCCTTGAGCATCATCCCCAGCACCTGCCTGCACATCCTGCGCACCCTGGTGGCGGAAGAGCTCGTCGCCGTAGACCCCGTGACCAAGCTGTACTCCCTCAACGCCGGCGTGCTGACCCTGGCGCGGCAGTGGCTGGGCCAGAACCGCTTCACCGACGTGGCCCAGCCGGCCCTGGACCGCATCGCCCGCGAGCACGGCGTCACCGCCATGGGCGTGCATGTGGTCGGCGTTGATCACATGATCGTCGTCGCCATGGCGCGCTCCGAGAACATGATCCAGCTGCACACGCAGATCGGCAGCCGCTTTCCCGCCACCATCAGCGCCTCCGGCCGCTGCATCGCCGCCTTCGGCGACCATGATCGTGAGGAGCTGCACCGTCGCTTCAAGAGTCTGCGCTGGGACAATGCCCCGTCGTTGGCCGAATGGGAGCGCCAGGTCGCCGAGACCCGCAGCAATGGCTATGCCCTGGACCAGGGCAACTACATGACCGGCGTCACCGTGGTCGCCGCCCCGGTCTTCGGCATCAACCAGGTGCTCAACAACTGTCTGGTCGTGGTCGGTATCAGCGAACAGCTCCGCGGCCAGGCCCTGGCCCGCATCGGCCGTGAACTGCGCGAAAGCGCCGCCCAGGTTTCGCGGCAGCTCGGCTCCGGCTGAGTTTTCCGGGTAGGGCCTCAACAGGCCCTAGTTCAGGAGCCGGTTCGCGCGCAGCCGCGAGACGGCCAGCTCCACGAAGGCCCGGACCTTGGCTGAAGCGTGGCGCCCCTCCGGGTAAAGCACGTGGACCGGTAGCGCCGGCTCCTCGTAGTCGCCGAGCACGATCTGCAGCCGGCCTTCCAGCAAGGCCGGGCCGATCTGGTAGTGGAGCACCCGGGTCAGTCCCCAGCCTGCCGTGGCAGCCGTGATCGCGGCCTCGTTGGAATTGCTTTGCAGGGCGGGGTGAACGGTCACGCGCTGATCCTGCGCGAAGCGCCACTCCGGCGAGGACCAGGCACTGGTCGATGCGGCGATGCGATGATCCCGCAGGTCGGCAGGTGTCCGTGGGATGCCGTGCTGCGAAAAGTATTCCGGAGCGCCGCAGATCACGCGCCGCACCGAACCCACCTGTACGGCCGTGAAGCCCGAGTCCGCCAGGTGCCCGATGCGCACCGCCACATCGATCCCTTCCTCGATCATGTTGACGGGGCGGTCGACGAAGAAGGTCCGGGCGGTCACCCCGGGATGTGCATCGATGTACTCCATCACCACGGGCAGTACATGGATCTGGCCGAACAGCATGGGCGCGGTCACCGCGAGTGTGCCGCTGGGCTTGGCGTAGGAGCCCGCGGCAGAGGCCTCCGCCTCGGCGATGTCCGAGAGGATCCTGCGGCAATCCTCGAAGTAGCGCGAGCCGGCGTCGGTGAGCTTGACCGAGCGCGTGGTGCGCACGAACAGCCTGGCGCCGATCAGCTCCTCCAGTGCCGCGACCGCACGGGTGATGGCCGGGGCACTCATGTGCAGGTGGCGCGCCGCCTCGGCGAAGCTCTCCGTCTCCGCGACCTTCACGAAAATGCGCATCGCTTGCCAGCGATCCATCCACTTCTCCCGGGTGACTGCTACCAGAACAGGCGCGCCAGCGTTTCCGGCTGGATCGCAGGATCGCGCTCCAGGATGGCCCCATGGGCATCCGCTGGCGGCGGTTCATCATAACCGCTGGACGGCGTCGGGCCGTGCCATGCCCGCAGGCGAGTCCACAGGGACTGCAGGCGAGCCGGGCCCAGGTGCGATGCGACCAGCGTTGCGGTGGACGACATGGTTGATCCTCTCCTGGGTTCAGTGACGGAAGCGGTCCGCCATTGCCTCGATGTCGCGGCAGGCCTGCGCGCTGGGCCCCGCCCGCAGCGCTCGCCCGACCTGTTCGCGATGCCGCTGCGGGTCCTTGGCCGCGACCGTGGCCAGGGTCATGGCGATGCAGGTCTGCGCGTCGAAGCTCCAGCCCCGTCGCGCCGCGTCGATTTCCGCGCCGGACATTCCCAGCGCCCGGGCCCGGCTCTCCTGCTGCCGATGGAATGCTGTGTCCTGTGAGTCGTCCGTCATCGCCAGTTCGATGGACATCCGCGTCCGCTCATCGAGATCGGGAATTTTCATTGGGCTGTCCTCGAGGCGTTGGGCTATTCGGGCAAGACACTTCCGCTTCACAGCGCAAGCTGGATGCGGTTTTCCTGTCCGGGTTCCGGCGTTGCGGGGACCGCGCAACAGAGCAGGACCTCGCCCTCGCCGATGGCCGCGGTAGTCGGCTTCAGGTAGGTGACGGAGCCGGACAGCAGGCGCGTGCGGCAGGAGCCGCAACTGCCGGTGCGGCAGCTGAACTCGGGTGAGAGGCCCCGCCGCTCGGCCAGCTCGAGCAGGCTCCCGGATTCCGGCGTCCAGCGTGCTTCCTTGGCGGATTCGGTGAAGACCACCGATACCGGCGTGGTGGCCGGCGGCGGCAGCGGCGGCGCCGTGGCGGTGGTTTCCTGTGTCCGCTTCAGGGACGACGGGCCGAAGGCCTCGGCATGAATGCGCTCATCCGGCGTGCCGTAGTCGCGCAGGCCATCGTAGAGGTCCTGCGTGAAGGATGCGGGCCCGCAGACGTAGAAGTCGTAGCCGCCGAAGGGGAGGAAGCGGCCCAGCAGCGCCATGTCGATCCGGCCCGCCGCATCATAGTCGGCCCCTTCACGGGCACCCTCGACGTCGCTGAGCACGCGAACGCAGCGGATCGCCCCGCCGGCCGCGCGGACCAGCTCCGCCAGCTCGCGCTCGAAAGGACGTTCTGCCCGGGTACGCACGGCGTGGAACAGCACGGCCGGCCGGATGCCGCGGGTGCGCAGGCCTTCGTAGACCAGATGGCGCAGCATGGCGAGCATGGGGGTGATGCCGACACCGGCCGCCAGCAGCACCGCCGGCCTCTTCTGGTGGGCGTCGATGGTGAAGGCGCCTGCCGGCGCCCGGGCCTCGATGATGTCGCCCACGCGCAGGCGGTCGTGCAGGTGCTGCGACACCCGTCCGTCGCGCTTGACGCTGATGCGATAGGCGCCGTCGGAGGGGGCCGCTGAAATCGTGTAGGTCCGGATGAGCGGCTTTTCCGCGCCCGGGATCGCCAGGCGGATCGGCAGGTGCTGGCCGGCCTCGTGGGGCAGCAGCCCGGCGCCATCCTTGGGCTGCAGGTGGAAGGAGCGTATCGAGCGGCTTTCATCCACGATCCCGGTGACCTCGAAGGGGCGCCAGCGCGTGGCCAGCGCCGCCGCCTGCACACGGCCCGCCGCCTGCTCCCAGTCTCCGGTCATCAGGGAGTTGGGTGACCAGCCGTCCTGCCGGAAGCTCCAGCGCAGGGCCAGCGCTCCGGGCCGGCGCAGCACCTGCGTCGGCCGGAAGCTCCAGAGCCGCTCCGCCCCCTGGAAGGCCGCGATCTCCGGCGAGTCCAGGATGACCTCGGCATGGCCGGTCATCTGCAGCAGGTCGCCGCTCGCAAAGTCCATGAACACCAGCCCGGCCCGGCCGTTGAGCAGCATGTTGCCGAGCGTATTGAAGAACAGGTTGCCGGCGAAGTCGGGAATGGTGAGCGTGCCGTCCTCCGCCACCCGCACGAAGCCCGCCTTGCCGCCGCGGTGCGAGACATCCACCTGGCGGCGGCCTTCGCGGTCGGCATAGGACGCCACGAAGAAGGTATCGGCGGCCTCGATCATCGCGCGCGCCACCGGGTCGATGACGCTGCCGGCGTGGACCTCAACCGGGAACTCCCCGGTCGGGTCGCGTACGAAGGCATGATCCCGCAGCTGGATGTACTGCGGGCAGTTGCCGAAGCTCTGCTCCACCGTGAACTGCAGCCGGCCGTCTGTCGAGGGGCCGAGGATGCCGTTCACGCGATTTCGGCGGCGCGTATGCAGCTCGATGCCGAGCAGGCCGATGGCGTCTCCCGCGTCCATGCCCCGGCTGGCCGGGTCCTGCGAATTCCGGCGCGCCTGTATCGCCAGCGTGGCCGGCGTGGGCGAGGAGATGAAGCCGGGCGGGCCTTCCAGCAGCGTGGCCCAGGCATCGCCCTGGCCGTCCACGCTCCCCAGCACGATGAACGGCACCTGAGCGTAGAACTCGCGGTGCTGGTCCGGCATGTAGTCGCGGATCACCCGCTTGCCGACCGACTCCATCCGCTCGGCAACGCCCAGCGATTCCTGGATCGCCTTCTCGCCGGCATGCCAGGCCGACGGCTTTTCCTGGGGTGGTATCTCGACCATGTCCATTCTCCCGGTTCATCGTGCCGGCCGGGTGCGCCCTGGAGCGCACCCGGCCTGGCCGTTACGCCGCCGCGAGGCCGGCCGCTGTCTTCACGAAGGGGACGAAGCCGGGCAGGGCTTCGATACGACCGAGGAAGGCGTTCACGCGCGGGTAGCCCGACAGGTCCACGTTGCCTTCCGGTGCGCGCGCCAGGTAGCTGTACAGCGCCACGTCGGCAATCGTCGGCCGGTCGGACGCCACCCAGTCACGGCTCGCCAGATGTGCTTCCAGCTTGCCCAGGATCGTATGAGCGCGGCTGATCACTTCCTCGGGGTTGAACTTCGCCCCGAACACGGTCACCAGGCGCGCCGCGGCCGGCCCGTAGGCGATCTCGCCCGCCGCCACCGAGAGCCAGCGCTGCACCGCCGCCGCCCCGGCCGCATCTTCCGGCAGCCAGTCCGTGCGGGCGTTCTTCTTCGCCAGGTACACCAGGATCGCGTTGGAGTCCGAAACCAGGGTGCCATCGTCGTCGAGCACCGGCACCTGGCCGAAGCCGTTGAGCGCGAGGAAGGCCGGCTGCTTGTGGGCGCCCGCCTTCAGGTCAACCTCGACCAGTTCATGGGGCAGGCCCAGCAGCGAGACGAACAGGCGGGCGCGGTGTGCGTGACCGGAGAGGGGGTGGTGATAGAGCTTCATGGTGGTTTCCTGTTGGGGTGGACGGGACCGTTCCCGATCCGCCCATGCAGGTTCGCCCAGACAGGCTCCGGCGAGAATCACCGGGCTTGGCACTTCATTGTTTCGCTGCACGCAATGATCGCCCCGGAAATATCCGGGCAAGGGCAGGGCGGCAGTCGTCCAGGCAGACGACGCCGGCGTCGGGAGCGGCCCATACCCTGCCGTTACGATAGGCACATGGACCTGGGAGCGGCAATGACGGACGTCGATGCACAAGTGCGGGATCGCGTTGCACTCCAGGACCTGGCAGTTGAATACGCCAATGCCATCGATGCTCGCCAGTGGCATCGGCTGGACCAGGTCTTCCTGCCCGACGCCCGCATCGACTACAGCGCCACCGGCGGGATCGATGCCCCGTATCCCGAGATCAAGCCCTGGCTGGCGAAGTCACTATCGTTCTTCCGCAGTCACATGCACCTGATGGGCAACTTCCACTTCGAGATCTCCGGCGACCAGGCGACCGGGCAGGTGGCCTGCTACAACCCGATGGTGATCCGGAACCTGCTGGGCATCGGCACGCGGACCGTGGTGTTCGGCATCTGGTACCACGACCGCTACGTCCGCAGCGAGCAGGGATGGCGCATCGCCAGCCGCCGGCAGGAGCTCTGCTACACGCTCAACATGCCGCTATGGATGCGCATCGGTCGCTACCTGTACGTGAAGTTCCAGGCCAGGGCGCGGCAGAAAATCGCCACGCCCCTTACGCCCTGATCCCGGACGTCAGAAGGTCGGCCTGACCCTCGAGCGGCACCGCCATAGCCCTTCCGCATCGGTCGCTGCGTCCCGGCAGTACTGAAGACCCTTGTGTTTCCGGGGCTCGTCATATCTATGTATGACGCAAACAAACCCGAAGACGAATGGGCAAGGCGCCGCCGAGTTCCCAGAATTCCTTCCAGGCCTTCGCCATGCCGGCGGACCATGTGCAGACCAGGAATTCGAGCCCCATGAACGCTACCGCCCCGTACACCGCACTCACCGCCCCGAACCGCTTCATCGAGGCGGCCGGCCGTCGCATCGCCTACCGCCGCTTTGGCCAGGGGCCGGAGCTGGTCCTTTGCGTGCGCCTGCGCGGCACCATGGACGTCTGGGATCCGCTTTTCCTGGATCAGCTGGCCGCCAACTTCACGATCACCATCTTCGACTACTCGGGCCTGGGCCTTTCCACCGGCAGTCCCAGCTACGGCAAGACGGACATGGCCCGCGACGTTAACGACCTCGTCGATGGCCTGGGCCTGCAGAAGGTCATCATCGGTGGCTGGTCGCTGGGTGGCTTCGCGGCGCTGGTGTTCGCCGCCCTGTACCCGGAGAAGGTGAGCCATGTCGTCGCCATTGCCACCATGCCTCCGGGAAAGATGGTCAAGCCCTACGAGGAAATCTTCTTCCACACCGCCGGCAAGCCGGACTACTCCGTTGAAGATGAATACATCCTGTTCTTCGAGCCCGCCTCTCCCCGTAGTCGCCGCCTTGCGGATGCGTCCCTGGCGCGCATCGCCGCGCGCAAGGACGTGTTCGATGCAAAGACACCCTCGGACGTCTTCATGGCCTCCGTCGCCGCATCCGCGGACCCCTCCAGCCCCTTTCCCGACCCCGACGGTGCCTACGGAGCGTTCTACCGCAACACGGACATCCCCGTGCTCGCGCTGTCGGGCGACCATGACATCATCTTCCCCGTGGAGAACTGGTACGCCCTGAACGATCTGTGGCCGACCTTGTTCGTGGTGACCTTCCCCGACAGCGGCCACGGCCCCCAGCACCAGTATCCCGAGTTCGCGGCAGAGACCATCGCCAGCTTCATCCGGAATACGCCGGCGGGCTAGCCACCGCGCATCGGCCGGGCCAGCCCCGCCCGTCATCCCTGACACGCGCCGTCAGAAAGTCGCTACTGCGATCGGCCCCGCATGGCGATATATTCCCTGGAAATCGCGTCACACAAGAACCAGAGGAGAGTAGACATGGCGCAGCAGGGTCTGAGGGTGGCGCTGGCCGCCATGGTCCTCACCGTGGTCGCCGGCTGCGGCAGCAGCGAGGCGCCCGATGTGGTGGTGCCGGAGAACGGCACCGCACTCGCGGCCTGTGGCCCCGGCTCCCAGCCCGAGACCGGCCTGCAGGGCCAGGTGCCGCTGGCCGACCGACAGAGCGGCCGCAACCTGCTCGGCTACAAGTGCAACCTCGAGGTCATCGGCCAGTACCAGGGCGCGGGCGCCAGCGTGGTCAGCCCCTCATACGACAAGTGTGCCTACATGTCGACCAGCGGCGTCATCCTGGACCCGCTGCAGCTGCTGGGGCGCAACCCCGGCGTGCACGTGGTGGACGCCAGCAACCCCGAGCAGCCGGTCCTGTCCGCGAACCTCACCGGGCCGTCCATGGCCATCGGCACCTGGGAATCGCTCAAGGTCAACGAGCCGCGCAAGCTGCTGGGCGGCGTCGCCGTGGGCCCACTCGCCGGCGGCGCCTTCTTCGACGTCTACGACATCTCCGACTGCACCAAGCCCGTCCACCTCAACGGCATCGCGGGCACCGGCCTGGAGTTTCCCACCAACGTGCTCGGTCATGAGGGCAACTGGGCACCGGACGGCATGACCTACTGGGCCACTGGTCTGCTCGCCGGCTCCATCACCGCCATCGACACCAGCGACCCGGCCACGCCGAAGATCGTCTACACCGGCCTCAAGGGTTTCCCGGCCAACCACGGCGCGGAGTTCAGCGCTGACGGCAATACCCTGTACCTCGCCACCTGCCTGCCGGGCGGCGTCACCATCCTCGATGTCAGCGACGTGCAGGGCCGCAAACCGGCGCCGCAGCTGCGCCAGCTCGGCTCCGTCACCTGGAACCCGCTCAGCTGCGGCCAGCACGCCATCCCAGTCACCTGGAAGGGCAAGCCGCACCTGATCGTGCCCGACGAATTCAATTCCGAGGGCATCCATTTCGTCGACATCTCCGATCCCACCGAGCCCAAGGTGGTCAAGCAGATCCAGCTGGAGATCCAGCACATCGAGCACGCCAGGACCCGCATCGCGGACGTCACCGGCAACGGCGCCTTCGGCTACGAGTCGCACTACTGCACCGTGGACCGCCACGAGAATCCCACCGCGCTGGCCTGCGGCTACTTCCAGTCCGGCATCCGCGTATTCGACGTGCGCGATCCGGAGCGCGTGCGCGAGATCGCCTACTACAACCCGCCCGCCCAGACCGGCAAGGGCCTGGCCCTGCAGCACTCGCTGCACGCCTGGATCGGCGGCCTGCTGCCCACCATCTCCGACCTCAACAGCTCCGGCTCCACCCTGCCGGAAGCCGGCCTGCGCGACCTCGCCTCCGTCGTCGCCTTCGTCGCCTCCCTGCCGGGCCTGCTCGACGATCTCAGCACCGGCCCCGTCTCCGGCAACCTCAGCGCCGACTGGTGCAGTTCCCCGCCGCGCTTCGTCGGCGACAAGCTCTGGGTCACCTGCATGGACAACGGCTTCCTGGTGCTCGGCTTCCAGAACGGCGTCTATCCCATCCGGTGAGCCTGCGCCGATTCAGCCGGGTCCTGCTGCTGGCCGGCGGCGCGGCGCTGCTCGCCGCCGCCGGCTACGCCTATGGCCTGCGCGCCTCGCCGCCGCAACCCCAAGGCCCCAGTGCCGTGGACGTCGGCTTCGCGCAGTTCATGCGCAGCCATCACGACCAGGCCATCGTCATGACCGAGATCCTGCTGGCGGACCACAGCAGCAAGCTGGCCGGCATGGCCAGCGCCATGCAGGCCGCCCAGCTCATCGAGATCGGCCAGATGAAGGGTTGGCTGCTGCTGTGGGACAAGCCCCTGCTGCCGGCCAGCGACAGCATGGACTGGATGCTGCTGGGACAGCAGCCTCCCAGCGAAGCCCTGAACCGCTATCTGATCGCCTGCCGCAACTCACCCGGCGGCATGCCCGGCCTGGCTACTGCCGAAGAGCTGCAGCGGCTGCGCACGCTGCAGGGCGACGAGCGTGACCGGCTGTTCCTGCAACTCATGGTGAAGCACCACCAGGGCGGACTGCCCATGGCGCAGTTCGCCGTCGACAACGCCCGCACGCCCGCGGTGCGCCTGCTGGCCGCGCAGATGGTGGTGGAGCAGACCCGGGAGATGGCCACCATGGCACTGATGGCCCGGCGCGCATCACCTGCACAATGATGCTAGCCCTGCGCTGACAGGCCCGACAGGTAGCTGCGGATCACCAGCCGGCTGAGTTTCACCCGGTCATTCCAGGGATACTCCGGGATCGTGATCAGGTTCAGCGCCAGCCCCTGCACCACGCACATCAGGCCCTGGGCGATGTCGGTGGCATCCTCGCCCGCGAGCTCGCCTTTTGACTGCGCCTCCTCGATCGCCCGCCGCAGCAGGTCAAAGCGCTGCACGATCCCTGACGTCTCCACGTAGGCGCGCGTGCCCCCGGGCGTCAGGTCCTTCTGCAGGAATACGATCATGAAGCGATCCGGGTACTCCATCCAGTAGTCGAAGTAGCCGCAGGCCAGCTGCTCCAGCCGTGCCCGCGGCGACTTCGCCTTGATCTTCTTCAGCCGCGCGAACAGCTCGTCGAAGAACACATCCCAGACCTGCGTCAGGATCTCCTGCTTGCTGCCGAAATAGCGGTACAGCCACATCGGCGAGCAGCCCACCTCGGCGGCGAGATTGCGCATGGAAACCGCCTCCACGCCATCGCGCAGGAACAGCTCGCGCGCCGCCGCCACGATGCGCTCCCGCATGTCGCTTTCATCGACGGCCGCCTGCCGCGGGCGGCCCCTGGATTTGGCTTCGGATCGGGCCATGTGTATTATTATTTACGCGTATAGTTAATCATGAGGACACCCAGGATGACTCTCCAGCTGACAGGCGGCACCCTTCCGCAGGGCGGGACCGTAGCATGACCGCCCCGGAGCGCGTGGACGTCTGCGTCATCGGTGCCGGCGTCGCCGGATTGCGCGCGGCGCAGCAACTGGCCGAGCGCGGCCTCACCGTGCGCGTGCTCGAAGCGCGCGACCGGGTCGGCGGCCGTACCCTGGGGGGCAGCCTCTGCGGCCAGGCGGTCGACCTGGGCGGCCAATGGCTCGGCTCCGGGCAGACCCGCGCCCTGGCGCTCTGCGAGGAATTCGGCCTCCACGTGTACGAGCAGTACGCCGACGGCCGGCGCCTGATGGAGATCGCCGGACGGCTTCGCGGCTACAAGGGCACCGTGCCCCCGATGTCGCTGCTCGGCCTGCTCGACACCGCCTGGGGCATGCACAGGCTCAATCGGGCCGCGCGCAGCGTCGATCCCGCCGCCCCCTGGCAGGCAGCCGATGCCGCGGCCTGGGACCGCATGAGCATGGAGCAGTGGATGCAGCGCACGCTGCACACCCGCGGCGGCCGCAAGCTGATGCAGGCCGTCATGCGCGCCCTCTATTGCGTCGAGCCGCACGAGATCTCCCTGCTCAGCGTGCTGAGCGCCGTTTCGGCCGCCGGCTCCCTCGAGACGCAGGTGGAGGTCAGGGGGGAGGGCGCCCAGCGCTTCAAGGTCCACGGTGGTGCATTCCAGATCGCTCAGCACCTGGCGCAACGCCTGCCGCCTGCTGCGTTGATGCTGGATGCCCCCGTGCACGCGGTCGAGCAGTCCGAGTCCGGCGTGACCATCCGCCATGGTCGCGGCGAGCTCCAGGCCTCGCGCCTGGTCGTCGCCCTGCCGCCTGCCCAGGGCGCACGCATCCACTTTGGCAATGCGCTGTCATCGGCGCGGCTGCAACTGCAGTCGCGCATGCCGATGGGCTCCATCATCAAGGCACTGGTGGCCTACGAGCGGCCGTTCTGGCGCGAGCAGGGCTGGTCCGGCGAGGTGGTCAGCGACCAGGGTCCCTTCGGCCCCATCGCGGATGCCACGCCGCCCGGAAGCCAGCACGGGTTCCTCGTAGGCTTCTTCGACGGCGCCCACAGCCGCGTCCTGTCCGGCGCCGACGAGTCCCGGCGCCGCGAGGCCGCGGTGCAATCCCTGCAGCGCTACTTTGGCCCCCAGGCGGCATCGCCCATCGGCTACATCGACAAGGACTGGATCTCCGATCCCTGGAGCCTGGGCGGCTACGCCGGCTTCATGGCTCCCGGCACCCTGACCACCTGTGGCCATGCGTTGCGGGCGCCCTGCGGCCGCATCCACTGGGCCGGGTCTGAAACCGCGCTGCGCTGGATCGGCTACATCGACGGCGCCATCAGTTCCGGAGAACGCGCTGCCGCCGAGGTGGTGGCGGGCCTGGCGTAGCGCCACAGCCGCAGTAGCGGCGGTGGCGCGGCCTGCTCCGGTGCGCCTGCCAGGCCGATCAACCCAGGCTGGCCCAGAAGCTCCGCTCGTCGCCGCAACCCGGCGACAGGCGCCGGATCCAGATGCTGCCCACCAGCTGCACCAGGATCAGGCCCAGGTGCAGCATCATCAGCAGCAGGCTGGCCACGGGCCCGGCCGTGGTCGGTATCAACAACGCCGCGCTGGTCAGCACCTCCACGATGCTGATGTGGCGCTTGGTCAGCAGGTGGTGCAGCAAGTGCAGCGTCTGCACCGCCAGCAGTGCCATCCAGGTGACATCAGGCGTGAGCAGCATGGCCGGCCTCCTTCAGTTCAACGCGCGCCTGTCCGATGACGGAGCGGGCGGCCGAGAGTCCCAGGCCCGCCATGATTACGGCCACCATCAGGTCCGGCCAGGCGGATCCCAGCCCGAAGACACCGCCGGCCGCCAGGATCACCGCGATGTTTCCGATGGCATCGTTGCGCGAGCACAGCCACACCGAGCGCATGTTGGCGTCGCCATCGCGGAAGGCATAGAGCATCACCGCCACCGACAGGTTGGCGGCCAGGGCGAGAGCGCCCACCACCCCCATCGTGTAGGCCTCCGGTACCACGCCGTTCATGGCATTCCAGCCCGCATGGCCCAGCACGAAGATCCCGTAGAAGCCCATGGTGACGCCCTTCAGCAGCGCCGCGCGCGAGCGCCAGACCATGGCCATCGACAGCACCCACAGCGACACGCCGTAGTTCGCGGCGTCGCCCAGGAAGTCGGCGGCATCGGCGAGCAGGGAAACCGAGCCGGCGTTCCAGCCCGCCGCCATCTCCACCACGAACATCACCGCGTTGATCGCCAGCGCGATCCACAGCGCCCGGCGGTAGCGCGGGGTGGCCTGGCTCTGGCAGGAGTTGCTGGCGCAGCAGGAATCGCCCATGGCGGTCTCCGGTTGATCTGGAGGCCATTGAACACCCTGTAGCCGCTACAGGGTCAAGGGGGTAGGATGGTCCGGCACGTTCATCCGGAGAACACATGCGAATCGGCGAGTTGAGCGAGGCCACCGGCGTGGATGTCGAGACCATCCGCTACTACGAGCGATCCGGCCTGCTGCAGGAGCCGGAGCGGCGTGCCAACGGCTACCGGGCCTACGGCCCCGTGCACCTGGAGCGCCTGTCCTTCATCCGCCATTGCCGCGCGCTCGACATGCCCCTGGCCGACGTACAGCGCCTGCTTGGTTTCGTCGACCGCCCCCAGGCCGACTGCGGCGACATCAATCAACTGATCGACGAGCACCTCGCGCGGGTCCGCGCCCGCCTCAAGTCCATGCAGGCCCTGGAGAAGCAGCTCACCGCCCTGCGAACACATTGCGAGGCCGGCCACACGGCGGCGGAGTGCGGCATCCTGCAGGAACTGGTGGCAGCCGCCCATGGCGAAGCCTGCGCCTGTCATCCGGGGGCAGCGCCCAAGACCTAGGGTGACGTCCTCTCCAAGCCGAACATCCTGGTCATGTAGGCCTCCAGCGCATGCGTCGACTGTTGCGAGATTCCGGCCGAGGGAATGATGGGCTCGAAGCCGTGGAAGCCTCCCGGGAACACCCGCAGTTCCGCAGGGACGCCCGCCGCCTCCAGCTTCCGGGCGTAGCCCTCGCTCTCCGTCGCGAAGAGGTCGAGCGAGCCGACAGCAATGTAGGCGGGAGGCAGGCGCGACAGATCGGTTGCGCGCATGGGCACTGCACCCTCCGGAACCTGGTCGCTGCCTGCCTCCACGCCGAGAAAGGCCGTCCAGGCTTTCCGGTTGTCTTCCCGCTTCCAGAGGAAGAGGCCGCGTGACGGGCCGGGGTCCACGGTCGATCCCGTGCGGTCGTCCAGCGCCGGGCTCAGCAACGCCTGGAACAGGATGGGCACCTCACCTCGGTCGCGGGCATGGATCGCCAGCGTCGCGGCATGGGCACCGCCGGCGCTGAATCCGACGATGCCGATGCGCCGGGGATCGACGCCCATGTCCCTGGCATGGGCGTGGAACCACTGCAACGCGGCGTAGTTGTCATGCAGCGACCCCGGATAGCGGGTGGCGGGAGCCAGCCGATAGTCCACCGATACCACGGTGATGCCGAGCTTCGGCACCAGCCCTTCGACGAGGGTCGTCAGGCTCGATTCCGGCGAGCCGTACATGAAGCCGCCGCCGTGGATGTCGAGGAGACCTGGCCGGCCTGGCGTGGCATCCCTGGGCTCGACGATGACGATGCGGACCGGCGGATCGCCCTCTGCCCCCGGGATGAATTTCTCGGTGTAGACCAAGGGACCGCCTGCCGCCTGGCGTTCGGCCAGGGTCGCGGTCGGCTGGCTGATCTGCACGATGCCGGCCGGGATGCCCATGAGCAGTCCGGGATCCATGAGTCGCAGCGTGGTCGGTCCGATGAACCAGACGACCAGCGCCACGACGGCGACAAGGATCGCGAGGGCGGCAAGGATCAGGCGTTTGATGAAGCGCATGGGCTCTCCGGGTGGCCATCCTGGTCACGCCCGCGGGAAGATCGGCGCGCTCGCTGGCTGCGCCAACGATTCTGACGGCGCCACCCCGGCGAAAACAGCGAATACTGCTTATGCGCGCCATAAGGGCGACTTATGGCAGATGTAGCCGCCCTAGGCCTTGCCCGGATAGAACTGTCGCAGGAACTCGAACATCGCCGGCATGTACACCGAGACATGCGACTCGTGTTCGATCAGCCGGCTGCTGAAGCTCAGGCCCTTGAGCGGCGTGGTGCCCGCCATGCGGATGAACTCGATGGTGCCTCCGCCTACCAGGGGCTGATACAGGCTGGGCGCCGTCAGCTCACGCGTGGCGCACATCATCAGCAGCCGGCGATCGCTGATGTCGCCACGCGATACGGCATCCGCGTACAGCTTGAAGACCGCGGACTTCTCGAGGGCGATCCCCGGGCTGCTGGCGCCGAAGTTGCGGAAGATCGAGGACGCTTGCAGCGCGGCATAGGTGGCGAAGAGTCCGCCGTAGGAGTGGCCGAACAAACCCAGGTTGTCGGATTGAACCCGGTAGTTCGCTGCGATGAATGGATGAAGCTCTTCCTCCAGGAACGCAAGAAAGCGATCCGCCGCAGGGTTCTTCAGGTTGTGCAGGTAGAGGTCAGCCCCCGCCTGGTCGAGAATGCCCATGGCCACGTACTGCGGCATGTCGCGCTCGACGTCGGGCGGCAGGAATTCCCCCGGAGGCAGCAGGTCCCGCGCCCGGACCGCGAGGGCACGGTCGATGTCGTCACCGGTGTAGCCCACCGAAACCTGGATGGAAGACTGCACCGGATTGATCGGGTCGAAGGCGCCGGCATTGGCGATGCCCGCGGCAGTCAATGCCGCGGCATTGCCATCCGGCGTGTAGATCACCGGGAAGGCCTGCTCCGGCTTCTGCTCGTAGGCCGCCGGTGTCGAGACCCAGATGGCGTAGCGGGCGCCGGTCTTGGCCGAGTCGATCTCGAAGTACCGCGTGCGACGGAACATCGTCTCGACCGGCAGCGGCAGGGCCTCGAATTCACCGCTCATGGGAGGCAACTCCGTGGTGGCATGCAGCGGGGGATTGCCTCATTTGAACTCGAACGACAGCCTCAGCGTGAAGGTGCGGGGGCGGATGAAGATGTACGAGGGCGTCGACAGGCCCGTCACGCTGCTGCGCCCCACGACGCCACGCTCGTCGGTGAGATTGGTGACGCCGAAGCTCAGCGCGGGAGCCCCGGCCAGGTCTGGACGTGCGAGGTTCAGGCCCAGGTTGAAGGCTTCGTAATCGAATATCTCGTGATCTTGCAGGATCGTGTCGTAGGCACGGCTGGCATAGGTATGGCCGATCGACCCGCCGGCCAGCCAGGGGCCGAACGAGTGGCTGTATGCCAGGGTGGTCGCCGTCTGCAGCCGGGGTGTATTGGGCACTTCCGTGCCGGAGGGCACGATTGCTCCGTCCGCCGCCGTGTAGGGGGTGGCCGTCACTGCACGCGAATAGCCGACGGCCAGGTTCAGGGTCAGGCCGTCCAGCGGTGTCAGGTAGATCATGGAAGCCTCGACGCCCTGGCTGCGGACCTTTCCTACGTTCGAGACGTAGATGGTATCGATGACCAGGTTGTCGCTCTTCTCCACGAACTGCGCGTCACTCCAGTCCAGGTCATACAGCACCAGGTCCGCACGCAGCGTGTTGTCGAGCCAATCGGTCCGGATGCCGATTTCCCGGCTCCACAGGCTGCTGGATTCGAAAGAGGGTGGCACGGGCGGGCCCGTCAGCGGATTGTCGAAGGGCAGGCCTGAGACGTTGGTGTTGATGCCGCCGAACTGGAAGCCCCGGGCAACGGTGGTGTAGATCATCAATGAGTCGGTCGGCCTCCAAGACAAGGATGCTTTCGGACTGACGCCCTGGTCGCGCAGGTCGATATCCGAATCCGGGACCAGCAGGCCCAGGAGTCCACCCGAGACAGCGGTACCCGAAATCTGGGTCTTGTAGAAACGGGCGCCCAGGGTCAATTCCCAGTCGCTGCCCAGGCGGCGCGTCAACTCGCCGTAGAGCGAGGTTTCCCGTGCCTCCGGACTGACGCTGTTGGTTCCGTACGACAGGCCACGAGGCCCCAGGAACTGATCGAGAATCGGCAGGGGCGGTAGTGGCAGGGCGGTACCTACGATGTAGGCGTCGTTAAAGAAGTCGGCACTGTAGTCAAGCAGGAAGGCGCCCACGATCCAGCTCCAGTCTCCACCTCCGGGGGAGACCAGTCGAAGTTCGTGCGTGGTGCCCTCCACCTCCGTTTTCGTGTACGCGCGGATGTTCCGCAGGCCCTGCGGTCCCGTGAACAGCGTGCCGTCCACGTCGCCCAGAACGCTCTTGTGCTGCAGCGAACTTTGCCAGACGAGAGTCCCCCAATCGTCCATGTCGTAGCGGACATCGAGGCTGGCCAGGTCGAAGCCGGTCTCGATGCTGCTCGGCCCGGGATGCGAGTTGTTCGTCAGCTGCTGGTTCGTGTTGTCCACGTCCAGGATGTCGTTCTTCCGGCCCTCCTGTTCGAGATACATCAGGTTGAACTCGAGCCGGTCCGTGGCTTGCCAGCGCAGCGCGCCGCGAGCGCTCCACTTTTCGCGACTGTCCGCGTCTTCCTTGCCGCGTTGCAGGTTGTCGATGTATCCGGGCGTGTTCTGCAACACGCCGGTTGCTCGCATGGCGAAGGTCTCACCCACCGGCACGTTCACCGCGGCGGCGTAGGTCCCGTCCATGCCTCCGTCGGAGATACTGAGTGCCTCGGCAAAACCGCGAAGGCCCCATTCGCCCAGCTGCGGCTTGGTCGGCACGTAGCGGATCGCACCGTTCAGCGCGGAAGCGCCAAAGTAGGTGCCCTGAGGCCCCTTTAGAATCTCTACGGTCTGCAGATCGAAAGGATCGAGGTCGGGGGTGACGAAATTGGAGTAGGGATCGGTCATCGGGATATCGCCGATGAACTGCCCCACGGTCTGGTTGCCTGAAACGCCGCCGACCTCGCTGGGTCCGACGCCGCGTACCGTGATCTTGCGTCCGCCGGCCTCGCCGTTGGTGCCTTCCTGCAGGGTGATGCCGGGCACGGTGGCGATGTAGTCCTGGATATCGCGGGCGCCCATCTTCTCCAGGGCTTCACCGGTCTTGGCGTTGATCGATACCGGGATATCGCGGGCCGACATCTCGCGCTTGGTTGCGGTGACCACGATCTCCTCGATGCTGCGCGAGACCGGCGCCTCCTTGAGCTCAGGCGTGGGCGACGCCTGCTCGGCGACGGGAATCGTCGGCAGGATTTCGGCCAGGCCGGTATCGTTCTCGGCAGGGGCCGCAGCCGGCGCCGTGGCGGGAGTGGGGGCGGCCGGCCCTGCTGCTGCGGGCTCCGGTTCCGCCGGAGCCGGGGCGTCGCTTAGCTCGAGCAGTTCGTCCAGCGAGAGTTCCGCATCGCTTCGAGGCTCGGGTGCAGGTGCGGGCTCCTGGGCGAGCGCAGGCAGGGTGGCGCCGCAGAGGCCCAGCATGACGACAGCGAATTTCGATACTTGCAGCATGGTCGTTCTCACGTCAGATCATTTACGCGGCCGGGGTCGCGGGAGCGCGGTCACCAGCCAGTGCAGCGTGTCGGCGAAGCGCTTCCGCGGCAGCTTTTCGATTTGCGCGTAGTAGGCGCGGATGTACGGCATCGGCCGGCCGGCGATCTCGTCCAGGTCGATGCGCGCGGGCATGGGGCCGGCCTTCCTGGACTCGGCCAGGGTGCGGGCTTCCGCATAGGCCAGGTCGGCGACCACGTCCCAGGCTCGCCCGGCTTCCTCCAGGGTGTAGCCCGCACCTTGCAAGGTCTCCAGTGCCGCTTCCAGCAAGGGCAGGCCGAACCTGGCCAAGCCACGCCAGTTGGAGGTTTCGAGGACCACCGGATTGGCGACCAGGACGTCATAGAAGCGCAGACCGGTCTCTTCCAGCCAGGACCTCCATCGCTTCGGGTTCCCGGACTGCAGGTCGAATTCCCTGGACAAGTCCAGGGCGATCGCATGCAGCAGGTCGTCGCGCGAATCGAAGTGGTAGTAGAGCGCCTGCTGGCGCACGCCCAGGCGTTCTGCAATGCGTGCAAAGGTCAGTTCGCCCGCTCCGAGCTGCCGCGCTTCCTGCAGAATCCGCTCACGCGAAATCTTGGCTGGTCGGCCGCCGCTGGCTGTCGCAACTGCCTTGAGTTTTACTTCGCTCATGTTCATCCAGACTATTTGACGGTCTTGTATTTTACATGATACAAAATACCCGGGATTTTTCGGTATTGCAAACGCCTTTCCAACGGGATTGAAGATGACGGATTCAAGCAATAGCGCTGCAGCCCAGGCTGCCTATAAGGACCTTGCGGCGCTCATCAGCGACGCCACGATCATTCCTGCGTGGAGCCCTGATGGTTCCTGCCTGGGCTTCACGTCCGGCTCCAAGGAGCAGCGCCAGGCCTGGCGAGTGGACCTGGCCAGCGGCGAGAAGTCGCCCCTGCTCGATGTCGCTGCGTTGCGCAATGCGCTGATCCGCGCCACCGGCGTCACGCCGGCCGGGCAGGGCGTGCCTTTCGAGCACTTCGGTTTCATCACGCCGTCGATGATCGCCTTCGCGGTCGGTACCGACCGCTTCAGCTACGACATCCCCAGCGCCAGCGCCTTCCTGGTGCCCGCGGCCAATGCACTGGACACCTATCTCGGCATGACGGCGGAAGCCCGCAGCACGCCGCGTCCGTTCAGGCGTTACACCCCGCTGGTCGATCCTACCGAGGCCTACGAGGTTCCCTCTCCGGATGGCAAGCAGTTGCTATCGATCCAGGATCACAACGTTTCGTTGCGCGCTACGGTGGACGGCCGTTCTCGTGTGCTGACCCAGAACGGCGCGGCGGAGATCCAGTGGAACATCGACTGGACCAACCCGATGTTCGTCATGCTGGGCCTGACTCCGCCGGTCACCAACTGGTCGCCGCAGGCCACCCACATCGCGGCCTACCGCGTCGACTTCCAGGGCATGCACCAGGCGCCCCAGGTCCATTACCTGAAGCAGGAGGACGAAGTCGTCTACCGGCCCTACTGCAAGGCCGGTGGTGTTCTGGAGAAGCTGAGCCTGTTCGTGCTGGATGCGGTGGGAGGACGCGCTCCGGTCGAGATCCAGCTGGGCGAGACCCGCGATACCTATCCCTGCTTCGCCGGCTGGCTGCCGGACGGCTCCGAACTGCTCGTGTTCCTGATGAGCCGCGACTGCCGGCGCGTACAGGTCTTCGCCGCCGACCCGGTCACCGGTGCCACGCGCCTGCTGCTGACGGAGGAAGGCGCGACCTTCGTCCGCATGCACCATGACATCTTCTACAGCCGCAAGCCTGGCCTGGCGATCACGCCCGATGGCAAGCACTTCCTGTGGATGTCCGAGCGTGACGGCTGGAAGCACATCTACCAGTACGATCTCAGCGGCAAGCTCGTCGCGCAGCTGACCCAGGGCGAGTGGGTGGCCTGCGACGTCGTCCGTGTCGTCGGCAACGAGGTGCTGTTCACTGCGCACTCCAATCCGGACCGTCCCTACGATCTGCACCTCTGCAGCGTGCCCCTGGGTGGCGGCGCCATGAAGGTGCTGACCGAGGGCAACGGCAAGCACCAGTGCCTCATCGCGCCGGATGGCAAGACCTTCCTCGACACCCGCTCCACGCCGTCCGAGCCGCCGGTGACCGCGCTGCGCAAGATCGACGGCACGCTGCTGAACGCCGAAGTGCTGAAGGCCGACATCTCCCGGCTGCAGCAGGTCGGTTTCGCCGCGCCCGAGGAATTCTGCGTGAAGGCGGCGGACGGCATCACGGACCTGTGGGGCGTAATGTACAAGCCCCATGACTTCGACCCGAAGAAGAAGTATCCGGTCATCGACTACATCTACGGCGGCCCGCAGGTCGCCGTGGCCGACCATGGCTTCGCCAGCGCCTCCTTGACGCAGGGCGGCATGGCGATGCGCGTGGCCCAGTACGGCTACCTCGTCGTCATGGTGGACGCGCGCGGCACACCCGAGCGCAGCAAGGCCTTCCACGACACCTGCTATGGAACCTTCAGCGGCACCATGACGGCCGACCACGCCGCCGCCCTGCGCAATCTCGCCGCACAGTATCCGTATGTGGATCTGGACCGTGTCGGCATCACCGGCGGCAGTTGGGGCGGATACTCGTCGTTCCGTTGCCTGGCCGAGCAGCCGGACATCTACAAGGCCGCCGTCTCGTTCGCGCCCGGCTTCGATCCGCTCTCCTGCGTGCTCTACGAATGCTATATCGGCTTGCCGCAGGACAATCCCGATGGCTACCGCAAGGCCGACCTATACCCGATGGCGGCGCAGCTCAAGGGCGAGCTGATGATCACCGGCGGCACCTCCGACCACGCCACCTGGACCGACGCCATCAAGATGTCGGAGGCCCTGATCCGTGCCGGCAAGATGCACCAGTTCGTGGTGATGCCCGAGCAGTACCACGGCTACGATGCGGTGCACTTCGACTATCACTACCGCTGCATGTCGGCGTTCTTCGACCAGCACGTCAAGAACCGGCAGCCGGACGCCGCATGAGCAAGCTGGTCTTCATGTCGCCGGAACACGTCGCCCGCATGAACGCGCTGCTGGCGGCCGATCCACTGAGCCAAGCCGAGTGCGCCAAGCTGGACCGGCGCTGGGACATGGTCTACGAGCTCGCACACGGCGAGCAGACCGTCTGGTGGACCATGAGCTTCGATCCCGTCCGCGGCGTATCCTTCAGCCTGGAGCCGCCGGCGCAACCGGCCGGCATCCTGCTCAAGGGCGACTACCGCGCCATGATGGAATTCATGCGCAGCAGCAAGGCCGGGGAGGAACCGGGCAGTGAGCCCGTGACCTTGTCCGGCGAGCCGGACGGCATGAAAACCATCGACGCGGCCTTCCAGGCGGCGGGCCGCGCGGCCACGCTCGACACCGAAGTCCAGGTTCCCTGACCCTCGCCGGTCAGCTTCCCTCCGACTCCCGCAAGGACATCATGGGCCACCCTCAAGCACAGCCGCTGACCGACCGCCGCCTGGTGTGGGACAACCACGCCTGCATGCCGCTGCGGCCCGACGACAGGGGCTTCCTCCCGCAACTGCAGCGCCACCGCGCCGCGGGCGCCACGGTGGTGATCCTCAACGTCAGCTGCGATTGCGACGCCATCCTGCGCCCGTTCGAGATGCTGGCCTCCATCCGCGGCTGGCTGTCTGAGCGGCCGCAGCACTACATCGTCGGCGCCGGGGTCGGCGATATCGAGCGCGCCCATCGCGAGGGCAAGCTGGCGGTGTTCTTCGACATGGAAGGCGGCATCCCGGTGCAGGACGATCCCTCGCTGGTGCCACAGCTTTACGCACTGGGTGTGCGCTGGATGCTGCTGGCCTACAACCAGAACAACAAGCTGGCCGGCGGTTGCCAGGACGAGGACATCGGCCTCACCGCACAGGGCCGGCGCGTGATCGACGCCATGAAGGACTGCGGCATGGTGCTGTGCTGCACCCACACCGGAGCCCGCACCGCGCGCGAGGCCATCGACTACATCCAGCAACCGGTGATCTTCTCGCACTCCAATCCGCGGGCCGTCCACGATCACCCGCGCAACATCACCGATGACCTGATCCGCGCCTGCGCCGCCAGCGGCGGCGTGATCAACATCAACGGCATCGGCCTGTTTCTCGGCCACAACGACAACTCCACCGAGACCTACCTGCGCCACGTGCGCTACGTCGCCGACCTGGTCGGCCCACAGCACGTCGGTATCGGCCTGGACTACGTCTTCGACCGCCAGGAGCTGGACGACTTCGTCACCGGAAATCCGCAGATCTTCCCGCCGGCGCTCGGCTACGGCGCCGGTATCCGCATGGTCGAGCCGGAGCGTATCCCCGTCATCGCCGACGCCCTGCTGGCCAGCGGCTGGAGCGATTCCGACCTGCAAGGTTTCCTCGGCGCCAACAACCTGCGCGTCGCCCGCGCGGTCTGGAAATAATCAAAACCATGGCACGCTATCGCATCACACCGCCGGAGCAGGCCCTGAGCGCGGTCAGCCAGGCGCAGGACCTCGCCTGGGGCCACATCGGCAGCGACTTCTTCCCGCAGCGCGAGCGGGGAGCCCCGCTCGACGGCAAGCTCCCGGACCTCAGCTTCGAAGGCGCCCTGCGCCGTGCCGACATGGGCGCGAAAATTCTCGCGCTGCTGGAAACCGTAGATGACGACGAGCTGCCCCACGACTGGGCACTGACAGCCAAGCTGCTGCGCTACTACGCCGGCAGCTGGAGCCGCGAAGCCGAGCACTACTGGGTGGCCATCGATCCCACCGGCTCGCTGTTCTACGGTCCCTTCGCGCAGACCGCCTATACCGGCGGCTACCTGTTCAGCTCCATCAATCCCACGGTCGCATCCTTCGTCTTCGAGAAGGACGGAGACGGCGAGCGCTACCTGGTACTGCTGGCGGACATCGCGCGGATGCTGCAGCAGATCCACCAGCGCACCGCCGGCCAGGCGCAGCGCGGCATCCGCATACACAAGCCGCAGTTGCCCGCGGTGCGCACCCTGCTGAGCCGGCTCAGGGCCACCGCCCAGGCCGCATACCCCGTCGACGCCTGCCGCCTTGTTGCGCTGAAGGACGCCGGCGCACTCGTCGCAGAGATCACCCGGCGTGTCGAGCAGCAGGTGCTGCCGGCCTTCGATGCACTGATCGCGCAGCTCGACGCCGACTATGAGCGACTCGCTCCCGACGACGTGGGCCTGGACAAATTCCCGGGAGGCAAGGAAGCGTATGCCTGGCTGCTGCGCCAGCACACCACGCGCGATCTCAGCGCGGAGCAGGTGCACGCCGCCGGGCATGCACGCATGGCCCGCATCCAGGCCGAGATGGCCATCCTGCGCGAGCGGATCGGCTTCACCGGCACGTCCTCCGACTTCGCGGCGTATCTGCGCCAGCAGCCCGGCGCGGTCGCCACCTCCGCCGACGACATCGGCGAACGCATGCGCCGCCACAAGGACGGCATCGAGCGCCGCTTCGAGGAGTTCTTCCACCAGCGTTCGGCCTACGCCTACGACCTGGTCCGCCTCGACCCCGCGCTCGAAGGCAGCATGACCTGGGGCTTCTACCATCCGCCGGTCCCCGACGAACCTCGTGGCCTCTACCACTACAACGGCGGCAAGCTCGACAGCCTCGCCGTCATCGCCGCCGCTTCGCTGGTATTCCACGAGCTCGTGCCGGGCCACCACCTGCACCTGACCCTGCAGCGCGACAACCCGGCGCTGTCACCGCTGCGGCGCAACGCCTCGGTGAATGCCTTCAACGAAGCCTGGGCTGAATACTCCGCCACGCTGACCGGCGAAATGGGTCTCTACGACGATCCCTTCGACCGCTACGGCCGTCTCTGCATGGACGCCTTCCTCACCTGTCGCCTGGTGGTGGACACCGGCATGAACGCTCTCGGCTGGAGCTGGGTGCAGGCCAAGGATTACCTGCGCGAGCACACCCTCTGTGCCGACGCCGAGATCGAGTCCGACACCCTGCGCTACTCCTGCGGCATTCCCGCGCAATCGCTCGCCTACAAGCTTGGCGATGAAGACCTGCTGCGGATGCGCGACAAGGTACGCGCGAGGATGAAGGACCGTTTCGATTACCGCGACTTCCACGCCGCGATCCTGGACGCCGGTGCACTGCCGCTGCCGGCCGTGGAGTGGCACCTGGACAAGGTCTTCATCGAAGACTAGGAGAGCGTCGGAACGGGCGAACGGCAAGGCCTGGATTCTGATTCAGTACAGCGCCTGACCGTATCCGGCACTCTTGCTGATTTGTTGTCCAAACCGCTCAGAGCAGGGGGCAGGGCGCATTTAGCGGCAGCTTATCAACGGCCTTATCCACAGCCACTGTGGATAAGGCTGGCACCTATCAAGGGCCTGCGGGGGCAGCCCCGCCGACACGCATGTCGGCCCATGACACGCCGATGGACACATCGGTCTTGAAGCCGACCAGCGCCTGCGACAGCAGCGCCATCTCCCGATTCCGCACCACCTGCTTCGCCACTTTCTGCAGCGATCGGCTTTCAAGAATCCCCTGCAGGGACTTGAACTCCTTCAGCAGCTGCACCGCCTTCACCGGGCCGATGCCTTCAACGCCCGGAATGTTGTCCGTCTTGTCGCCGACGAGGGCCAGGTAATCCTGGATCAGGCCCGGCTCGATACCGAACTTGGCCAGCACCCAGGCCGCATCGCGGCTGACATTGCCGAAATGGTCATGCACCGACACCGACGGGCTCAGCAAGGCGCAGAGATCCTTGTCGGTGGACAGGATGGTCATGTTCCCGCGATTCCGCTGTTGCCAGCGCATCGCCAGCACCGCGATCGCATCGTCTGCCTCGATATCGGGAACGCTCAGCGTGCGCAGGCCCTGGCCCTCCAGCTCCGCGCGCAAGGATTTCATCAGCTCGTCCAGTCCCACGGGCGAGGGACCGCGGTCCGCCTTGTAACGCGGATAGAGCCGGTGTCTCCAGGTCTGTCCGCCCGCATCGAAGACCGCGAGCGCATGTGTATGCGGGTGGTTCTGTCGCGCCCTGCGGAACGAGCTGCGGCAGGACCGCAGCGTTTCCGCCATATGCGTCGCCGGATCCTCCTCCTTGATCGCCGCATGAATCCGGCGGACCAGATTATTTCCGTCGATGACCAGCAGGTGTTCGGTATCGTCTGACATGGCGGGATATCAACGCGCGCGCAGGGCCCCGGCCAGCGCCAGCTGCGCCACCACCATCACCCACCCGCCAACCTCGTCGATCTGCTTCTGGCGGCTCATGCCCCGATCCGGATTCACGTCTGTGACCCCGGATCATAATCCGGATCGCGCCAGGCTTGACGGCGTTCCCCGTGCAGCCCAGATTTGCTGTGCCGCCTCATCCACCGCCGTCCTTCCGCAGGAGCCCGCATGCGCCCCCTCCGCTATTCCATCAACATCACGCTGGACGGCTGCTGCGATCACCTCGGCATCACCCCGGACGAAGAACTGCATCGCCACGCCACCCAGGGCATCGCCCAGGCCGACGCACTGCTGTTCGGGCGGGTCATCTACCAGATGATGGAAGAGGCCTGGGCTCCCGTGGCCCGGACCGGCATACGGCCCGACTGGATGCCCGAATGGATGGAGTCCTTCGCCACCACCATCGACGCCGCGAAGAAATACGTCGTGTCCAGCACCCTGGATCGGGTCGACTGGAACGCCGAACTCCTGCGCGGCGATCTCGCGCAGGCCGTCCAGCGGCTCAAGCAGGAGCCCGGCAACGGCTTGTACGTGGGCGGACTACAGCTGCCATTGGCCCTGGCGGGGCTGGGCCTGATCGACGAGTACGAATTCATCGTGCACCCCCGGATCGCAGGCCGCGGCCCGACCCTGTTCGCAGGATTGCCGAAGCACCTCGACCTGCAGCCCGTAGGGCGCAAGGAATTCGCTTCCGGCGCGGTCGCGACCCGGTACGTGCCAAGAAGGTAGGTCCGGGGAGGGGCCTGGGCAGGCGAATGATGCAGCCCTGCCCGCGCGGGTAGAATGCGCGACCCGTCCCATGCCGTGCATGCCAACCATGTCGCTGTTCTCGCGCTTCTTCCGCAAAGTGCCATCGCCTGCGCCCGCACCGGCGCCGTCCCAGCAGGCCAGCAAGGCTCTTCCCAAGACCAGCGCCGCGGATCGCGCGCTGACCGACGACGCCGAGAGAAAGGCCCTGCAGTCAGCCGTGGAGGCCGGAGACGCCCAGGCCGTGGCCCGGCTGGTCGTTGCCGGGTCCTCCACCAAGATCCGCCAGGCGGCCGCCAGCGCCATCCAGGATCCGGACGTGCTGCGGCAGCTCATCCGCGACGTCCGCGGCGGCAAGGACAACAACGTCTACAAGATCCTGACGGCCAAGCGCGATGCCCTGCTCGAGCAGGCCCGCCAGCTCGAGCAGGTGCAGGCCGCGATCCGTGACACCGCGGCAGCCCTCGAGCGCCACAGCCAACGCCCCTACGACGCCCTGTACAGCCCCAGGCTGGAGCAGTACGAGATCAGCTGGAACGAGGTGGCTGCCCAGGCCGACCCGGAGCTGGGCGGCAAGGTCCAGCAGTGGATCGACCGCTCGCGCCATACCGTTTCCGAGCACCACCGCCAACTGGCCGAGCAGGCCGCACGTGAGCAGGCTGCCATTGACGCCGCCGCAGAGTCGCGGCGCCTGCGCGAGCAGCAGGCGCAGGAGTCCGCCGCCGCCGCCGCGGAACAGGCCCGGGTGCTGTCTGAGCAGAAGCGTGCCCTGTCCGAGCAGCAGCACGCCGAGCAGCAGGGGTCTCGCCAGATCGCCGAGCTGGTCCGCAAGGCGCGCGCCGCGCTGAGCGACGGCAACACCTCCCGCGCCGCGGGCATGCGGCGCAGCATCGAGGAGAAGCTAGCGGCAGCCCAGCCCCTGCCGGCCAACCTGGCCAGCCAGATACAGCAGCTCGACAGCCAGATCGCCGAGCTGAAGGACTGGAAGAGCTTTTCAGTGGCGCCCAAGCGCGTCGAGCTGATGGAAGAAATGGAATCGCTGATCGGCGTGCCGCTCGATCCGCAGGCCCTCGCCGACCGCATCAAGGGCCTCCAGGACGAGTGGCGCACACTCAGCAAGGGCGCCGACGAAAGCCAGGAAGCCGAGTGGCAGCGCTTCCACCAGGCCGCCCAGAAGGCGTATCAGCCCTGCAGCGAGTACTTCGCCGCCCAGGCCCTCGTCCGCACGGAAAACCTGCAGCGCCGTGACGCCCTGCTCGCCAGGCTCACGGCATTCGCCGCCGAGTACAACTGGGAGCGGCCCGACTGGCGAGACGTCATCAAGACCCTGCGCGAGACCAAGGAAGCGTGGCGCGGCTGCTCGCCCGTGGACCGCCAGGCTGGCAAGGCACAGCAAAAGGGCTTCGACACCCTTACCGCGAGCCTGCAGGGTCGGGTGGATGCCGAGCACGCCCGCAACCTCAAGCAGAAGGAAGCCCTGATCGAGCGCGCCCGGCAACTGCAGGCGAGCGACGACAACCGCAAGGCCATCGACGCCATCAAGGGCCTGCAGCAACAGTGGCAGGCCGTGGGCCCCGTCCCGCGTGAAGCCGACCAGCGCCTCTGGGGCGAATTCCGCCAGCACTGCGACGCCGTCTTCCAGAAGCGCCAGCAGGAGGCTGCCGCCTTCACCGCCGATCTCGAAAACAACAAGGCACAGGCCCTGGCCCTCTGCGAGCAGATCGAGAGCATCGCCGCGCTCGAAGGAGCCGAGCTGCTGGCCGGCACCGGAACCCTGCCCGAACTGCGCAGCGCCTTCGAGGCGCTCGGCGAGTTCCCGCGTGCCGACACGCGCGAGCTCCGCAACCGGTTCGACCAGGGCCTGGATCGCTGCCGGAAAGCCGTTGCGCGCCAACATGCGCGCGACGCCGAACGTAGCTGGACTGACCTGTTCGCCGCCGCCAACCACGTGCGCAGCTACCGGCTTGCCCAGGCCCAGGGCACGCAGCCGCTCGACGCCTTGAGAGAAGCGGCAGAAGCCCACATCGCCTCCGTGCCGCGTTGGCCCAAGGGCGGGCTGGACGCCCTACGGCAGGCCCTCGCCCGTGAGACCTCCGCGGATCTCCCGGCCAATGAAAAGGCCCTGAAGATGCTCTGCATCCGGGCCGAACTGCTGACCGACACTCCGACCCCCGCCGAGGACCAGGCCCTGCGCCGCGAATACCAGCTGCAACGCCTCGTGCAGGGCATGGGCCAGGGCTCCAGGTCCGACGAGACGCCGCTCGATGCCATGGCCATCGAGTGGATCGGCATCGGCCCGGTAGAAGACACCGCCTACGAGACGCTTCTGCAGCGCTTCCGGCGCTGCCGCGAGCCGGGCAGCGCCCGGGCCTGATAGGCCCCGGCGCCTTTGAGCGCCGGCCTACTGCTGAAGTGAGGGCAGAACGGCCGGCGCCTTGATGCGCGCCGCCCGCGCGCGCAACTGCCCGCAGCCACCCTCGATATCCTGCCCGGCCGACTGGCGCAGCTTCGTCAGCACGCCCCGCTGATGCAGGTCGCCGGCAATCGCGCGTGCACGCTCCCAACTCGGGCGCCGGAAGGGCAGATCGTCCACCGCGTTGTAGGGGATCAGGTTGAGCACGGCATACCGGCCCTTGAGCAGCCGCACGATGCCGTCGAGCTCGTCCGGGCCATCGTTGATCCCGTCCATCAAGGTCCACTGATACTGGATCGGATACCCGGTGCGGCGCGCATAGTCCTCGCCCAGCGCCACCAGCTCATCCGGCGCAATGCGCGGCGCGCGCGGCAGCAGCCGCTCGCGCAGGGCCGCGTCCGTGGTGTGCAGCGACAGCGCCAGCGCCGGCTTCACCGGCCCCAGGGGCAGGCGCTCGAACACCCGCAGGTCCCCCACCGTGGAGAACACCAGCTTCTTGTGGCCGATGGCACCACTGCTGCCGAGCAGCTCGATCGCCTCCAGCACCGCGTCGAGGTTATGCGCCGGCTCGCCCATGCCCATGAACACCACCTTGTTCACCGGCCGGCGCTGGCGCGCGAGCACCACCTGCGCCACGATCTCCGCGCTGCCGATCTGGCGGACCAGTCCCGTCCGGCCCGTCATGCAGAACACGCAGCCCACCGCACAACCAACCTGGGACGACACACACAGCCCCTCCCGGGGCAGCAACACGCTTTCGATGGTCTGGCCGTCCCGCAGACCCAGCAGCAGCCGCTCCGAGCCATCCTCGCTGGGGTGGACCGATCGCAGCGCTACCAGGCCCGCCAGGTCCGCCTCCAGCGCCGGCAGCGCCTCGTGGACCGTCCGCGGCAGGAAATCGTCGAGCTTGCGCTTGCCGGCCTGTGCCGCCCCCTGCGTCCAGTGGCGCAGCAGGCGCTGCTCGTGGATCGGCGCCGCGCCCGCCTCACGCAGCCGCTGGCGAATCTGTGCGATGTGCATTGCTACCGCCCCCAGTCCGCCCGCGGTCCACGTGGAAAAACAGCCCGCTATTCTACGGAATCACGTCCCGGTGGAATCACCATGTCGCCCAGTCAGGCCCCTCCGGGGCGCCCCCAGGCCCATCCCGTCTGGCTCGGCCTGGCCGGCGAGGGCGCCGGCAGCCCCGGGATGGGGCTGTAACCGGCCCTGAAGTGCCCTCCGGGGCCTGCGCCGGCCGACTGGCAGCGCCAAGAGCCCCCAGCGGGCGAGATGTCCGGGCTTTTCTGCCTTATGATCAGCGCCTTTCGCAGACCCTGTCGCCATGAAAGCCATCAAAAAGTCGAGCAAGCTGGCTCACGTCCTCTATGACATCCGCGGCCCCATCATGGATCGGGCCCGGCAGATGGAGGATGAAGGCCAGAAGCTGATCAAGCTCAACATCGGCAACCTCGCCGTGTTCGGCTTCGACGCGCCCGAAGAAGTCCAGCAGGACATGATCCGCAACCTGCCCAACTCGGCCGGTTACTCGGACAGCAAGGGCATCTTCGCCGCCCGCAAAGCGGTCATGCACTACTCCCAGACCCAGGGCGTCCAGGGCGTCACGCTGGAAGATGTCTACCTGGGCAACGGTGCCTCCGACCTGATCACCATGGCGACCACCGCCCTGCTCGATAACGGCGACGAGCTGCTGGTGCCCACCCCGGACTATCCCCTGTGGACCGCCGTCGCCAGCCTGTCGGGCGGCAAGCCCGTGCACTACCTCTGCGACGAAGCCAAGGGCTGGGTACCGGACCTGGCCGACATCCGCGCCAAGATCACCCCGCGCACCAAGGGCATCGTCGTCATCAACCCGAACAACCCAACGGGCGTGATCTACTCCGACGACGTGCTGCGCGAGATCGTCGAAATCGCCCGCGAGCACGGCCTGGTCATCCTGGCCGACGAGGTCTACGACAAGGTACTCTACGAAGACGCCCGCCACACCGCCCTGGCCAGCCTCTCCACCGACGTCCTGACCCTCACCTTCAACTCCCTGTCCAAGAGCTACCGGGCCTGCGGCTATCGCGCCGGCTGGATGGTGGTGTCCGGCGACAAGGCCAGCGCCTCAGACTACATTGAAGGCCTGAACATGCTGGCCAACATGAAGCTCTGCGCCAACGTGCCCGGCCAGTGGGCCATCCAGACCGCCCTGGGCGGCTACCAGAGCATCAACGACCTGGTGGCCGAGGGCGGCCGCCTACGCCGCCAGCGCGACCTCGCCTACGAACTGATCACCGCCATCCCCGGCGTCACCTGCGTCCGGCCCCAGGCGGCCCTCTACATGTTCCCGCGGCTAGACCCCGAGATCTACCCGATCAAGGACGACCGCCAGTTCTTCCTGCAAATGCTGGAAGCCACGCGCGTGATGCTGGTCCAGGGCACCGGCTTCAACTGGCCCAAGCCCGATCACTTCCGCATCGTCTTCCTGCCCCACGAGCCCGACCTGCGCGAAGCCATCGGCCGCATCGCCAAGTTCCTCGCCGACTACCGCGCCAAGCACGGCAAGGGCTAGTTTCCTCGCCCGTCTGCAGGCGAGCGGCACAGTCAGGACCCCTCTCCCTCCGGGAGAGGGGCAGGGGTGAGGGACTACGGCAGGTCGATTGCCGACCGCGGCCCGGTCCCAGCTCCCCGCCGCGCCTCCCAGCTTCAGCGATCCCAATCGCCACAGGGGTTGAGCCCGAAGTTCGGTAGCCCGGATGAAATCCGGGTCCACCTTCGCAGGGAGCCCCCGGACTGCGTCCGGGCTACGTTACTTCGCCAGTTCCCGGGGCCAGCCCAACACCCGCTCCGTCATACCGGCGCAAGCCGGTATCCAGTCCATCAATGGCTTGCCCAAGCCAAGACGGGCCAACGTGGACGGCATAACGGTTTTGCGCTCAGCAGCCGGTGCTCCAGAAGTTCAGTAGCCCGGATGAAATCCGGGTCACCTTTGCAGGGAGCTCCCGGACTGCGTCCGGGCTACGTTACTTCGCCAGTTCCCGGGGCCAGCTCAACACCCGCTCCGTCATACCGGCGCAAGCCGGTATCCAGTCCATCAGTGAATTGCCCAAGCCAAGGCGGGCCAACGTGGACGGCATGACGATCTTTCGTTTAGAAGCGGGTTCCCCTTCCCAGAATGAACGGCTACGCGATCAGGGATCGCCCCCTTAGACTTCATCCTGCGGACGCCCGTCCGCCCATCGGCTATTCGCCACCCATGAAGATCGAAATCACAGCCTCACCGTCGGAAGCAGACGAGGCGTACGTCGTTGCGCAAACCCGCGCCTACAACGAAGCGTTCACGCCCAACGACGTGCAGGCGCTATGTGTCTTCGCTCGCTCGGACGACGGCTCCATCGTCGGCGGGCTCACGGGAAAGACCTACTGGAATTATCTGGACGTCGCATTCCTGTGGGTCCACGAGAAGCATCGTGGTGCGGGTCACGCGACAGCGCTCATGGCAGCCGCTGAAGACGAGGCCCTTAAGCGTCGATGTCGCCACGCAATACTCGATACCTTCAGCTTCCAGGCTCTTGGGTTCTACAAGAAGCTCGGCTACTCAGAGTTTGGCCGCCTTTCGGCCTTCGCAGGCAATCACGACCGGCATTACCTTCACAAGGCGCTCCAGGAAATGTATGCGGCCGACGAGCACGCGCGCCGCTGATGCCTGACACCGAGCATCCCAGAAGGATCACGCGCCTGGCACCAGGCTACTCTTATCCCCAATTGGGCGACCCTTCAGCTTTCGGTGAGTGCCCACCCGTTCGCCTGCAGTTCAGAGGCTTTCTGTTTTCATGACGACTATTCAAATCAGAAAAGCAGCCCGAGAAGATGCGGCTGACGCCTGGCGTATCCGGCGCGAGGCGATTCTTCATCAGTGCACAAGCCACTATCCGCGCGCCGACCTCGAAGCGTGGACATCCGATGATCTATCGGAGGAGTTCTCGAGAATCGTTGCTGAACACTTCCACGTCGCGGTCCTGGATGAGCAGATTGTCGGCACCGGACTGGTCGATCTCAGCACCGGGAAAATGGACGCAATATTCGTCTCGCCATCCTTCATGGGGACTGGCATCGGCCGCGCCATGATGCTTCACCTGGAAGGCCTGGCGCTGAGCGCTGGGCTCAAGAGACTGCATCTGGATGCCACATTGAACGCGGCGCCGTTCTACCGATCCCTAGGATTCCAGGGAGACGCTGTATCCATTTACCAATCCCCAAAAGGGATAAGCCTGCCTTGCATCCCCATGGTAAAAGCCCTGTAGGAGGGCCATGGCCGGGAGGGTTCGCAGGCGTCCTTCGGCAGGCGCCATGGCGCTATTGGCCTTGATTGCCCTCACAGTGCCTCACGCACGCTTCAATCGGGAGATCAGCGTCTGCCCACTGGCGAGGGACTTCACCATCCGGGCGTATTCCTTCCGGTAGCGCTTCGCCAGGCGCGCCTTCTGCACCTCGTCGAGGATCTTTCCGGACACCTGGAAGAACTTCTTCTCTTCCTCGCGCAGGTGGTGGTGCACCTTCTCGGAGAGCTTGCGCGCGGTGGCCATCCAGGATCGCCCGGAATGGTCCAGCACCTGGAGGTCTTCGATCAGCTCATCCATCTGGTGGTGCTCGTGCAACGCGTGGCGGGCAGAAGACAGGCCCATGTCCTCCATCAGGATCGGCACATAGAGATGCCGCTCCTCGGCGGCCGCGTGAGCGGCAAGCTCGATCCTCAGTGCCGAGAACGTCTGCGTACGATGCTCGGTATGGGCCTTCGAGGCCAATAGCTGCCGGCAGAGTGAGCGCTGGCGGTCGTGGCTCTCGCGGAGTGCGGCGAAGATCGTTTCAGACATGTAATGGCTCCTATGCTCTTGGTGTTCTGGGCTTCGACTCCGGGCGATTCACGTCGCAGCGAAGGCGAATCCTTGGGAGTACTTGCGACGTCCGGGGCCTGCCGTCCGCGTCGCGGGCGAACCGCGCGGAGGGAGCGGGGCGCTCAAACCGACGCAGAGGCAACCGCCTTGCGGTGACCTGATCGCGCGGTGCCCGGATTCCGGGCCGACCAGAGTTCGAGGGCCAGCAGCACCACACCCGCCAACAACCAGAAATCGCTCATGTTCAGCACTCCCCTTGATGGTTCTATCCTTACACGAGACGTGCCAGATTCAAGCTATTGAAATAAAAGAAGTATTTTTCCATGTGTCCTGCAATTTGCATGGAAATGTCCCCTCATTCGACTCATAGGCATGCAAAAAACGATAAGCCCTTCGAGCCACGGAGCTCTCCCGCGTTGCACGAGCCTGTTTCGGATCACACGCCGCGCGCGCCGACGCTTGCCCTTTGCAAGCCTCAGCGAATCCTTCCGTGCATTAAGAAGAGAACGGCCCAGCCGATGCATGCATTTCGCAGGAATTCGTTTGAAGGGGTTGCTCTTGGCCCTTTGGAAATCAACGGCTTATGAATGGCAATTTGCGGCATGCCATTTGCACTGCGCCCTTTCACTACAAGATCGAGCGCAAACGCCATGTCGTCTTTTTACATCCTTGCCCCCGGCTTTCCGGGGGCGGTTCCGCGGGTGGGAATAGCTGTCTGGGGGCGCTGGGCACCTGGCGGACGTCCGGCCCACTTCCTTGCCTCCCTGTCTCAGATCAGCACGGCCTGCTCGCTCTCGCACCCATGAAGACCTCTCCCATTCGCCCCGCGGCAGTAAAGCTCCTGGCCCTGGCCGTCTTTCTCGCCATCACCCCGGCCTGCTCCGATAAGCTGGTGTACGAAGATGTCCCCCCGCCGCCAGCGCTCCAGCAGACCGTGAGCTACCAGCGCGACATCCAGCCGATCTTCGAGAACAAGTGCATCGCCTGCCACTCCTGCAACGATGCCCCCTGCCAACTCAAGCTCGAAAGCCCCGCCGGCACGCAACGCGGCGCCTCAAAGCTGCGGGTATACGACGGCACCCGCGCGGAGGACCTCGCGCCCACCCGTCTGGGGATCGATGCACTGACCACCGGGGAATGGCGAACCAAGGGCTTCTACTCCACGCAGTACGGCCCGGCCGGCAAGGACAGCCCGCGAGAGGCGTCGCTGCTCAGCCGCATGATCGAGTTGGGTCACCAGAATTCTTTCCAGCCCAACAGCAAGCTGCCGGAGAGCATCGAGCTCGGCACCGAGCGCACGAACGAATGCGCCACGCTGGATGAATTCGACCGCTACGCCAAAAAGCGCCCGGAGCAGGGCATGCCGCTGGGCGTGGCCGGCCTGACCGGTGCCGAGTACGCCAAGCTGCAGACCTGGGTGGACGAAGGCAGCCGCACCGAGCCCTCCAGCCTGCAGCCCACGGCAGCAGAGGCCAAGGCGGTCCAGAAATGGGAGCGCTATCTCAACCGCGACGGCGCCCGCGAAAAGCTGGTGGCGCGCTACCTGTACGAGCACCTCTTCCTCGCGCACGTCCACTTCAACACGGACAAGACACCGCATTTCTTCGAACTGCTGCGCTCGCGTACGCCGGACGGCCCCATCGTCCCGGTGGCCACCGTCCGCCCCAATGACGATCCCCAAGGGCCGGTCTACTACCGCTTCCGCCTCATCACCGAAACCCTGGTCGAGAAAACCCACATCACCTACGCGCTGACCGACGCGCGTATGCGCCGTTACGACCAGCTCTTCTTCGGCCAGAAATGGGACGCCGGCAAGGCCCCCGGCTACAGCGAGGCAGAGAAGGCCAACGCCTTCCTCACCTTCGCCGCCATCCCGGCCAAGGCACGCTACCGGTTCATGCTCGACGAAGCCGAGTACTTCGTGCGCACCTTCATCCGCGGCCCCGTCTGCAGCGGCCAGATCGCCACCGATGTGATCCGCGACCACTTCTGGGCAGTATTTGAGAACCCGGATACCGAGCGCTACGTCAACGACGCCGCCTACCGGCAGAAGGCCACCCCGCTGATCGGCGTGCCAGGTCAGGACTCCGATCTCACCGGCATCGCCTCGGAGTGGAAGAAGTACAACGAGCAGCGCAACCAGTACGTGCTGCTGCGCCAGGAAGAGCTGGCCCGCACCGAGCCCCAGGGCCCGGACTTCCGCAATATCTGGAACGGCGACGGCTGGAACCGCGTGGCCCTGCTGACCATCTTCCGCCACTTCAACAACGCCGCCGTCCGGCGTGGCCTGACCGGCGACGTGCCAGACACCATCTGGATGATGGACTACCCCCTGCTGGAGCGCAGCTACTACCAGCTCGTCGTCAACTTCAACGTCTACGGCAGCGTGTCCCACCAGCTCAAGACGCGGCTGTATTTCGACCTGATCCGCAACGAGGCGGAGTACAACTTCCTGCGCCTGCTTCCCAGGGAATCTCGCAACCCGCTGCGCGAGCAGTGGTACGCCGGCGGCGGCAAGGACAAGAAATGGTTCAGCGAATACGCCCCCGCCGACGATCGCGTCCCTACCCGCATCCGCTACCAGGGCGGAGACGTCAAGCGCCAGTTCGCCACGCAGCTCTACCAGCGCATGAGCCCGATCATGGGGCCCGCGGATACCCTCAACCGCTGCGGCGGTGCCAGTTGCGCCGCAGCCGGCGAGAGTCCGGCGACGCGTAGCGCCAACGCCACCCTGCGCCGCCTGACGGCCAAGACTGCCGCCCAGTTACCGGTCATCAAACTGCTGCCCGAGCTCAGCTACCTGCGCGTCACCGCGCCGGGCGGCGAACGCCTGATCTACTCCCTCATCCACAACCGCGCGCACAGCAATGTCGCCTTCCTGCTGGGCGAAGAGGATCGTCGCCTGCCGGAGAAGGACACGCTGACGGTCACGCCAGGCGTCATGGGCAGCTACCCCAATTTCATGTTCGATGTACCCTTGGCGGAAATGGACCGTTTCACCCATTCATTGACCCAGGTGACCAACGCCCAGCAACTGGAAGCCGTCGTGCAGATCTGGGGCGTGCGCAGGACCCGGCCTGATTTCTGGGAAGTCTTCCATGACCTCACGCGCTACCTGCAGGAAACCGATCCGGTGCAGGCCGCGCTTTTCGACATGAACCGATACGAGAACCTGTGAAGGCCGGGGCGTTCAGACCATGATGATCGTTATCGGGCTGCTGCTGGCCTTGTGGTTCGCGCACTACCGCCTGCGGGTGGTGTGCCGCCCGCAGGTCGATGCCCATCCCTCCGCCTTCAACCGTGTGATCCTCGAGCGGCTGGATCAACTGCGGCAGGCGTACTGCCCCACGCCCTGGCTGTACAACCAGCATCTGCAAGTGATCTGGCTCTTGCTGAGCGAGGCCATCACACCAGGCCTGCGCTACGAGCGGCGCGACGTCCTGACCATGCGCGACGGCGGCACCACGGCGCTCGACTGGCTCGGCCTGGACGCGTCGCCTGAAACGCCAACCCTGGTGCTGCTGCATACCGTCACCGGCGACGCGCAGAGCATGCGCATGATCGCCCGCGACATGAGAAAGGCCACCGGCTGGCGCATTGTGCTGTGCACGCGCCGCGGCCACGGAGGCCTGCCGCTGACCGCACCCCGGGTCAACACCATGGGCTGCACCGACGACCTCCGCGAGCAGTTGCAGCGCATCCAGGGGGAATTCCCCGCGTCGCCGCTGTACGCCGTAGGCGTATCGGCCGGTTCCGGGCTGCTGGTGCGCTACCTGGGCGAGGAGGGCCCTCGGTCGCTGATCAATGCAGGCGTCGCCTACTGCCCGGGTTACGACATCGGAGTCGCCTGGACACGCGCCAAGCCCTTCTACAGCCGCGTGATGGCCACGCGGCTCAAGCGACACTTCCTTGAGCCGCATTCTCAGGCCTTCGCACACCTCGGCAGCTACAACACTTGCCTGGCGGCGTCCGACCTGAGCGAGTTCCACCAGAACCTGTACGAGATGGCGGGCTGCGCCAGCGTTGGCGACTACCTGCAGCGCTCCAATCCCATGGGCGTATTCGACCGCATCGCCGTCCCTACCATGATCCTGAATGCCGACGACGATCCGGTCTGCGTCGTCGAGAACGTGCTGGACCACCTGGATGCCATCAAGCGCATCCCGGACGCGATGCTGGTGCGCGCGGCGCGCGGCAGTCACTGTGCCTTCTACGAAGGTTGGTCGGCGCGGTCCTGGGCAAACCGGCTGATTGCCGGGTACCTGGTTGCCGCGCATGGGCAGTTGGCTGAAGCAGAAGAGGCCGCAAGTGCTTGACCGAGGTATCGGGCTGACCAGCCTGTCCCGCTTCATTGACGAAAGCGGCGGTATTCGTCAACTCCGAGAGTCTGCTGTAAGTCCGAAGCGGACCTCCGTCGGCCTATCGCACATGCCTCAGGTCCGCAGAGACCAACACCGAAGTTCAAGGCAGCACACGACTCAATGCCCTGCAGTGGACAAGGTGGCAAGATCGCTTGCAGAACCAGTACAGCGCCCCTCTTCCTTACGCTCTGAATAGCGGTCCACCAACAAATCGGAGTGTGGTCGCAACAAAGCCGTGAATCTCACCAGCTCTTCCATTACATCCACGATGCGGTCGTAGTAAGCGGACGGTCGCATGCGACCCGCGGCATCAAACTCCTCGAATGCCTTCGCCACGCTGGACTGGTTCGGAATGGTGAACATCCGCATCCAGCGCCCCAGGATGCGAAGGGTGTTCACGGCATTGAAGGACTGCGACCCTCCGCTCACCTGCATGACCGCCAGCGTCCGTCCCTGGGTGGGCCGGATGCCGCCCATGTTGAGCGGCAGGTGGTCGATCTGGGCCTTCATAACGCCGGTGATCTGACCATGTCGTTCCGGGCTGCACCACACCTGTCCCTCTGACCAGGTAGAAAGCTCGCGCAGTTCCTGAACCGCCGGATGCTTGTCGCCGGCCACCTGGTCCGGCATCGGCAGGTCGGACGGATCGAAAATCCGGGCTTCAGCCCCGAAGTGGTTCAGCAGACGGGCCGCTTCCTCGGTGGCAAAACGCGAAAACGAGCGCTGCCGCAAGGATCCGTAAAGCAACAGGATTCGTGGCTTGTGTGAGCCCTGGCCGAGGTTCAGCGCTGGCCGTTGGTGGACATACTTGGAATCCAGGGCCGGCAAGTGGTCCGGATCGGACAGTTCACGTATGCGGTTCATGCCGCGCCCTGCGGCGCTACCCGCCGCCCCGCCGCGTCAATGACCTTCTCGCCGTCTTCCTTGGTGAACGCGCCTTGCTGCCGAGTCGGTAGCAGGTCCAGGACCAGTTCTGAAGGACGGCAGAGCCGGACTCCAAGCGGCGAAACAACAATCGGCCGATTGATCAGGATGGGATGGTCCATCATGGCATCAAGCAATTGCTCATCGGACACCGCAGCATTCCCCAGCCCCAGTTCTGCATAGGGTGTTCCTTTCTCGCGGATCACTTCGCGCAGCGGCACGCTCATCCTCCGGACCAGTGAAGCCAGCAAGGCGCGGCTGGGCGGGGTCTTCAGGTACTCGACCACATGAGGTTCGATACCAGCATTGCGGATCATGGCCAGCGTATTTCGCGACGTGCCACAGTCCGGGTTGTGATAGATGACGATGTCGATATCCATACTGTATTGGGTAACGCTCAATGTGGAGAGGAAAACTTCAAGACCTAGTCCTGATGCGGAAGCATGACATCGGGCGCCTGCTCCGGCAGAGCCGGCATCAGCCAGCGAAATAGCGCCGTTGCAGAGATAGCTCCCAGCAGTTGAGCGACAATGAATCCGGGTGCATCCGCCGGACGGATGCCGGCGAAGCTGTCCGTTGCCGCACGCGCCAGCGTCACCGCGGGATTGGCGAACGAAGTGGACGCGGTAAACCAGTACGCCGCGACGATATAGGCGGCCACCGCAAAGGGTACCGACTCTGCCCGGCGGCGCGAGCAACCCCAAATGACGGCGAGCAGCCCGAAAGTGGCAACGAACTCGCTGAACAACTGGGGCGCTCCGGCACGGATTTTTGTCGATGCCGAGAACAGCGGCTCACCGAACATCAAGTGGGCAGCCGCCACACCAGAAAATGCCCCCAGGACCTGCGCCAGGACATACCCAGGCACCTCGCCCCAAGGCAGTCCGCGCTGCCAGGCATCGGCAAGCGTCACGGCCGGATTGAAGTGCGCTCCGGAAATCGCCCCGAAGGTAAGGATCAGTGCGACCAGCGCGGCGCCCGTGGCCAACGTGTTGGCCAGCAGGGCGAGCGCGACGTTCCCGCCCGACAGGCGTTCGGCCATGATGCCGGAGCCCACGACCGTGGCCAGCAGCAGTGCGGTGCCCAGAGCCTCGGCGACAAGACGACGTTGGAAGCTCATTCCTTGCCGATTTCCGTCGCACGCTTCTGCAGGGCCAGCCTGTCGAGCTTGTCGAAGGGCAGGTTGGCAAAGAGCTCGATGCGACGACGCAGTGCCAGGAACGTCTCATTGAAGGCCCGGCGCTTCTGCTCGTCGGACCCTTCCACCGCCGCAGGGTCGGGCATGCCCCAATGCGCCGTCATCGGCTGCCCCGGCCAGTACGGACATTGCTCACCCGCCGCTTGGTCACAGACCGTGAACACGAAATCCAGCGCGGGAGCCCCCGGCTGCGCAAACTCATCCCAGCTCTTGCTACGCAGGCCATCGGTCGACAGGTGGCTGCGCTGCAGCAGGTCCAGGGCGAAGGGGTTGACCTCGCCTCTGGGCTGACTGCCGGCGCTGTAGGCCTTGAACTTGCCCATGCTAATGCTGAGGTTGTTCATCGCAGCCTCGGCCAGAATCGAACGGGCGGAGTTGCCCGTGCAGAGAAAGAGGACATTGAAGGGTTTGTGCGACACGGGAGGCTCCGATCAGCAGCAGGAAGATTTGGCGAGGGTGGAAGCCGGCTGCAGGGCAACACAGCAGACGGATTGAATGGGTCCAATTTTCTTCACCACGGGCACGCAGCAGGCGGTGTCAGCGGGATCGGCAGGGCGGCTTCCTCGCCAATGTTCTGGGGCAGGTTCTTCATGGCCACATAAGCGTGAAAGCGATTCATTTCAGCACTCCTTGCAGCCGGAAGGGGTCGCGCACTCCGCGGCGTCGTTGCTGCCGGCGCAGCAGTTCTCGGTCAGGTAGCCGAGCAGGCCGTTCATGACCTTGAAATCCGGCGAGTAGTAGATAAAGCGTCCCTCCTGGCGGGACTTCAGCAGGCCGACGCTACTGAGCTCCTTGAGATGGAAAGACAAGTTGTTGGGTGCAACGCCCAGGCGCTCGGCAATGTCGCCTGCGGCCATGCCGTCAGGGCCCTTCTGAACCAGCAAGCGGAACAGGGCAAGGCGCGACCCTTGAGCCAACGCTCCCAACAGGGAGACAGCAGTATCGATTTTCATTATTCAATGATTATTGAATCAATTGAACGTGTCAATAGTCATTGAAATGTCACACCAGGGGCGCTCATGGGTTCAGCGGGGGAACTGTGGATGGTCCGCATTTGGCACACAGCGGACGCCGGCGGCCGTCCGCTATCAGCCCAAAGCGGACGGATTGCAGGTGATTTTACCTGCGGGAATCGTCAAGGATTGCTCTCACTAAGGTCCCCCAACTGCGACGGACTGACTTCGAGTTCCCCGCCCGGACCTCTTCCAGAAGCAAGCCTTCCATCAAGCAATCAGTAGCTGCGCCACTGATCGAAGTGAGGTGGATTATCAGGCTGTGGGCCGAGTGCTGAAGACTGAATCATGACTGGGCCTCCATGTCGCCAGACGGGCGCGTGGCTGGATGGGACAGATTATTGAACTCATGCCAAATATTTCGGTTCAGGTTCAACGCTGGACGAAGGACGAAGGACGCAGGCGGAAGGACGAAGAAGTCCCCGATAGTCAGTGTCATGTTCGGTATGAATCGCGGAGTAGAAGCCTGAATTTTTTGGGCAGTGAGTGTTGCAGCGCCCTTATCAAGGCCACGATGGAGCTGGGTGGATGAGGCTTTGATTCGCTGAATTAAAGAGTGAGCGACGAGTGGCGATTCGGTCCTAATGTTGAAATCGGGGGTATAATTGACACAGGTGTCATATTGGTAACGCAAGCTGTCGCTCCAGCGCCCCCCCTCGCCTCGTACGCTCTCGGGCGTTGAATGGCCTGCCCTTCTCCTTGGGCTCGTCGAAATACATTCAAGCCTCAACGGGTGACTCCTGCCTACGACAGCATCACCTCTGAACGTCTAACGACATGAGAAAGAACCTGCTCGCATTCGCGCTTTCTTCGGCTCTTGCGGCCGGCTGTGCCACCGTAGACTCTACATCCGGCACCACCGCCTCTCCAGAAGCCATGGCCGCCGCCCAGGCTGCCTTGCATCAGATCGACTGGGGCTTCCTGCAACCCTACATCGGCCGCCATTACAGCAATGATGACGGTGATTTGCTGCGCCTGATGGTTTCGCCGGCCAAGGGCGGGCTCCATCTCAGCCTCTTCTCGGTCAATGGTCTGCGGGATATCGGCGCGATTGGACTCGTCGTGCGTCCGACGCCCACCCCGGATACGTTTCTTCTGCGCATCGAAAATTCCGGTCTGTTCAGCGACGATCAGGCGACCGTGCGCTTTGACGCGCAGGGTCGCATGCAGGTGTTGAGCGGATCGCTCAACGACCTGCAATTGACCTTGGCCGATGACAAGGCTCATTTCTCCTATCGTGCGTCGGCCGGCGCGTATCGCATGACTCCCAAGCCGCTGCGACGCAGCATCTACACGCTGAACGATGGCCGCTCCCTGCCGGTCAGCCTGGCCCCGGAGTCCGCCTACCAACAACTGCGTGCGGCTGGGCCATTCGGCACCTGGGAGCAACTCGTCGGACAGACCTTCGTCGGCGGCACCCTCTTGCTCAGGGTAGAGAAGGACGAGGCCGGCAATCTCGGTTTCGTCTTCATGGAACTCGAGGAAACACGCCCTGGTCGAGAGGTCTTCAGCCCCCCGTCGCCAACCGATCCACAGTCCTTCCGCGTGGTGAGCCTGCCGAATATGCCCGCGGGCTCATTCTCCACTCGCGTGCTGTTGCTGCAGCCCGACGACCGCATCATTCACGGATATGGTGGCACCACCAGCAACTCCACTCAGGTTGAGGAGTTGACCCACTACATCAATGAAGGTAACGCCGTACGCCTGATCAGCAGATATCAGAACCTGGACAACGATTCGGACAGATCTCAGAACAATCTGTATCTCCCGGTGACTCGCGAACGCTTGGCCACCGCGATGGAGACACGCGAGCGCCGAAAGATCGAACACGAACGTGACCGTGAGCGCGCGGAACGCGAGGCTGCCGAGCAGGCACAGCGCAACCGAGAAATGACCGACGCGATCCTGCGCGGCCTGGCCAGTGGCTTGGACCAGGCCAACCAGAGCAACATGCGGATGGCACAGCAGTCACGCGATTTCGAGCGCAATCTAGATCAGAAATTGCGGCAGATCGAACAGCAGAAGCAGCAGCGCGAACAGGAAGCCACCGTGCGCGCGGATCGGATCATGGCTGCGAACGCGCAGGCCCGCACGGCATCCGGCAATCCTGCTGCCATGTCCGAACACGTTCAAGCTACCGCGTCGTTGTCGCCTTCCAGCACGCAGGACAAGCAACGCAGCCAGGAAAAGCAGCTCCAGCAAGAACAACGTAAAGCGGAAGAGCTTCGCGTCGTTGAACAGGCCAGACAGGCGCAGGAACGGCAGCAGCAGGAAGAAGCCCGCAAGAGGGAAGAACTCGCCCGCCAGAACAAGGAACGTCAAGCGCGTGCGCTGCAGGACCATCTCTCCGCCGAGCGACGCTCCATCCGGCTGGAAGCCAAGAAGTGTCCCGCAAAGGGGGGATTGCCCTCTGTCATCGGCATCCGGCCCAAAGTGCTGCCGAAAGTGGCGAATTGCATTACGGTCCATTTCGAGGCGCGCTGTCCCGGCGAGCGTCCAGGCACGGGGATGACTGGATCTATCTGGGCCTACAACGGCTGGGGAAATTGCACCGAGAGTGGGGACCTGCCGCGCCAGCTTGCCTGTGGCGAGCGAGATGCGATTGTCGAGGTTACGGACGTGACGACCTGCCAGTAGGGAAGGGTCATCCGGCAGGCGATCCGCTCCGACGGACTCATTAGCGGCCAACCAGCGAATCCTGCAAGTTTTCTCAGCTCACTTCATGAGGTGATGAAATAATGTGCACGAAGGGCTGTCCCTAGGCGGGGGAGATATTTACGGGTTGTTGGGCACCAAGCGGATCGCGCCGTTTGGGATAGTGGTCCCGCCGCGCATTCGTTTACAGGAATCATCAACTCGACAGCCACACGTTGAGGTCCGCTTCTGGCACAAAGCGGAAGTCGGAGCAGACAGGGTGCTCAACCATGTTCCCGAATCCAGATAAAGCCCTGTTCGGGGTCGAGACTGCGGTTGCCCAGTTGGAAAGCCGCAACCGGCTCCTCCCCGTCCCCGCATTTCCCCTACCATTGCCCCTGATCGCCCGAACATACCGGGCGGCAATTCTCCGGGGAGCTTCAATTGAAATCGCTATTCAGGACCATGGGCCTTGCCCTGGCCCTCACGCTGGCCGCCTGCCATGACTCATCCTCCGTCTCCGGCGGCGCGACAGCACCCATCGAAGCCTACGGCCCGGAAACGACCAGCGAGGACGGCTACCTGACGCTCACGGACGGCACGCGGCTGCGCTACCACTGGGAGCGCGCCGTGGACGCGCCACCGGGGCCTGTGGTGATGCAGTACGACGGTTACGACGCCGGCACCGGCGGCTACTTCAGCAACATCCCCGGCGTGAAGGCGAAGTTGCTCCTGCGCGGCTACACCGTGCTCGGTGTCTCCGTGCGCGGCACGGGTTGCTCGTCCGGTGGCTTCAGCCTGTTCGATCCGCAGTGGGGCATCGACGGCGCCGAGGCTGTCGAGTGGGCGGCGGTGCAGCCCTGGTCCGACGGCAACATCGGCATGATCGGCTACTCCTATCCCGGCATTATGCAGTTGTTCACGGCGGCGCAGCGCCCGCCGCACCTGCGGGCCATCGCCCCCTCCAATGTGATCTTCGACCTCTACCGGGATGTCGGTGCGCCCGGCGGCATCCTGAACTCGGTCTTCTCCGGCCTGTTCACGGTGCAGCAGCAATTGCCCGGGGCAGAGGCCGTGCCCGCCGCCATCCTGCAGGCCGATCTCGAATGCGCCGTGAACTACACCGCCAACAAGCTCGCCTACGAGTCCTTCGTGGTGCAGGGCATCCTCAGCCCCCATATCGACGGAGCCTTCGACTGGCACAGCCGCAGCCCCGCCGCCACGGCCGCGCAGATCGACGTGCCGGTGCTGAACATCGTCTACTGGCAGGACGAGCAGACCGGCTCGCGTATCGGCGGCCTGCTGGAGCCGGGTGGCCTGCTCGCCGTCCTGGGCCTGCGCAAGACCTGGAGCGTCATGAGCAATGGCAACCATGACCTGACCGAGGACCAGCCGCAGCACTCCGCGATGCTGCTTGAGTTCTACGAGCGCTATCTGCGCGGCAGGGACAACGGCTGGGAGCGCACACCGCGCATCCAGGTCCTGCACGACCTGCGGGCCGAGGATTCCCAGCCGGGTTGGATCACCTCCTACGACAAGCTGCCGTCGCCGCGCCCGGTGGAGCTGTTCCTGCGGGACGCGGAGACGCTCGCCCTTGAGCCTCCCACCACAGCGGAAGCCGGCAGCCGTTATCTCTACCCGCTACCTTCGCCGTCCACCAACCCCTTGCCCTGGGCCCTGAGCGCCCTGGACCTGCTGTGGCAGCTCCCCGCACCCGACTCCGGCCGCGTGGTCTGGACCACCCCGGTGCTGGAGCAGGACGCGCAGTTGCTCGGCTCCGCCAGCGCAGACCTCTGGCTCACCGCCACCGTCCCGGATGTCGATCTCCAGGCCACCCTAACCGAGGTCCGCCCCGATGGCCAGGAGCTCTACGTGGCCCGCGGCTGGCTGCGCGCCTCGGCCCGTGCGCTGGATGAGAGCCGCTCCACCGCCACCCGGCCGTTCCAGCACTTCACCGCCGCCAGCGTGCAGACGCTCAAGCTCGGCGAGCCGGTGCTGGCGCGCCTGGAGATATTCCCGTTTGCGCACCGCTTCCGTGCCGGCAGCGCGCTGCGCCTGATCGTGGATGCGCCCACCGGCATCACCGGGGACTGGGGCTTCCTGTTCAAGCCGCTGCCGTCGCTGAACACCATCCTGCATGACCCGGCGCATCCGTCGAAGCTGGTGGTCGGCGTGATGGACGACGGCCCCGCCCAGGTGCCGGCGGCGCTGGCCTGCAAGGAACTGGCGAACCAGCCCTGCCGCGGCTCCACCGGCACGGTGCCGGCCGGCAGCCTCTCGCTGTCGGAGTAGGCGAACTACGCCGCGTCCTCGTCCTCCGGCAAGAAGCCGTCGGCCTGCCGGCTCCACAGCCGGTGGTAATGCCCGTGCAGCGCCAGCAACTGCTCGTGGCTGCCGTCTTCGACGATCCTGCCGGCGTCGAATACCAGGATGCGGTCCAGGTGCGAGACCGTGGACAGGCGGTGCGCGATCACGATCACGGTCTTGCCGTGCATGGCCTTGTCCAGGGCGCGCTGGATCGACTGCTCGGTCACCGAGTCCAGGCTGGACGTCGCCTCGTCCAGGATCAGGATCGGCGCGTCCTTCAGCAGCACGCGGGCAATGGCGATGCGCTGGCGCTGGCCGCCGGACAGCTTGATGCCCCGTTCCCCGACCATGGCGGAATAGCCGCCCTCCAGCGCGGTGATGAAGCCGTGGGCCTCGGCGCGCTGCGCCGCAGCCTCCACGTCGGCCTGGCTCGCACCCTTGCGGCCATAGCGGATGTTGTCCGCCACCGTGCGGTGGAACAGCCCCGGGTCCTGCGGGATCAGGCCGATCTGCAGGTGCATCGACTCCAGCGTCACCTCGCGCAGGTCGGTGCCGTCGATCAGGATGCTGCCCTCCTGTGGCTCGAACAGCCGCAGGATCAGGTTGACGAAGGTGGACTTGCCGGAGCCCGAGTAGCCCACCAGCCCCACGCGCTGCCCCGGCTCGATCCGCAGGTCCAGCCCGCGGAAGATCTCGGCGCCCTGCGGATACCGGAACGACACCTCGCGGAACTCGATCTCGCCACGCTCGATCGTCATCGGCCGTGCGCCGGGTGCATCCACGATCTCGTGCGGCCGGATCAGCGTGCCTACGCCGTTCTCGATATTGCCCACGTACTCGAAGAAGTCCAGGAACTGCCGTCCCAGGTTGTCGGCCTCCGCGATGATCAGCAGCGCGATGCCGGCACTCATGACGAAGGCGCCGGCGTCGATGGCACCGCTGCGCCACAGCCACAGCGCGGTAGCCAGCGCGCCGACCTTCAGGGTCAGGCTCGCCGCATGCTGGAACCACTTGATGCGCTCCACGTAGCGCTGCGCGATGCGCGTCTTGCCCAGTTCCTCGGACAGCACGCCGTCCAGTCGCTGCCGCTCGTTTCCGGACTGCGCGAACAGGCGGATGTTGGTGATGTTGGTGACCGCGTCGATGATCTGCCCCGTCGTGCCGCTGCGCGCTGCCGAGTGCTCGCGCATGTACGGCAGGCACTGGCGCGCCAACATGTAGGCCACGCTGACGAAGATAGTGGCCCAGCCGATCACGATCAGCGCCAGCATCGGGTTGGCCATGCCCAGCAGCACGGCCGCCGTCCCTACCTTCACCAGCACCGGCAGGAAGGTGAACAGGATGGCGTTGTTGGCCTGCATCACGCCCACCGAGGTTTCGGAGATGCGGTGCGCGAGCGCGCCGGCAAAGCGGTCGGTGAAGTAGCGGTGCGAATGATGCTGGATGTAGCCGAACAGCTCGGCCGTCACCCTCGCGCGCACCAGCGGCGCGATGTGCATGTGCGCCGAGCCCGCCCCGCGGGCACAGATCATCTCCGCCAGGCCCAGCCCGACGAACACCAGCAGCGCATGCACGACGCCCTGCGTCGCCCCGGACGTGACCGTTCGCAGGATGCTGCCGATGGCCCAGGGTACCGCGATGGCACTGGCCGAGGCCGCCGCCTGCAGGAACAGCACCAGGGCATACCAGCCGGCGAACTGTCGCGCGAAGTGCAGCGAGAAGCGCAGTGGCTGCGAGGGCAGGGTGGAGGCGGGGGGTGTGGGTGTGGTCATGGAGTTCCGCGGGCTGGCTCGTCCGGTGGATGGCAGCCGGCAATCCCGGCTCCATCAGTTTCCCTCAAAAGCCGCAGGCAGGTGTGCCGTACCGGAGCAAGGGAAGTGCAATTCCTGTGCAGAGGCTCGTGCATGGAGGTGGCAAAACGGTTCTTTGCCGATTTTCAGGGCTGGCCGACACCTGATTCGTCATACCGGCTTCCGCCGGTATGACGGTTTTCGGATCGGGCACGGTGAGTCGGAAGAAAGCCTAAGCCACGGATCACTCCGCGTTCATCCGCGTGCTCCAGGGCAAACGCCGTTGCGCGGTAGCGGTGTGGCCCCGCACATCGGCGAAGTCCCGTAGCCCGGATGAAATCCGGGTTCACCTTCGCAGGGAGCCCCCGGACTGCGTCCGGGCTACGTTGCTGTCCTGCAGTATCCGCGCGGCAACCCCCTCATTCGGCCACCGCGAGAAACCCCGCCATCCGGCTGCGCTCCTCGTCCAGCGCCCGTCGGAACGCCGCCTCGCGCGGAGCCCGCCCGCTGACGTAGCCGCACTCCAGTTGCAGCCGCCCGGCCTGCACCGCGGCATTGGCCCAGCCGATCACCTGGTCGCGCCACAGCAGGGGCAGGGCGTAGTGGCCGTAGCGGCGCTTGGGTGCCGGCGTGTAGGCCTCGAAGCGGTAGGCCCATCCCCAGAACTGCTCGAAGCGTCGGCGGTCCCAGGCCACCGGGTCGAATGGCGCCAGCAGGTACACGCGCTCTGGCGAGCCATGGCGGCTGGACGCCGGGCTCTCGCCGGCCGGCCAGTACCAGTCCACGCCATCCACCCGATCCCGGGCTGCACGCAGCTTCGCCCGCGCCAGCGCCGCCGCGCGTTCGCCGCGCCATTGCGGCACTCCGCCCGCCAGCAGGCTCGTGAGCTGCGCCAGGCTGGCCGCTGGCAGCGGCGCGTACTTGGCGATCACCAGGTCCAGCAATGCGTCCATGCGCGCGTGTACATCGGCATCGCCCGGCGCCTCATGGCCATGGGCCACCATGTAGACCCGCACCCCGGCATCGCGCCGGGCCACGCGCAGCAGGCCGCGGTAATGCAGGCCATCCAGCAATTGGGTGCTGGCATTGGACGAGCCGCCAAACCAGTTGCGCGTCTTTCCATGGGCGAACTGCGCGTCCACCTCGCGCGGATGTACCGCGCCGCGTTCCTGTACGAAGGCCAGGATCTCCTGCGCCTGTTTCCAGCGCGCCGCATCCCAGACAGTGCGCGGCGTGCGCGGATGCATCAGCGCCAGGTGACGCCGCGGCAGGAAGCCGTAGTTGACGAAGAAGTCCTCCTCGATCGACAGCCGCGGGTAGCGTCGCTCCAGCTCTCCCGCGGTATAGCCGTTCACCCGGTGGCGCAAGGTCAGGTCCTGGGCACGGGCCGGTGCGCGCAGCGGGTCGGCCTGCACGAAGCCCAGGCGCTCGATCGCGCGCGGCAGCGTGGTGGGGGCAAACAGGCTGCGTGCGATGGCGTATCGGCGCAGGTCGTCGAGCTGGAGGGCGCGTGGCATGGCGCGATGATGCCATCGGCCGTGCCGCAGATGGAGTATCCCTGTCGGCATGCCGCCAGCCCTGCCTCGCCGCAGCCACCCGCCAGGCTTCGTCGCCGCGATCCGGCCCCGCGAGCGGTTCCTGGCCAAGGCGCCCATCAGTGGCGGCCCGGCAGCCACCCAGGCAGCCGTCAGTCTGCAGCAGAGCCCAGGCGATACTTCTTGAGCTTGTACCAGATCGACCGCTCGCTGATACGCAGCAGTTGCGCGGCGCGGGTCTTGTTGCCGCCGGACTGCGACAATGCCTCGTTGATGAGGCGTATCTCCAGATCCTGCACCGCCGCATCCAGGTCGAGGCTTTCCGGCAGGGATGCGCTGTCGGCAGGAGATGCCAGCTGTTCGGGCGGCGCCTCGTCCAGCGGGAAATGCTGCAGGTCAAGGACGCCGCCACCGCTCAGGATGCTGGCGCGCTCCACCATGTTGCCCAGTTCACGGATGTTGCCGGGCCATCGGTACTGCTGCAGGTATTCCAGGGCCTGGGTCGTGACACCGGGGTGCGAGTTCGGGCCGCGATTCAAGGCGCCCAGGAAGTGCCGCACCAGCTCCGGCAGGTCCTCCAGGCGATCCCGCAGCGGCGGCAGCTCGATGTTGAAGACATTGAGCCGATAGTAGAGGTCTTCACGCATCAGATTGTCGCGCACGGCCTGGCGCGGCATGCGATTGGTCGCCGCGATGATGCGCAGGTCCAGTTCGATCTGCGAGTTGCCTCCCAGACGCTCGATGACGCCCTCCTGCAGCACGCGCAGCAGCTTGGCCTGAAGCGCAATGGGCATTTCAGTGATTTCGTCGAGGAACACGGTCCCGCCCTGGGCCAGTTCGAACTTCCCGACGCGGTCCTTGAGTGCCCCGGTGAAGGCGCCCTTCTCGTGGCCGAACAGCTCGCTCTCGAGTATCTCGGCGGGGATCGCCGCGCAGTTGATCGGTACGAACAAGCCCTCGCGGCGCGGCGATGCGCGATGGATCGCGCGCGCCACCACCTCCTTGCCGGTGCCGGTCTCGCCGGTGAGCAGCACGCTGGCGCGCGTGGGCGCGACCTGGGCGATCTGCTGGCGCACCCGCTGCATCGCCGGGCCGCCGCCAACCAGGCCGTCCCAGTTCCGGTCCAGCTCGCCGCGCAGGAACTGGTTCTGCTGCTGCATCTCGTGCACCGCGAAGACGCGGCCGATAGCCAGGTCCAGGGCTTCGTTGTCGAAGGGGCGCAGCAGGTAGTCGCAGGCTCCAAGGCGCATCGCCTCCACGGCGCTTTCGATGGTGCCCTGGGCCGTGATGATGATCAGGGGCAGGTCGTTGCCCTGTTTGCGCAGCTCGCGCAGGAGTTCGATGCCGTTCATGCCCGGCATGCGCAGATCGCTGATCACCAGGTCAACGGGATGCTCCTGCACCATCGCCAGGGCCTGCCTTCCGTCTTCCGCGCTGAGCGTGCGGTAGCCGCGCCGCGACAGCATGATCTCCAACACGCGGCGCATGTTGGCTTCGTCGTCCACTACCAGGACGCGGTGCTTGCTCATGGAATACGGGTTCCTTGTAGAGGTAGCCAGAAGCGGAAGCAGGCTCCGCCGAGCCGGCTTTCGTCGACGGAGATATCGCCGCCATGCTGACGCAGGATCTGACGGACCACGGCCAGGCCCAGGCCCAGCCCGCCTTCTCGCTTGAAGACGAACGGCTCGAAGATCCGGCTGCGCTCTGCGGCGGCGACGCCGGGACCGTCGTCGGATATCTCCACGACGAGGCGGCCCGACTCGTTGCGGCTGCGGATCTCGATCCGGCCTTCGGCGGGCAGGATCTGCAGCGCATTCATGGTGAGGTTCAGCAGCACCTGGGTCAGTTGCTCGCCATCGCCATCCACCATGCTGTTGGCCGCATCCAGCTCCATCGCGAGCTGAATGCGGCGATCGCGCAGTTGCGTATTCAGCAGGCTGGTCGAATGGCGCGCCAGCGCATGCAGGTCGACGGCCGCGAACTGCGGACTGCGGGTGCGTGCGCTGTCCAGCAGCGAGCTGACCAGGCGATTCAGTCGTCCGGTCTCGCTGTCGATGATCTGCAGCAGCTCCTGTGCCTCCGGGCTCAGGCCGTCCTCGTAGCGCAGCGTCTGCGCGGAGCTGCGCAATATGCCGAGCGGCGTCCTGACCTCATGCGCGAGCAGGGCCGTGACTTCGCCGACCGCCGCCAGCTTTGAAGCCTGCGCCAGCGTCTGCTGGGAATGAGACAGATCGTCCACCAGCCTTACGAAACTGCGCCCCAGCTCGCCGATCTCCGCCGGACCGCCCTGCGGGAGTTGTGGGCGCGCCCCAGGTTGCGCGTAGCGCCGGGTGAAGTCAGTCAGTGCCAGCACCGGGCGCGCGATCTGGCCGGCAACCAGCAGCGACACCAGCACCGTGATCAGCGCCGTCACCGCCAGGAGTCCGGCAAAGGCCCAGGCCATCCGCTGCACCGGCGCCAGCACCGCCTGGCGCGACTGCAGCATCAGGTAGGACCATCCCAGCCCGGGGAAGCGCGCCAGCCCAGGCGAGACGGCGTGCCCCACGATCACGGCGCCCTCCATGAACGGCGGGCCCTCGCGGTCGAAGGCATGCACGCCCGGCGGAGGCGGCCACCAGCCCCGGGGGAGCGTCTCGCCCGTCGTTATTCGCGGCAGCAGGCCAGCGGACGCGCCAAGCGCATGGCCCTGGTCGTCCACCAGCAGGATCTGGCGCGAGGCGTCGGAGGCGCGATCCATCACCGACTGCAGCATGGTCCAGTCAAACTCCAGCAGCAGGTCGCCGATGTCTCCCTCTTCGAACAGGGAGGGGATCGACACCCGCAGCAGCAGGACACGGCTTCCAGCGGCTTCGCTGGGCTGCTCCACGCGGACCAGGCCACCGGGCAACGCGGCCTGCGCCCAGGGATGGGACGTCGGATAGGCCTGGCCGATGCGCGCGGGGTCGCTGCTGGCCACGATGCGGCCGGCGCGGTCCACGGCATGCAGCGCGCGGTAGGTTCCGCCGTAGCGCAGCTTCATCTCCGACAGGAAGGACGACAGGCGCTTGTCCACGTCGTCGATGCGCAGGTCCTGCATGACCTCCAGGTGATTCCAGGTGGTCGCATTGAGCAGCCGCTCGTACAGCAGCTTGTCGGCCTCGGCCGACACCGCCGCGGTGCTGCGCATCACGCCCTGTTCGATCTCGCCCAGCATCGCCGCGCGGCTGCGGTCGAAGGCCAGGCGCGTCAGCACCGCCGCCGGCAACAGGCTGACCAGCAAAAAGGCGAGCAAAAGGATTCGACGGATCGTCACGGTGCGATAGAGTAAGTCTTTCCCGGGCGCGCGCGGCAGTCCTCGATGCTGAACAGGTTTGATTCTCTTTTGCGTGTGGCGGCATGGTCGCTGGTCTTCGCCTGCCCGACGATCCTGGCGCAGTCTCCCCCGGAGCTGGAGCAGGAGCCGGAGCCGGCGGTCGAGGAGAGCACGCCCATCGCGCCCTACCAGCTCGGCCAGGGGCGGGCCCTGGGTGACAGCGGGTTCACGCTCGGCGGCTACGCCGTGGCGGCTTACGACGGCACCGGCGGTGCGTCGGGAGAGCCCGACTGGCGAGCGGGCCTGGATTCACTGAGCGGGTTCCTCTGGTGGGATGGCGGCGGGCGCTGGCGTTTCTTCACCGAGGTGGAGCTGGAGGACGGCCTGCTCGCCAACTCCGACGAGCTCACCACCGACGAAGCCTACCTGGGCCTGGAGCGTCTCTACTTCGACTACAGCTATAGCGACTCCCTCACGTTCCGCTTCGGCAAGTTCCTGACCCCTATCGGTCACTGGAACCTGATCCACGCGGCGCCCCTGGTGTGGACCACCTCGCGGCCACTGGTCACCGAGGCCACCTTCCCGGTCAATGCGACCGGCGCGATGCTGACGGGCGTGCTGCCCTGGCTGCCGCGCGGCCTGGAGTACTCCATCTACGGGTCGCCCGGACAGGAACTGTTTCCCAATCCGGAACTGGACACCTTCAAGGAGGCCTATGGCCTGCACCTGTCCACCGATCTGTTGCCGCAGCTCAACGTGGGCCTGTCCTTCGTCGATTTCGAACTGGACAGCAGCGTCGGCCAGCGCCGGCGGCTCTACGGCGCGGACTTCCAGTGGAACTGGCGGCGGTTCGAGCTCACAGGCGAATTCGCCTACCGCGTCACCAGCCTGACCAACGCCGAACGTGACGAGCAGGGCGGCTACCTGCAGTTGGTGGCCCCGCTGGGCGAGCGCCTGTTCGCGGTGGCCCGCTATGAAACCTTCCGGGACACGGCCGCCACGCGCGACCTCAACGTCTACCTGGGCGGACTGAACTACCGGCCGCATCCGGGGCTGGTATTCAAGGCCGAATACAGCCGGGCCACCGATAACGACATCGACGCTCGCGACGGGCTGCTCGCATCGTTCGCGGTGATGTTCTGATGCGCCGGACTCTCCTGGCGCTCGCGCTGAGCCTTGCCTCGGCTGCCCAGGCGGTCGAGCCGGTGATCGCCGTGATCGCCCCAGTGCAGCGCGGGCCGGTGACCTTCGACGCGGACGATGTCTCCCTGATCTACAAGCGCAAGAAGCTGATGTGGCCGGACGGACGCCGCATCGAGCCGGTGAACCTGCCGGCGGACCATCCGCTGCGCCGCCGCTTCACCGAGTCCGTGCTGCGGCTCACGCCCGAAGCGATGGAGGGCTACTGGAACGAGCAGTACTACCATGGCATGAGGCCGCCCCACGTGCTGGCGTCGGAGGCTGCGGTCCTGCGATTCGTCGCGGGTACGCGCAACGCCATCGGCTACCTGCCGTACTGCTCGATGGACGAGCGCGTCCGCGCGGTGCTGCTGGTAGACGCCGAGGGTCGCGTGCTGCCGGCGGACACCCCGGTCGACTGCAGCCGCTGACCCTGCAAGATTTGTCGGACAGGGCTTGCGGGTCTGACAAGTCCTGCTGCCTTCGCAGCGCGGACATTGCTCCGTGGATTTTCCTGAAAAACATTTGAATTCATGATGTTGTCTCAGTAGCTCGGTTCTGGCACCGGCGTTGCTCCCTTTCTGGCATGGCCCACTCCGGGCCCTGACCAGGAAGCGATTCCCATGTTCTCCCACGCCTCCCCCGAAGGCGAGACCAGCCAGGGTGCAGTGTCCGGCGATTTGCTGCCGGACAGCGGTATCCGCCTGTGCCGAGCCGAACGCGAAGAACGCGTGCGGCTCGAGCGTTTCATCGCCGAGCGCTTTGCCGCGACCTACGGCGCCGAACTCCACCGGTTCATGCCGCGCCTGTTCGGCACCTATGACGACGACGGCCAGCTGCATGCCGCCTTCGGCATGCGCTCCGCGGCCGAAGAGCGCTTGTTCCTGGAATGCTATCTCGAAGAGCCGGTGGAACAGCTGGTCTCCCGGCGGGCCGGCGAGCCCGTCCTGCGCCGTAACATTGCCGAAGTCGGCAACCTGGCCGGTGCCTCGCCGGGCGCGCTGCGCGAGCTGATCCCGCTGCTCACGCGCCTGCTGCACCGCCAGTCCTTCCATTGGGTGGTATTCACCGGCGCTGCCCGACTCTGCAATGGCTTCACTCGCCTGGGGCTGCCGCTGAGCGTCATGGCTCCGGCACCGATCGAGCGGCTGCCGGAGAGCGAGCGTGGCCACTGGGGCAGCTACTACCGGCATTCGCCGTCGGTCATGCTCGGCGACGTGCGCAACGGCTGGCGCCAGCTGGAGGCGATGGCGTCGTCGCCGCGTATGTTGGCCGAGGCGCTCGCGCCGGTGGCCAAGGTGGGTGCGCCGTGAGCCTGGTTCTTGACGCGATTTCCGCCCATGCCCGGCGCCAGCCCGATGCGCTTGCCTTGCACGGCTCAGAAGCCCGCCTGAGCTACGCCCAACTGGAGCAGGCCATCGGGCGCCTGGCGACCCAACTGTCGTCGCGTGGCCTGAAAGTTGTTGGCCTGCTGGCCGATAACGGCCTGGCCTGGGCGCTGGCGGATCTTGCCGCCGTGCGCGCCGGCGTGCGCACGGTGCCGTTGCCGCCGTTCTTCTCCCCGCAGCAGATGGCCCACGCCCTGCGCAGCGCCGGCGCCGAAGCCTTGCTCGCCCCTCCCGCATTCGCCGTGGCGGGTCCCTTCGCGGGCCTGCCGGCAGAAGCGCTGGAAGTGGGGCTGGCGCCGGCGCTGCTGAGCCTGCTGGAACTGCCGCCCCAGGCGGCGGTCCCGGTGCCGGAGGGCACTGCCAAGATCACCTACACCTCGGGCACCACCGGCGAGCCCAAGGGTGTCTGCCTGGCGCAGGAACAGATGGAGCGTGTCGCCCTGGCACTGGCCCAGGCCAGCGGCGCAGGCCCGGGCGACCGGCACCTCTGCGTGCTGCCGCTGGCAACGTTGCTGGAAAACCTGGGCGGCCTGTATGCGCCGCTGCTGGCGGGAGCCGAGGCCTGCCTGTGGCCCATGTCCGAGGTCGGCCTGCGCGGTGCCTCCGGTTTCGACCCGCGCCTGCTGATCGAGGCGCTGGAGGTGGCACGCGCCAGCACGGCGATCCTGGTGCCCCAGATCCTGCAAGGCTTGGTCGAAGCCATCGAGGCCGGCCTTCGGCGGCCCTCGCAACTGAGGTTCATCGCCGTCGGCGGTGCACCGGTGGCGCCGCGTCTGCTCCAGCGCGCACGTGCGGCCGGCCTGCCGGTCCACGAGGGCTATGGCTTGTCGGAGTGCTCATCGGTGGTTGCGCTGAATACCGCCGCGGCGGACCGCCCGGGCAGCGCCGGCCGTCCGCTGCCGCATGTAAAGGTTTCGTTCGCCGACGACGGCGAGATCCTCGTGGCGGGCAACGCCTTCCTGGGTTACGTCGGGGAGATACCACGCGCTGCTGACCAGCCCGTGGCCACCGGCGACATCGGCCATCTCGATGCAGACGGTTATCTCTGGCTGACCGGCCGCAAGAAGAACATGTTCATCACCGCCTTCGGGCGCAACGTGGCGCCGGAGTGGGTGGAGCGCGAGCTCTGCCTGCAGCCGGCCATCGCCCAGGCGGCCGTGTTCGGCGAGGCGCGGCCCTGGAATGCCGCGGTGATCGTGCCGCGGCCGGGTGTGAGCCAGCAAGCCGTGGATCTGGCGATTGCCGAGGTCAACGCGATGCTGCCCGACTACGCCCGCGTGCGGCGCTGGCTACCGGCGCAGCAGGCCTTCACGCCCCTGAACGGCCAACTCACCTCCAATGGACGTCTGCGCCGCGCCAGCCTGTGGGCGCAGTACGGCACTTCTCTCGATTCCCTCTACCAGGAAACCCCAGCATGAGCTTCTATGACACCTTGCAGGAGGCCACCACGGCCGATCGCGCCGAACTGCTTGGCTTGCCGTTGTTCGCCGATGCACTGGCCGGCCGCGTTACGCGCCCCCTCTACATCGCCTTCCTCGCCCAGGCCTACCACCACGTCAAGCACACCGTGCCGCTGATGATGGCCTGTGGCGGACGCTTGACCGACGACTACGAATGGCTGCGCGGCAAGATCGTGCACTACGTCGAGGAGGAATACGGTCACCACGAGTGGGTGCTGAACGACATCCGCGCCGCCGGCGGAGATCCGGACCGGGTGCGCTACGGCCGCCCGGCGGTGGCCACCGAACTGATGGTGTCCTACGCCTACGACACCGTCATGCGCGGCAACCCCGTGGGCTTCTTCGGCATGGTGCATGTGCTCGAGGGCACCAGCACGGCGTTGGCCACGCAGGCCGCGCAGAAGATCGCCCAGGCCGTGCAGCTTCCCAAGTCCGCCTTCAGCTACCTCGCCAGCCACGGTGCGCTGGACGTCGACCACGTGGACTTCTTCCGCGAGCTCGTCGACCGCCTCACCGATCCGCGCGACCAGGATGCCGTGATCCACGCCTCGCGCATGTTCTACCGCCTCTACGGCGACATCTTCCGTCACCTTCACCAGGAGCATTCCTCATGCAACTCCAAGACCGCTGCATCCTTCTGACCGGCGCCACCGGCGGCATCGGCCGTGCCGCGGCACTGCAACTGGCGGCACGCGGAGCCAGGCTCTGGCTCAGTGGCCGGCGCGAGGCCGAGCTGCAGGAACTGGCCGCCCAGATCCGCCGCGAGGGAGGCCGAGCCGAGGTGCTGGTCGCCGACCTGACCGAGCGTGGTGCGGCACGCGACCTGATCGCGCGCCTGCGCAGCCTCGAGCCGCGGCTGGATATCGTCATCAACTGCGCCGGTGCCATGCATTTCGGCTACTTCGAGTCGACGCCGCCGGAAGCCATCGAGCAGCTCTGGCGCACCAATGTCCTGGCCCCCATGCAACTGGTGCAGGCGGCGCTGCCGGTGCTGCGCCAGGGCGGCGGCCTGGTCGTCAACGTCGGCTCCATCTTCGGGTCCATCGCCTTCCCCTGCTTTGCCACCTATTCCAGCACCAAGTTCGCGCTGCGCGGCTTCTCCGAGGGCTTGCGTCGGGAACTCTCCGGCAGCGGGGTCGACGTCCTTTACTTTGCGCCGCGCTACACGCGCACCGCACTCAACAGCGGTGCCGTCAGCGACATGGCCAGTGCGCTGGCGATGAACCAGGACGAGCCAGATACCGTTGCCGCGGCTCTGGTGGAGGCGATCGAACGCAATCGCAAGGAACGCTACCTGGGCTGGCCCGAGAAGCTGTTCGTCCGCATCAACGCCTGGTTCCCGCGGCTGGTCGACGCTGCCCTGCGCAAGCAGGGACAGCAGATGAGGCCCTACGCGCTGCGCCAGCTCCCCTGAGAATCCTTACCGTCATCTGGAGATGAACATCATGATCCGCAATCTGTCCTACGGCCTGCTGCTCGGCTGCCTGGCGCTGGCTTTCTCGGCTCGCGCCGAAACCGTGGAGGAGGGCCTGCCGGCCTTGCAGCACGGCTGGGCCGAGGCTTTCTACACCACGCCCGCCGCCGACAAGGAAAAGCAGTTCGAGAAACTGGCCGGCCGCGCGGCCCAATTCACCGCCGCCAATCCTGGCCGGGCCGAGCCTCTGGTCTGGCAGGCCATCATCCTCAGCAGCTACGCCAAGTTCGAGGGCGGGCTGGGAGCACTCGGCAAGATCAAGACCGCCCGTGAACTGCTGCTGCAGGCGGAGAAGATCCAGCCAGCCGCCCTGGACGGCTCGATCTATACCTCGCTGGGCAGCCTCTACGCCAAGGCCCCGGGCTGGCCGATCGCCTACGGTGACAAGAAAAAGGCAGCCGAGTACCTGCAGCACGCCCTGCAGATCAATCCCGCCGGCATCGATCCCAACTACTTCTACGGCGAACTGCTGCTGGATCAGGGCAAGCGCGCCGAAGGGGAGAAGTACCTGCGCAAGGCCCTTGCTGCGGCACCGCGCGCCGGACGAGCCGATGCCGATGCGGGTCGCCGGGCAGAGATCACCGCATTGCTGGCAGAGTGAATCGGCGCCCTGGGCAGGATTCCCGGCCCAGGGCGCTCCATCGTCTGCCCTGCCCAGCGAGGTAACTGGCAGCTCGTGCAGAGCGGAATGGAAGGTCAGATGTCCGGGCTATCGCCCATGCCTTGCCAGCGCCAGCTGTCTCAGGCTCCCGCCAGCGCCGGCCGCGCAAACCGCACATGCTGTATCGCCCGGAACGAGGGCAGGGCCTGCCGGTACTCTCCGCGCGGCGGAAGGCGTAGCAGAAGTTGGAGAGAATTCCAGCGTGGGGGCGGTGCCCGCCACGCTCTCGTCCGCCGCCAGCAGGCGCTTGGCGTGGCCGACCTGCCGGTCCGCCACGTGCGTTCCCCCCGAGCATGCGCGCGCGCTGCGTAAGGCCGGCGTCAGCTGCCGCACCAAGATGCCGCAGAGCCCCGCCAGCTCGTGCAGCGATACCGCACGAGCTGCATCCGGGCGCTGCGCGCGCTCAATTCCGCTTCCGTGTCTATCGTCGCCCGCGCGCGCTGTTCCATCGTGAGCTCGTCCAGCGATGCCGCCCCGGCGGGGCATGCCGCTTCGATCATGCACCCGCGAAATGCTCCGGCAACGCAGTCCGCGGTCGCCATTGCCGCCCTGGGCAATCCGTTGTTTCGTTTCCAGTTGTTTTACTAATAAAACAATTATTGCACATTGACAACAACAATCAGCATCTGTTTTCATGAATCCAGTGCCAGGGGGGAGAGACCTGCATCGGCACGCATTCAAGAGAGAGCAGATGACCCAGCTGACGGACTACAGCCGCTACGCCGACGCGCAGCAGCACTACTCGATGGACGCCGTCTGGTCCCTGTTCGACGGGGACAAGCAGTCCTTCAACATCGCGCACGAATGCGTCGATCGCCACGCTGCCGATCCGTCGCGCATCGCGGTCCGCGTCGCCCACGCCGACGGCCGCGACGAGATCATCGGCTTCCAGGAACTGTCCCGCTGGTCCAGCCGCTTCGCCCACTGGCTGCTCGCCCAGGGCGTCAAGCCCGGCGATCGCGTCGCCTTCATGCTGGATCCGTCGCTGGCCTTCTACACCGCCATGTTCGGCGCCATGAAGACCGGCGCCATCAGCGTGCCGCTGTTCACGCTGTTTGGGCCCGAGGGCCTGCAACTGCGCGTGGCCGACTGCACGCCGGTGATCCTGGTCACCAACACCGAAAAGGCCGAGATGGCCCGCGCCTCCGCCGGCACGCGCGTGGTGGTGGCGGACGACAGCCTGTTCGAGCAGCTCAAGGCCTACCCGGACACGTTCAAGGTCAACACCAGGGCCGACGATCTCGCCGCCTTCCAGTACACCTCGGGCACCACGCGCGAGCTGCCGGCCGCGGTCAAGCACACCCACCGTTCCATCGTCGTTCTGGCCCTGGCCGCGCTGTACGGCACCGGCGTGCGTCCGGGCGAAGATTTCTTCTGCCCTTCGTCACCGGCCTGGGGCCATGGCATGTGGCACGGCACCCTGGCGCCGCTGTCGCTGGGCGTCACCACCGGCACCATGTCGGGCAAGTTCGCCGCGCTGCGCCTGCTCAAGGCCCTGCAGGATTACGGCATCACCAACCTGTCCGCCGCCGCCACGCACTACCGCATGATGAAGGCCACCGGCGAGGCCGAGACATTCCGCTTCAAGCTGCAGAAGCTCTCCTACACCGGCGAGCCCATCGACCCCGCCACGCTGGAATACACCGAGAAATTGTTCGGCCGGCCGGTCTGCAGCATGTACGGCACCACCGAGGTCGGTGTGGTGCTGGTCAACTATCCCGGTGCGCCGGACTTCACCGTCAAGCCCGGCTCGCTGGGCAAGGCCATCCCCGGCCAGACCGTGGAAGTGCAGGACCCCAGCGGCAAGCCCTGCGCCCCGCGCCAGGTCGGCGAGCTCAAGCTGCTGCGCCGCGGCGAATGGGTGCCCACCAAGGACCTCGGCTGGATCGACGAGGACGGTCACTTCTATCACGGCGGTCGAGCGGACGACGTCATCATCTCCGCCGGCTGGACCATGAGCGCCGTCGAGATCGAGAACGTCCTGCTCAAGCATCCCGACGTGCGCGAAGCCGCCGTCATCGGCGTCAAGGATTCGCTGCGCGGGCAGGTGGTCAAGGCCTTCGTCGTCAGTACCCGCCCGCAGGACGAGGTCTTCGTCCGCGAGCTGCAGGACTTCACCCGCGAGCGCCTCAGCCAGCACGAATACCCGCGCCAGATCGCCCTGGTCGACGAACTGCCAAAAACCCCGGCCGGCAAGGTCAACCGCAAGGTCCTGCGTGACCGCGAAGCGGCCGCCGCCAACTGATTTCCGTTCTGATTTCTGTTCTTCAAGGAGAGACATATGTCCAACGACGCTACCCACTTCCCCAAGATCACCGAGAAGGCCTTGGATGAACTGCGCCAGCGCATCGGCGTGCCCATCACGGACACGGTCGAGCCCTGGAATTACGAGGCAACGCGTGACGCGATCCGCCACTATGCCCACGGCATCGGTGACGACAACCCGCTATGGTGCGATCCGGAGTACGCGGCGAAGGCGCGCTTCGGCACGATTGCCGCGCTGCCGAGCTTCCTGTTCACCACCAGCCGCATCGTCTCTGGTTACGTCGGCGGCCTGTCGGGCACCCATGCCATGTGGGCCGGTGCCAACTGGCAGTGGCACAAGCCGGTGCTGCGCAACGACACGATCCGCACCGAGGCCAAGCTCAAGGACCTGATCGAGCACCAGACCCGATTCGCCGGCCGCTCGTTCCAGCAGATCTACAACGTCAAGTTCTATAACCAGCACGGTGACAACGTGGCCGAGGCTGACAGCTGGTGCTTCCGTACCGATCGCGACGTCGCCCGCGAGCAGGGCACCAAGTACAAGGAAGTGAAGGCGCGCGAGCCGAGGAAGTACACCGACGACGATCTGTCGAAGATCTTCGAGCTCTACGCCAAGGAAGAAGTGCGCGGCGCCAACACCCGCTACTGGAAGGACGTGCAGGTCGGCGACAAGCTGCCGCGCATGGTGAAGGGGCCGATGACCGTCACCGGCTTCATCTGCTACGCGCAGGGCTGGGGCGGCCTCTACATCCGCGCCAACAAGCTGGCCTGGGCGCAGCACCACAAGCACCCGGGCCTGGGTATCAAGAACCGATTCGGCATTCCGGATTGCCCGGAGCGCGTGCACTGGGAAGAGGAGTTCGCACTCAAGGTGGGTACGCCGGGTGCTTACGACTACGGCCCGGAGCGCACCTCCTGGCTGACGCACCACCTGACCAACTGGCAGGGCGATGCGGGCTTCCTGCGCTCGCACCAGAGCCAGATTCGCCGCCATAACCCGGAAGGCGACGCCATATGGATCGACGGCGAAGTCACCCGCAAGTTCGAGGAAGGCGGCAAGAAGCTGGTCGAGGTCAAGCAGAAGGCCGTACAGCAGGATGGTGAGACCTCGGCTACCGGCGTCGGCATCGTCGAGCTGCCGTAACTCGGGACGGATGTGCCGGAATCGGCCTGCGCTGCAGCAGATGCTGCAGCGCAGGCCCTCCAAAAGGTCGATTCGCCGCGGCCAGAATCGGCAGAAAGCGACGACTTGCTGCACCCAGGGACAAGAGGCCTGCCGCTCTGGTGTCTGGTGGCTGCACGGCACGCCGACTATTGTGGAACCTGATGTTTTTTGTAGCGGTAGAAAGAGCAAAGGGAGCCCGATGCCAACGCAGCGGAGGGCCCCATGGCCGGATCACGGCCAGGTTGGTTGTCTGCGACATCAACTGAGCGGAGGAGACGAGATCATGGAGTCGCTTGCCACGGTTGCCCCTCGGGCGACAGCAAGGTCGCGGGCTGCTACGCAGGCCCAGACCGGCTCCCATGCTGCAGTGCACCGTCCGGCGGGTCTTCGCCCACAGGCGAAAACCCCTGCCGACGCAGACCATCGCCACTGCCGCATCAGCACAAACGTTTGTCGCACCGGATCAAGGCAGGCGCGCGGCGCTATGTCAGGCTCCGGTCATCGCTATTCAAGCCGCTGACCCCTGGTCAACGGCGCCCGCCGGCAAGCAGCCACGGGTTCAAACATAAACAGCTGCACGAATTGCAAGGTGAGAGAGTCATGGAGGAAGGGAAGATGAAGGCCGTCATGGTGGCCGCCGCACTGACGGCAGCCGCGGGACTCGCGTACGGCCCCGTTGCCTTGGCACAGGACCCGGCACCGGCCGCTGCGCCCTCGGGCGGCACCAGCGAGCTGGACGACCTGTTCGACCTCGAAGGCGTCACGCCCGACCCGGCGCCCGCGCCGGCTGCGGCGGCACCTGCCGCTTCTGCCGCCCCCGACGCCGATGCGTCCGCGGCTCCGGCTGCTGCGTCCGCCGATCCCGCACCGGCTGCCGCCGCAACCCCGGCTCCCGCCACCACCGAGCTGCCGCTCGATCTGATTCCCCTGCCGCAGAAAGCCGAGGCCGTCCCGCAGACGGCCCCGACGCCGCGCGCACGCCGGCCGATGATCGAGGAAGTCGTCGTCACCGCGCAACGCCGCGAGGAAAGCGCGCAGGACGTGCCCATCTCCATCACCGTGTTTGACGGCAAGCAGCTTGCCAACGCCAACATCACCAACTCGGCGGACTTGGCGGTGTACACGCCGTCGCTGTCCACCAACAACCGTTTCGGTGCCGACAACGCCACCTTCTCCATCCGCGGCTTCACCCAGGAGCTGCGCACCACCGCCTCGGTCGCCACCTACCTGGCCGAAGTCGTGGCGCCGCGCGGCCAGAGCTCCCAGACCTCCGGCGACGGTGCCGGGCCCGGCGTGATGTTCGACCTCGCCAACGTCCAGGTGCTGAAGGGTCCGCAGGGCACCCTGTTCGGCCGCAACACCACCGGCGGCGCCGTGCTGCTGGTGCCCAACAAGCCCAAGGACGAATACGAGGGCTACGTCGAGCTGTCCGGCGGTGAGTGGGGCATGTTCCGCCAGCAGGGCGTGGTCAACGTCCCGGTATCGGAGAACTTCAAGTTCCGCCTCGGCATCGACCGCAACGAGCGCGACGGCCACCTCAACAACATCAGCGGCATCGGCGCCAAGGAACTCGGCAGCGTCGACTACATCTCCGGCCGCCTCAGCACGGTCTGGAACGTCAGCGAGGACGTCGAGAACTACACCATCTTCTCGTACATCGACTCGGAGAGCACCGGCTACAGCTCGCAGCTCTACGCCTGCAACCCCAACTACATCGGCCCGGACTTCTTCCTGCTGTTCTCCGGCGCGCTGCAATCCGAGTCCTGCCAGCAGCAACTCAATCGGCAGCAGGCAGCGGGCCAGAATGGCTTCTATGATGTCGTCAGCACGATCAAGTCGCCGATGACCAACATCCAGGAAAAGCGCCTGATCAATACGCTGACCTGGAACATCAACGACGACGTCACGCTGAAGAACATCCTGGCCTACGCTCACCTGCATACGGAGAACGGATCGGATATTTTCGGCACCCAGTTCCGGTATGCGCTGCTGGGCGTTCCGCTCGATCCCAACCCGGGCCGCGAGTTCAAGACCGGCGTCTCGGTGGCCAACCCGAACATTCCCGTCACCAGCCAGGAGACCTACGTCGCCGAGCTGCAACTGCAGGGCAATTCCTTCGACAGCGCCTTGCAGTGGCAAGGTGGTGTGTATTGGGAAAACAGCCGCCCCGACGGCTTCTCCGGCAACAACTCCGCCGGCCTCATCTCCTGCAACATGGCCAGCCTGGAAGGCGACCCCTCCGGCTTCAACTGCTACGACCCCCTGGGCGGCGTGGTGGGCGGCGTGCTGGTCCAGGAGTACAAGACCGAGTACCTGAATCGCGCCGTCTACACGCAGGGCACCTGGAACTTCAGCGACCAATGGAGTGCAACCGCCGGCCTGCGCTACACCTGGGACCGCACCGAGGGTTATGGCGTCAAGACCCGCTACTCCTGGCTGCTTGCCACTCCGTTGGCCCCTACCCGGACGGTCTCCGAACCTCAGACCAGCAGCAAGGCGCCCACCGGCCTGCTGGAACTCGACTGGAAGCCGTTCGAGGGCCAGATGATCTACGCCAAGTACCTGCGCGGCTACCGCCAGGGCAACGTTATTCTTGCGGCGGATCCGGGCGTCGATACCTTCGAGCCGGAGAAGGTCGATACCTACGAGCTGGGTATCAAGACCCAGTTCGGCGGCCCGATTCCCGGCCGCTTCAACCTGGCCGTGTTCTATAACGACTTCACCAACCAGCAGTTGCAGCTGGGTTACATCTCGGCTGCCTCGCTGCAGACCACCACCATCGTCAATGCCGGCAAGTCGCGCATCCAGGGTATCGAGGGTGAGGCCTTCTTCCAGCTGCATGAGCGCGTGACCTTTGCGCTGTCTTTCTCGGTGCTCGACACCGAACTTCTGGAGCAGGAAGACCAGACGGATCGCGTCGGCGATGCCGGCGGTTTCCTGGCCCGCGCCTCGGTGACCCCGATTGCCGATGTCGGCGACGAGTTGCCCTACGCGCCGAAGCAGACCTACGTCGGCTCGCTGAACTGGCGCCTGCCGGTGCCCGACAGCCTGGGCGACATGGACCTGGGCGTGACCTACTCCCACATCGGCGAACAGCGCTCCGCCGCCTCCAGCTCGGGTCCTTTCGGCATGCTGCCGGCCTTCGAACTGCTGAACGCCAACTTCACCTGGGGCCGTATCTTCAACAGCCCGATGGACCTGGTGGTGTTCGGCACCAACATCCTCAACGAGGAATACACCACCTACACCAGCGGCACCTACAACCTGCTGGCCTATGAATCACGCGCCGTGGGCACCCCCCGCATCGTAGGCGCCCGCCTGCGGTACAACTTCGGCGCCGCCGCACAGTAAGCCTCACCGAGTCACCCAAAAGCCCAGCTTCCCGCTGGGCTTTTTTTGTTCCCTCTCCCCTCGTGGGAGAGGGGTAGGGGACGAGGGCATGGATGCCCCAGATAGGGCAACGCAGGAGCAGTTGCCGAGAGGGGGATCACGAAGAGACTAAACCAAGCCGTTCGCCCTGAGCTTGTCGAAGGGTGAACGCGTTCGGGTAGCCATCCATGGCGGGACCTCCGTTCGCCCATCCAACCCCTGGGCGGCCATCCATGGCCGCCCGTGATCCGCCGCAGGCGATGCCATTTAGCCATCGCCAAAACGCGGCATATCACCCGTTCGCCCTGAGCCTGTCGAAGGGTGAGCCGGGGCTGTCGTGGGGGGGGGTTGTGTGTGTGTCTTTTTCTTGCCCCCCCACGCCGGCGAACGCCCGGCCATGGATGGCCGGGCAGGGACTCAATTCGGAAGTGCTGCCTCGCCAAGGACGGCGGTGCCGCAGCAAGAAATACGGAACTCCGTTAGGAGCCCCGGCTCATCAAAACTAAAATATCCCCATGAGCCCAGGTGCACCTCGGGCTATAGGCGCAAAGCTCCGCGCCGACACAGACCATTCGGCAGACAACCGAGTAGGGCTCTGCCGCTGCATCCGCGAAAGGGTCCTGGGATGGGCTGTCTCTTTAACAAGCTGGCGTTGCTGTCCGCCGGGCCCGAGAGGGCCCGGCGCGACAGTTCCATTCCAAGTTGACAGGGCCTCTCCCATGCCCTGTAATTATCAAGATATGAAACACAGTGTTTCATGAATTCTGGGCGTGGCGCCGGGGCGCCGCGCCGCCAATCAAGGGGGAGGGGGAGCCTCGATTCCGGCCTCAACCCCTGCAGGGATGTCATGACCGTTCAAGCCGTCTTCACCGGGGGGCGCCGCCCCCTGTTCGCTTTGCTCGCCGTATTCGGCCCCCTCCTGCTGTCCGCCTGCGGCGGCAAGACCGAGGAGCCCGCGGCCCCGCAGCCGGTCCTGACGGTCGAAGTAATTTCGCCGCAGCGCGAAACCTGGCCGGATGCCCTGGTCGCCAGCGGCGAGGTCACCGCCTGGCAGGAGGCGGTGATCGGCGCCGAAGTAGCTGGTGTGCGTCTCGATGAGGTGCTGGTCAACGTCGGTGACAGCGTGCGCAAGGGCCAGTTGCTGGCCCGCTTCAGCGAGGACAGCCTGCGCGCCGACCTGGCACGTGCCGACGCCATGGTCGCCGAGGCCTCCGCCAATCTCGAGAAAGCCAAGGCCGACGCCGTGCGTGCCGACCGGCTTGAATCCCTGGACGCCATGGCCAAGCAGACCGGCCAGATGTATCGCACCCAGGCCCGTGTCGCCGAGGCCCAGCTGGCCTCGGCGCAGGCCCAGCACCAGGCCCAGGCGCTGAAGCTGCGCTATGCCCGCGTGGTCGCACCGGACGACGGCGTGATCTCGGGGCGTGCCGCCACCGTCGGCACCGTCAGCATGATGGGCACCGAACTGTTCCGCATGGTGCGGCGCAACCGCCTGGAGTGGCGCGCCGAGGTCACCGCCAACGCCATGCAGCGGCTGCAGCCCGGGGCCGTCGCCACGCTCACCGCCCTCGACGGCAGCGCGGTCAAGGGTGAGTTGCGCCAGCTCGCGCCGACGGTCAACTCCGGTACGCGCAACGGCCTGGCCTACGTCGACCTGCCTGCCGGCAGCGGACTGGCCGCCGGCATGTACCTGACCGGCCGCTTCGCCCTGCCGCCGCGCGAGGCCCAGACAGTGCCGGAAGCGGCGATCGTGCAGCGCGACGGCAACCAGTACCTGATGCAGGTCGACGGCGAGAGCCGCGTGCACCTGGTCAAGGTCCGCACCGGCCGACGCCAGGGTGAATCCATCGAACTGCTGGGCAAGGTCGATCCGGCCGCCCGTTACGTGAAGTCCGGCGGCGCCTTCCTCTCCGAAGGCGTGCTGGTGCAGGTGGTGGCCGCCGGGCCCAAGCCATGAACTTCTCGTCCTGGGCGATCAACAAGCCCACGCCGTCGATCCTGCTGTTCATCATGCTGACGGTTGCGGGCCTGGTCGCCTTCCGCGGCCTGGGCATCCAGTACCTGCCGGACATGGCCTTCCCGTCGGTGACGGTGCAGGCCGCCATGCCGGGCGCCTCGCCGGTCCAGCTCGAGGCGGAGGTGGCACGGCCTATCGAGGACTCCATCTCCAGCATCGGCGCCGTGCGCCACGTCACCACCACTATCAACGACGGCATGGTGCTGCTGATGGTGGAGTTCGCCTACGAGAAGAACCTCACCGAGGCGGTGACCGATGTGCGCGATGCCATCATGCGCATCCGCACCAAGCTGCCGCAGGAGATGCAGGAGCCGGTGGTGGCACGCGTCGACGTCGCCGGCATGCCGCTGCTGACCTACGCCGTCATCGCGCCGACGATGGACGAGACCGACCTGTCCTGGTTCATCGACGACGTCGTCGCCAAGACCCTGCTGCGCGTGCGCGGCGTGGCGCAGGTCAACCGCAAGGGCGGTGTCACGCGCGAGGTGCAGGTGGAGCTGGACCCGGCACGCCTGCAGTCCCTGGGCGTCACCGCCGGCGAGATCAGCGCGCAGCTGCGCAGCATGCAGCAGGAGGCCCCGGGCGGCCGCGGCAGTCTCGGCGGGCTGGAGCAGACGGTACGCGCGCTCGGCACGGTAAGCAGTGCCGAGGAACTGGCCGACCTGTCGCTGCCGCTAGCCGACGGCCGGCGCCTGCGCCTGGCCGACGTCGCGCAGGTCAGCGACACCATCGCCGAGCGCAGCCAGATCGCCCTGCTGGACGGCAAGCGGGTGATCAGCTTCGAGGTCATGCGCGCCCAGGGCATGGACGAGGTCACCGCCGCCCGCGGCGCACGCGCTGCGGTGGAACGCCTGCTGCAGACGCATCCGGCCGTGCAGATGGTGGAGGTCGCCAACTCGGTCGACTTCACCGAGCAGGAATACGGCCACGCCATGGGCGCGCTGATCGAGGGCACCATCCTCGCCGTGCTGGTGGTCTGGCTGTTCCTGCGCGACTGGCGCGCCACCTTCGTCTCCGCCGTGGCCCTGCCGCTGTCGATCATTCCCACCTTCCTGGCGCTGCAGTGGTTCGGTTTCACGCTGAACGTGCTGTCGCTACTGGCGCTGACCCTGGTGATCGGCGTCCTCGTCGACGACGCCATCGTCGAGGTGGAGAACATCATGCGCCACCTGCAGATGGGCAAGCCGCCCAAGCAGGCCGCGATGGAAGCCGCCGACGAGATCGGCCTGGCCGTGATCGCCACCACGCTGACCCTGGTCGCCGTGTTCCTGCCCACCGCCTTCGTCCCCGGGCTGACCGGCGACCTGTTCCGCCAGTTCGGCTGGACCGCGGCGGCGGCGGTGCTGTTCTCGCTGCTGGTGGCGCGCCTGCTGACGCCGATGATGTCGGCTTACATGCTGCGGCCGGCGGCACATGAGTGGACCGACGGTCCGGTGATGAAGCGTTACCTGGTCACCGTGCGCTGGTGCCTGGAGCATCCCTGGACCACGGTGCTGGCCGCGGGCGCCTTCTTCCTGATGTCCATCGTCCTGATCAGCCAGCTGCCGACCGCCTTCATCGCCGGCCAGGACGAAAGCACCGAGTTCGTGATCCTGGAAGGCCCGCCCGGCAGCTCGCTGGAGCAGACCACGGCATTGGCCGAGCGCGCACGCGCGCTGCTGGCCGAGGTGCCCGAGATCAGCGCCGTACTCACGGTCGTCGGCGGTGGCGTGAAGACCGGCGCCATGCGCGCCGACATGGCCGCCGCCGAGGTGCGCACCGCCCAGCTCACGCTGCGCCTGCTCAACATCGAGAAGACCGGGCGCAAGCTGCCCGAGGTCCGTGCCGACATCAGCCGGCGCCTCGCCGCGCTGCCCGGTGCCCGGACCAGCCTCGGCCGCGGAACGCCGGGCGAAAAGATGACGATGATGCTCACCGGTGACGACCCGGCAGCCACGCTGAAGGCCGCACGCACCCTGGAGAGTGAGCTACGCAGCCTGCCCGGCATCGGCGCCGTGACCTCCACCGCCAGCCTGCTGCGGCCCGAGATCGTGATCCGGCCGGACTTCGCGCAGGCCGCGGAAATGGGCATCACCTCCGCCGCCATCGCCCAGGCCGTGCGCGTCGCCACCAGCGGCGACTACGACTTCAACCTGCCGCGCCTGAACCTGCCGGGCCGCCAGGTCTACGTGCGCGTGGCGCTGGACCCGGAGTCGCGCCGCGATCCCGACCTGGTGGCGCAACTGCGCGTGCGCGGCAACAACGGCGCCTCGGTTCCCCTGGGCAACATCGCCGACATCAGCATCACCGGCGGCCCCGCGCAGATCGACCGCTACGACCGCCAGCGCGTCGTGCAACTGGCCGTGGATCTCAACGGCCAGCCGGTGGGCGACGTGCTCAAGCGCGCCAAGAACCTGCCGACGCTCAAGCAGCTGCCGGCAGGAGTGGAACTGGTGCTGTCGGGCGACATCGAATACATGTCCGAGATGTTCGGCGGCTTCGCGCTGGCGATGCTCGCCGGAATCTTCTGCGTCTACGCCGTCATGGTCCTGCTGTTCCACGACTTCGGCCAGCCGCTGACCGTGCTGGCCGCACTGCCGCTGGCCTCCACCGGCGCGCTGGGCCTGATGTGGTTCTTCGGCTACGACCTGTCGATGTCCTCGTTGATCGGCCTGCTGATGCTGGTCGGCATCGTCACCAAGAACTCCATCCTGCTGGTGGACTACGCCATCATGGCGCGCCGCGACCTTGGCATGGACCGCATCGACGCCCTGGTCGACGCCTGCCACAAGCGCGCCCGTCCCATCGTGATGACCACCGTGGCCATGACCGCCGGCATGATCCCCATCGCGGTGGATTTGGGTGGCGGCAGCAGCTTTCGCCAACCGATGGCCGTGGTCGTCATCGGCGGCCTGATCACCTCCACCGTGCTGAGCCTGCTGGTGGTGCCGGTGGTGTACGAGATCATCGACGAGATCAAGCTGCGCCTATCCCCGCGCCGCCGGAATAGTGCAGTGACGGAAGCCTAGGACACTGCGGCAACTCCCTCTCCCGCTGGCGGGAGAGGCGTGTTTGCTTACTGGGGAGTGACTCAATGTCACTCCCCAGTCTGGCAAACACGGGGTGAGGGTGGTGCTCCGGCGGTACACACCCAACAGGACCCAACAAACCCTCGAAGCCCCTCAGGCCTTCACCAACCGCGGCGCCCCCGTCCCCATATATCGCGCCAGGTTCAGGTGCAGGTTTGCAATCGCCCGCTCCCGGTAGGGATTCGGCTGCGTCCCCCTGAACCCCGCGGACTTCATGCCCTGCTGCACCGCCGCCATGTTGGAGAAATCCTGCGGCAGCACCGTGCGCCAGCGCGAGTCGCCCACCGGCGTGTATTCCCACTCCGTCTTTGGCTCTTCGCCCTTGGCGAACAGCTCGTACACCGCCACCTCGAAGATGCACTTGTCGGGGTCGTAGCCGTAGGGCTTGAAGTTGTAGCAGAGCGCGTTGTTGACCGCGTGCCCGATCTGGAAGCTGGGGAAGATCTGCCAGGCCGTGCCGCTTTTGCCGACATGCGCCGGGTCGATGACGGGCCAGACCACCCCGCGCGCGGCATCGGCCTCGCGCGCGGACTTGAGCCAGTGCATCAGCACCTCGCCAGGCGGCGTGCCCTCCGGCAATTCGTCGGCCAGACGGTTGGCGGCATCCACCAGGGTCTGCGTGGTGTTGGTGTTGACCTGCGTCCAGGTGAAATTCTGCATCTGCGCGGTCGAGACCCGCGCGTCGCCCGAGCCGATGCGCAGCTTGGCCTGCTGGTTGGCGTCCACGTTCTTCGGCGCGTCGTAGCCGATGTTGCTGTGCAGGCCCTGCGAGCGTGCCCAGCCGCGGAATTCGCCGAACTGCTTGAACTCCGGGTGCGTGATGTCGACGTGATAGATCTCGTTGAAGGCCTCGGCCGCCACCTTCCAGTTGCAGTCGAACACCACCCAGCGGCGCCAGCGCACGCGCATGTTCTGCAACTGGAACGGGTCCAGCATTCCCGCCGCCGGCTCCAGGTACTCACGCAGCGGCACGCATTCGGGGTCCAGGTTGATCCAGATCCAGCCGCCCCAGGTATCCACCTTCACCTCGGCCAGCCGTGTGCTCTCGGGCGTCAGGGAATCCTGCCAGTCCTCGCGATCGCGGATGTGCGTGCACTCGCCCTGCAGGTTGAAGGTCCAGCCATGGAAGGGGCAGACCAGCGCCTTGCGGTTGCCGCAGGCGTGATGAGCGCCGGCCGGCGTATCCACCAGCTTGCGCCCGCGATGCGTGCAGACGTTGTGGAAAGCCTGGATGCGGTCCCCAGCGGTGCGGATGATCACCACCGAATCGTCGAGGATGTCGTAGCTGATGTGGCTGCCGACCTCCGGGATTTCCTCCACGCGTCCGGCCTGCAGCCAGACCTTGCGCCACAGGCGGTCGCGCTCGGCCCGGACGTAGTCCGGCGAGATGTAGGCCTCGGCGCCGATCGTGACCGGCTGTTCCAGGTCCTCATGCTTGAGTGGCGGCTGGCTGCTCATGGCGGAATCCAGGATTTCAGTGACGGGGACGCAGGGCCAGCACGCTGCCCTCGGCGTCGCCGGAGAGGTAGATCGTGCCATCCGGCCCCGCGGCCAGCCCGGCGAAAGGCCCCATGGGACCGGACATCTCGCCGATGGCACCCAGCGTCTTGGGCACCACACCGGCCGGCGCGCCCACCGGTAGGCCGGAGGCCAGGCTGCGGCGCGTGCCCTGGGCCAGGTCGATCTCGATCAGTTCCTGGGCGCCGGCATCCAGCACCAGCAGGCTCTGGCCGCGGACCAGCAGGCCTTCGGGCTGCTTCAGGCCGTCGAGCACGGTCTGCGCCTTGCCGCCGGCCAGTTTCACCACGCGACCGCCGCCGGATTCGCTGACGTAGCAGCTGCCGTCGGTGCCCAGCGCCACGCCCTTGGGCTGGCGCAGGCCGCTGGCCAGCACCTCCACATTGGAGCCGCTGGCGGACAGCACGCGCCCGGTGCCGAACTCGGCGAAGACCACGGCGCTGCCGTGGGCGGCCACGCCGTAGAGCTGGTCGAAGCCGCTGGCGATGACCTCGCTCCATTGCTGCGCCGGCCGGTAGCGCGCCACCGCGCCGTTGGCGGTGGTGACGATGAACTCGCCCTTGCCCGTGGCGGCGACGCCACGGGAGTAGCCCGGATAACCCGGATAGAACAGCATGCCCGCCAGCTCACGCGGCTGCCCCGGCTTCAGGGTGTAGGAGAACGGACCGTCGGCGACATACAGCAGCCCGTCCGGATCGGCGGCCAGGCCTAGCGGCCAGTTGAAGCCGTCGGCGACCAGGTCTCGGGTCTTGCCGTCCTTCAGCAGCTCCACGATGGAGCCGGAGATGTTCGACACGAACAGCCGCTCGCCGATGAAGCTCAGGTTGTCCAGGCCCGGCGACAGTTGCGCCAGCACCGTGCGCTCGCCGTTACGCGGATCGATGCGCAGCACCTGGCCGCTGGCCACCTGGGTAGAGACGATGAAGCCCTGCGCGTCGAACTTCACCGAATCGGGCAGGCCGAGATCGCCCGCAACCTTCTCCGGCGTGCCGCCGGCGAGGTCCACGCGCCAGATTTCGTTGGTGCCCATCACCGGGAAGTAGAGCTTGCCGTCCGGGCCCACGGAAAAGGCGTTGGGCATCGGCACGTCGCTGGCGATGAGGCGCGGTGCGCCGCCGTTACGGTCCAGCTCCATGATGCGTCCACCGGGGCGGCACTCGCCCGCGATCAGGCGGCCCTGGTGGAAGGTGATGGGGTTGGCCACGGGGATGTCGCCGTACAGCACGCGCGTGCGGCCATCAGGGGCGCGCACGCTGACGCGGCCCTCGGTGATCTCGGTGGCGTAGAGGTTGCCCTCGTCGTCGAACACCAGGTCGTCCGGCGCCACGATGTCACCGCCCTTGGCGCTGATCACCTCGATGGCGCCGCTGTCCACGTCGATGGCGCTGATCTGGCTGCCGCTGACCTGGGCCACGTAGAGCCGCCCGTCCGGCCCGGTGCGCAGGCCATTGGCACCGAACAGGCGGCTGGGCGGCGTCAGGCGTTCCAGCGTCCAGCCCTCGGCGGTTTGGGCGGGTGCGGCGGCGTAGCGTCCGGCTTGCGACGACATGGAAAAGCTCCTGGAAAGGGTTGCGATCAGGTCGCGCAGGACGAGGCTTCGGCCAGGCCGCGGCGTTGGTGCTTGCGCAACTGGCGTGGCGAGGCCGAGAACCAGCGCTGGCAACTGCGCGTCAGCACCGAGGTCTCGGAGTAGCCGAGGATTTCGGTCATCTGCACCAGCGAAACATTGGAACGACCCAGGTGGCGCAACGCCACGTCGCGCCGCACCTGGTCCTTGATGGTCTCGAAGGACCCGCCTTCCTCGCGCAGGCGACGCTGCAGCGTGCGCGGATGCAGGCCCAGGCTGGCGGCGACGCGGTCATGCGTGCAGGCGCCGGCGGCCAGCAGGTGGGCGACGATCAGGCGCACGCGCGGGCTCATGCGGCGCGGCAGGGCCGGGAACTGCTGGGCCAGCAGGCGCGTGGCGGCCTCATGGCGCTTGGCATCGCTGCCCGGCAGCGGCAGGTCCAGGTCCCTCGCGTCGAGGAACAGGCCGCTGACGGCCTGGCCGAAGCGCAGCGCCGTACCCAGCGAGGCGCGATAGGCACCCGGCGTCGCCAAAGGCTCATGCGCCAGCCAGGCGCCACTGACGCGGACCTGGCCATTGCTGATGACACCAATGACGTCGCGTAGCTGGGCCAACGCCTGTTCCGCCACCTGACTCGGCAAGGACGGGGCATCCAGCATCAGGAAGGCACGGCCGTCGTCCGGCAGGGTCTCCAGGCAGAGCCGCAGATCGCCGTTCCAGGCCTGGATATGATCGGCCAGACAGCGCAGCGCCTCGCGCAGGCTGGGCGCATGGCGGATGGCCTCGCCCAGCGGGCCCAGCGCCGCCAAGGCGGCTGGCACGGCGGCCGTTATTGCCGCTGCAGACAGGTCAGCGGCAAAGCGGAAGCTCGTCGGCAGATCGGCCGAACCCATGCGCGTTCTCCTCGTGGCCTGCACGTTATTATTCAACACTGGTGTTGATTTTGTCGCAGGGGAGGGCGCCTGTAAAGGCGCCGGCAGGGATTGCCGGCCAGGGCAAAAATGTCTGCTCGTCGGTGATGTTGTGCCCTGATGGCAGTAGCTGCGTAGTCGAGCTTTCTGTCCCCTCGCCCGCTTGCGGGAGAGGGGTAGGCGAGAGGGCTTCTGTAGATCTGATATTGATCAGCTAGCCCGTAGATTTACAGAAACCCTCTCCTGCCTTTCAGGCACCCTCTCCCGCAGGCGGGAGAGGGGACTGCTGTATAAGGCTGGCCCGTATCTGGTGCTTCAGCACCTTGCCGGCGTCGTTCTTGGGCAGCGATTCCTGGAGGACCACCTGCTCGGGCGCCTTGAACGAGGCCACGCCCAGTTGCTTGAGGAAATCGCGCAGGCTGGCGACGTCGGGCCCTGGTTGTGCCCGGGGCACGATCACCGCGCAGGCGCGCTCGCCGGTGCGCGCGTCCGGCAGGCCGACGATGGCGATCTCGGCGATCTGCGGATGGCGCAGCAGCAGGTCCTCGACTTCCTTCGGCGAGATGTTCTCGCCGTTGCGGATGATGATGTCCTTGGCGCGGCCGGTAACCACCAGCCAGGTATCGTCCGCCAGGCGCGCGAGGTCGCCGGTGCGGAAGTAGCCCTCGGCGTCGAAGGCGCTGTCCTCGTCCTCGGCATGCAGGTAGCCCACCAGCATCTGCGGGCCGCGCGCATGCACCTCGCCCTCGCCGGCGGGTGCCGCGCCATGGTTGACCAGCTTGAGCTCGGCATGGCCGCGGCGGCCGTCGGTGTCGGCGGCGGCATCGGTCTCGCCGGGGCGGGTCGCGCCCACCGTGGTCACCGGCACCTCGGTGGAACCATAGACGCGCGTGACGAGGGCCTGCTCGAAGTATTCCGAGGCCTGGCGGATCAGCGAGGGCGGCACCGAGGCGCCGCCGCAGATGAAGACCTTGAGCTTGGGCAGCCGCGTGTTTGCGCGCCTGGCCGCGGCCAGCAGCTGCTCCAGGAAGGGCGTGGCGCCGGCCATGTGGGTGCATCCCTCGGCCTGCATCAGCTGCACGGCCTCGTCGGCGTCCCAGCGTTCCATCAGCACGGCCGTGCTGCCCAGCAGCAGCGGCGCCTCGAAGACGTAGATCGAGCCGCCGATGTGGCCGATGGGCGAGGGCACCAGGAACTTGTCGCCGGGGGCGATGTGCCAGTGCTCGCCGAGCTGCGAGACCAGGGCGTGCAACGAGTTGTGCGTGTGCAGCACGCCCTTGGGGCGGCCGGTGGTGCCGGAGGTGTACAGCACCATGCGCACGGCGTCGGCCTCCTGCGCCGGCAGCGGTGCCTGGCCGGGGTGCTGCAGCAGGGCATCGTAGGCGGTGTGGGCGCCGGCATCGCCGCGCAGCACCACCACCTCGGGCGGATTGTCGATCTGCGCGACCACGCGGCCGAGCATGGCCACGTAGTCTTGCTGGCGGAAGCTGGCCGGGATGAACACCAGGCGGCTGTCCACGTCCTTCAGGATGAACTGCAGCTCACGGTCGCGCAGTGACGGCAGGATCGGGTTGACCACCATGCCGGCCAGCGTCGCGCCCAGGTAGATGACGGCGGCCTCGTGCCAGTTCGGCAGCATGAAGGACACCACGCTGCCGGGACTTGTCCGCGCAAGCAGCGCCTGGGCCAGGGCCATGGCCTGGGTCTGCAGCGTGAGGCAATCGATGCGCCGTTCACCATCGACCAGCAGCACGCGTTGCGGCGTGCGCTGCTCCGCCTGCTGCAGTGCGTCGGCCAGCGTCGTGCGTACCCAGCGGCCCTCGGCATAAGCGGCTCGAGCGCGCGCTTCGTCCCAGCGGATCCAGCGTCCGGATACCTGCTTGCGGTTCGGCTGACTCGACATTGGACAAGGCCCTGGTTTCGGAAGCTGCACCCTACTGGTCCAGGCGCGCAGGGTCTTGATGCCGCGCGACAGGCTGTCGCAGGAAGTCAATACGAGGGCTGGGTTACTGTCTAGATTCAGGCCATCTTCCATCGTGAGGCTTTATGCAGGTAGCGATCGTTACGGGTGCGAGCAGCGGTATCGGTTTCGGCACCGCGGTCAAGCTGGCGGGGATGGGCATGGCGGTGCTGGGTGTCGGCCGCGACGAAAAGCGCCTCGGCGAACTGGCCCAGGCCATCGGCGATCCGGCGCGTGTCGCCACGCTGGCGGTGGACCTGACGCTGGATGCGGCGCCCAAGCAGGTGGTGGACCTGGCGCTGTCGCGTTGGGGCCGCATCGACTTCCTCATCAACAACGCCGGCGTCGGCAGCCCCAAGCCGCTGCACGAGACCGACGACCAGACCCTGGACCACTTCCTGGGCCTGATGCTGCGCTCGCCGTTCCGCATGGCGCGCGAGGCCATCGTGCACATGAAGCAGGACGCGGCGATCATCAACGTCACCTCCACATTCGCCCATGTCGGTGGCCTGCGTGGCGGCGCCTACTCGGCGGCCAAGGCCGGCCTGACCGGCCTGACCCAGCACATCGCCTGCCAGTACGGCGCCTCCGGCGTGCGCTGCAACGCCGTGGCGCCGGGCGTCACGGTGACGCCGATGACCGAAGGCCGCCTGCAGGACGAGCGCTTCCGGCGCATGAACGTGGAGATGACGCCGCACACGCGCCTGGGCAGCGTCGAGGACGTGGCCAGCACCATCGCCTTCCTGTGCTCGCCGGGCGGCAGCTTCATCAACGGCCAGACCATCATCGTCGACGGCGGCTGGAGCTCGACGAAGTACCTGTCGGATTTCGCCCTGACCTCGGACTGGACGGCCCGCTAGCATGAAGCCGATCACCGAACGCGTGGCGCCGCTGCTGCCGCCGGACTGGGACGACGCGGCCAAGGAAGCCGTCGATGCCTTTCCCGCGGTGCGCGATTTCCTGCAGGCGGCCTGGAAGCGCGGCAGCGACCAGCGCGGCATGAATGGCGTCGGCGCCATGCTGCGCCACCCGGCCGCGACCAAGGCCTTCCTGACCTTCAACAACCACGTGGCCGCGGCCAGTTCGCTGTCCAAGCGCATCCGCGAGCTGCTGATCCTGCGCATCAGCTGGCTGCGCCGCTCGGAGTACGAGTTCACGCAGCACGTGGTGCTGGGCCTGCGCGCCGGCCTCACGGAGACCGAGATCGAGCGCTTGCAGTCGGGACCCGACGCGCCGGGCTGGCATCCGGTGGATGCTGAGTTGCTGCGCGCGGTGGACGAGCTGCATGCCGACGCCTGCATCGCCCAATCCACTTGGGAGCGCCTGTCGGCGCACTTCAGCCAGGAGCAGATGATCGACCTGATCTACGCCGTGGGCTGCTACGAGATCGCCGCCATGCTGTTCAAGAGCCTGGGCGTCCAGTACGAGCCAGGGACGGAGCCGATGAGCCCCGAACTGCGCGCCCGCATGTTTGCAGGAGACAAGTCGTGAAAGAGTCCGTGATCCGCGGCAAGCCGCTGGCCGAGGAGTCCCTCGGTAACCTGACGTTGGGCGGTTTCCTTCGCGAAGTGTCCGCCGCCAATGCCTCGAAGGAGGCGCTGGTCTATCACCTGCCGGACGGCAGCGTGGTCCGCAAGACCTACGCCCAGGTCTGGGACGAGGCCAACACCGTGGCACGCGCCCTGCTCGCGCGCGGCGTGACGCGCGAGACGCGCGTGGGCCTGCTGGTGACCAACCGGCCGGAGTGGATCACCGGCATGTTCGGCATCGCGCTGTCCGGCGCCACCTGCGTGGCCCTGAGCACCTTCGCCAAGGGCCCGGAACTGGAATACGCGCTGCGCGTGGCCGACGTCTCGGTGCTGATCTTCGAGCGCACGATCCTGGGCCGTGATTTCGCCGCGGAGCTGGTCGAGATCTGCCCGGACCTGGCTAGCGCCAAGGGCGAGATGCAGTCGCCGCAGCTTCCGTTCCTGCGGCGCGCGATCTGCATCGGCGAGACGCCCAAGGGCGTGTTCGAGAACTGGAACGATCTGCTGAGAGGGCCGCTGGCTTCCGCGGAACTGCTGGAGGCCATCGGCAAGGAGATTGCGCCGACCGACCGCGGCCTGGTGTTCTTCTCCTCCGGCTCCACCGCCAAGCCCAAGGCGATCATGCACACGCATCGCGCCGCGGCGATCCAGTCCTGGCGCTGGAGCCGCATCTACAACGTTGACCCGGACGTGCGCAGCTGGGCCGCCAACGGCCTGTTCTGGTCGGGCAACTTCGCCATGGCGCTGGGCACCACCTTCTCGGCCGGCGGCTGCATGGTGCTGCAGAGCGCCTTCAACCCCGGCGAGGCCCTGCGCCTGATGCAGGCCGAGCGCGTGACCCTGCCGATCGCATGGCCGCACCAGTGGGCCAAGCTGGTGGAGGACCCGGCCTACCAGGAGGTGAACCTGGGAACGCTGCGCTATGTCGGCGACAGCTCGCCGCTGCGCGCGCATCCCACGGTGAAGTGTGACTGGCAGGAGCCGGTCTCCGCCTACGGCAATACCGAGACCTTTACGCTCAACACGGTGCACCCCAGCGGCACTGCGCCGGAAATCGCCAACGGCAACCACGGCTATGCGCTGCCCGGCAACACCGTGCGCATCGTCGACCCGATCGCGGGAATGGTGCTGCCGCTGGGCCAGGCGGGCGAGATCGCGGTGAAGGGGCCGACGCTGATGCTCGGCTACCTGCGCGTGGCGGCCGAGGACACCTTCGACGAGGAGGGCTTCTTCCGCACCGGCGATGGTGGCTTCATCGACGAGCAGGGGCGGCTGCACTGGCAGGGTCGCATCAACGACATCATCAAGACCGGCGGCGCCAACGTCTCGCCGCTGGAGATCAACGCGGTGCTGCAACAGTGTCCGGGCATCAAGATCGTGGCCACGGTCGGCGTGCCGCACGACACGCTGGGCGAGATCGTGGTGGCCTGCGTGGTGCCGGAAGAAGGAGCCAAGCTGGATGAGACCGCCGTGCGCGCCTACGCCGCGAAGCATCTGTCCAGCTACAAGCTGCCGCGCCGCGTGCTGATGCTGCAGGAGTCCGACCTGGCGGTGACAGCGTCCAACAAGATCAAGACCGCCGACCTGCGCGCCCTGGCGGCGCAGCGCCTGGCCGGCTGAACGGAGAACACGATGAGCGAGCGATCCTTGCGCGTGGTGCAATGGGCCACCGGCAATGTCGGCACGCGCTCGTTGCGCTGCGTGATCGAGCATCCGCGCCTGCAGCTGGTGGGACTGCACGTCCACTCCGAGGCCAAGGCCGGCCGCGATGCCGGCGAGCTCTGCGGGCTGGCGCCGATCGGCGTGAAGGCCACGCGCAGTATCGAGGACATCGTGGCGCTGCAGCCGGACTGCGTGCTCTACATGCAGCAGGGTGCCAACTTCGACGACATCTGCCGCCTGCTGGCGGCCGGGATCAATATCGTCACCACGCGCACTGAGTTCAACAACCCCACCAGCCTGGACCCGGCCACGCGGGCCCGCGTCGAGGATGCCTGCGTCAAGGGCAACAGCTCGATCCACGCCACTGGCAGCAGCCCGGGCTTCATCACCGAGGCCCTGCCGCTGGTGCTGGGCTCGCTGCAGCGACGCCTGGACATGCTGCGCATCAACGAATTCGCCAACCTGGCGCCGCGCAATTCCCCCGAACTGCTGTTCCAGATCATGGGCTTCGGCCAGGCGCCGGACCCGCGCCGCGACGCCGGGCGCGCGCATCACCTGCGCCTGTCCTTCGCGCCCTCGCTGCAACTGGTAGCCGAGGCCATGGGCCTGTCCTTCGACAGCGTCGAGGCCACGGGCGACGTGGCCCTGGCCCGGCATGACACACGCATCGCCGCCGGCCTGGTCCCGGCCGGCACGGTGGCGGCGCAGCGGGCGACGGTCACCGGCATCCATCGCGGCAAGCCGCTGATGAGCTTCAAGGCCACCTGGTACTGCGGTATCGACATCGACGCCGACTGGGAGCTGCGTGGCGACGGCTGGCATGTCGAGCTGGAAGGCGACGTGCCGCTGGACGTCGCGATCCGCTTCCCGGTGACACCGGAGCAATGGCCGCGGGTTTCGCCGGGCCTGACCGCGCACCGCGCGGTCAATGCGGTGGCCTATGTCTGCGCCGCGGCGCCCGGCATCCGCACCACCGTGGATTTGCCGCGGATCGTCGCCGACCTGGGCGCCTGAGCCGGTGGCGGCATCCTTCGACGAGGTGGCGGATTTTGTCGTCGTCGGCAGCGGCGGTGGCTCGATGTGCGCGGCGCTGGTGCTGCGGGCGGCAGGCCGCAGCGTGCTGATCCTGGAGAAGACCGATCTGGTCGGCGGCACCACGGCGCGTTCCGGCGGCGTGATGTGGCTGCCGGACAATCCCTTCATGAAGCGCGACGGCGTGCCGGACAGCTTCGAGCAGGCCTCGCAGTACCTCGAATCCCTGATGGGCCAGCAGCACGACACGCCCGGTTCGACGCCGGCGCGGCGCGCACGCTACCTACGCGAGGCGCCGCGCATGATCGAATTCCTGCTGGGGCAGGGTGTGCGGCTGGACCGCGTCAAGGAATGGCCGGACTACTACGACGAGCTGCCGGGTGGCTCGGTGCCGGGCCGCACGGTGGTGGCGGAGCTGTTCAACCTGAACGAACTCGGCGCCTGGGCGCCCAGGCTGCGTCCCAGCTTCGTGCAGATCCCGCTGCCGGCCTCGTTGGAGGAGATGCTGGAGCTGCCGGCGATGAAGCGCTCCTGGCGGGTGAAGGGGCTGCTGCTGAAGCTGGTGCTGCGCGCGATCCTGGCGCGGCTCACGGGCAAGCGCTGGGTGGCGGGCGGTGCGGCGCTGCAGGGGCGCATGCTGCAGGCGGCGCTGCGCGCCGGTACGGACATCCGCACCGAATCGCCGGTAAGCGGGCTGATCGTGGAGGGTGGCGCCGTCACCGGTGTGAGCACGGTGAAGGGCGGCAAGCCCTGGCGGGTGGGGGCGCGGCTCGGCGTGCTGGTGAATGCCGGCGGTTTCGCGCGCAACCAGGCGATGCGCGACCGCTGGTTGCCGGGTACCTCGGCCAAGTGGAGCCTGGCGGCGCCCTGCGACACCGGAGAGATGATCGAGGAGATGATGCGCCACGGTGCCGCGGTGGCGCAGATGGACGAGCGCGTCGGCAACCAGATCACGATCCCGCCCGGTGCCGAGGACAGCGAGATCAAGCCTACGGCGCAGTCGATGACGGCGGCGCCGCACTGCATCCTGGTGGATGGAGGCGGCGCGCGCTACATGAACGAGGGTGGTTCCTACATGGCCTATGCCAAGGCCATGCTGGAGCGGAACCGGGCCGTGCCGGCGGTGCCGAGCTGGGCGGTATGCGACAGCCAGTACCTGGCCAAGTACATGCTCGCCGGCACCATGCCCGGCAGCCGCAAGCCGGCGTCGTGGTACGAGCACGGCTACCTGAAGCGGGCGGAGACGCTCGAGGAACTGGCCGGACTGCTGGGGATGGAGCCGGCGGCCTTGCGTGCGACGGTGGAGCGCTTCAACGGCTTTGTCGACCGCAACCGCGACGAGGATTTCCACCGCGGGGAGAGGGCCTACGACCGCTGGCTGGGCGACGAGCTGCAGCAGCCGTCCGCGGCGCTGGGCCGCATCGACCGGCCGCCGTTCTACGCGGTGCCGGTGTATCCGGGCGACGTGGGGACCTATGGCGGCGTGGTGACCGACGAGCAGGCGCGGGTGCTGCGCGAGGACGGCTCCGTGATCCCGGGCCTGTATGCCACCGGTGTTTCCACGGCCTCGGTGATGGGGCGCTTCTACCCCGGGGCGGGTGGCAGTGTCGGCCCCTCCTTCGTCTGGGGCTATGTCGCGGCGCGTCATGCCGCCGAGCAGGCGGTATCCGGAAACTGAAGAGCGGAGCGCTTGTCGGAGCCAGGGGCGATATCCTTGCCCTTCCTGCAGGAGCGAACGAGTGAAGATCCGGAACTGGGTGGGTGCGGCAATCCTGATGGCGGCGGGCGTGGCCTCGGCGCAGGAGCCGGCGCCGCAGCCGCTGCCCCCGCCGCCGGTCGCCGTGGCCGGATGGACCATTTCCTTCTCGTGGTCGCCGGAATTCTGCAAGCGCAACCTGGGCATCAAGGAACTGCAGTGCCTGCAGGAGCATTACTTCGTGCTGTCTGGCCTGGCGCCGGGCTTCGCGGGCGAGGGTCCGGCCTGCGACCGCGAATCACTGCCGCGCGAGCTGTTCCCGCGGGCGCTGGACGTCGTGCACAACGAGGCCCGGCTGAAGAAGATCTGGCGGCAGGAGGGCGGCTGCAGCGGCCTGGCGGCGGGGGAGTATGTCCTGCAACTGGAGCGGGCCGGGCGCCGCATCTCGGTGCCGGACCGTTTCCGCAGCACGCCGCGCGAGGGCCTGCAGCTCTCGCAGGCGGAGTTCAAGGATGCCTTCCAGCGCGACAATCCGGGGCTGCGGGCGGATGCTATCAGCCTGCAGTGCCGCGGGGCCTGGCTGGAAAGCGCCAGTTTCTGCGTGGATGCAGGGTTCGGCTTCCAGGCTTGCCCGCAGGCCCTGACGGAGGGCTGCGCCGAGCCGCTGCGCCTGCGGGCCATCCGCCCGGCCCTGCGCTCCGATCGGGGGGAATGAGCCGGAAACCCCGGTCTGGCTAAACGCGGAGCGTTTAGTTTTTTTTGTTGCATTGCTAAGAATTAGTCAATTGTTGCAACGCAACATCCGGTCTATCTTGGTGCACCCCTGAATCAAAGTGGTGCAGCAAATGTTCGGAACAATCGTGGCAGTAAGCGTGGTCCTGATCCTCCTGGTGATGGTCGCCCTGGAGTTTGTCGACACCAGCTTCGACGAGCGCCGCCTGGCCTCCGGCCCGGTCCGCAAGGTCGCCAAGACCGTGCACCAGATTGTGGCGCCGAAGCCGGCCTACCAGGCCGAGCCGCTGCCGCTCAAGAAGGCCGCTTAACAGCGCCTGGCGGTACCGGGTGGGAGTCTTGGGGCTCCCGCTCAGGCAAGGTTTCAGCCCGAGGGCCGCGATTTTCGCGGCCCTTTTGCTTTTTTGGCGCCGGGCGCGTTGCGGCGAGGGGGAGGTCCGCTTTCGCGTAGATTCCTCTTATATAAAACAACATCGTTGTTTATTATAGGTCCACAGACCCGCCCCGGCGGGATCACAGGCAGCAACAGGCTTGGAGTGGATTCCATGAGAGGACATGAAGCGGCGGGAGCGCGGGCGGCATGGCCGGCGTCGATGCCGGCGGAGCGGCTGACCTCGCGCGAGCGGCAGGTGATGGACTGCGTCGCCAGCGGGCTGACGGACCGCGGTGTCGCGGCGCAGTTGGGCCTGTCGCACAACACGATCAAGTTCCACCTGAAGAACGTCTACGCCAAGTTCGGCGTGACGCAGCGCGCCAAGGCGGTCGAGAAGCACGTGACCACGCAGCTTCGCGAAGAGGCCTGAAGCCGCGCCCGCGCGGTGGCGATCAGGCCACCGAGCGCAGGCGCAGGAAGCTGAGCGAGCCGATGGCCACGCCGGCGCCCGAGATGATCATGAACAAGCGATAGGTCTCGGTCTGAGCCAGCGTGATGCTGAGCAGGGCGGCACCGAGCGCCATGGCCGCGCCGACGCTGCCCAGCAGCAGGCCGAGCACGCTGCTGTAGATCTCCAGCGGGAAGTAGCGCGCGGCCAGATAGGTGAGGACATCGCCCTCGACGCCGAAGGACATCCCCAGCAGCAGTACCGCGAAGCCGATCAGGGCCAGGTTCGAGGTGCTGGAGGCCAGGATCAGCAGGCCGAACAGCGGCAGGCCCATGCCGACGGCGGCGACCCGGTAGGCCGGCCAACGGTCCAGAGCCAGCCCGGAGACGATGCGCGCCACGATCACGCCCACGGCAAACACCGACACCATGAAGCCGGCCACCGTCGAGGAGAGCTAGCGGTCCGACAGCATCAGCTTGAGCTGCGAGGCGGACAGGGCATGGGGCAGGCTGCACAGCAGCGAGCCGGTCACGATGATCCAGAAGGCGCGTGAGCGGAAGATCACGCCGTAATCCGTCCGCGCGCGGCGCGGTGCCTGCTGGGCCTGCGCGGCCAGGGTCGGGTTGCGCGGCGGGATCATCAGCAGCGCCGCCAGGCCCAGCAGCGCGCAGAAAGCCGAGATGGCGAAGTAGCCCGCGCGCCAGCCAGCCCAGTCGATGAAGCCGGTCAGCAGGGGGCTGCCGATGGCGCCCACCACGGCGGGGCCAGCGGCGATCAGGCCGAGTGCAAGGCCGCGGTTGGCGCGGAAGTTCTCCGCGATGAGCCGGCTGTAGACCGTGGCCGAGGTGGTGGTACACAGCAGCGACTGCAGGATCAGCATCGCGAAGTACAGGCGGATGTCGCCCTGCATGGATGACAGCACCAGGAAGCTGGCGGGGAACGCCACGATGCCCACGGCGGCGACGCGGCGCACGCCGAACAGGTCGGTGCAGCGGCCGACCAGCGGAATGCAGAGGATGGTCAGCAGGGTGGCGGTGCTGGCCAGCGCGAACTGGCTGCGGGACCAGCTGAAGTCCGCCAGCAGGTACGGGGCGATCACGCTGTTGACATAGCCGATGATGCCGATGCCGGCACTCATGCCCAGCGTGGCGGCGAGCAGCGCGCGCCAGTGCTGGCGCATTTCCTGGCGGTCGATGACGGTATTCATGATTTAGCCGAGGGTCTTCCAGTGGACGCCGGTCAGTTCCTGGGCGTGGTCCCAGAGGCGTGCGGCGGTGGCGCGGTCCAGGGCCTTGCGCGCGGGCTTCACCGGCCCCGGCTTGCCGCTGGCCTGCATGAATCCGGTGGGGCCGTAGTAGCCGCCGGGCCGGATGCCGTCATCAAGCGCGGCGAGCACCAGCGGACGCGCGCCGTCTTCGGCGCCCTGGCCGACGTAACGCATCAGCAGGTTGTAGCCCAGCACCTCGAAGCGGTCCATCAGCTTGCGGCGGTCCTCGCTGCGCCAGCCGGCGGCGATGGACGTGGTGGAGATGCCCGGATGCGCCGCGACGCTGAGCAGGCGGCGGCCTGCCGCATCCGCGCGGCGCTGCAGCTCCATGGCGAACATCAGGCAGGCCAGCTTGGAGTTGGTGTAGGCCTGCGAGGACTGGTAGCCGGTCTCGAGTTGCAGGTTGGCGAAGTCGATGCGGCCGCTGGGATGGGAGTTGCTGGAGACGCTGACGACGCGCGGCGCGGGGCTGCGCAGCAAGGCCGGCATCAGCAGGCCGGCCAGAGCGAAATGCCCGAGGAAGGCCACGCCGAAGGCGAGCTCGAAGCCATCGGCAGTGGTGCTGCGGTGCATCGGCGGCAGCAGGCCGGCGTTGTTGACCAGCACGTCCAACGGTTCGCCGCGCGCCAATTCCTCATCGGCAAAGGCGCGGATGCGTGCCAGGTCGCCGAGGTCCAGCGGCCGGAATTCGGCCTGGCCTCCCGCCTGCCGGATGCGCGCGGCGGCGGCTTCGCCGGCTTCGACGTTGCGGTCGGCCAGGATGAGGCGGCAGCCGCGCTGCGAGAGCTGCAGGGCGGCCTGCAGGCCGATGCCGTTGGCACTGCCGGTGATCAGGATGCGGGACATGTTCGAGGAGTTCATGGGCGTGCGGGTGGCCTGTCCACGGCGATGTTGCGGTGAATGTGGCCTCGACGCAGTTGACGGGTAGCGGAAATGCCTGCGGGGGCAAGAGCGTCTGCGGGTGGAGCCAAGCGGGGCGTGAGCAGCGCAGCCGACGGACAAAGGGAAGCTGCGGGCGGCATCCGTCATTGCCGCGTCACGTCCGCTTCGTACAGTCCGACGTTTGAACACGGACAGGCTGCTGCGCGGCCGATAGAGGCGGACAATGCTCGGTTTGGCGAGATTTGGCGTGGTGTGCGCTGTGCTGCTGGCGGCATGCTCGAACAACAGCGGCGGTGGTGCCGGCAGCAGCGAGCCCTCCAGCTTCAATATCGCGATCATTCCGGACACGCAGTTCTACTCCGAGAACAACAAGCGCGGCTTTCTCAACCTGGACCCGCGCTATCCGGGACTGGGTTACGAGCCGGCGCTGGCCTTCTACGCACAGACCGCGTGGCTGGCCAACAACGAGAAAGCCATGCGCCTGGCCTTCACCGTGCAGGTGGGCGACCTGGTGCAGAACGGTGGCGAGTACCAGCGCGAATGGGACGTGGCCAGCAAGGCGATGAAGACGCTGGAGGACAACGCGGTCGATTACGGCGCCGCTCCCGGCAACCACGACGTGCGCGACAAGACGCAGTTCGACAACGAGCGGCGGCACAGCATCGAGGGATACCTGAAGAACTTCGGCGTGGAGCGCGCCAGGACGCAGAATGGCGCGACGCTGGTGGAGCGTGACCCGCTGGGCTACAGCGAGGCGCGCCGCTTTGCCGCTCTGGGGCAGGAGTTCCTGGTGCTGTCGATGGACTGGAAGCCTTCCGACGCCACGCTGGCCTGGGCGCAGGGGATCCTGGACAAGTACCCGAGGCTGCCGACCATCGTCACGTCACACAACATCCTGGATGTGGATGCCGAGGGCAATACGGTCCTCACCGGTGACAACGGGCAGCGGCTGTGGGATGTGCTGGTGACCCGCAACGACCAGGTCTTCATGACGCTCAGCGGCCACAACCACCATTCCAGCCGGCTCACCCGGCAGAACGACAAGGGCCATGCTGTGGAGCTGATCCTGGTCGACTACCAGGACGAGTACGCTGGCGGCAATGGCCTGATGCGCCTGCTGGAACTCGACTTTGCCCGGAACACGGTGCAGGCCTTCACATTCTCGCCCTGGGTGCTGGAGAAGATCATCGACAGTAGCAAGAAGGGTCTCTACAAGCCCTGCGCCACGCCCGAGGTCACCGGCGACTGCGACCAGCTGATGCCGGAGCCCAATATCGGCAACGGGGCGCACTACGACAACCGCTATACCTTCAGCCTGGATTTCCGGGCGCGCTTCGCCAGCTTCGGCGGCTATACCGCGAGGCCAGGAGCCGCGGCGGGAAAATCGCTGCTGGATGAGTTGAAGGAGAAGCTGGAGGCGGCGAGGGCAGGGGTGTGAGGCCTCTCATCTGGTGGCTCACGCGGCGCCCGAGCGTCGCCGACGCGATCAGGGGAGCTCGCTTTCCTGCTGCAAGGAAGCCTGGAATCCGTTTTTGCGCAGTTCGTCCAGGATGACCCGGCCGTGCGCTTCGTCCTGCACTTCGACCAGCAACTTCAGGCAGGCGCTCTTGGCATGCATGCGGGTCGCCAGGCGTTCATGATCGACCTGGATGATGTTGCCGTTGTGGAGGCCGATGCAGTCGGCGATCCGTCCGAGTGAGCCTGGCCGGTCCTCGATGTCGATGGCCAGCGAGATCAGGCGTGATTCGCTGACCAGGTTGCGCATGAGTACCGAGGCGAGCAGCCGGGGGTCGATGTTGCCGCCGCTGACGACCAGGCCGACCTTGCGGCCCTGGTAGCGTTCGGAGTTGGCCAGCAGCGCGGCGAGACCGGCGGCGCCGGCCCCTTCGGCCACGACCTTCTCGATGGTGGCCAGCAGTGCGATGGCGCGCTCGATGTGGTGCTCCTCCACCAGCACGACTTCGTCCGCCAGCTCCACGATCACCGGCAGGGTGAGGCGGCCCACCTGGCTGACGGCGATGCCTTCCGCAAGGGTCTGCCCGCCGCGGACGGCGCCTGGCCCGCCCGGCAGTGCGGCACCCACGCCGGCATAGACGCTGGACTGCACGCCGATGAGCCGGATGTCCGGGCGCAGGCCGCGAGCGGCGATGGCCGCGCCGGCCATGAGGCCGCCGCCGCCGATGGGCAGGACCAGCGTGTCGAGTCCAGGCACTTCGGCCAGCATCTCCAGTGCCACCGTGCCCTGTCCGGCGATGACGGCGAGGTCATCGTAGGGATGGACCAGGGTCATGCCGCGCTGCTGGATGAATGCCTGCTGCAGGTGGTCCCAGGCCTCGTTCAAGGTCTCGCCGTGCAACACGACTTCTCCGCCGAGGGCACGCGTGTTGCTGACCTTCGTGAAGGGCGTGTTGCGGGGCATGACGATGGTGCTGGGAATGCCCAGCCGCGTCGCGTGGTGGGCGACGCCCTGCGCGTGGTTGCCCGCGGACATCGCGGCGACGCCGGCGCTGCGTTCCGCGGCACCGAGCTGGCTCAGCTTGTTGAGCGCGCCGCGCTCCTTGAAGGAGGAGGTGAACTGGAAGTTCTCGAATTTGAGCCAGACCTGCGCGCCGGTGATCTGCGACAGCACGCGCGAATGCCGGCAGGGGGTTTCGACGATGTGGCCCCGGAGACGTTCGGCGGCTTGCTGGATCGCAACCAGGCCCAGGGGCGAGCTCACGCGGGTGCTTCCGGGAATACCTGGTCCAGGTGCCATTCCAGGGCCGGCAGCGGCAGCGCGCCACAGCCCAGCACGGCGCTGTGGAAGTCGCGGAAGCTGAAGTGCTCGCCGAGGCGGTCCTGCAGCTTGCGGCGCATGCGCAGGATTTCCTCGTCGCCTAGCTTGTACGCCAGCGACTGTGCCGGGATGCCGCAGGAATAGCGCAGCGTGTCGGATTCGATTTCGCCTTCGGCGCACAGGGTGTGCTCACGCATGTACTGCTTGGCCTGCTCCCAGCTCCAGCCCAGCGTGTTCATGCCGGTGTCCACCACCAGCCGGCAGGTGAGGAAGGCGTCCTGCGACAGGCGTCCGTAGTGGTCGTAGGGGTCGTCATACAGGCCCATCTCGCCGGCCAGGGCGGCGGCGTATTCGGCCCAGCCTTCGTTGAAGGCGTTGACCACGCAGCTGCGGCGGAAGTCGGACAGGTCCGGGTTGCTCATCTGCAGGGTCAGGTGCAGGTGATGGCCTGGCACCAGTTCATGGAACACCAGGGCGGCGGCGGCGATGACCGCCTGGCTGTCGAGCTTGGAGCCGTTGTAGTAGTACAGGCCGCGCTTCTCGTTGCCGATGGGGCGCGAGTAATAGCCCCAGGTCATGCCGCTCTCCAGTGCCAGGGGCAGGCGCTCCAGGTCGTACTCCCAGGCCGAGCGCTGGGCGAAGAATTCGTCGAAGCGCTGCTCGACGCGATCCTTGTGCCGCCGCATCTTCTCGCCGATCTCCTCGGGGGAGGCGGCGATGGCGCCGGGCTGGCGGCGCAGGTGGACGGCGAACTCGGCCTCCGTGCCCGCGAAGCCGAGTTGCTGGCGCAGCCCGGCCATCTGGGCCTGGATGCGTGCCATGCGCTCATGCCCGGCGGCGTGGACCTGTTCGGGGGTGAGGTCCATCGTGGTGTGCATGCGCAGCAGGTCGGCGTAGACCTCCGCGCCGCCCGGGAGCTTGTCCATGCCGACGCCCTCCGGTGCGAGGGACTCGTAGCGTTCGTCGAGCTGTGCGATCAGCGCATCGAAGGCCGGCAGGACATGCCGCTCGATGCGGCGCTGGATCTCCAGGACGCGCGCCTCGGCGTCGGGCAGGGCCGCGAGACGCTCGGGTGCCACCGGATAGGTCGTGGCCGCGGCGGCGCGCAGGCCTGCCAGCAGTTTGCGCGACCCCGGCAACTGCAGCTGGTGGATGCGGATGCCGCGCTCGGCCTGGCCGGCGGTGCGCTGGTGGATCTGGTGCAGCAGGTGCGTGGTGTCGCCGAGCAGGGCCAGATAGCGGTCTGCGTCGCTGTCGCGCTGGAAGATGAACTCGCCCAGGACCTTGCGGATCTCGTTGAAGATGAAGCCGCCGGTGTAGGCGGTCTGCACGAAGGGGCCGTAGAAGGTGTTCTCCATCACGTCGACCGCTAGCCAGTAGCGGTCCGCGTCCTTGCTCCAGGCCTGCGCGAAGAAGCGCGCCAGCGTGGCGGTCAGGGCGAACTCGTGCGGCAGGCTCGTGGTATCGACGCCTGCCAGCAGACGCAGGATTTCCTGGCCGCGGGTGGCGCGCTGCTGCGCGCCCTGCAGGCTGATGTCCGGCAGGCAGCCGTCGATCGGCTTGCCCTGCGCGATCCGCCAGAAGATGCAGTTGGAGATGACCGAGTTCGCCAGCTCCGATGCCTGCTGGACGGCGAGCAGGGAACGTTCCTGCGGACTGGGTTGGTACAAGGCCATGATGGGCTCCTGCCGGGGGATTCAGGCTTTGAAGTAGCCGGAGATCGTGTCGAAGATGCGGCGCCGCGCGTCGGGATGCGAGAAGGCGGTGTGTCCGTAGCTGAAGTGGTGGAAGCGTGCATCCGGGTTCTGGTCGGCCAGCACCAGCGCGAACGGCGCCTGCGAGTCGAACACGCCGCAGTAGAAGTCCAGTGGTAAGGGGATGGAGTAGTAGTCGAAGCCCCAGTCCGAGGTGGCCCACTTCAGCTCATGCAGGAGGGCCTTGCTTCTTTCGGAATGCTGCAGCATCACCCGCCATTGCAGTTCGCCGACGTCGGGCTCGATGCCCGGCGGCGGTCCGTACAGGTCCTGGCGGCTGAAGCGCCCGGTGCTCGGGCCGCGCCGGGATTTCAGCCTGTGATTACGGTCCAGCGATTTCTGCGCCAGGACAGGCAGCGCCCAGGGAACGTACTTCATGGCGCGATAGCCCCAGCGCGCCAGGCTGGAGGACACGCTCCGCGCCACCGGGTCGAACCAGGGGACGGTGGGATTGATGGGCACGCCGCCGATGACGCGGTCCGCCAGCGTGGCGGCGGTGGACAGGGTCACCATGCCGCCGTTGGACTCACCGAGGCAGGCGACCTTGCCGATCCCCAGATGATCGAGCAGTTCGCGCAGATCGTCGGAGTAGGCGGCGACGGGGCGGCCGGGGCACGGCGAGCTGTCTCCCGCTCCCGGGCGGTTGGTCGAGATCAGGCGGATGTTCCGCTGTACGGCTTCGCGGTGGAACAGGCCTGCTTCCAGGCTGAAGCTGCCGCCACCGTGGAAATACAGGACGGGATTGCCGTCCGGCACGCCGAATTCCTGCCAGGACAGCGTCCTGCCGTCCGCCAGGGTCATGGATCGGACGGGAGGGTCGATGAGGGGAATGGTTTCCATCGGCGGGATGTCTGGAGTGGGCGGTGAGACTTTCGGCTGCATGGCGGTCTGTCGATAGTGCTTGCGGGAGCGGCTCAGCCGCCGACCGGCAGGCCCAGTTCGGCGGCGAAGAACGCGAGTATTTCCGCGTTCTGCTCGGCGGCGGCCTGCTTGCCGACCGCACCGTGGCCGGCACCGGCCCGCACGCGCAACAGCACCAGCCGGTCGCTGGTCGTCGCCTGCTGCAGGCGCGCCGCCAGCTTGCGGCCATGCCAGGGCGGGCAGCGCGGATCGTTGAGGCCGCAGTCGATGAACAGTGCCGGATAGGCGACGCCCTCGCGTACGCCGTGATACGGCGACCAGGCGTGCAGCACGCGCGACATCTCCGGATCATTCGGGTCGCCGTAGTCGAGCGTGGCGGCCACCGACACTGGGTCGCGCACGCGGGCCAGCACGTCGGTCTGCGGTACCTGGGGTGCCGAGGCGCGATACAGGTCCGGCCGTTGCACGGCGGCGGCGGCGGCCATGGTGCCGCCATTGGAGCCGCCTTGGACACCGAGTTGTTGCGACGTGGTCAGGCCGCGCTGGATGAGGTCCTCGGCGATGGCGTTGACGTCGTTGAAGGTGTTCTGCTTGTGCTTCAGGCGGCCCTGGTGCCACCAGTCGGGGCCAAACTCGCCGCCGCCGCGAAGGTGGGCGAGCGCCAGCACGCCGCCGTTGCGGATCCAGGTGGAGAACGGGGTCCAGCCGGGCACGACCGCCGCAGAAAAGCCGCCGTAACCGAAGACGATGGTGGGCTGCGGCCGGCTCAGGTCGACGTCACTGCGCGCCACCACCCGGTAGGGCACGCGCGTGCCGTCCTTGCTGGAGGCGGCGAAGTCGCGCACGGTGGCATCGAGGCGCGTGGACGGCTGGGTCAGGGGCTCGAGTTGCTTGCGGGCCAGGTCGGCGCGGAACAGCACCGGCGAGGTGCGCAGAGAGGAAAACACGAACACGATCTCGTCCGGGCCGCCGGCAGCGACGCAGTCGACCATGTTGTAGAGCAGGTACGGCCCGGAAAACTGGTTGACGGTGCCGGGCTCCGGCAGAGGCAGCTCCCATTCGAGCGCACCCTGGGCATTGAACACACGCACGCGGCTGTAGGTGTCGACCAGATCGACCAGCACATAGCGGCTGCCCACGACCACCAGCGAGGCGAGGACGTTGGCCGAGGCCGGCAGCAGTTCCTGCCAGGTGCTGCGGTCGGTGGATGTCGCCAGGGGGATGGAGACGACGCGGCCGGTGGCGGCGTCTTCGTTGGTGAGGGCGATGAAGCGCTCGCCGATGATGTCGCCGCGGAAGGAGTGGGGCACGCCCTTGAGGAAGGGCTGCCACGGTCCGTCGGCCGCGGCATCGCGGATGTAGTCGGGCCGCCGGTTCAGGTGATCGGCGAACAGCAGCATGTGGCGGCCGTCCGCGGAGGTCCGCGGGATTGCCACCGGGTGCGTCAGTTCGAGTGCTTCAGGTGTTGCCGGCGGCGGCTGGCCGAGGCGGTGCAGGTACATGCGGCCGGCGGTGGCCGACAGCGCCGGGTCGTAGGCCATGTAGTAGAAGCCGCTGCTGTCGGGCAGCCATGCGGTCCACTGCGGGCGGAGCTGCGGCACGCGCTCGAGCAGCAGGGCGCCGGTGTCGACGTCGAGCACCTGGAAGTTCTGCTGCTCGCGCCCGCCCTCGCCCCAGGTGACGATCACCTTGCGGCCGTCGGGTGACGGTGCGATGGCTTCGATCTTGCGCGGCTCGGCGTGGCCGCCCTGGTTGAAGTCGAGCAGGCGCCGGCCGCGCGAGCCGGGACCCTCGCTGACTTCGAGCACGTCGCAGTCCTGGCCGTCGGGCATCCAGTTGCGAAACCAGCGCCCGCCCGCGAACGTGGGCGTGAAGCTGCCCAGACGCGAGGCGTTGGCGGACTCGAGATTCTGCGCGAGCAGCGTCGCGTACTGCGGCAAGCTGCGCACGTGGTTTGTCGCCAGTGCGTCCTGGCGCGACTGCCAATCGATGGAACGCTCCGACTCCTCTTCCAGCCAGGCGTAAGGATCGCTCAGGGTGACACTGCCGAAGGTGACGGTTCGCGGCTCGATCGGGGCTTTCGGGTATTCAGGTTTCAATGCGAACTCCGGAATTCTGATGTCATTGCGATGCGGCCTTGCTCGGTCCTGGCCGGCGGCCGTGATGCTAGAAACTGCCGCTCAGGCGCAGCACCAGCGATCTTGGGGCGATGTAGTTGATGGTGTCGCCGGCGGGCTGGGGATTGGTGGTGATGTTGCTGTATCCCCTCTCGTCCGTGAGGTTGCCCAGCGTCAGGCTGACCTGGGGCCAGTAGCTGCGTTCGGCAGGCGCGGCGAACAGGTTCAGGTCGAGTGTCTGGTAGCCGAAGACCTGCGCGGTGCAGTCGATGGTGTTGCAGGCCTGGTCGATGTAGGCATGGCGCAACGAGGTGCCAGCCTGCCAACTGGCGATGGGCCGCGAATATGACAACGTGGTCGCCGTCTGCCAGCGCGGCGCCAGGGGCCAGGGTGACCCCTTGGGTACCATTGCGCCACTGGCGGCTTCGAACTCCTCGGTGGTCACCGTGCGGCTCCAGGAGGCGGACGTCTCCAGGGTCAGGCCTTCGACGAAGCCCGGCAGGTAGGTCAGCGAAATCTCCGCGCCTTCACTCCGTGCGCCTCCGACGTTGTCGATGAACCCGATGGCCAGCGGCTGCGGCGGACTTTGCTGAAAGACCTGGGGATTCTTCCAGTCGACCAGGTAGATGGAGGCATCGACCCGCAGCGAACGATCCAGCCAGTCGCTGCGCATGCCCAGTTCATAGTTCCACAATGAGTCGGACTGATAGTTTTCCGGTACCGAAGTGGTCGGCGTCGATGCGGCCAGCTGCGGCCCGCCGAAGCGGAAGCCCCGCGAGGCGGTGAAGTAGAACTTCAGATCGTCGGCGGCACGATAGGCGAGCGAGAATTTGGGACTGATGCCGTCCTCGGAAGAGTCCACCGGCCGGCGCCCGGCCCTGAGATTATTCTGGAGAGCGTAGATCACGCCGGCAAAGGAGACCGTGCCCTTGGTCTGCAGGCGATACGCACGGGCGCCCAGCGTGACCTCCCAACGGTCACCCAGCTCGCGCGTCGCTTCGCCGAACAAGGCTCTTTCCTCCAGGTCCAGGTCGCCGACGAGCTGCCCGATGTCCAGGACGCCCGGGAGCTTCCCGGCGTTCCCGGGACAGGGATTGGCCAATATGCCGGTGAGCAGCGGCGGGATCGGCAGCGTGACCGGCAGCCCGAGGGTGACGCCGGCTTCCGCGCAGTCGTAGAGACTCATGTCGTAGTAGAACGCGCCCGCGAGCCACTTCCAGGGGCCATTGCCAGGGCTCGAGACGGCGCGCAATTCCTGGATGACGCTCCTGCTGTGGTTGTCGTCCGCGCCGGCCAGCAGTGGCAGCTGCCCGCCCGTGGCCCTGGATGCCTCCAGGAAGATGTCGAAGTCCTTCTCGACATAGGAGGTCTGCGAGATCAGGGAGCCCCAGTCGAACTCGCGCTCGACGGAGAGGTTGGCGAGGCTGTAGCTGGATTCGCCCGGGCTGGGCCTCGGCGATGTGCGGTGCTCGAGCCGGCCGTCGTAGTAGTCGGAATACGCGAGGTCATCGTCGTTGGTCTTCTGGGTGGCGCCCATCAGCGAGATCTTCCAGCGCTCACCCGGCTCCCATCCCAGGATGGCACGCAGGCCATGTTGCGATGAGCTGTTCACGTCACGCTTGTCGTTGCGCGTATCGTCGATGTAGCCGGGAGTTTCACGCTTGAACCCCACCAGGCGGATTGCGGCCTGGTTGTCGGCGAAGGGCGCGTTGATCATCGCGCCATAGTTCCAGCCGCTGTCTCCGTTGCCAGGATACGAGGTGAGCTGGGTGTAGTACTTGATGCGAAACTCGTCGAGCTGCGGCGCCTGCGGCACGTAGCGGATCATGCCGTTGAGGCCCGTACCACCGAAGAGGGTGCCCTGGGGTCCCTTGAGGACCTCGACGGTGGCGATATCGAAGGGATTCGGGTCCAGCTGTACCTTCGGGGCAAAGGGATCGGTGAACGGGATGTCGCCGATGAGAAAGCCCGTGGTGAGATTGGTGCCGAAGCCAGCCGAGATGCCGCGGATGGTGATGCGCTTGGGAGTGCCGCCCGAGCCTTCGTCGGTGAGGTTGACGCCGGGCACCATCGTGACGATCTGTTCGATGTTCTGGATGCCCGCACGTTCGAGTTGCTCGCCCGACAGCACGTTGATCGTTGCGGGAATCTCCCGCAGGGGTTCGGCACGCTTGGTGGCCGTGACGACGATTTCCTCCAGCTGCGCGGAAGGGCGCCGGGGTTCCTTCAGGGTTTGTTGCGGTTCCGCTTCCCTTGCTTGTGATGGAATGACGTCCAGCACCTCCGCAGGCGGAGAGGCTGCCGTGGCGGGCTCCGCAGGCACGGATTCCGGCGCTTGCGGCTCGGCGGCGGCTTGTGGCGGCGGCTCTTCCGCCAGCAGGGTATCGAGGAAGTCGCTGTCGTCCTCTGTGCCCGTGGGAGCTGGTTGTTGCGCCCAGGCCAGGGGCGTCGAGATCGCAAGCCCTGCGGCAAGGGCACGAAGGGCGATGGGAAGACCGTGCTTTGACATCACTTCTTGCTCCTGCGGCGGGCTGGCTTGCCACCCTTGCTGGGGGACGCCAAGCCCGGCAACACCAGATTGATGAGGTCGTTCAGGTAGGGATTCACATCGTCCGCCGACAGGGAAGTGACGGAGGCCTTCTTCCTTGTTGCCCTGAGGCTCTTCTTGCCCGTGCTCGCTTCCAGGAGCCGCTCACCCTCGACGATCAGCAGGACGGTGCCCATCAATGCGGTCAGGGCCAGCTTCACCGTCTTGAGATCGGGAGCATGGGGCGTCAAGGCCGCGAACCATTCTTCGCTGATGTCCCGGAAGATTTCCGAGGAGGCCGATCCGACCCTCGACAACAGGACCCCGGGGTGCAGCAGGATCAGTACGCGTGCGGCATGAAGGAAAGCCAGCAATTCCGCGCGCAATTTTTCAGGGGAGGAAGACTGTGGTCGTGGCAACCGGTCCGTCAGCCGGCGCTTGGCCTTGTCCTCGATCTCCTCGATCGCGGCGACATAGGTATACAGCGCGGAATGGCTGACGCCGAGTTCCTCGGCGAGAGAACGGATGGTGAGCGAGGTGTAGCCGTCGCGACCCATCACCCGCAAGGCCGCGTCCACCAGCATCTCGTCCGAGTACTTGCGGGGCCTTCCCCTCGAGCCCGGCTGCGCCGGCGACTTCGACATCTTTCGCTGAGTTGCCACTGCCTCGCTCCTTGAGCTGGCGCTCGTATAGCTGACCGCCTGAATTACTTTCCAAGTGGTCTGGAATTGCTGTAATGTACATACAGACATGTATTATGGCAACACGGATAATTCTGGCGGCCCCTTGCAGGAACCGTGCCTGTACGTCTCAACGGAGATCGAAAATGAGCCTCAAGATCCTGAAGAACTGCGTGATTTTCGATGGCCGCAACGAGGCCCTGATCGAGGGCGGCAGCATCGTCATCGAGGACGACCGCATCCGTGAGATCTCAACGGGCGAGGCCCGCGTGGGCGGTGCCCAGGTCATCGACCTGGGTGGCCGTTTCGTCATGCCCGGCCTGCTGGACCTGCATTTCCATGTGTACGGCATCTCTTTCAACATGCACCGGATGGACAACATGACCCTGCCCTTGAAGGTTGCGCACGCTGCGCGTCTTCTCAAGGGCACGCTGCATCGCGGGTACACCACCGTGCGTGATCCGGGAGGCGGCGAAATTGGCCTGCACCTGGCCATCAGCCAGGGCCTGATGGAAGGGCCGCGACTTTTCTATGGCGGCAAGGCCTTGTCGCAGACCGGTGGCCACGGCGACATGCGTGCGGCGGACCAGGTGGACGAACCTTGCGGCTGCGTTGCGAACAATACCTTTGCCGAGGTGGTGGACGGCGTCGAGAACGTGCGCCTGTTCTGCCGCAACGAGCTGCGCAAGGGCGCGGACCACATCAAGATCTTCATCTCGGGCGGCGTGTCATCGCCGACCGACCCGATCTGGATGCCGCAGTACACCGACGGCGAGATCGAAGCGGCGGTCCAGGAGACGGCCACCCGGCGGAAATACGTGATCGCGCATTGCCATACGGATGATGGGGCGCGCCGTTGCATCAGGACCGGCATCCGCTCCATCGACCATTGCACCATCATCACCGAGGAAACGGCGAAGCTGATCGCAGCGGCCGACGGCAAGACCCATGCCGTGCCGACCATTGCGGTGATGGAGCAGGTCATGCGCCACGGGCCGGAGTTGGGCATGCCCCCCGAGAGCCTGGAGAAGATCAAGACCGCGCATGCCTCGGCATACCAGTCGATGGAATACTTGCGGCGGGCGGGCGCGCGCGTCGGCATGGGCACCGACCTGTTCGAGGAGCGCTTCCACCCGATGCAGAGCCAGGAGTTCAGCTTCCGCTCGGAGATCTTCACGCCCATCGAACTGCTGCGCTCCGCCACCAGCGTCAACGCCGAGATCATGCAGAAGAGCGGCCAGATCGGCAGCATCGAGGCGGGCGCCTACGCCGACCTCATCGCCATCGACAGAAATCCGCTGCGTGACATCCATGTCATGGCCCAGCCGGACGAGAATTTCCCGATGATCATGAAAGGCGGAGAGTTCGTCCGCAATCGACTGTAAGGAGTGCCCCGTGCGCTATTCGGCACTCTCGCTGGTCACCAATGCCCTCAGTGGTCATCGCCGCTGGAAGCAGGCCTGGCGCAACCCCGCGCCGAAGGCCTCCTACGACGTGATCATCATCGGTGGAGGCGGCCATGGCCTGGCGACCGCCTTTTACCTGGCCAAGAACCACGGCGTCACCAACGTGGCGGTCCTGGAGAAGGGTTGGGTGGGTGGCGGCAACACGGGGCGCAATACGACCGTGGTGCGTTCCAACTATTTCTTCCCCGAGTCTGCCGCGTTCTATGAGAAATCGCTGCAACTGTGGGAGGGCCTGAGCCAGGAGCTGAACTACAACGTCATGCTGTCCCAGCGCGGGCAGGTGGTCCTGGCACACGACCGCCACCAGGTCGAGATGTCGAACCGTCTCAGGAACGGCATGGCCCTCAACGGTATCGGGGCCGAGTGGCTGTCGCCCGAGGACCTGCGCCGGCGCGAGCCGCTGCTGCGCCAGGATGGCCGCTTTCCGGTGCTGGGTGGGCTGGTACAGGAGCGTGCCGGCTCGGCACGCCACGACGCCGTGGCCTGGGGTTACGCCCGCGGTGCGGATGAACGTGGTGTGCACATCATCCAGGGTTGCGAGGTGACCGGTTTCATCAAGGACGGCAATCGTGTCAGCGGCGTGCGCACCAACCGCGGCGATATCGGTGCCGCCAAGGTGTGCCTGTCCGTTGCGGGTCATACCAGCCACCTGGCGGCCATGGCGGGGCTGCGCCTGCCGATCACCAGCTACGCGCTGCAGGCCTTCGTTTCGGAGCCGATCAAGCCCGCGCTCAACATGATGGTGCTGTCGCCTTCGGCGGGCATCTACATCAGCCAGACCGACAAGGGCGAGGTGCTGATCGGTGGCGGTCTGGACCTGTATCCGTCGTATGCCCAAAGGGGCAACTTCCTGACCGTGGAGGCGGTCACGGCCGGCATGCTGGACCTGTTCCCGTCCTTCTCGCGCCTGCGGCTGATGCGCCAATGGGCCGGCGTTTGCGACGTGGTGAAGGATTCTTCCCCGATCCTCGGGCCGTCGCCGGTCGATGGGCTCTATCTCAACTGCGGATTCGGCACTGGCGGCTTCAAGGCAACTCCAGCCGGCGGTTACACCATGGCCCACACGCTGGCGACCGGAAAGCGCCATCCGCTGATCGAGCCCTTCGGACTCGAACGCTTCACATCCGGCGCGCTGATCGATGAGGCGGGCGCCTCCGGAATCGCGCATTGATGCAGCCCTCCGGCTTCCGGCTATGGTCGCTGCGGCCTGGAATCGAGGGGGCAGCCGGGACGGGTGCTTCCTCGAAGGAGGCCCTGGGTGGGGTGGCGCTGTTCATGCTCGGGATACTCCTGATCGCCTGCATGGATACCACCACGAAATACCTGGTGGTGCTGTACCCCGCCGTGGTGGTCGTGGCTCTTCGCTACATCGTTCAATGCTTGCTGATGGTGATGTTCCTGGCCCCTTCGCAGGGGCGAAGCCTGGTCCGGACCCGGCGCGCCGGCCTAGTCCTGTTGCGTGCCTGCAGCCTAGGCCTGGCATCCCTGTGCATGACGCTCGCCCTGCAGCGGATGCCGGTGGCCGAGACCTCGGCCATCGTGTTCCTGTACCCGATACTCGTGGTGCTGATGGCGGGCTCGGTGTTGCAGGAGCAGGTCGGCAGGATCGGATGGTTCGCCGTCGCGGCCGGCTTCATCGGCGTGCTGCTGATCGCTCGGCCCGGCAGTGGCCTGGATACGGCAGGGGTCGTGCTGGCATTGTGCGCCGCCATCCTGAACGCGTTCTACCAGTTGATGTCACGCGTACTGGCGCGCACCGAGCGCACGATCACGCTGCAGTTCCACACGGCGCTGGTGGGCGCGGTGTGCTATGGCCTTGCGCTGCCTTGGTTCTGGATTGGGCCCGTGCCACCGGCAGCCCATCTCGCACTGTTCTTCTGCGCCGGCCTGCTGGGAGGCCTGGGTCATTTCCTCATCACCGCGGCGTATCGTCATACCCCGGCTTCGGCGCTGGCACCGATGCAGTATGTGCAACTGATCTGGGCCAGCCTCCTGGGCTGGCTGGTCTTCAGCCATGTTCCCGATGGGCTGGGCCTGCTCGGGATGATCGTGGTCGCGGTTGCGGGTGTTGCTGTTGCATGGGATGCGAGGCGTGGACACCGCGCATGAGGAACAGAACTTCCCCAGGATCCATGTATTCAACGCGCCCGGCTCCGGGCCTGCCCATTTCGGGGGTAGGGTGGGGCAGACGCTGGCACAGCAGGTAGAATCCTGCGGCCCTTGCCGACAGGTCAACGGCATCCATGGCATCCATCACCGGCGGACATGGTGCTCTGCGAGCCTGGCCCGCCCCTCTTTCGAACGATCACCCCCGATGCAGATCCCCAGCGGTCCCGCCCCAGCCAACCCGGCCGTCGAAGTGCCGGCGCTGGCGCACCCGGCGCAGGACCCCGGGCCGGGCTGGCAGTTGCGTTTCTGGGCGATCTTCATCGGCCAGGCGCTTTCGCTGGTGGGCTCCGCGCTGACGCAGTTCGTGCTGCTCTGGTGGATCACGGACACCACGGGCAGCGTATCGGCGCTGGCCACTGCCGGACTGGTGGCGCTGTTGCCCCAGGCGCTGCTGAGCCCGCTGGGCGGCACCTTTGCGGACCGCTACAGCCGGCGCCTGCTGATGATCGGGGCCGATGTCGTCAGCGCGCTGTGCATGACGGTGCTGATCGTGCTGTTCCTGACCGACAGCATCGCGCTCTGGCACGTCTACGTCATGATGTTCGTGCGCAGTGCCATGCAGGCCTTCCAGGCGCCCGCGGCGGCGGCCAGCATGGCGATGCTGGTGCCGCTGAGCTTCCTGCCGCGTGCGGCAGGCCTGAACCAGACGCTGCAGGCCTTGACGGTGGTTGCTGCCGCGCCGCTGGGTGCCCTGGCCATCAGCGTGATGCCGATGGGCTGGGCGCTGAGCCTGGATGTCATCACCGCCTTGCTGGGCGTGGTGCCCCTGCTGCTGTTCACCATCCCCCAGCCACGCGTGCCGAAGGCGGAGGCTGGTGGCATCTGGCGGGAATTCCGGGAAGGTATCCACCTGGTCTGGAACGAACCTGGGCTGCGTTGGCTCTATGTGCTGCTGGGCGCCGTGGTGCTGGTGATCATGCCGACATTCACGCTGGTGCCGCTGCTGGTGAAGGAGCATTTCGGTGGCGGGGCGCCGCAGGTGGCGCTCATGGAGGGGCTCGGCGGTGTCGGCATGGTGATCGGCGGGCTGGTGGTGGCGGCGTTCGCACCGCAGCGGCAGGTGCCCTGGGTGCTGTGGGGTTTCGCGCTGTCCTGCCTGGCGATGTCGCTGACGGCCCTGGTACCCACCGGACTCTTCGCGGTGGCGGTGGCCTGCTGGGCGATCAGCGGGACGAGCTTCATCCTGGGCAATGCGCCGCTGACGGCGCTGCTGCAGACGACGATTCCCAATCACCTGCAGGGCCGCGTGTTGGCGCTGCTCAGCATGGTGATGGGATTGGCGGCACCCGTGGGCCTGCTGCTGGCCACTCCCCTTGGCGAGTGGCTGGGGATCCGCTGGCTGTTCGTGCTGATGGGGGCTCTCGGGGCGCTGGTGAGCCTGGCCGGTTTCCTGTCCCCGGCATTGCTGCGCCTGGGCGGCGGTGCCTCGGTTCTCGGCAAGCCAGGGGCTTCATGAGTGCCGCCCTGTTCATCACGCGGGAAGGCGGAGCGGATTTACCCTGACACTGGCCGGTGATGGTCTGCGCATGCTGACCCGTGAAGACCGCGAAAAACGGTTGCCTTGGTCCGCTGGCGGCAAGCCGCGGATCTGGTGATCGCGCACACGCAGATCTGCAGGTCGGCGAGCGTTTCCCACGACATCCATCGGGCCCAGCCGGATGCTTTCGTCATCTGCGGAACGCGCCAGGCAGGGCTTCGCCCCGGGCTCTTGCTCACGGCGAGCGGGTAGGGCGGAACAGCGAGAGACGGTTGCCGTAGCCGGGTATCGGCGGCAAGCCGATGATGCCTTTTTCGGTTACCAGAATTTCATCCGGGGCGAACATCGGTGGGCGGCCCGCTCGGACCTGCGAGGGATTGTCGAAGCTCAGCGGGTTGGTCTGCGACAGGATCCTGCCGTCGGCTCCGATCAGCAGGACCTGATTGTTGCTGTAGACCGCGGCGAGCAGCGCGTCGCCGACGATGCTGAAGTCATCCGGTATGCCCAGGAAGCTGGCCAGCAGGCGCGGAGTGCCAGCGCGTCCATCGGCGAGGATCTCCACGCTCATGATCTTGCCCAGCGCCGGCGGCAGGACCTCGCTGGCGCTGAACAGCAGCGTGTGGCCCCGCCGCTGCAGGCCGTTGAGTATCCTCACGACGCCACCCTTGAGCCATTCGACCTGATCGATGACGTGGAAGGGGTCCTTGGAATCGATGGACAGCCTCAGGATCTTGCCATTGGGTGGGAGGCCCAGGCTGATGCTGACCACCGAGTACAGGTATCCGTCGGGTCCGGCCACGAGTCCGTTGGCTTGCCCCTGGCCGTAGGCATGGATCGGCTCCATGACGGGATGCGCCGTCAGGCGGCCTGCGAAGAGGGAGCCATCGAAGCTGTTGGCGTAGAGCACATCGCCGATTTGCGCCATGCCGGCGAAGCCCTGGCTGTTGGCGGCCAGCGGGGTGGCGGTCCAGGCGGCGCCGTCGCGGCTTACTTCGTAGATGTTGTCGCCGGTGACGAAGAGGCGGCCATCGTCCGTGAAGAAGATGTTCTCTGCGCTGGGGATGTCGACCAGCTTCGATTTGCTACCGCAATCGGACGCCACGCAGAGCGTGGCGGGGTCGACGGGGGAGGCCGGGTCGTATCCCGGCTCACCCTCGCTGCACGCCGCCAGCGCGAAAGCCGCCGGAGCCAGGAGCCTTGTCCAGGTGCCCGGCTGCCGGCGGGGCATGCTCAGCGTGCCTCGTGGAATCCGCGTGTCGGTGCTGCGGTCGCCGGGACTAGGTTGCCGAAGTAGTCCTTGCCGCCATTGCCGGAGAGCACGGTTCCGCTCATCGCTGCCGGGGACGCGCTGCTGACCCGGTAACCCGCTACCGACGCGATGCCGTAGGGCGCGGTGTCGGGCGCTGCGGTGAACAGGGGATCGCTGACGATCTTGTAGGCGTCGGCCGGCTCGCTGGACGGATGATTTCCGAAGAACAGGTTGTGGCTGATCTTGGCGGTGGTGCCGGAGGGCGCGTTGTAGGTGCCGGAGCCGAAGTTGGCGATGATGTTGTTGTGGAAGTTCACCTTGCGCTGGTTGTAGATGACGCCATCCCAGCCGTCGCAGTACATGATCTTGGACGGCAGGCCGTCGGCGACATAGACCGTGTTGTTGTAGATCGAGGTGTTCTGGATCAGGCCCAGGGCGAAGGTGAAGATGCCCTTGGAGCCGCCCCAGCCGTCGTTCACGCTCAGGTTGTAGCGCACCACGAGGCCGCTGCCGGCGAGGGGGCCGCCCAGCATCAGCATGAAGCCGCCCTCGTTGTCATGGCTGTAGTTGTACTGCACGGTCACGTTCGATGCGACGAGATCGGCATTGAACCCTTGCCCGTCGACATTCTGCTGGGTCAGGACGCCGTAGACCTCGTTGTATTCGATCGTGGTAGTGATCGACTTGGCCGTCCAGATGCCGGCCGCCGAGGGCACGGATGTGCCCGCCACCGTCTTCAGGCCTGCATGACCTACGATGTTGTGGGCGATCAGGTTGTTCTGCGAACCGCTCACGATGATGCCGTCGCTGTCGACCGTATTCACGGTGTTGCCGCGGACGGTGACGTTCTTGCTCAAGGCGCCCGTGTTGATCGTATAGAGCAGGCCGATGGACCAGTCGTTGAAGATGATGCCGGTGCGGCCGACGCGCTCGACCCGGTTGTTCTCGATCAGGACGCCGTTGTAGCTGCCGTTCCCGAAGGACAGGGGGTTCATCAGGTCGGCGGTGACGACGATGCCGCCGTTGTTGTGCGGGGCCGCACCGTTGCAGACGAAGCAGCCGTTGACGTCGTGCACGTAGTTGTTGCGGATGGTAATGCCGCCGAGTACGCCGCCACCGTTGTTGTCGACGAAGATGCCGCTGCGATGCGAACCTGCCTTGGTGGCGCCCAGATTGTCCGCGCCGGAATCGTTGGTCACCTCGAACCCGTCGATGGTCCACCAGCTCTGGTTGTTCAGATGGATGGCACCGCCGCTGGCCAGGGAGCGGCCGTCGATGATCGGCGCGGCGCCGGAGCCGTAGCGGGACAAGGTGATGGGATTGCCCGATGCGCCGGAGCCGCGCGGGCGCAGTTGCCCGGCCCAGCTCTGCCCGGCCTGGAAGAGGATCGAATCGCCGGGGCGGAAGGTCGTGGCATTCACCTTGGCGAGGGTTTTCCAGGCGGTGCCGGTGGTGGTTCCGGCCGCCGTGTCGGCGCCTGCTACGGCATCGACGTAGAACGTCGCGGCCGAGGCCATGCCCGATGTGCCGGCGAGCAGCAGGGCTGCCAGGGCGGTGGCGTGGCTGCGCGGTACCAGAGTGCGAGCCAGACCCTGAAGGAACCCGATTTTTCCTGCCTTCCCAAGCATTTCACCACTCCCCTCGGCTGTGTCTCGATCTTTGCGCACGCAAGTCCGGGCCTGCTGCTGGCGGCTCTTGCCTGCTTTGCGCATTGTGTGGCGGCGGCGCTGGATTTTTCCGGACTGGAGTTGTGATTTCCGGACAGGCGGGGTGACGCGAGGCCGCGGCGCGAGTGGCTTGGCAAGTCCAGACCCAATGGCTGCCTGGGGCCGTGAACCTTCGAGCGTGCGGAGCTTGCGCTGAAAAGCCGCCCCTTACCTCGGCAACTGCTCCTGCGTTGCCCTAGCTTCGGGCATCCATGCCCTCGCCAGCCCTCTCCCCGCGGCGGGGAGAGGAGGCAAGCCAAGGCTCTCATTTCCGCAGCTTTCGCCCCCAGATGAATAGTGCCAGCGGTCCGCCGAAGGGAATCCAGCAGACCATCATCGAAAGATAGAAATAAGAAGCCAATCCATCCTGCGTGCTGACGGTGTCCATGAGTTTCCAGGCAACGCACCATCCAGGAATGGAAGTCAGCATGAAAGCAATGAAAACGCCTTGGGTAACGACAATCCATGGCTCATGGAGCGGATCGTTGGCTGCAATGGCCGTGCCCAGCACAATGGGCATTGTGATGAACAGGCAGAACAGCAGGCCGACCACCCCGAGATAGATCTCGATCTTCATTCGCCAGACATAGGCGAGGTGCCAGTCGTAGGTTTTCATTTTCATGCGAGCGCTACTTTTTCAAACCGGGGCATCAGCGGGTGCGCCAATATGGCGCGACACCATCTGTCGCTGCCAAGGCGTGAAGCCGAACGGTACGAGGACCACAGCAAAGTCTCGCAACAGGAATCCAAGGGGATTGTTCGAATCCTGACCGAGGCGGATCCGATAGCCCGACCGCGGCCGTTCAGCGGTTCGTTCTGGCTGATATCAGGCGCAGGGCTGACGCGGGACGACCCTTGTGGGCGCCCTGGCCTGGCGGCGGGAGGACTCGCTCCCTGCGGGCCCGGTATCGTCCGGCCCATCTGGGTGTATTTTGCTATTGGATGATCCCGGCAGGGGCGGGATCATCGAAACGGGATAAAAATCATAAATATCGGGGGAGAGGGCATCATGGATACATCCGCTTGGCGGCGCCTGCTGGGTGCCGGGGTGATGACGCTGGCGCTGGCGGCGTGTGGAACATCGGCGGAGCCGGAGCAGGCGCTGACCCAGCCGGATCCCCAGGAGCCGGGCGGCACCACACCCGAGCCACCGAACGAAGGGGTGATCCTGGCCGCGGAACTGTTGCACATGGTCGAGCGCAGCGGCCTGTATTCGCTGCCTTCAGACCCTGCGCAGGCCCTGCTGGCGCTCTCGACCATGCCCGGCCAGCTGGGCGAGATCATCGCGATGCACCTGGGCCGGCTGTACCCGACGCCGAACGAATTCATTCCCGGCTTCGGCCCGCTGCTGGCCATGCTGCAGGCGCGCGCGGAATTGTTGCTGGGTGGAGGGCAGGCGACGCGCTTGCTGCAGGATGCGATGGATTTCGAGTTCTCGATCCTGTTGCTGCCGGTGGAGGCGACGACGGCCATCGTGATCCTGCCGACCCAGGTGGTGCGGGCCAATCCGGCCGCCGCGGCGCTGCCGGAGGCGAAGCAGGACCTGGGCCAGGTCACCTACGAGGTGAACGGCCGCAGGCGCACGGTCGATCAGTTCATGCAGAGCGGGTCCACCAATGCGATCGCGTTCATGCACAAGGGCCGGTTCATCTACGACGATTACCAGAACGGCTTCAATTCCAAGACACGCCACCACATGTGGTCGGTGACCAAGTCGGTCACCACGTCGCTGGTGGGCATCGCGGTGGCGGAGGGGCTTGTCGATTCGATCCACGACCCGGTCACCAAGTACATCGCCGAGGCGAGCGGCACTGTCTGGGAGGGTGTGAGCGTTGAGGACCTGTTGCAGATGGAGTCGGGCACCTACTGGGTCGATGTGCCGGTGCACCAGCCCGAGCAGCTGGTGCTGATGGGCGCGGACTACCATTCGAACGGCCTGGTCGGCATGACGCGTGACGAATACCTGCTGCGGCTGACGCGGGTCTCGCCGCCGGGTGAGTTCTACCGCTACAACAGCGGCGATGCGCAGATGCTGGCCTGGCTGCTGGAGCGGGTCTACCAGAAGCCCTATGCGCAGATCCTGTCGGAGAAGATCTGGCAGCCGGCGGGCATGCAGGACGATGCGCTGGTCATGGTGGATCGCCTGGGGAATACGTTTGCCTCGATGGGCTTGCATGCCACGCCGAGGGACATGGTCCGCTTCGGGGAGCTGCACCGCCGCGGCGGGCGCAGCATCGACGGCAGGCAGATCATCCCGGCGGCCTGGGTGGCGGCTTCGCACAACTACGACAAGGCGAGCGGCGGCGGCCCGCGCGGCTACATGTGGCCCCACCTGGGCGAAGCGGAGTCCGGCAACTACACGGCGGAGGGCTACGGGCACCAGCTGGTCAGCGTGATGCCGGCGCTGAACGTCGTGGGTGTGCGCTTCGGCAACGATCCGGTGGATACCATCGCCCAGAAGGAATGGGAGGCGGTGCTGGCGGCGGTGGGCGAGCATCTGGAGGCGGGCGGGGTGGATTGAGGGTTTGGGTTGTATGCCTCGGGCTTCCCCCTCTCGGCAACTGCTCCTGCGTTGCCCTACCTTCGGGCATCCATGCCCTCGTCCCTAACCCTCTCCCGCGAGGGGAGAGGGGACTGCCTGGGTGGATTCCGGCTTTGTGTAGTTATCTACTGGGCCCCATTGCGGCCTAGCCTGACCGTTTCTCGACACTCTGACTCTGGCGCGACATCGATTGTGCTGGTGCGCGATGGGGCGGCGACCTAAAACATCCGTAGCGAAAAACGGAGAGGGTCATGGCGAAGGGTTTGTTCGATCTGTCGGGCAAGGTGACGGTGGTCACCGGCGGCAACAGCGGCTTGGGGCTGGCGTTTGCGCGGGGGATCGCGAAGCAGGGCGGGGACCTGGCGATCTGGGCGCGCAATGCGGAGAAGAACGCGGCGGCGAAGCGGGAGCTGGAGGCCTTTGGCGTGAGGGTGGTCACGCAGCAGGTGGACGTGGCCTCGGAGGAGCAGATCGTCGCGGGCTACCAGGCGGTGATGCGGGACTTCGGGCGGGTGGATTGCGTGATCGCCAATGCCGGATTGCCGCCGCCGCAGACTCGCTCGATGCTAGATCTCTCCACCCGGGATTTCCAGAGCTTCCTGGATGTGAGCCTGACCGGGGCCTACGTGAGCTTGCGCGAGGGGGCGCGGCTGATGGTGAAGCGGGCCGAAGGCGGCGAGATCGGCGGCTCGCTGATCTTCTGCGGCAGCCTGTCGATGTTCAAGGGACTGGCGGGCAAGCCGTCCTATGCCGGCTCCAAGGGCGGCATGGGGGCCATCGTGCGCTCGATGGCGGTGGAGTTCGGCAAGTACGGCATCCGCGCCAACTCCATCGCGCCGGGCTACGTGAAGACCGGGATGACCGGCACCGGCGAGCTGAGCCCGCTGGACAAGTTCATGTTGATCAAGAACGCCATCCCGCGTCCCGGATACATGGAGGACTTCGAGGGCGTGGCGGCCTACCTGGCCAGCGATGCCTCGTCCTTCCATACCGGGGACACGCTGACGCTGGATGGCGGCTGCATGGTGATGCTGTGATGGGCCGGATACTCAACATCCACGGCGTCAACGACGTGCGGCTCGATCCGGTGGAGCCGCCGAAGCCGGGCAAGGCGGACGTGGTGATCAAGATCCGGGCCTGCGGCATCTGCGGCAGCGATCTTTCCTACATCCGGATCGGTGGTATCCATCGCAAGCCCGGCGGGGTGACGCCGCTGGGTCATGAAGCGGCGGGTGAGGTCGTCGCGGTGGGCGAGGCGGTGCAGGGCGTGTCGGTGGGGCAGCGCGTGGTCGTCAACCCGATGATGACGCCGAGCTACATCGGCAGTGGTGGGCCGGAGGGAGCCTTCACCGAGGACCTGCTGGTGCGCGAGGCCCGCGTGGGCCATAGCCTGCTGCCGATCCCGCAGGACCTGCCCTACGAGATCGCCGCGCTGGCCGAGCCGCTGGCGGTGGCGCTGCATGGCGTGAACCGTGCGCAGGTGAAGCCGGGCGACAAGGTGGTGGTGTTCGGCTGCGGGCCGATCGGCCTGGGCATGATCCTGTGGCTGAAGGACCGGGGCATCGACGACGTGGTGGCGCTGGACCTGGCGCCGGAGCGGCTGCAGCGTGCACGGGCGCTGGGCGCGCGCGTGGCGCTGGACCCAACGAAGGAGGACCTGCGTGCCCGGCTGCTGGAGCTGCATGGGTCGGCACGGGTGTTCAGCCGCGAGGCGGTGGGGACGGATGCCTTCATCGATGCGGCGGGGGCGCCCAACATCCTGTCGGACGTGGTGCGCATGGCCAAGTACCAGTCGCGGCTGGTCGTGACGGCGGCCTACATGCAGCCGGTGCCGCTGGACCTGGGGGCGATGCTGACCACGGAGATGACCATCACCACGGCGGTGGGCTATCCCACCGAGATGCCGGAAGTGGTGGCGGCACTGCCGCGGCTGCGCGAGACGGCGGCGCCGTTGATCAGCCATCGCTTTCCCTTCAGCCGAGTGATCGAGGCGCTGGGCGTGGCGGCTACGCCGGCGTCCGCCAAGGTGATGATCGAGTTCGGCGGGGGCGCGGCGTGAGCGCGGCCGGTAAGGAGCAGCCGCTGCTGGCGTCGTTGGTGCAGGCCGGCGAGGGGCAGACCGAGGCAGTGGCGATCAACGACTTCATCTTCATGGTGAAGGACATCTCGAATGCCTACCTGGTAAGGACTGGTGACGGCGACGTGCTGGTCAACACGGGGTTCATGGACAACGCCGCGCGCAACCAGGCCCTGCTGGGTCCTGTGCGCAGCGGGCCGCTGCGGCGCATCGTGCTGACGCAGGCGCACCCGGACCATTTCGGCGGGGTGCCGGTGTTGCGGGAAACCAACACCCAGGTGATCGCGCAGCGGCGCTTCACCGATACGGCGCGTTACTTCCGCGAGCTGGCGCCCTACCTGGGACGACGCTCTCGCAAGCTCTGGGCGGGGGCGATCAAGCGCTCCGGAAGCCCACCACCGCCGCCGGAGGTGGTGCCGGATGTTCTGGTGGACCGGCGCCATGACTTCGAGCAGGGCGGGCGACGCTTCGAGCTGATCTCGACACCGGGCGGGGAGTCATTGTGTTCGCTGACGGTTTGGATGCCCTGGGAGCGCGTGGCTTTTACCGGCAACCTGTTCGGGCCGGTGTTCCTGGCGATGCCCAACCTGGTGACGATGCGCGGCGACAAGCCGCGGCTGGTGCAGCGCTACCTGCGCTCGCTGGAGACGGTGCGCGAGCTGGGCGCCGAACTGCTGGTCACCGGCCATGGCGAGCCGATCCGCGGAGCGGAGCACATCCGCCGCAGCCTGGATCGGATGCATGCGGCGGTGTCGTTCGTGAACCAGGCGGTGATCGACGGCATGAACGCCGGCAAGGACGTGTATGCGCTGATGCGCGAGGTGCAGTTGCCGGAGACGCTGCGCATCGGCGAGTTCCACGGCAAGGTGGCCTGGGCGGTGCGCAGCATCTGGGAGGAATACTCCGGCTGGTTCCACCATGACTCCACGACGGCGCTCTATGGCGTGCCGCGCCGCAGCGTGGATGCCGACCTGGCGGACCTGGCGGGTGGCGCCGGAGCCCTGGCGGGGCGGGCGCGCCTGAAGCTGGAGGCCGGCTTGCCCCTGGAGGCCCTGCACCTGCTGGACGTGGCGCTGGGTGCGGAGCCCGGCAACGCCGAGGCGCTGGCGGCCAAGAGGGTGGCGCTACAGGGGCTCCTGCAGGCAGCGGCCAATACCAATCTCAGCGAGACCATGTGGCTGAAGTCCGAGCTGGCGCTCGTGGACGCAGCCCTCGGGAATGATCAGGCATGAAAGCAGACGACATCATCGATACCGCCCGCCGGCTCACCGGGCTTTCCGATTTCGGCGACTCCAAGGCCCGGGAAGGGTTGGAGGTGCTGGTCAAGGCCTCGGCCGAGGAGGCACGGCTGTCGCCGGCCGGAGGCATGCGCTGGCGCGAGACGCTGATTGGCGTCGCGGCCAACCGACTGCGGATCGTGGACTACCTGAAGCGCAAGCCTGAGCTGCAGCAGCGGCCGGTGGAGAAGCCGATGTTCGTCTTCGGCCTGCCGCGCACCGGCACGACGCTGACGATCAACCTGCTGGGCGCGGACCCGATGCGGCGCTGCCTGCTGCGCTGGGAGGCGCTGAGCCCGGTGCCGCCGGCCAAGGCGGGCGAGCTGTCCACCGACCTGCGCTGCGGGGCGCAGCGGCAGATGCTGAACGCCATGCTGCAGATCGCACCGCAGATCGCCGCGGCGCATTTCGAGGAGGCGGACAGTCCGACCGAATGCCAGTACGCGATGCAGCTGTCGTTCTGCGCGGAAATGTTCGACTCGATCCTGCATATCCCCAGCTACCGGCACTGGTTCTTCCACCAGACCGGCTATCGCGAGGCCTTCGCCTTCCACAAGCAGCTGCTGCAGTTGCTGCAGGAGAACAACGGCGGGCGCTGGACGCTGAAGAACCCCTGGCACCCGCTGTTCCTGGATGACCTGACGGCGGTCTACCCGGATGCGCAACTGGTGATGACGCACCGCGATCCGGCGGAGGTGGTGGGATCGGCCTGCAGCCTCCTGCGCCACGTACGGCCGATGTACAGCGACAGCATGGACCTGGGCGAGATCCGGCAGACCCTGCTGGAGACCTTCGACCTGATGATCGCGCGGCAGGAGGCTTACCGCGAGAAGCATGGCCGGGACTCGATCCACGATATCCAGTACGAGGAGCAGCTGCGCGACCCGGTGGGTACCATGCGCCGGCTCTACGCGCATTTCGGCGAGCCGCTGGGCGTGGAGGCGGAGGCGCGCATGGCGCGGCTGGCGCAGGAGAACCCGCAGCACAAGCACGGCCGGCATGTGTACTCGCTGGAGGAATTCGGCCTGACCGTGGAAGGCGTGCGCCGGCACTTCGGCGACTACTGCGCGCGCTTTGCGATTCCGATGAAGGCCTAGCGGGTCATTTCGATGCGCAGATGAGGTGAACCTGGCGGCGTCGAGGCGGTCATGCCGCCGGCAGTCGCTATCCCATGCCGGGCAGGAGTAGCCGCCGCATGACTGGATACCGGCTTGCGCCGGTATGACAGCCGACTGAACAGGACTTGCGATATTTAACTAGGACTCCTATCTTATATGGGATGAGTACCAGCAACGATCAGCGCAGACAGGCGGCCGCCGGCTTGGACCAGCTGGCGTCGCTGGTGCGTGCGCAGTCCTGGAGCAAGGACCTGCCGCCGACCCAGGCCGCGGTGCTGCGGGCCCTGGAGGGCGTGCCGGCCGGGCAGCGTGCGCGGCAGCTGGCGGAGCGCCTGGGTATCTCGGCGGCAAGCCTGAGCGATTCGCTGAAGGTGCTGGAGACCAAGGGCTGGATCGAGCGCTTGCCCGACCCGGCCGACGGACGCGCGGCGATCGTGCGGCTGAGCGTGGACGGCGGGAAGATGGCGCAGGAGCTGCTGGGTGGGGAGGGCGGCATGGCCGGCCTGCTCAAGCGCCTGGAGGCCGATGACCTGGGCGCGCTGCTACGCATCACGCAGCTGATGGTCTACGAGGCGCAGCAGCAGGGCCTGGCGACCGGACCGCGCACCTGCCTGGGCTGCCGCTTCTTCCAGCCGTATGCGGCACAGGACCGGGACCAGCCGCATTTCTGCGGCTTCGTCCAGAAACCGTTCGGGGATGCGGATCTGCGCGTGGATTGCGCGGAGCAGGACCCGGGCAGGAAACAGCAGGTTGCCGCCAATGCCAGGCGCTTCCGGCAAGCCGTTCCGCAGTAGAGGGAGAAGCAAGGGGGCGCCTGATCCGCTTCCTAGCCCAGGCGCATGTACAGCAGCCGCATGGCCTGGAACAGGCGATGGTCCGCGCGGGTTGCCTCGAAGGCGGCGAGACGCTGGGGATCGTGGTGCCGATCGAGTTCCCGATACGGCGCTAGGCGGCGGGGCCAGTCGCTCGCAGGCGGCGCTCGCGCAGGATCAGGAAGAGTGCCAGGCCGAGGGCCAGGCTGACGAAGACCGTGATGGGCACGCAGAGCCAGGCGCGGCGCATGGCGAGGCGCCTGGCCTCGAGCACGATCCAGGTGCCGACGATGAGGTAGGTGAACGTCAGGTCCATCAGCGCCGAGGTGGCCGCCGGGTTCACCAGGCATTGCCGGATCCAGTCGATCCAGCCGGCGTCCGGCTGCTGCAGGTACTGCAGGTTGTAATGCCAGCCGATCACCGCGCCGGCGATGCCCAGCAGCGCGTAAATCCCTTCACGCATCGACATCGGAATCTCCCGTCGCCTGGAGAGGATGCTGGCATTCCTCCCGGCGACGGGCATGGTGCAAATGCATGAGCCCTAGGCAGGGCAGGGCTAGGCGGGGCGCTTGGCCTGCGGTCCGGCGATGGACATGGCCTTCTGCCAGGCGGGGCGTGCGGTGAGCTGCTGCACGTAGCGCTGCACGTTGGGCAGCCCGTCCAGCTTCTGGCCGCTGACGGCGGGCAGGGTGGTGAGGGCGAAGCCGGACATGAGGTCGGCCAGGCTGAACTCGTCGCCGGCGAGCCAGGCATTGGCGGCAAGGTGCTGGTCCATCTGACGGAACAGGCCGTCGGAACGGCGCTGGGCCATCTTGCCGATGATGCCGCCGTCGTGGTCGCCCGCGGCCTTCAGTGCGGACTTCACGAAGAATCCCGACATGATGTTGTTGTTGAACTGCAGCCAGTAAAGGTAGTCAGCGTAGTGCGGCGTGTTGGGCGCCACGGTCAAGCGCCCGCCGCCGTATTTGTGCGCGACGTACTGCACGATGGCGGTGGACTCCGCCAGCACCAGGTCGCCGTCGCGGATCACCGGCGCCATCGACGCGGGATGCAGGGCGAGGAATTCCGCAGGGGCCAGGCGGTCCGGGCCGCGGTCATGCCATTCCAACTGGTAGGGCAGGCCCAGTTCTTCCATGAGCCAGACGATGCGGTCGGACTGCGAGACGCCGAGGTGATGGATGGTGATCATGCGGGGGTGTTCCTGGCCGGTTGGATTGGGTCAGCTACGGCAGACTAGCTTGCCCGGATGCAGAGGGCCATCGTTCGCTGCCTGCCAGGGCTATTCGGACTTGGCAGGCAGCCCACGTGCGCGGATCGCCGCAGGGGAGCGCCCGAACCAGCGCGCGCAGTTGCGGCACAGCACGGCCTGGTCGGCCAGGCCGACGATCTCGGCGACATGCGCCAGCGGCACGTCGGACTCGGTGAGCCAGCGGCGGGTCTGGTCGCGGCGCACGGTGTCGACGATGTCGGAGAACGACAGGCCTTCGGCCTCCAGGCGCCGCTGCAGGGTGCGCGGATGCAGGTGCAGCAGGCGCGCCACCACCTCGCGGCGTCCGCGGGTGCTGGACAGGGCGCGGCGCAGGATCTCCTCCACCTGCTCGCCCACGGTCTTGCCGCCGCCCTCGAAGGCCAGCGCGAGGTATTCCAGGCTGAGACGATGCAGTGCGGCGACGGCGCCGCTGAGGCTGCGGTCGAGGAAGCTGTCGGGCAGGATCAGCTCGGCGTGCGGATGGCCGAACTCCACGGCGTGGCCGAAGAACTCGGCATAGCGCTCCGTCGAGGCCAGCGGTGCGTGCGGCAACGTGACGCCGAGCAGGGGCAGCGGGGACTGGGCCAGGAAGGCGGTGAAGTGGTGCAGGTCGGCGAGGCAGAGATCCATCAGCTGGCGGCGCGACTGCCAGCTCGGCGTGATCAGGGTGAGGCGCAGGCTGATCTGGCCGGGGAGGGGATACTCGGGGTGCAGGCTCACACGAATGCCGCTGGAATGCGTGTGCAGGAAGCCGCTCAACACCTTCATCGCCTCGCCCATGGTCGAGGCGTTCTGCGCCGCGATGGCCAGCGGGCCGAGGATGCCGATGTCCTGTCGCTCGGCGATGCACAGGCCGAGGTCGGGGCAATTGGCAGCCTCGCTGGCCCGTTCCAGCAGCTCGGAATAGGCCGGCAGCGAGATGCGCAGTTCCTCGTCGGTCAACGCCGCGCGGGGGATCTGCAATAGATCCATCAGGGGTTCGACGGCCATGCCGCGCTCGCGCAGGGCCTCGGCGGTCCCGCGCATGCCGGCGGCCCGGACTAGGGTCGACATGTCTCCAATTGCAAATCCTCTGTCTCCAAAAGTCAAGAAGAACGGAGGCGTTCCCTGGAAATATGCGCTCACTCGAAAGCTCGAACACGCAGTGAGGAGATAGAAATGAGCAAGATCCTGGATGTGGTGATCATCGGCGCCGGCGTCTCCGGCATCGGCATGGCCTGCCGCCTGAAGACCGAGCAGCCCAACAAGTCCTTCCTGGTGCTGGAGCGTCGCCAGCGCGTCGGCGGCACCTGGGACCTGTTCCGTTACCCGGGCGTGCGCTCGGACTCGGACATGTTCACCTACGGCTTCCAGTTCAAGCCCTGGCGCGACTACCGCACGCTGGCCGACGGCAGCAGCATCCGCAACTACCTGGGCGACGCCGCGCGTGATTTCGGCGTGGCCGACCGCATCGAATACGGCATCCACTGCACGGCCGCGGACTGGGACAGCCAGGCGCAGCTGTGGAACATCAGCGCCACCCACGAACCCAGCGGCGAGAAGCGCAGCTTCCAGGCCCGCTTCGTGGTCAGCGCGCAGGGCTACTACAACTACGACCAGGGTTACCGTCCCACCTTCCGGGGCGAGGACCAGTTCATGGGCCAGATCATCCACCCGCAGCAGTGGCCGGAGAACCTCGACTACAGCGGCAAGAAGGTGGTGGTGATCGGCAGCGGCGCGACCGCCGTGACGCTGGTGCCGTCGATGGCCGAGAAGGCCGCCAAGGTGACCATGCTGCAGCGCTCGCCGACCTACATCTTCTCGCTGCCGGGCTGGGACCGCATGACCCAGGTGCTCGACAAGGTGCTGCCGGACGGCTGGAGCTTCGCCATCGCGCGCAAGCGCAACCTGGAGATCTGGCAGACCACCTACCAGCTGTGCAAGCGCTTTCCCAAGGCCATGCGGCGCTTCTTCGTGGGCCAGGCCAAGCGCCATCTCGGCGAGCGCTACACGGACAAGGACTTCAACCCGCAGTACGAGCCCTGGGACCAGCGCCTCTGCGCGGTGCCCAACGCCAACCTGTTCACCGCCATCCGTGGCGGCCGGGCCGACGTGGTCACCGACGGTATCGAGCGCTTCACCGAGAATGGCATCCGCCTGGTGTCGGGCCGCACGCTGCAGGCCGACATCATCGTCACCGCCACCGGTCTGCAGGTGCAGATGTTTGGCGGCATGGCGCTGAGCGTGGACGGCGCGCCGTACAAGACCGCCGAGAAGATGTCGTACAAGAGCGTGCTGCTGCAGGACCTGCCGAACTTCGCCTGGATCTTCGGCTACATCAACCTGTCGTGGACCATGAAGGCCGATATGTCGAGCCTGTACCTGTGCCGCCTGTTCAAGCACATGGACCAGAACGGCCAGGCCGTGGTGATCCCGCGCGACCGCCAGAACGCCCAGCTCGACAGCAGCGTGCTCGACCAGCTCAGCGCCGGCTACGTGCAGCGCGCCAAGCACCTGCTGCCGCGCCAGGGTAAGGTGATGCCCTGGATCGTCCGTCACAACTACCAGGAGGACCGCGAGATGATGCTGCGTACGGATATCGCCGATCCGGCCCACCTGGAGACCCAGCCGCCGCGTCCCGCGAGCACCCAGCCGGAGCCCCTGCGCCGTGCGGCCTGAGGCGGCGGCAGAGGCACCGTCGATCCTGCTGGTGCACGGCGCCTGGCACGGCGCCTGGTGCTGGGAGCGCCAGTTCGCGCCGCGGCTGCGCGAGCTCGGCCACCAAGTGCAGACCCTGGACCTGCCGAAGCACGGCGGCAAGCCGGGCCCGCAGAGCATCGGCTTTCCGTCGATCCGCGAGTACGCCGATGCCGTGGAGGCTGCCGTCGCGCGCAGCCCGCGGCCGGTGGTGGTCGCGGGCCACTCGATGGGCGGATTCACGGTGCAGAAGCTGATGGAGCGCCGGCCGAAGAACCTGGCCGGCGCGGTACTGGTGGCGGCGGCGCCGCCGCAGGGCGTCATCAACGTGGTGCTGCACCTGCTGCGCACGCGGCCGCTGGCGCTGCTGCGCTCGGTGGCGGGCCTGGACCTGTACTACCTGGTGCGTGAGCCGGCCTTTGCGCATGCGCTGTTCTACAGCGCGGGGCTCGATGCGAAGACGGTGGAGCAGTACTGGAAGCCGTTGACCAACGAGTCCTTCCGGGCCTTCCTCGACATGATCTTCCTGGACCTGCCCAAGCCCAGGCTGGCCGATCCGGCGCTGCCGAAGTGGGTCATCGGCGGTGAGCTGGACGTGATCTTCCCGCCCAACATCGTGCATGGCACGGCCAAGGCCTATGGGGTGGAGGCGCGGATGTATTCCGGCATGGCCCACAACCTGATGCTCGACAACGGCTGGGAGCAGGTGGCTGCGGAGTTCTCGGACTTCGTGCTGCAGGTGGGACGCGGTCTGGCGGCCAAACGCTGATCGACCCGTGGGCAGCCGGCACGCCGGCTGCCCACAGGCTCAGGCCAACAGCCGCGAGAGCTGGACGCGGTTGCGTACGCCGAGCTTGCGGAAGGTGCTGTTCAGCTGGAATTCGACGGTGCGCGGTGAGCGGCACAGGCGCTCGGCCACCTGGTCGTTGCGCAGGCCCTTGACCACTAGGCGGGCCACGCGCTGCTCCGAGCGAGAAAGTTTCTGCAGCGCCGCCAGGGCGTGGGCGGAGAGCTCGTCCGCGCCTTCCGGGATGGGCGTATCCAGCAGCCGCAGCACGAAGCCTCCCGGTGTGGGCTCGAGGACGGCGGACAGGCCCGGCAGTTCGGGATGCTGCAACTGCAGCGGCGCGTCGCCGCCCTGGAAGGCGGTGTGCAGGGCGGCCGGCAGGCTCGCGGCTTCCTGCCCCTGGCGCAGGGCTCGGTTCCAGCGCTTGAACTGGCTTTCGCCATGGGCGTTCTGGCACAGCAGTGCGCCGCGGTGCTCGAAGAACACCAGGGCCTCGGGCGATCTCTGCAGGTAGCCCTGCAGGATCGTGTTGAGGCTGCGCTCGAAGGCTTCGGGTCCGGTCCAGATCATGATGGCAGCAGGACCTCAGCCGGCGTTGTCGAGACGCAGTCCCTTGTAGCGCTCGCGCAGGGCCTTCTTGTCGACCTTGCCGGTGGCGGTGAGGGGCACCGTGGAGAAGATCACTTCTTCCGGGAGCCACCACTTGGCGATGTGCGGCGTCATGAATGCCAGCACGGATTCGCGCGTCAGCCTGGCATCGGGGTGGGCTTCGATGATCAGCACCGGGCGCTCATCCCACTTGGGATGGGGCACGCCGATGACGCCGGCGACCTTGACGCCCGGGCAGCCGGCGGCGGCGTTCTCGAGGTCGATGGAGCTGATCCATTCGCCGCCGGACTTGATCACGTCCTTCTTGCGGTCGGTGATGCGCAGGAAGCCTTCCTCGTCGAGGGTGGCGACGTCGCCGGTGTCGAACCAGCCCTGGCTGTCGGCGGCGTCCTCGTCGCGCCGGTAGTAGCGCTGTACCACCCAGGGGCCGCGGACCTGCAGGGCGCCGGAGCTGCTGCCGTCGCGCGGCACTTCGTTTCCTGCTTCGTCGACGCAGCGCAGCTCCAGGCCGAACTGCAGGCGGCCCTGGCGTGTCCAGATGGTGTCCCACATCGCTTCCTCGCCGCGCGCGGCCAGCGACGGCGTCGGCGTGGCGACCACGCCCAGGGGGCAGGTTTCGGTCATACCCCAGATCTGCAGCACCTGCACGCCGTAGCGTGACTGGAAGGTCTCGGCCATCACGCGCGGCACGGCCGAGCCGCCGATGGTGAGGCGCTTGAGGTTTCCGGGCGTGGCGCCGTTGCGGTCGAGCCAGTCCAGGTAGCCGGTCCAGATGGTGGGCACGCCACCGGTGAAGGTGACGCCTTCGCTCACGATCAGCTCATGCAGGCTGGCGGCGTCCATCCTGTCGCCCGGCAGCACGAACTTGGCGCCGCAGATCAGCGTGGCGTATGGCAGGCCCCAGGCGGTGGCGTGGTACAGCGAGGAGCAGGGCATCACCACGTCGAAGGCATTGAAGCCGAAGGCGGAGGCCAGGCTCTCGGCCATGGCGTGCAGCACCACGGCGCGATGGCTGTAGAGCACGCCCTTGGGATCACCGGTGGTGCCGGAGGTGTAGCACAGCACGGCGCCGGTGTTCTCGTCGAAGCGGGGCCAGACCAGGTCGCCCGTCTCGCTGGCGAGCAGGGTTTCGTAGCACAGGGCGCCGACGCTGCCGGCGGTGTGGCGCTCGGCGTCGCTGAGCATCACGTAGATCCGCACCTGGGTCAGCCGGGGGGCGATGCGCTCGACCAGCGGCAGCAGGTTGCGGTCGAACAGCAGCACCGTGCTGTCGGCATGGTTCAGCGTGTAGACGATCTGGTCGTCGTGCAGGCGCGGGTTGGCGGTGTGCAGCACCGCACCGATGCCGGGCACGGCGTAGAGCAGTTCGAGGTGGCGGTGGGTGTTCCAGGCCAGCGAGCTGACGGCGCCGCCGGCGTCCACGCCGAGGCGGCCCAGGGCCTGGGCGAGCTGGCGTGCACGCCGCGAGAGACCGGCGTAATCATAGCGCCACAGCGGTTCGTCGATCAGCCGCGAGACGATCTCGCGGCGTCCGTGGGCCCGCTCGGCGAAGTCCAGGATGGACGATATCGACAGCGGGGTGGGCTGCATCAGGCCTGCTTTCATTTGCGATCTCCTCGATTTCTGTGGTGGGCTGGGGCCCACTCGAATACTTGCGACTGTATCCGGCACGAGCGGCCGGTTCACCCTCTGGCGCGGCTCAGGGCCTGGCCAGCGCGGCGAGGGCCTTGACGATCTCGGCGCGCCCCTCGGCGGCCGCCGAGCAGATGCGGGGAATGAAGAAGAAGCCGTGCGGCATGCCGGGGTAGTTGACGTACCGGGTGGGCACGCCGGCATCGGCCAGCTTGTGGGCATAGCGCGCGCCATCGTCGCGCAGCGGGTCGATATCGGCGGTGAGGATCAATGCGGGCGGCTGCTCCGGCAGGTTCTCGGCGAACATCGGGGACAGCAGCGGGTCGGTGAGCTCGGCCTTGCCGCGGTAGGCCTCCAGCACGCGCAGCATGTTGTGACGCTCCAGGCCCGGCTGGTCGATGCTGCTCATGGACGGGGAGGCCAGGGTGGCATCCAGTGCGGGATAGATCAGCGTCTGGTGCCTGATCGGCGAATTGCCGCGGCGGGCGCGCAGCACGCACAGCGCCGCGGCGAGGTTGCCGCCGGCGCTTTCACCGACCACGGCGATGCCGGCTGCGGGCAAGGGACCCAGCGAGGGATCGCTGGTGATCCAGTCCAGGGCATCGTCGCAGTCTTCCAGTGCTCCCGGGAACGGCGTCTCGGGAGCCAGGCGATACTCCACCGATACCACCATGCACCCGGCATCGCGGCTCAGGTTGGCGCAGAGATGATCCAGGGTCTCGAGGCCGCCGTGAATCCAGCCGCCGCCGTGGATGAAGTACACGCGGGGCTGATCGGGATTCAACCGGGAGGGCAGGTACTTCTTCAGGGTGATGGGCTCCGAGCGTCCCTGGATCGTGATCCGCTCCTGGCTCACGTCGGCCGGCAGGGGATAGGTCAGGAAGCCCGGCGGGCGCATGGCCTTGCGCTGGGCCACCGGCATGGCCAGCGCCTTCTCGGCGTTGCTGCCCAGCCCGAGTCGGCGCGCCAGCATGTGCAGGGCGTAGAACGCGCGCAGCGGGAATCCCTTGAACTTCTCTTGCTTCACTTCTGTTCTCCCTGCGGCGAGGCGGCGAGGCCGTTGTTCTTGTCCAGAGTATTCATGTCCGGGGCATTGACAGGGCCCGGCCCCCACAGCGCGTGCACGCGTCCGCATTCGCAGACCGAGGTGGCGACCGGGCGGATCTGCGCCTGCAGCCGGGCCTGGCGCAGGGCCTGCTCGCGGCAGCCTACGCCGTACTTCTGGTAACAGTTCTTGAGGTGCCAGGTGACGGTGCCGGAGGAAATCCCCAGCGCCTGGGCGATGCCCTTGATCGAGAGGCCCTGTCCGGCGAGCGCCAGCACTTCGCTTTCCCGGGTGGTCAGCGCCTGGTGGATGCCGTCGGGCATCGGTTGCGGGCTCACGGCGCTACGCGAGCAGCGCATCCGCGGGCCGGAGGCTGAATGACGGGGTTCAGCGAACATGATCGTTCTCCTAGCCGCCGAAGCGACCCATGAAGCGCAACGTTACCGAGCGCGGCGTGATGTAGTAGTACTCCTCGGCCGCCAGCTGCGGGGTCGGGATGCCCGAGGTGAAAGCGTTGGTCAGGCCGCGCTCGTCGGTGAGGTTGTTGAGGATCAGCGCCATCTGCGGCAGCCACTTGATGCGCTCGTTGGAGGCGCTGAACTGCAGGTCCACCTGCTGGTAGCCGAAGATCTCGTGCGAGCCGAAGGTCGCGGTGGTGGCGCCGATGGTGGAGTAGGTGGCGAAGCCGCCCAGCACCCAGTCTCCGAGGGGTGCCATGAACGACAGGTTGGTCGCGGTCTGCCACTTCGGCGCCAGCGGCCAGTTGGTGCCGGCCGGGTAGATGTCGCCGGTTGCCGTCTTGAAATCCGTGGTCGTCACCGTGTCGGCATAGGTGACCGCGGTGGTCAGCATCAGGCCCGCCCAGGGGATCAGGTATTGCACCGACAGGTCGGCTCCGCGGCTGCGCACGCCGCCGACGTTGGCGATATGCACGGACAGGCCGGAGGCATCGGGTTGCAGGCTCTGCGGGTCCTTCCAGTCGACCCAGAACGCCGTCATGTCCACGCGCAGGCTGTTGTCCAGGAATTGCGTGCGCACGCCGGCCTCGTAGTTCCACAGTGTGTCGGACTTGAACACGTCGGGCGCGTTGGAGGTGGGCCCGGTCAGGCCGGTCTGCACGCCGCCGACGCGGAAGCCCTTGGAGATGGCGGCGTAGCTCAGGACATCGTCGTTGACGTGCCAGAGCAGCGAGGCCTTGGGATTGAAGCCTGTTTCCTCGATGTCGCCATGCAGCACATACGGCGAGCGCAGCTGGTTGGCGAGGACGTAGGGGCCGGACTGGACGTTGTCACCGCCGGAGGTGGTGCGGTACAGGCGTCCGCCGAGCGAGAGCTCCACGTCGTCGCCCAGGCGGCGCGTTACTTCGCCGAAGGCGGCGAGCTCGCGCACCCGGACGTCGGCCGCGGTCTCCAGCACCTTGGGGTTGTTGCCGGCGAACAGCGAGCTGAGCGCTTCGAGGTCCAGCAGGTCGAGGATCGTCACCAGTGGCGTCACGTCCACCGCCAGCGGCACGGTCAGGATGTTCTTCAACTCCTGCTGCCAGGCGAACACGCCGGCCACCCACTTCCAGGGGCTCTCGTAATCGTCGGCCGAGACCAGGCGGAACTCCTGGCCGATGGTGGTGGAGTCGCCGCGGTAGGTCTGCGCCAGCAGGGGCAGGGCGCCGGAGCCCAGCGTGCGCGAGCTGGCGTCGAAGAAGTTGCGGCCGCTCTTTTCGATCCAGGAGGTGTCCGACACGAACTGCGCCCAGTCGCCGTCGTAGGTCAGGCTGAGGTCGGCCAGGGAGTATTCCGTGCGGTTGGGGCTGGGGCGGGCGCGGTCGTTGGATTCCAGGCGGCCTTCGTCGTTGTCGGCGATGCCCACATCCCGGAGGTAGGTTTCCTGCCAGGCCGTGGTGAGCAGGACGTCCCAGGTTTCGTTCGGCCGCCAGCCTAGCAGCGCACGTGCGCCCTGCTGGTCGACACGGTTGACGTCCTTGGCGCCCGAGCGGGTGTTGTCGATGACGCCGGGGCTGGTACGGTCGAAGGCCATCACGCGCAAGGCCACTTCATCCGAATACAGCGGCAGGTTGACCGCCGCGCCGTAGGTGGGAGCGGCGTCGCCCTCGTGTACCGAGGTGTACTGGCCGAACCACTTCACCTCGTACTCGCCGAAGCGCGGCGCGGTCGGCACGTAGCGCAGGGCGCCGTTGAGCGCGGAGGCGCCGTAGAGGGTGCCCTGCGGGCCCTTCAGGACCTCGACCGAGGCCATATCGAAGGGATTGGGGTCGAGCGCGACGACCGGGGCGTAGGTGTCGGTGAAGGAAACGTTGCCGAACAGGATGCCGGTGGTGGAGCTGGTGCCGATGTCGGCCGAGATGCCGCGGATCGTCACGCGCTGCGGGCTATCGCCGGTGGAGGTGACGTTGACGCCCGGCACCAGCTTGGCGATGTCGGTGGCATCCTGCGCGCCGCGCTGCTCCAGCTCGTCGCCGGATACGGCCGAGATGCTGGCCGGGATCTCGCGGACGTTCTCGGCGCGCTTGGTGGCGGTGACGACCACTTCCTCGATCTGCGGGCTCGACGGCGGCTGCTTCAGCGACGGGGTCGGCGCGGCCTTCTGCTCGACGGCGATGGTCGGCAAGATTTCGTCGGACGTTCCTGCAGCGGCGGGCGCTGCCTCGGGTGCCGCGTCCGGATTCGCGGACGGAGCAGGATTCGCGGCGGGTGCCTCAGGCTCCTGGGAGTTCAGGAGCTCATCGAGCAGCAGGTCTTCGGAGGCCGTGCCCGGCTGCTCCTGGGCGCCGGCCGGCGACGGGTTGGCGGCCAGCAGGCAGCCGCCGATCGTCAGGGCCATGAGCGGTGCCAGTCTGGCGGAGCGCAGGCCTGATTCGCTCCGGATGATGAGGGGCCGGGACCCACAGGACTTCTTCGACACGATGCTCTCCTCGACGGCAATAAGCGGCCAGTGGTCTGGCCGGCTTCCGGGGTACTTGGCCCCTAGATGGGTTTCAGCGGATGGCCCAGGACTTCTGTCGCCATCCACACAAAGCTGGAATTGGTCCAGAGAAAGCCTTCCTGGACGGGATACTGGTGGCCCTTGCGTACCGGCAGGTCGAGCGTCTCGACGTTGATGCGCTCGAAGAAACCGCCATGCTGGCCGAACACGGTGGTGAGTGCTTCGACCCAGCGCGCGGCGATGTCGCGTGCGGCGTCGTGGAAGCCGTAATGGCGCAGGCCGCGCACGGCCATCACCTGTGCCGGCGCCCAGCCGTTGTCGCCGTCCCACTGGTGCAACGAATCGAAGCGGCTGGAACCGGCCACGCCGCCGCGGCGCAACAGCGGCTGGGCCGCCAGTAGCACACGCTCCGCCTGGCGCTGCGACGCGATGCCGGCGAACAGTGGTGCGAACACGGTGAAGCCGATGCCGCTGCTGCGCCGGCGGGTTTCCAGATGCAGGCTGCGGTAGCAGCCGCCGTCCTCGTCCCAGAGATGACGGTCGATGGCGGCACGGCGTTCGGCGGCGAGGCCGGAGAAGCGGTCCTGCAGGTCCTGCATGCCGGCGAAGCCGGCCAGCGAGGCGACGTCGCCGGCGAACTGCGCCAGTAGCGCGTTGAGCATCACCGGCGCGAAGCCGGACATCTCGTTCTTGCCGGAGGGGCCGGCATAGAGGATGGTGAAATCCAGGCCCGATTCGGCCATGGCGCGTACGTCGCGCAGGGTCTTGCCGAGGTCTGCTTCCTCATCCTCGGAATAGCGCTCGGGGCGCTTCACATCGAGGGCGTCCCAGTGGTGATGCAGGCCGGTGGCGGCGTCGAAGCGCGTCTGGGGGTTGGACCAGAAGTCCAGGAATTCGCTGGCGAGCAGCGGCACGGCGCGTTCGCGCACCCAGGCCTGCAGGGTGGCGGCGCGATCCGCATCGCCGCTGTCGCGAATCTCGGCGTCGGTGGCTTCCACCACGGCGCGGACCAGGCGACTGGACATCGGCGGCTGCGAGCGGCTCAGGTAATAGTCGCGGTTGCCGTTGGGCACGAAGCCGAAACGCCGGATCAGCTCCAGGAAGTTGTCGGCCTGCATCCGCGCCAGTTCCAGGCGGCCGGTGGCGATCAGTCCGTCGATGCCGAAGGCGGTATCCCAGTAGTAGGCCTCGCGGAAGCGCCCGGCCGGGATCAGGAAGGGGTAGGGCGTGCGCAGCAAGGAACTGCCGCGGGCGCCGGCGCTGGTCTTCACCAGCTTGCTCCAGTGCGTCTCGATGTGATCGAAGGCGGCACGAACCCGGGCATCGGGATGTTCGAGTCGCCACTGTGGGCGGACCAGGTCGGAGTCGAGGCCTTCGAAGTTGTCCTCGGCCTCGTAGGCGGAGTCGAGGTAGCGCAGCAGCAGCTCGCGCCGTGCTTCGATGCGGTGCTCCGGACGGGTGTCGGTGAGAGCGGCGAACTGCGCCTGCCAGTGCGCCGTCCAGGCATCGTCCTGGTCGCGGCGATGCAGGTCGGACAGGGTCTTGTAGTCCGGATGCAGGCGCAGGATGCGCGCCTCTTCGATCAGCGGGCTTGCCAGGCCGGGCGAGGGATCGGAACGCCCATGGCCCACGACTGGCCCGGCCAGCGGCAGGTGCAGGTCCGTCACCGGCGGCACCTCCGGATGGCGCACGCGGTTGAGCAGGCCGCGCGCCCAGTCCGAGCGCGCCTGGATCTCGGCGCGGTCGGTCACGCCGAGCACGTCGCCGTCGGCGACGCTCCACTCGAAGGCGTGGGCGACGTCGCTGCTCACGCCTGCAGTTCCTCGACGATCATGTCGACGCAGGTGGGCGCGGCCGAACTGAGGCTGGCCAGCGAGAGGAAGGCATGGGGCATGCCCAGGTAGTTCTCGAAGCGCACCGGCACGCCGGCTTCGCGCAGGCGCTTGGCATAGCGGATGCCGTCGTCGCGCAGCGGGTCGCAGTCGGCGGTAACGATCACGGCCGGCGGCAGGCCGCTGAGGTCCGGCGCGTGCAGCGGCGAGACGAAGGGATCATCGACGGACGCCGTGCCGCGATAGGCGGCGACGATCAGCTCCGCGTCGCGTCGCGACATGCCCTGCCGCGGCGGATCGATGGAGGGCGAGGACATCGTGAGGTCCAAAAAGGGATAGATGATGACCTGCTTGCGGATGCCGCTGCGCCCGCGCATTCGCAGGCCCAGTGCCGCGGTGAGGTTGCCGCCGGCGCTGTCGCCGACGACGTCCGCCTGGGGAGACTCCGCCAGCAGTGTGGCCAGTGCGTCCTCGCAGTCTTCCAAGGCGGCCGGGTAGGGATGCTCCGGCGCCAGGCGATAGCCCACGGAGGTCACCACGGTGCCCAGCCGGTCACACAGGTGGGTGCAGAGGTAGTCCAGCGAGTCGACGCCGCCGGCGACCCAGCCGCCGCCGTGCAGGAACAGGATCGGCGTCGCGGAGGGCTTCGGCGTGCGCGGCAGGAAGCGCTTGACCGGAATCGGCCCGCCGCGGCCCGGAAGGCTTGCGCGCTCGACGCCGGTCGGCGGCATCGGCAGCAGCATCCACGGCGCCGGAACCACGGCGGCACGGCGTGCGACGGGCTGCTTCATGACCTGCGAGGTGGGGCCGCCGATGCCCAGGCGCGCCATCAGCTCGGTGACGGCGAAGAGCGATCGGAGCTTCCAGCCCTGGAGTGGTGCAATCGTTTTCATTTTTGGGCGCAATCGGGTGGTAGGTTGGTTTTCAGGCGATGCCAAGCCGCCGCAGCAGGAACTCGCCGGTACGTTTCCGGGCCTGGATGGCTTCCGGCGAATCGATCGGCTTGAACTGGAATACGTGCCATAGCCCGTCATGGATATCGAGCTCTGCTTCCACGCCGCTGTCCTGCATCCGGCGGTGCAGGCGTACCGCGTCGCTGAGGAGCAGTTCGCGGGTGCCGCACTGGATCAGCGTGGGCAGGTAGCCCGGCGCGTAGTCGGCGAACAGGATCGATACCAGTGGATCGTCCGGCGTGCTCTCTCCGGTATAGCAGCGGGCGCCGATGGCAAGGAAGGATTCCTTGTAGAAGGGCTCGGCGTCGATCAGCGTGCGGTAGCTGTCACCGCTGCAGGTCAGGTCGGCCCAGGGTGACCACAGCACCAGTGCTGCCGGCAGGGGCAGGCCACGCAGGCGTGCCCGCAGCATGGCAGAGGCGGCGATGGTGGCCCCGGCCGAATCGCCGTAGATGCCGACGTCACCGGGGGAAAAGCCCTGCGCGTACAGAGCGGCCAGCACGGCCAGCACCTGCTCGCCGATCAGCGCATGGTCCGCTTCCGGCGCGGGTGTGTAGTCCACCGACAGGATACGCAGTCCGGTTTCCTCGGCCAGCGGCAGCGTGCTGTCCAGGGCATCGTAGGCTGCGCCGCCGACGAAGCCGCCGCCGTGCACATAGAGCAGCGCCTTGCCGGGAATGGCCCCGCGAGCGGGGCGGATGTCGGCAACGGGCACGCCGCCCATGCGGATCGGCTGCAGCTCGGCGCCGTAGCGCTCGAGCAGGGCGGCATTCATGGATTCCCGCTTGCCCATTTCCTCGCGGTTGCGCCGCTGCCAGCCGGCGATGTCTTCCACCGCGGGGAACTGCATGGCATCCCGCTCCTGCCGGGAGAACACCTCGCGAAAATACCGGAGGGCCTCCTTGGACAGATGGCTGGCGGGTTCCGGGAACCCGGTGGCGGCAATGGGGGCAGGATTCAACATGGCCGCGACTCTAGCTTTTTTTGAAATCGATTGCAAAGACTGTTAGATTGCCGTTCATCGGCTCAGGGCCGCCAGCAAGAAACACGGATCCGAATCGCGTGAAGAAGAACACCGGTCCCAAGAAGATGGACGACATCGCGCGCCTGGCCGGCGTGTCGAAGCCCACCGTCTCGCGGGCGCTGCAGGACAGCCCGCTGGTATCCGACGAGACCAAGCAACGCATCCTCGAGATTGCCCGGCGCCACGGTTATGTGGTCAACCGCAGCGCGCAGAACCTGCGCCGCCAGCGTACGGACACCATCGCCGTGGTCATCGACTTTCCGCACCTGCCTGAGAACCGGCTGTCGGATCCCTTCCACTTCGAGTTGCTGGCCAACATCGCCAATGCCCTGGCCGTGCGGCAGCAGGACGTGCTGCTGTGCTCGGAGCAGTCGGCCCACCAGGGCGGCTTCGAGCACATGCTGGCCAACAAGGGAGTCGACGGCATCATCCTGCTGGGACAGGCCGGGCGCCACGAGGAGTTCCGGGCCCTGGCCAAGGCTGGCGTGCCCTTCGTGGTCTGGGGCGCACACCGGGCCGATGCCAGCTATTGCATCCTGGGCAGTGACAACCCGCTGGGAGGGCGGCTGGTCGCGCAGCGCTTCCGCAGCCTGAAGCGCAAGCGCGCCATGTTCCTGGGGCCTCGCGGTCACCTGGAGATCGAGCAGCGCCACCGCGGCTTCGCCGAGGCCTGGGGCACGGCCGTCGAGGAACTCGAGGTTCCCGACCTCTCCTTTGCCGCCAGCCGCACCGCCATGCTCAACCGGCTGGATTCCGGCAAGGCCGCGCCGGATGCCGTGTTTGCCGGTAGCGACACCATGGCCATGGGCGCGCTGTCCGCGCTGCGGGAGCGAGGCATCGCGGTGCCGGAGGCCTGCAGCGTCTGTGGTTACGACGACAGTCCCGCCGCGGTCCACCATGCGCCGGCCCTGACCACCGTCCGGCAGGACACCCGCCTGGCCGGGGCGATCCTGGTGGAGCGGCTCATGCAGATCATCCAGGGCACCCCCGCGGCGCCCGTCCTGCTGCCGACCGACCTGGTCGTCCGCGGCACCTGACAGAAAGCGGACCCACCGCTTCGCAAGAGAGGAGAGTCACCTTGTCTTTCACCCTGCAGGCGTCGGACCATCCCGATGCATCGCTGCGCCGCCAGCCACTGCCGGCGCGCCTGCGCCTGGCCTACAGCCTGGGCGCAGCGCCGGACACGATGATCAACACGGCGCTGAACGTCTTCCTGCTGTACTACCTGACCAGCATCTGCGGGTTGTCGCCGGCGCTGGCGGGTTTCGCGGTGGCGGCGGGGCTGGTGGTCGATGCGGTGCTGGATCCCTGGATCGGCATGCGCTCCGACCATTGCTGCTCGCGCCTGGGGCGGCGCCTGCCGTTCATGCTCGGGGCCACGCCCGTGCTGCTGGGGGCCCTGGTGCTGCTGTTCGCGCTGCCGCGCATCGAGCAGCAATGGCTGCTGTTCGGCATCGTGACGCTGCTCTGCCTCTGCATCCGCGTGGGCCTGTCCTGCTTCGCGCTGCCGTACCTTGCGGTGGGTGCGGAGGTCAGCGACGACGAGACCGAGCGCGCACGCATCATCACCTGGCGCTGGACCGCGGCCGTGACACTCTCGCTGGCCACCGTGTTGCTGGGCTTCGGGCTGTTCTTCAAGGGCGAGCAGGGCATCGCGCGGGCGGAGAGCTATCCGGCCTTCGCCCTGACACTGGCCACGCTGATCTTCCTGATGGCCGCGGCGGCGATGTTCGCGGTGTATCGCACCCTGGGGCGGCAGCATCCGCCGCCGTCCCATGAGCGCGGCAGCCTGGGCGAACTGCTGCGCGAGATCGGGCAGCTGTTCCACAGTTCCACCTTTCGCGTCATCTTCTTCACCTGCCTGCTCGCTACCGGCGCGCAGAGCGTGACGCAATCCCTCAGCCTGCACGCCTACACCTTCTTCTGGAAGCTGGGCGGCGAGCAGGTGCAGGTGGCGATCGTCTCGCTCACGGTGGGCCTGATCGTGGGCGCCCCTTTCGGCGGGGCGCTGATCAAGCGTCTGGAACATCGCAGCACCATACTGGGCGCGGTCTTCATCATGATGATGGCGCAGGCCCTGCCGCCGACGCTGCGGCTCTGCGGCCTGCTGCCGCTGGAAGGCAATCCCCTGGGGCTGTTCCTGGCAGGCTCGCAACTGATGGCGGGCATGGGAATGACTGTCGCCATGATGGCGCTGATGGCGATGACGACCGACGCCCTGGACGAGCATGAGCATCGTCATGGCGTGCGGGTGGAGGGCTTCTACTTCGCCGGCTGGACGCTCGCGTCCAAGGCCGCCAACGGCCTGGGCGCGCTGTTGTCGGGCCTTGCGCTGCAGCTGATCGACTTTCCGTCCAAGGCCGTCAGCGCCGGAGCCGTCTCGGAGATTCCCGAGCACACCACCCGGCTCCTGGGCATGGCCTACGGGCCGGGCGCAGCCATGCTGACGCTGGCGACCCTGCTGGTGCTGACGCGCTATCCCCTGAGCCGGCAGAAGCACCGCGCGATCATGGCGGAGCTGCAGCAGCGCAAGGGCCTGGCGCCGCTCTAGGCGACGCTCCGCGCCTCCACGCCCAGGCACAGCGGGTGCCGCAGGGCTGCCGCGGCGCCGCGCAGGGCCGGTTCGCTCGCATGGATGACGTAGACCGGCAGCGGCGCGAGGTACTCGCGGAAGCGTCCCTTGTCCTCGAAGCGGCGGCGGAAGGCAGAGGCGGCGAGATACTCGCCGAGTCGCGGCACGATGCCGCCGCCGATGTAGACGCCGCCACGCGCGCCCAGCGTCAGCGCGAGATTGCCGGCGAAGTTGCCCAGCAGGCTGCAGAACACCGACAGCGCCTCGCTGCAGTGGGCGTCCGCTGCGGCGAGGCCGCGCGCGACGATGTCTGCCGGAGACAGGGGGTCCGGTTGTTCGCCGGACAATGCCGCGATGGCCTGGTGCAGGCAGGGCAGGCCGATCCCCGACAGCAGGCGCTCGGCGGAGACGTGGCCGTGGCGCTCGCGGCAGATATCGAGGATGCGGGACTCGCGGGCGTCGGCCGGCGCCAGGGTTGCGTGTCCTCCCTCGCCGCTGATCGGCAGCCACTGCCCCGCGCCTGCGGGTATCAATCCCGAGACGCCGAGCCCGGTGCCGGGCCCGAGCAGGGCGATGGCCCCGGGCGCGGGAGCGCCGCCGCCGATTTGGCGGAGCTCGTGCGCTTCCAGCAGCGGCAGCGCCAGGGCCAGCGCGGTGAAGTCGTTGAGCAGCAGCAGGCGATCCAGGCCCAGCTGCTGCCGCGTCTGCTCGACCGAGAACGACCAATGGTGATTGGTCATGCGGACCTGGTCGCCGCAGACCGGGTTGGCGATGGCGATGGCGGCCTCGCGCGGGCATTCCATCGCCTGTTGCTGCAGGTAGGCGGCGACGGCATCGGACAGCGTGGCGTGATCGCGTACCGCCAGGGTGACGACCCGTGTCGGGCGGCCGCCTGGGTCCATCAGGGCGAAGCGTGCATTGCTGCCGCCGATGTCGGCGACCAGGTTTAGCGCCGGGGTCTGGTGCATGGTGGTCATTGCACGGAGTGGTACAGCGCCAGGGGCACCTGCCGCTGGCCCAGCAGCAGGCTCACCGGCAATCGGGGATCGCCGGGCAGCGCCGCGGCCTGCTCCAGCACCCGGGCCTTGTCGGCGCCGCCGGTCAGCAAGGCGATGCCGCGGCTGTCGAGCAGGAAGGCCAGCGTCAGGCTGATGCGCGGCAGTGCCGAGGAGGGTGGACGCAGCGCGGCGACCGCGGGGCTGTCCGGCCGCAGCGCTGCATGCAGTTCCGGCGCATCGGGGAACAGCGAGGCGAAGTGGCCATCCAGGCCCATGCCCAGCACCACCACGTCGAGCGGGCGCGGCAGTGTCGCCAGCCGGGATGCGCACTCGCCGATAGCGGCCTCCGGTATCGTGTCCGCGGTCTTTAGCGGGATCAGGCGGGCCGTGGCGGCGGCGTTGCGCAGCAGGTTCGTGCGCAGCAGCAGCTCGTTGCTGTCCGGGTGATCGGCGTCCACCCAGCGCTCGTCCGACGGACTGACGAGTACGCGGCTCCAGTCCAGCGGCTGATGCGACAGGGCCTCGAGGAAGGGCAGCGGCGTGCGTCCGCCAGGCACGACCAGCGAGGCATGGCCGCGCCGTGCGATGGCCTCCGACAGCGCTGTGGCCACGTCCGCGGCCAGTGCCACCGCTGCATCCGCTGCGGTTTCGTGAAGCTGCTGCCGTACGCTGCGCGGCAGGCGCAACTCGGCGGGCATCAGCTGTCCTCGTGCCAGGTGTTACCGTCGCGCACCACCAGGGTGCTGGACTGCGTCGGCCCCCAGGTGCCGGCGTGGTAGGGACGCAGCGGCGGACGCTGCCGCTGCCATTGCCCCAGGATCGGCTCCACCCAGCGCCAGGCGGCGTCGAGCTCGTCGCGGCGCATGAACAACGTAAGCCGGCCCTGCACCACGTCCATGATCAGGCGCTCGTAGGCGTCCCAGCGGCGGCCGGATTCGGCGGAGTAGCTCATGTCCAGCGAGATCGGCTGGATCTGCATGCCTTCCCCCGGCACCTTGGCCATCAGGTCCAGGCGCAGGCTTTCCTTGGGCTGCAGGGTGATCACCAGGCGGTTCACCGGCGGCAGGCTGCCGGACAGCATGGCGTGCGGTGCTGCGCGGAAGTTCACCACGATCTCGGCCAGGCGCTCCTGCATGCGCTTGCCGGTGCGCAGGTAGAAGGGCACGCCGGCCCAGCGCCAGTTGTCGACCTCGGCCTTGAGGGCGACGAAGGTCTCGGTGCCGCTGCCGGCAGGGACACCGGGCTCCTCGGCATAGCCCAGCGCCGGCTGCCCGCCGATGGCGCCGGCACGGTACTGGCCGCGCACCGTCTTGGTGGCGACGTCGTCGGCGGACAGCGGTCGCAGGGATTGCAGCACCTTCAGTTTCTCGTCGCGCACGCGGTCGGCCTCGATACTGGCGGGCGGCTCCATGGCGACGATGCACAGCAGCTGCAGCATGTGGTTCTGCACCATGTCGCGCAGGGCGCCGGTGCCGTCGTAGAAATCGCCGCGCCCTTCGACGCCGACCGTTTCGGCGATGGTGATCTGCACGTCGCGGATCCAGCTACGGTTCCAGATCGGCTCGAACAGGGCGTTGCCGAAGCGCAGCGCCAGCAGGTTCTGCACGCTCTCCTTGCCCAGGTAGTGGTCGATGCGGAAGATCTGCTGCTCGGAGAAGACCTTGGCCACGTCCTCGTTGATGCGGGTGGCGGAGGCCAGGTCGCGGCCCAGCGGCTTTTCCAGCACCACGCGGCTGCGCGGGGTGGCGAGGCCGGCGTCGCCCAGGTGCCGGCAGATGCCGGCGAACAGCTGCGGCGCGGTGGCGAGGTAGTACACGCGATTGCGGTCACCCGCTGGCAGCAGGGCGGCCAGGGCGGCGTAGGCCTGCGAGTCTGAGGCGTCCATCTGCAGGTATTCGAGCTGCGCGGCGAAGGCTTGCCAGCCGCCGTCCAGCTCGCTGCTCGCCAGGTGCCGGCAGCAGCGCTCGTAGGCGTGGTGGCGGTACTCCTCGCTGGACATCGGCTGGCGGCCAATGGCGACGATGCGCCAGGCCGCGGCATCCGCGGCTTCGCGGTGGCGCCGGTAGAGCGCCGGCAGCAGCTTGCGCAGCGCCAGGTCCCCAGTGCCGCCAAAGAGTACGAAATCGAAGCCCTCGAAGGCCGACATGCCAGAACCCCCACCCAATGGCTTCCGGCAGGTGCGCCGAAGGCGGCGCGATGATCCGCCGGAGTGGGGTATCGAAGGCCCACCCGTGTCGGGAGGGGTGATCGCGCGTGCTGAAGCCGACAATGCTTGATACGAGGGATGGAGCCATGCCCCTGCACGATATCGTCAAGCAAGTCACCGACCGCATCCGGCACCGCAGCCAGGCGCTGCGCGCGGCCTACCTGCGCCGCGTCGAGTCCGCCGCCGGCGAGGGCACGGCCCGCGGGAGGGTGTCCTGCACCAACCTGGCCCACGTCGCCGCCGCGGCGCCGGGAGACGACAAGTTCAAGCTGCGCGAGCAGCGCCTGCCGAACCTGGCGATCGTGTCGTCGTACAACGACATGCTGTCGGCACACCAGCCCTACGAACGCTATCCCGCGCTGATCCGCGCGGCGGCGCGCCGCGCCGGTGCCACCGCGCAGGTGGCCGGCGGCGTGCCGGCGATGTGCGACGGCGTCACGCAGGGCCAACCGGGCATGGAGCTGTCGCTGTTCTCGCGCGACATCATTGCCATGTCCACGGCGGTGGCGCTGTCGCACAACGTTTTCGACGGCGTGCTGTGTCTGGGGGTCTGCGACAAGATCGTGCCGGGCCTGCTGATCGGTGCGCTGCAGTTCGGCCACCTGCCGGCGATCTTCGTGCCGGCGGGGCCGATGTCCACCGGCCTCTCCAACAAGGAGAAGGCGCAGGTGCGGCAGCGCCATGCCCAGGGCCTGGTCGGCCGCGAGGAACTGCTGGAGTCGGAGATGCGCTCCTACCACGGCCCCGGCACCTGCACGTTCTACGGCACCGCCAACTCCAACCAGCTGCTGATGGAGATCATGGGCTTGCATCTGCCGGGCTCGGCCTTCGTTTCGCCGGACACGCCGCTGCGCGACGCGCTGACGGCTGGCGCCGCGCAGCGCGCCGCGCAGATTTCGCGGTTGGGCCTGGACGGCAAGGGCCGCGAGTACACGCCGCTGGCGCAGGTGATCGACGAGCGTGCCATCGTCAACGGCATCGTCGGCCTGCTGGCCACGGGTGGCTCCACCAATCACACGATCCATCTCGTCGCCATCGCGCGCGCCGCCGGCATCGTGATCGACTGGGACGACTTCGACGCGCTGTCCGCGGTGGTGCCGCTGCTGGCGCGCATCTACCCGAACGGCTCCGCCGACATCAATCATTTCCATGCGGCCGGCGGCACCGGGGTCCTGATCCGCGAACTGCTGGATGCGGGGCTGCTGCATGACGACGTGCGCACCGTCGCAGGCGAGGGCCTGCGGCACTACACCGAGGAGCCCTTCCTCGACGGCGAGCGCCTGGTGTGGCGGCCGGCGCCCGCCACCAGCGGCGATGCCGCGGTGCTGCGTCCGGCCACCACCGCCTTCAGCGCCGATGGCGGCCTGCGGCTGCTGCGGGGCAATCTCGGGCGCGCGGTGATCAAGGTTTCCGCGGTGGCCGAGGAGCATCGTTCGGTGACCGCACCGGCTGCGGTATTCGACAGCCAGGAGGCGCTGATCGCGGCCTACCGTGCCGGCAGCCTGGATCGCGATTTCATCGCGGTGCTGCGCTTCCAGGGTCCACGCGCCAACGGCATGCCGGAGCTGCACCAGCTGATGCCGGTGCTGGGTGCGCTGCAGGATGCGGGACGCCGCGTGGCTCTGGTGACGGACGGTCGCCTGTCCGGCGCCTCGGGCAAGGTGCCCGCCGCGATCCACGTCTGGCCCGAGGCCATCGCGCAGGGGCCGATCGCGCGGCTGCGTGATGGTGACCTGCTGCATCTGGATGCGGCGCAGGGATGCCTGGAGTTGCGGGTTGACGAGGGGGACTGGGCCGCGCGTGTGCCGGCCCCTGTACCCCTGGCGCCGGCAGGGGCGGACAGTGGACGCGCACTGCTGGGCTGGGCGCGGCGCTTGGCCGGCGATGCCGAACGCGGCGGCATGATCGCCGATCCCTTCGGCGATGCGACTCACGAGGGAGAGCCGAGTTGAACATCCGCGAGATCCTGCGGTTGGGGCCGGTCATGCCGGTGGTGGTGATCGAAGATGCCGCGACCGCGCTGCCGCTGGCGCGCGCCCTGCTCTCGGGCGGCATCCGCGCAGTGGAGATCACGCTGCGCACGCCGGCGGCACTGGATGCCATCCAGGCGATTGCGACCCAGGTGCCGGAGATGGCGGTGGGCGCCGGCACCCTGCTCAACGCGCAGGACCTGCGGGATGTCCGAGCCGCCGGTGCGGCTTTCGGCGTCAGCCCGGGTTGCACGCCGGGGCTGCTGGCCGCCGCGGATGATTGGCCTTACCTGCCGGGTGTCATGACGCCCTCGGAGGCCATGAGTGCATTCGATGCCGGGCACAAGACGCTCAAGCTGTTTCCAGCGGCCAGTGCCGGTGGCCCGGCGCTGCTGCGCGCCATGTCCGGCCCCTTGGCGCAGGCCCTGTTCTGCCCGACCGGTGGAATCACGCCGGCGAGCGCGCCGGAGTACCTGGCGCTGGCGAACGTTGCCTGCGTCGGCGGCAGCTGGATCGCGCCGCTAGCGCTGTTGCGCGCAGGGGACTGGGCCGGGATCTCGCGCCTGGCGCGCGAGGCATCCGGCCTGGGCGCGATGCCTGCCTAGCGGGAGCCGGATCCCACGGCACCCGCTGCGGCGAGCCGCGCATGGCGATGCATCGACGCAGGGACCAGGGTCGGGCGCGAGAACGGTGCCGCCGGTTCCGGCAGCAGCTCGCCGCAATAGACCGTGAGGCGCCGGTTCCTGGCGAAGCCGACCAGGGTGATGCCGGCTTCCTGGGCGAGCCGCACGGCCATTGCCGTGGGCGCCGAGATGGCGGCGACGATGGGGCAGCCGGCCTGTGCGGCCTTGTGGACGATCTCGTAGGACGCGCGCGAGGTCACCAGCAGGGCGGCGGGCTGCAGCCCCTGCTGAGCCGCGGCGCCGATGACCTTGTCCACCGCGTTGTGGCGGCCCACGTCCTCGCGGATCAGCAGTTCGTCCTGCAGGGTCAGCAGCGAGGCTGCGTGCACCGCGCCGGAGAGCTGGTTCATGGGCTGCGCCATTTCCATGGTGGCGAAGGCGTCGAGCAGGCCGATGGCACTGACGCGGCCAGGGGCTTCGACGCGGCGGATCGGCCGGATGGCGGCTTCCAGCGACGAGCTGCCGCAGAGGCCGCAGCCGGTGCGGCCGCTGAGGCTGCGCTGGCGTTCCACCACGTCTTCGAAGCGCGCCTGTGGAATCAGCATCTGCAGGGAGATGCCCAGGGGCGTGTGCAGGCGATCGACGATCTCGATTTCGCGGACGTGCTCGACGATGCCTTCCGACAGGCTGAAGCCCAGGGCGAAATCGTCCAGGTCCTGCGGCGAGGCCATCATCACGGCATGCGAGTGGCCGTTGTAGACCAGCGCCACCGGCGTTTCCTCGGCGACGGTCTCGGTGACCTCGGACCATTGCCGGCTGGAGTAACGCGAGGCCCGGAGGCTGGAGAGTGCGGATGCCTTCATGGCTTGAGCTCCTGGAGCAGCAGGCGGCCGGCATTGCCGAGGCAGAGGCGCGGCGGGTCTTCTCCACTGATGACGATGATGCCGCGCAGGTCGTTGCCGGCCGCGACGGCGGTCAGCAGGCGATGCAGCTGGCTGTGGCGCAGTTTCAGCTTGCGGGCCACGCGGGGCAGGGACTGGCCGTCATCCTGGGCCAGCAGCTGCAGCAGGTGGGTGAGGGTAGCATCCATCAGGCGGCTCCGGCCTCGGCGCGGCGCCGCAGGCGCACCGGCACGGACTTGGAGGTGGGCGTCCGGGCACGGTCGGCATAGGAGTCGAGCGGCACCAGCGGGTTGGTTTCCGGGTAGTAGGCGGCGACGCAGCCCGGCGGTATGTCGTAGGCCACCAGCTGGAAACGCGGAGCCACCCGCTCGCCGTCGTGCCAGGCAGAGACCAGGTCCACCCAGTCGCCTTCGGCATGGCCGAGCTTCTCCAGGTCCTCGCGGCTGATGAAGCACACGCGGCGCTCGCCGCGGATGCCGCGGTAGCGGTCGTGGAGTCCGTAGATGGTGGTGTTGTATTGGTCGTGGCTGCGGATCGTCATCAGCCGCAGCGGCGCCCGTGTTTCCACCACCGGCACAGGCAGGGCCTGGGGCAGGAACGCGGCCTTGCCGGCCGCCGTGCGCCAGCGCCGCTCGCGGGCGTCGTTGCCCAGGTAGAAGCCGCCCGGCACGCGCACGCGCTGGTTGAAGTTCTCGAAGCCCTCGACGACCCGGCCGATGCAATCGCGAATGCGGTCGTAGTCCTGCACCAGCCACTGCCAGCGGGTCTGCGAGCGGGGCAGGGTGGCGGCGGCCAGGCCGGCGACGATGGCCGGCTCGGATAGCAGCTCGGCCGAGGCCGGTGCGTTCATGCCGCTGGACAGGTGGACCATGCTCATCGAGTCCTCCACCGTGACGGCCTGCGGGCCGGCGGCTTGCAGGTCCACCTCGGTGCGGCCGAGGCAGGGCAGGATCAGCGCCTTGTGCCCATGCACCAGGTGCGAGCGGTTGAGCTTGGTCGAGACGTGGACCGTCAGGCGGCAGCGCTGCAGGGCGGCATGCGTGGCCGCGGTGTCCGGGGAGGCGGCGGCGAAGTTGCCGCCCAGGGCGAAGAAGACCTTGCCCTCTCCGCGGGCCATGGCTTCGATGGCGGCGACCACGTCATGGCCATGATGTCGGGGCGGCGTGAAGCCGAACTCGGCGCCGAGGCGATCCAGGAAGGCGTCGGCGGGCTTCTCGTAGATGCCCATGGTGCGGTCGCCCTGGACATTGGAGTGGCCACGCACGGGGCAGGCGCCGGCGCCCGGCCGGCCGACGTGGCCGCCGAGCAGTAGCAGGTTGACCAGCATCTGGATGGTGGCGACGGAATGCTTGTGCTGGGTGATGCCCATGCCCCAGCAGCAGATCACGGCCTTGGCGCCGCGGTAGATCTCCGCGGCCTGTTCCATCTGGCTGCGGCTGAGGCCGGAGGACTGTTCGACGTCCGCCCAGTCCATGGCCGCGATGTCCTGGCGTAACTGATCGAAGCCGGTGGTGTGCGCGGCGATGAACTCGGTGTCCTCCACGCCGCAGGCGAGCAGGTGCTTGAGGATGCCGGTGACGGCGGCCAGATCGCCGCCGATGCGCGGCTGGTAGTAGTGGCTGGCGATCCGGGTCGAGGTGCCGGTGCCCATCTCGACGACGCTCTGCGGATGGGCGAAGCGCTCCAGGCCGCGCTCGCGCAGCGGATTGAACACCACGATGCGGCAGCCGCGCTTGGCGGCGCTGCGCAGCTCGCCCAGCATGCGCGGGTGATTGGTGCCGGGGTTCTGGCCGAAGATGAAGATGGCGTCGGCGTGCTCGAAGTCCTCCAGCGTGACCGTGCCCTTGCCGACGCCGATCTGCTCGGTCATCGCCACGCCGGAGGGCTCGTGGCACATGTTGGAGCAGTCGGGCAGGTTGTTGGTGCCGAACTCGCGGATGAACAACTGGTACAGGAACGCCGCCTCGTTGGAGGTGCGGCCGGAGGTGTAGAAGATCGCCTCGTCGGGGCTGGAGAGGGCATTGAGCTCGCCGGCGACGAGGCGGAAGGCCTGCTCCCAGCCGATCGGCCGGTAATGGTCGCTGGAGCCGTCGTACAGCATCGGCTCGGTCAGCCGGCCCTGGCCCTCGAGCCAGTAGTCGTCCTGCGCGGCCAACTCGCCGATGCTGTGCTGCGCGAAGAACTCCCGGGTGACCCGGCGCCGGGTGGCCTCGGCCGCCACCGCCTTGACCCCGTTCTCGCAGAACTCGAAGCTGGAATGGCCGTTGGCGTCGGGCCAGGCGCAGCCAGGACAGTCGAAGCCCTCGGGCTGGTTGGCCTTGAGCATGGTCAGGCTGCCGAGGCCGACGATGCCCTGCTCCTTGACGTGCCGGAAGGAGCTGGCGAGGGCGTCCCAGCCGCCCGCGGGGCCGTCGTAGGGTTCGTGGACCTTGCTCATTGCCGTCCTCCGCCTTGAATAATGCAGTATTGAATAGTATTGCCCGATGTTGCGCTGCGCAAGAGCGTAGGTGGGCCCTTTTGCAGATCATTCCAGATAGTATTATACGAATATGAATGTTACTATCCTGGCCATCTGATACGGGAGCCGACTTCCTCATGCGCTTTTCTGCCCTGGCCTTGGCACGCAATGCCCTCACGGGCCACCGGCGCTGGCAGCCGCAATGGCGGGATGCCCAGCCGAAGTCGGACTACGACGTCGTCATCGTGGGCGGCGGCGGCCATGGCCTGGCGACCGCCTATTACCTGGCCAAGAACCATGGCGTGAAGCGCGTGGCGGTGCTGGAGAAGGGATGGGTGGGCGGCGGCAATACCGGCCGCAACACCACCATCGTCCGCTCCAACTACTACCTGCCCGAGTCGGCGGCGTTCTACGACTTCTCGGTGAAGCTCTACGAGAAGCTCAGCCAGGAGCTCAACTACAACATCATGTTCTCGCAGCGCGGCATCATCACGCTGGCGCATTCGCGGCATGATGAGGAAACCCTGCGCCGCTCCTTCAACGCCATGCGCCTCAACGGCGTGGACTGCGAGTGGCTGGAGCCGGACGAGCTGTTCAATCGCATGCCGCTGTACAACCGCGACAGCCGCTATCCGCTGCATGCCGGGCTCAACCAGCCGCGCGCCGGCTCGGCCCGCCACGACGCGGTGGCCTGGGGCTACGCCCGTGGCGCCGATGCCCTGGGCGTGGACATCATCCAGAACTGCGAGGTGACAGGTTTCCTCGGTGGTGACGGCGTGGTCAAGGGCGTGCGCACCAACCGCGGCGAGATCCGCGCCGACAAGGTCTGCCTGTCGGTGGCCGGGCACACCAGCAAGGTGGCGGCGCGGGCCGGCCTGCGCCGGCCCCGCACCAGCAAAGCGCTGCCGGCCGTCGTGTAGGGGCCGGGGGAGCCGGTGTTCGACACGGTGGTGGTGTGGCCGGCGCCC
>JBPOHT010000026.1:0-140185 GCA_052035235.1 Pseudomonadota bacterium | reverse complement strand
CCACGTCGACGAATTCGCAGCCGCCGTAGTAGCGCTTGCCGGGGTAGCCTTCGGCGTACTTGTTGGTCAGGCCGGAACCCTGGGCTTCCATGACCGCCGGGCTGGCGTAGTTCTCGGAGGCGATCAGCTCGATGTGCGCTTCCTGCCGGCCTTCTTCCTTGCGGATGGCGGCGGACAGCTCAGGGTCGAATTCGGCGAGGCTCGGGGCGTTGGTCCACATGGCTTTGTTCTGGCTACGGTGAATTAGGGAGGCGAATCGGACAGGGCCTGCGCCCTGCCCTGGCGATCAGTCGACGACTTCCAGCATCAGCTCCAGCGCCGCCTTGGCGGGCTTCGCAATGTCGGCCGGCACGCGGATCTGGTTGACCACCTTGCCGGCCACCAGGTTGTCCAGGGTCCAGGCGAGATGCTGCGGATCGGTGCGGAACATGGTGGAGCACATGCACACGGTGGGCGACATGAACTCGACCTTGACGTCCTTGGGCTTCATCTCGTCGGCCAGGCGATTCACCAGGTTCAGCTCGGTGCCCACCAGCCAGTGATCGCCGGGATTGGAGGCCCGCACGGTGCGCAGGATGTACTCGGTGCTGCCGACGAAGTCGCTCTTCTCGCAGACCTGCAGCGCGTTTTCCGGGTGGCTGATGACCTTGCCTTCCGGGTGGCGGCTGCGGAAATTGTCGATGTGCGCGGGCTGGAACATCTGGTGGACCGAGCAGAAGCCCTTCCACAGGATCATCTTGGCGGCGCGGATCGCCTCGGGCGTGTTGCCGCCCAGGGGCTTGTTGAAGTCCCAGACGATCATCTGGTCCAGGCCGATGCCCATGTTCTTGGCGGTGTTGCGGCCCAGGTGCTGGTCGGGGAAGAACAGCACCTTCTCACGGCGGGCGAAGCTCCACTCCAGCACCGCGCGGGCGTTGCTGGACGTGCAGACGATACCGCCGTGGTTGCCGCAGAAGGCCTTCAGGTCCGCCGCGGAATTGATGTAGGTCACCGGCGTAACCATCTGATCCGGATCAAGAATCTCGGACAGCTCAGCCCAGCACTTGTTGACCTTGACCAGGTTGGCCATGTCGGCCATGGAGCAGCCGGCGGCAAGGTCCGGCAGGATCACGGAGCGCTGGCCATCGGTGAGGATGTCCGCCACCTCGGCCATGAAGTGGACGCCGCAGAAGATGATGAACTCGGCGTCCGACTTCGACGCGAGCTGCGACAACTTCAGGGAATCCCCTGTGAAATCAGCGTGTTTGAAGACTTCGTTACGCTGGTAGTGATGTCCGAGAATGCACAGGCGTTTGCCCAGCAGCTTCTTGGCGGCGGTAATGCGTGCGTCGCATTCGCCATCGTCCAGCAGATTGAAATGCTCGATCTTGAGCGCGGCAGCCATGTCGGCCTCCAGGCCTGAAAATGCCCGTTATTAGCCATACATTGTAGCGCGCCCGGCCCTCAACCACTACCGGTTGAGGGCCAGGTCTTGCTTACTTGTCGAGAATAACCGTGACTTCGCGGGTCTTGGTGACGGTGGCGGTATCGATGTCCGCCGTTACCTTGACGGTGCGCTGATCCAGCGACGGCGTCGAACTGTCCTCGTCGACGTTGTCGACGAACAGCGAGCGCAGCAGGCCCGCACCGGCGACGACGCCGTTGACGATCGTGGCCTTGAGCGGCTGGCTGCTGGTCCAGTTCACGTGTCGGGTCAGGTCCTGCTGCGTGCCGTCGGTGAAGGTGCCGGTCGCCCGGAACTGCTGCGACAGCAGCGCGACCAGGTCCACCGGACTGGTCGGCGTCACGTCGATGGACTCCAGGGTCTTCTTCTTGACGAAGAAGGTCAGCGGATCTGCCTGCGCGGTGCGGCAGGTGATGGGCGCCGTAGTGGATTCGTTCACGTCCGGAGTCGCCGGATCATCCGCCGGCGGAGCGGCAGACAGGCAGAAATCGATCGTCACCGGAGCGCTCGTCTCCGGCGGTGTCACGCCCGTCTCGGCCTTGGCCGTGTTCACCGCCAGGATGCCGGAAGACCTGGCGCCGGCACCGGGCAGGATGACGTCCGTGTTGGAGGACTTGGCGTAGAGGAAGGACTGCGGAGAGTTCAGGATCGACAGGCTCGAGACGTCCAGCTCTCGCTCGGTGCGCGCGGCGTCAAAGGTCGTCCAGACCCGCAGCAGTTCGGAGCTCAGACCGGTCTTGGACTTGGTCGGATCGACCACGGCCAGGATATTGCCGTTGGGCATGGTGTCGAACTCACGGTCCACGACCAGGCCGGTAGCAGCAGCCACATCTACGTCGAGATAGGCGTTTGCGACTAAGTTTGTATACCTGAGTTGATCTGCGGCGTCTGTGCTGTCCTTCGGGCAGACCTGCATGATCGGGCGCAGGCGCAGCGCTGCCGTCGAGGTCTTCTCCAGCGCACGGACATTGACGCCCACTACGCTGGCTGCTTCCAGCTTGGCCACCGTCTCGTCCGGCGTATCGAACGCCCACTTGTCGAGGGCAAAGCCCAGGTCGATTTCAGTGCCGTTCACCTTGCCCGACAGCAGCGCGTTCATTACCGTGCTGTGCGCCAGCTTGATCGACTTGGTATCCGGTTTGAAAGCACCCACAGCCTGTACCCGGAGGCCTACCGGATTCTCGACCGTGTAGAGATGGCTCAGCGTGATGCCGTAGAAATCAGCCTTGATAACTGCGGTGCCCTCCTTCAGAGGAATCAGGCGCCCACCGACCTGGAAAAACAGTGGCTTGCCGGTTGCCGGATCAGTGGCCGCCGGAAATGCTGGATCACCCACATTGGTGACCCTGAGCACGGTGTTGTCGCTCGACGTCCACTTGGCGCGATTGGCGAAATTCTCACGACCGCCGCCGTTGGTGTAGGAGATGCCGTACTGCAGGGTCTCCGGGAGGCAGGTGTAGACCGTGTAGCGCTTGTCCGTGCCCAGCAGGGACGTGCCGCCGATCTTCTCGAATTCCTTGACCGAATTCGGATCCGGCGCGCTGCCGTTGCCTACGCCGTCGCAGCCTGCCAGCACCAGTACCGATGCCGCGAGCACCGCCGCGATTCCGCCCTGCTTGATTCCCATCTTCAGCATTCCTCAGATTTGATGCGCTTCAGGCCGGCTTCGCCGGCTCCTTGGGCTGTACGGTGCTGCGGATGCTCAATTCGCGGAGCTGCTTGGCATCCACCGAACTCGGAGCGTTGGTCAGCGGGCAATGCGCCGTCTGCGTCTTGGGGAAGGCGATCACCTCACGGATGCTCTGCCCGCCCGCCATCAGCATCACCAGGCGGTCCACGCCGATCGCCAGGCCGCCATGCGGCGGCGCGCCGAAGGACAACGCCTCCAGCAGGAAGCCGAACTTCTCCTGCTGCTCCTCCGCGCCGATACCCAGCAGGTCGAACACGGCCTGCTGCACGTCGGCCCGGTGAATACGCACCGATCCGCCACCCAGCTCGATACCGTTCAGCACGATGTCGTAGCCCTGGGACAGGATCGTTCCCGGATTGTTCCGGATTTCCTGCGCGTCGAACTGCTTGGGCGCCGTGAACGGGTGATGCGGCGAAACCCAGCGGCCGCCGTCACGGTCGTCCCACTCGAACATCGGCCAGTCCACCACCCACAGGGCCTTCCAGCCCTGGGCGGTAATGCCGAGGTCGTTGCCGACCTTCAGGCGCAACGCGCCGAGCGCGTCGGAAACCACGCCATGCTTGTCGGCGCCGAAGAACAGCACGTCGCCGTCCTGCGCGCCGGTGCGCTCCAGGATGCTGGCCAGGGCCGCATCGTGGATGTTCTTGACGATCGGCGACTGCAGGCCGTCGCGACCCTTGGCCTTGTCGTTGACGACGATGTAGGCCAGGCCCCGGGCGCCGTAGATCTTGACGAATTCGGTGTACTTGTCGATCTCGCCACGCGACAGGCGCTCGCGGCCGCCCGGCACGCGCAGCGCGGTAACGCGGCACTTCGGATCGTTGGCCGGGCCGGCGAAGACCTTGAAGTCCACGTCCTTGACCAGGTCAGCCACGTCGACCAGCTCCAGCGGGTTGCGCAGGTCCGGCTTGTCCGAGCCGTAGCGCGCCATGGCGTCGGCGTAGGTCATGTGCGGCAGCGTGCCCAGGTCCACGCCCAGGACTTCCTGGAACAGTTCCTTCACCAGGCCCTCGATCAGGGCCATGATCTCGTCCTGCGTCAGGAACGAGGTCTCGACGTCGAGCTGGGTGAATTCCGGCTGGCGGTCGGCGCGCAGGTCCTCGTCGCGGAAGCAGCGCGCGATCTGGTAGTAGCGGTCCAGGCCCGACATCATCAGCAGCTGCTTGAACAGCTGCGGCGACTGCGGCAACGCAAAGAACTGCCCCTGGTGCGTGCGGCTGGGCACCAGGTAGTCGCGCGCGCCCTCGGGGGTGGCCTTGGTCAGGATCGGCGTCTCGACATCGACGAAGCCCCTGGCGTCCATGTAGTTGCGCATGCGACGCACCACGTCATGGCGCAGGCGCAGGTTCTTCTGCATCGACGTGCGGCGCAGGTCGATATAGCGGTACTTGAGGCGGATGTCCTCGCCGGCGGTCTCGTCGTCCGGGTGGAACGGCGGGGTTTCCGCCTTGTTCAGCAGTTCGATTTCCTTGGCCAGCAGCTCGATCTTGCCGGTGGTCAGGCCGGCGTTCTCGGTGCCGGTGGGGCGCGGACGCACGCGACCGGTGATCTTGACCACGTATTCCGAGCGCAGCTTGTCGGCCAGCTGGAAGGCCTCCGGGGTATCCGGATCGAACACGCACTGCAGCAGGCCTTCGCGATCGCGCAGGTCGATGAAGATCACGCCACCATGGTCGCGGCGGCGGTGCACCCAGCCGGAAACAGTAACGGTCTGACCGGTCAGTTCTTCGGTGACCTGGCCGCAGTAGTGGGAACGCATCATGTTGGAATCTTTGAGGTTTACGCCGGGCCGAACAATCGCGGCCGGAAACGACGGGCCGCGTAGTGTAACCGTCTGCCCGGAAACGCGAAACGGCGCCACAGGCGCCGTTTCGGTGCATCGCTGCCGCTACTCAGGCCGCCGTATCCGCCTTGGCCGTGCCGGCCGGCTTGTCGCCACCCGCCGGAGTGCTGGCAGCGCCCGAATCCGCCTTGGAGTCGGTCTTGGACTCGGTCTTGGAGCCGGCCGAGCCGTCGGCCGTCAGGTTCTTCTTGCCGCCGGACTTGAAGTCGGTCTCGTACCAGCCGCCGCCACTGAGACGAAAACCGGCCGCGGACACCACCTTGGTCAGGCCGGGCTTGCCGCAGGCAGGGCAATCGGTGGCTGGCGCCTCGGAGATGCGCTGCATGATCTCGCTCTCGGCTCCGCAATCGCGGCAAACGTACTCGTAAATCGGCATGGCAACCTCGATGAAACGATGAAAAACGGCGACGGGCGCGGAGGCTATAGGGTCCGGCGGGGGCTTTTCAAGGCCCTCCAGCGTTCAGGCGACGTCCGGCGGCGTGATCTTGGGACTGCGCAGGGCCGCCGGCTGCGCCGGGATCTGGATATGGAATTCCGCGCCCTTGGAGCGGCTTTCCGCCCAGATCTGGCCGCCGTGATAGGCCACGATCTTGCGGCAGATGGCCAGGCCGATGCCGGTGCCTTCGTACTCGTCCGGACCGTGCAGGCGGCGGAACACCGCGAAGATGTTCTCCAGCTGGTCGGCCGGGATGCCGATGCCGTTGTCGATCACGGTGATGTGCCAGTCGTCCTTGCGGCGGTCGCAGTAGACCTCGATCACCGGCTTGCCGCCCTGGGGCTGGAACTTGATGGCATTGCCGACCAGGTTCTGGAACAGCTGCTGCAACAGGCTATGGTCGGCGGTGATCTCGGGCAAGTTATCCGCCAGCAGCGTGGCGCCGGAGCGCTCGAACTCGCTTTCCAGCGCCTTGCGCGCCTTGTCCAGCGTGCCGCCCAGGGGCTTCTTCTCGAATGGCGAATCGGTGCGACCCACGCGCGACAGCGCCAGCAGGTCGTTGATCAGGGTCTGCATCTGCCGCGTGCCCTGCTCGATGAACTCGAGGAACTCCAAGGCATCGCCGTCGAGCTTGCTCTTGTAGCGCTGCGCCAGCAGGCGCGAGAAGCCGGAGATGTTGCGCAGCGGCGCCTGCAGGTCGTGCGAGGTGATGTAGGCGAACTGCTCCAGCTCCGCCGCGGCGCGCTTCTGTTCCGTCAGGGACTTGCGCAGGTTCCGCTCGGCCGACTCGCGCAGCAGGATTTCTTCCTGCAGCCGGTTGTTGGCCTCCTGCAACTCCTGCGGCGAGCGCATGGCCAGCAGCTTGGGCACCAGCGGGATGATCGCCAGCGCGGTCGCCAGCGACACCAGCGCGGTCAGGGCCTTGATCCAGCCTTCCAGGTAATAGACCGGATGCCAGATCGTGATGATGCCGAAGACGTGGGTGATGCCGCAGAGCGTGATGAACGCCGCGAACAGTGCGATCGCCCAGTTGAAGCTGATGCGGTTCCTGTAGCGCCGCAGGAAGTACATCATGGTCACCGGGATCATGAAATACGCCAGGGCGATGGTGAGATCGCCGAGAACATGCAGCAGGATCAGGTCCTGGCGCCCGACGAAGCAGAACGCATGCGGCATCAGCGGCGTAGGGTCCAGCCAGTTCAGCAGAACGTTCATACGACAGAGGTCTCGGCAGCGGGCCGGCGGTGACCGGCACCCCCGCGAAGGTAGTCGGCCAGCGCCTGGCTGGCCAGCGGCGGACAGGGCCAGAAGCCCTGCACATAGCGGAAATCCAGGCCCGCAAAGCCCTCCAGCTCCTCGCCGGACTCGATGCCGGTGAGGAACACCTGCAGTTGCAAGGCCGAAGCCGCCGCCAGCAGGCCCAGCAGGAAACGGTGCGACGTGCTGTTAGTGCCCTCGCGAGCGGCGGCGCGCAGCAGCCGGCGGTCCAGCTTGACGCCGGCCACGGCCGGCGAGGCCAGGGCGTGCAGGTCGCCGTTACCCGGCAGGAAGCCCTCCAGCACGATCGCAAAGCCAGCCTCGCGGAAGCGCTCCGCCGGCACCGCCAGGCGACCGTCGGAGGTCCCCATGACGGCGGCGTCCACCTCCAGCTGCACCTGGTCCGTGGGGATGCCCTCCTCCGCCAGCACCGCCACCAGGCGCTCCGCCTGCTGCGGCGCCTGCAGCTCGGCACCCGAGAGATTCAGGGCCAGCAGGCCCGGCGCCAGCCCGGCGTCACGCCAGCCACGCCAGTCGCGCGCCGCCATGCGCGCCAACTCCAGGCCGAGCTCGGGCATGCGACCGCCCCGCTCCAGCATGGGCAGGAATTCCGCCGGCAGCAGCAGGCCTTCCGGACGGCGCCAGCGCAGCAGCGCCTCGATGCCGGCCACGTCGCCCGTGCCGTAGTGCAGCCAGGGCTGGAAGTGGATTTCGAAACCACCCTCGGCCACGGCCTTGGCGGCATCGGCACCGAACTGCCCCGCCAGCTCGGCGTCCGCGGCGCCGAACTCGTCGGGCAACGACAGCACGCCGCCGCCGCTGCCCTTGGCGCGGTACATGGCGGCGTCGGAGTGGTGCAGCAGTTCTTCCAGCGTCTCGCCGTGCTCCGGATAGAGCGCAATGCCGACGCTACAGCCCACCGAGACTGCCCGCCCCTCGATGCTCTCGATGGACCGGATGCGCTCGACGATGCGTTCCGCCACTTCGCGGGCACGCGCCAGCTCACCGATGGAGGACAGCAGGATCGCGAATTCGTCGCCGCCGATGCGCGCCAGGGTGTCGGTGTCGCGCACCGACTCCCGCAGGATCTGCGCGATGCGCAGCAACAGGGCATCGCCCACCGCATGACCGTGGCGGTCGTTGACTGCCTTGAAGCGATCCAGGTCCAGGAAGCAGATGGCGAAGCGCCGGGCCTGGGCCGTGGCCAGGTGCTGGCGTGCGCGCTCCTCGAACAGCTTGCGGTTGATCAGCCCGGTGACCGGGTCGTGGCTGGCCTGCTCGAACTGGCGCGCGCTGCGCTCTTCCAGCTCGCGCACCTGCCGGCTGCGCTCCAGGGCGTGGCGCACCACCTTGAGCAGGCGCTCGCCCTCGTACTGGCCCTTGACCACATATTCCTGCGCGCCCAACTGCAGCGCCCGGATCGCCGAGCTCTCGCAGTCCAGGCCGGTGAGCACGATCACGGCCAGCTGCGGCGCCAGGCTGCGCAGGCGCTCGACGTTGGCCAGGCCCTGCCCGTCCGGCAGGCCCAGGTCCAGCAGGGCGCAGTCATGCGGGTTGCGGCGCAGCTCCTCCTCGGCGTCGCCGATGCTGCGAACGGTCTTGAGCACCAGCTCGCCACGGTCGATCGCTTCGCGCAGCGATTCCTTCAGCAGGCGCGCGTCCGCTGGCGAATCCTCGACCGCGAGGATCGAGAACGGGGCAATGGCGGTTGGTTGCGGGGCTGCGGACACGCTCAATCCATCCGGGGCGGCAACTGGATCATGCCCAGCCAGCAATCGCGGATCATGCTGGCCAGGCGCTCGAATTCCTCAAGGTCCACCGGCTTCACCAGGTAGGCGTTGGCGTGGGACTGGTAGCACTCCACCACGTCCCGCTCGGCCTTGGAGGTGCTCAGGATCAGCACCGGGATGTGGCGCAGTTTCGGGTCACCCTTGACCTCGCGCAGCACCTCGCGGCCGTCGCGGCGCGGCAGGTTCAGGTCCAGCAGCACCAGGTCCGGCAACGGCAGGCGGGCATGCTCGCCCTCCCGGCGCAGCATGCGCAGGGCCTGCTCGCCGTCCCGTGCAACATGCAGGCGGTGACGGAAGCCGGCATCGCGGAAAACCTCCTGGGCCAGCCGGACGTCCGCCGGGCTGTCCTCGACCAGCATCAGCACGTATTCACGGCCATCCGCGGTCGCGGATACCGGCGTTCCCTCGCTGTCCATCATGGCCATCCTCGGCACTCCATACGTTGCGGTAAAATTTAGCAGTGGAAATGGGGACTTTCCTTGGATTGTTTATACCGTGTCCCGCCCGCCCATCGCTCCCCCTATTCCGTCCATCATGCAGAACGATCTCAAGCGCGGCGCCGCCCATGCCGTCTACGCGGCGGCCGCCTTTTCGCTGACCGGGGTCTGCGTCAAGGCCGCCAGTGCCACCGCCCCCAACGAGATCGTGGTGTTCTTCCGCTGCCTGGTCAGCCTGCTGGTGCTGATGCCCTGGGTCCTGCGCCAGGGTGCCGACAGCCTGCGCAGCAGCCGGGTCGGCGGGCACCTCTGGCGAGCCAGCTTCGGCGTGCTGGCCATGTATGCCTTCTTCTACGCCATCGCCCGCCTGCCCCTGGCCGAGGCCATGCTGCTGACCTACTCCACCCCGCTCTGGGTGCCCTTCATCGCCTGGGTCTGGATCGGTGAACGCCCACCGGCGGTGGTGTTCCCGGCCGCCCTGCTGGGCCTGGTGGGCCTCGCCTTCATCGTCAAACCCGGCAGCACCCAGATCGACTGGCTGGCAGGGGTGGTGGGCGCCGCCTCCGGATTCCTGGCCGGCTGCGCCATGGTCAGCATCCGCCGCATCTCCGACACGGAGCCGGCGCAGCGCATCGTGCTGTACTTCATGATCCTGGCGACCGCGATCTCGGCCATTCCCCTGCTCTGGGCCTGGCAGACCCCGGACCTGCCGACCCTGGCCCTGCTGGTCGGTGCCGGCGTCACCGCCACGGTGGGCCAGCTCAACCTGACCCGCGCCTACGCCTGGGCGCCGGCAGCCATGGTCGGCCCCTTCACCTACGTCTCGGTGGTGTTCTCCGCCCTGCTGGCCTGGTGGATCTGGGACGAGAACCTGGACGGCTGGTCGGCCTTCGGCATCCTGCTGGTGGTGGCCACCTGCGTGATGGTGGGCTGGAAACGCCCCATGAAGGGCGGCTGAAGCCAGGGCACTACTCCGGCTCGCGCAGCGGCTCCACCTGGACCTGGGGCCAGGCCTTGAGGCCCTCCAGGAAGCTGGCATAGGCCGCTGCAGCATCCGCCCGCGGCCCCTTGAAGCCGAACTCGATCTGCCGCGGCCGCTCCGGCGAGCCCCGGAACGGCAGGCTGGCCAGCTTGATCGCCGGGTAGCGCGCCAGCGTGGCCTGCATCAGCGGCAGCAGGTCGCCTTCGGTCACCGGACCGATGGCGTTGAACGAATACTCCACCGGCGGCTCGGCTTGGTGCAGGTGCCGCAGGCGCTGGTCCAGCACCCACTCCAGCATCGGCCAGGCCATCTCCGGGAACCCGGGGACGAAGTAGCAGTTCCCCACCGAGAAGCCCGCCACCCGGTTCACCGGGTTGGGGATCAGCTCCGCGCCCTCCGGGAAATCCGCCATCAGCACGCGATTGGGCAAGGCCTGGTCGCCGTACTGCGCCAGGATCAGGGCCTCGCCCTCCGGGTGGCGCGTGATCGGCCGGCCGAAGGCCTGCGCCGCGGCCTGGCGGGTGCAGTCGTCCGGCGTGGCGCCGATACCGCCGCAGGACAGCACGGTGTCACCCCGCTCCGCCGCCGCGGCGATGGCGGCGGCGATGCGATCCTGGTCGTCGCCCAGGAACTGCGCCCAGTCCAGCGCGATGCCGCGCTCGGCCAGCAGCGCGATCACCTTCACCAAGTGCTTGTCCTGCCGCTTGCCGGACAGGATCTCGTCGCCGATCACGAACAGACCTACAGCCATGCCTCACCTCGCAAACGCTCGCCGGCAGTAGGGATTTTGATGTGACGACAACCCGGCATCCTTCGCTCTCCGAACTTAATTTTTATGGGTCGGGCGGAAGCGAAAAGGGCTGTGGCATTCTACCACCGTGCCCAAACGCGGTTTTCACACAAAAAAGCCAAAGGAGTTTCCACGATGAATGCTCTGGTCGTCGTCGCAAACGGTTCGGAATCCATGGAGGCCGTCACCATCATCAACGTGCTGCGGCGTGGTGAAGTCACGGTGACCGTTGCCAGCATCGAGAGTGGGCGCGAGGTGGAAGGCACCCGCGGCCTGAAGCTGACCGCCGACGCGCTATGGGCGGATGTCGCCGGCCGGGATTTCGATCTCATCGTCCTGCCGGGCGGCGAAAAGGGCGCGCAAGCCCTGTCGGCTCATGCCGGCCTGGTGGAGAAGCTCAAGGCACAGCGCCAGGCCCACCGCTGGACCGGGGCGATCTGCGCCTCCCCCGCCCTGGTGCTGTCCGCGCATGGGCTGCTGGATGGCAAGAAGGCCACCTGCTACCCCTCCTTCCGCGAACAGCTGCTGCACTACGTGGACCTGCCGGTGGTGGTGGACGGCCACTGCGTGACCGGCCAGGGGCCGGCCAGCGCGGTCGCCTTCGGCCTGCAGCTGGTGGAGGTGCTCGGCGGGGCGGAAAAGCGCCGCTCGGTCGCCCAGGGGCTGCTGGCCGCCTGAGAATCCGGAAAAACGGCCGGAAACGAAAAACGCCCGCTGATGCGGGCGTTTTTCTGTGACCTGACGCTGAATCAGGCCGCTTTGCTGTCCGCGACCGCTTCCTGCAGCATCTTCTGCAGTTCGCCGGACTGGTAGAGGTCCAGCGTGATGTCGCAGCCGCCGACCAGCTCGCCCTTGACGTAGAGCTGCGGGAAGGTGGGCCAGTTGGCGTACTTGGGTAGCGCGCGGTAGACCTCTTCGTCCTCGAAGATGTTCACGTAGGAGAACGGGACGTTGCAGGCCTTGAGGGCCTGGGTCGCCCGGGCGGAGAAACCGCACTGGGGAAAATCCGGCGAGCCCTTCATGTAGATCATGATCGGGTTGTCGGTGACCTGCTTCTTGATGCGCTCCAGCGCGTCCATTTTGCCTTCTCCGGCTGCTGGTAAGGGTACGGCGGGCGCGGATTATACGCGCACTGCCCGGGGAATGAATCCCCGCAAGATTCGGTCCAAGTCCCTACGTGGTATTGAATTTGTGGGGCCGCTCGCCTATTTTGTCGGCCCCACTTGCAGCCGGCCGGCGCATTCCCGGCGCCGCTTAGCAACAAAAGGAATTAAATCAATGGCTCTGACTCTCCCTGAACTCCCCTACGCCCGCGACGCGCTCGCCCCCCACATGTCCGCCGAAACGCTGGACTACCACTATGGCAAGCACCACAAGGCCTACGTCGACAACGGCAACAAGCTGATCGCCGGCACCGAGTTCGAGAACATGGCGCTCGAGGACATCGTGAAGAAGTCCTCCGGCAAGATCTTCAACAACGCCGCCCAGGTCTGGAACCACACCTTCTTCTGGAACTGCCTCACCCCGACGCAGACCCCGCCGGGCAAGAAGCTCACCGACGCGCTGGTCAAGCAGTTTGGCGGCGTGGAAGACTTCAAGAAGCAGTTCACCGAGCTGGCGATGAACACCTTCGGCTCGGGCTGGGCCTGGCTGGTGCAGAACGCCGACGGCAGCCTTGCCCTGGTGAGCACCTCCAACGCCGGCTGCCCGCTGACCGCCGGCCAGAAGCCGCTGCTCACCGCCGACGTCTGGGAGCACGCCTACTACGTCGATTACCGCAACGCCCGCGCCAGCTTCCTGGAGCACTTCTGGGCTCTGGTGAACTGGCAGTTTGTCGAGAGCAATCTCGGCTAAGCTCAGAGTCTATCCGTGCATCAGACACGCGTGCGTTGCTGCCAGAAATCGCGCCAGGCTCAGCCGGGCGACGCGAGGTTGGGTGGACCCAATAAGCGGCGGCCGGCGTCGCATGGCGCGATTTCTGGCGCAACCCTTCGGGACGGGGCCATTTTCGCGCCCCGCGTTCCCTATCGCCCCTTATGTACTCGTGTACACCGCGGGTCGATAGGGTTAGCGGGACACGAAAATGGCACGCCGTCGCACGCGTGCCTGATGCACGGATAGACTCTAATTCACAACGCAACGGGGCCGTTCCACCGGGAACGGCCCTTTTGCTTTTTCTAGGGAACCGTTTTGTCATGACCCGCCACCTGCTGAAGCTGTCCGACCTGAGCGCCGAGGAGGCGCAAGGGATCGTTGGGCGCGCCATCGCGCTCAAGAACAGCCGCGACCCCGCCTACCGCCCGTTCATCGGCAAGACCCTGGCGATGCTGTTCACCAAGAGCTCGACGCGCACCCGCGTCAGCTTCGAGTCCGGCATGGTGAAGTTCGGCGGGCACGCCCTGTTCCTCAGCGCCAGCGCCACCCAGATGGGCCGCGACGAGCCGCTCATGGACACCGCACAGGTGCTGTCGCGCATGTGCGACGCCATCATGATCCGCAACGATTCCCAGGCCGACCAGGAAGAACTGGCGCGCCACTCCCGCGTACCGGTGATCAACGGCCTGTCGAACCTGCACCACCCCTGCCAGTTGCTGGCCGACATGCAGGTCTGGACCGAGCACCGCGGCAGCCCCAAGGGCAAGACCGCTGCCTGGATCGGCGACGGCAACAATGTCTGCCACTCCTTCATCGAGGCGGCGCAGTTGTTCGATTTCAAGCTGAAGATTGCCGCGCCGGTCGGCTACGAACCCTCGCAGGAGATCGTCCGTGCCGGCGGTTCCCGTATCGAGCTGGTGGCGGACGCCGCCAGCGCCGCCACCGGCGCCGACGTGGTGATCACCGACACCTGGACCAGCATGGGCCAGGAAGCCGAGACCCAGCGTCGCCTGAAGGCCTTTGCCGGCTACCAGGTGGACGACGCCATGATGGCCCGCGCCAAGCCGGAAGCGATCTTCCTGCACTGCCTGCCCGCCCACCGCGGCGAGGAAGTCAGCGCTTCGGTCATCGACGGGCCGCAGTCGGTGATCTACGACGAGGCCGAGAACCGCCTGTGGGCGCAGATGGCCCTGGTGGAGTTCCTGCTCGGCATGGCGCCGAAGGCACAGTAAAGCCATGACGCTCCCCGCCTACGTGACGGACCTACAGGCCGTCGTTTCGCACGCGCTGGCCGAGGACGTGGGTGACGGTGACTTTACGGCGCGACTGGTGCCCGCCGCAGAGCAGGGCCAGGCCTACGTGATCTCCCGCGAGAACGCCGTGGTCTGCGGCCGCCCCTGGGTGGACGAAGTGTTCCGCCAGCTGGACCCTGCCATCGAGGTCAAGTGGCTGGTGCAGGAAGGCCAGCAGGTCACTCCCGACCAGCGGCTCTACGAGCTGCGCGGCCCGGCACGCGCGCTGCTCACCGGCGAGCGCCCGGCGCTGAATTTCCTGCAGACCCTGTCGGGCACTGCCACCGCGGTGCGCCAGTATGTGGACGCCGTGGCCGGCACCGGCGCACGCATCGCCGACACGCGCAAGACCCTGCCGGGCCTGCGCAACGCACAGAAGTACGCCGTGCTCTGCGGCGGCGGCATCAACCACCGCATCGGCCTCTACGACGGCATCCTGATCAAGGAAAACCATATCGCCGCTGCCGGCGGCATCCGCCAGGCCATCGCCAACGCCCGCGCGCTGGAGTCCGGCGTGCCGCTGATGACCGAGGCGGAGACGATGGAGGAGGCCCGCGCGGCGCTGGACGCCAACGTGGACCTGCTGCTGGTGGACGACTTCAGCCTGCCCGACCTGCGCGAAGCCGTGCGCCTGGTGCGCGAGCACCGCACCCGCGGCGGCAAGACCGTGATCGAGTATTCCGGCGGGGCGACGCTGCAGAACGTGCGCGGCTATGCCGAGTGCGGCGTGGACCGCATCGCCATCGGCAGCATCACCAAGCACATCCGGGCGCTGGATCTGTCGATGCGGTTTGCCTGAATCCCCGGGGTGCAGGAGCCAGCTTGCTGGCGACTTGTTGCAAGAGGTCGCCAGCAAGCTGGCTCCTACACCAGGCCTTCCGGCATCAGCAGCGGCCGCAGCCGCTCCGGTCGTAGCCTGGTTTGCCGCAGGCAAGCCAGGGCTGCATCGCCTATGCCCCCGGCTTCGCTACGCGAAACCGGGCTACGGGGCTGAAGCCGCTCCCGCGTTTTGTTCTAGCCTTCCGGCATCAGCAACGGACGCAGCCGCTCCAGTTGCTCCGGATCGCCGCTGCCATGCCACTCGATGCTGCCGGCTTGCTCGGCGTCGTTGGCCAGCCCCTCGCGCTCCAGCAGGCGCTGCGCCTGCCGCGCCACGGCGGCGCCGGTGTCGATCAGGCTCACGCCCGGGCCGACCACGTCCTGGATCAGCGGCCGCAGGAAGGGATAGTGGGTGCAGCCCAGCACCATCACGTCGGCGCCTTGCTGCAGCAGCGGGGCGGTGTAGCGCTGCACCAGCTCGCGCGTATCGGCACCGTCCAGCAGCCCGGCCTCCACCTGCTCCACCAGGCCCGGACAGGGCTGGGTGATGACGCGCACGCCGCCGGCATGATCCGCCACCAGCTTGTGGAACTTGTCGCCGGCCAGTGCCGCGCCGGTGGCCAGCACGCCGACCACGCCACTGCGCGTCTGCGCTGCCGCCGGCTTCACCGCCGGCTCCATGCCGACGAAGGGGATCGGATAGGTGGCGCGCAGGTGCTCCACCGCGGCGATGGTGGCGGTGTTGCAGGCCACTACGATCAGCTTGGCACCGCGGGCAATCAGGTACTCGGTGATCGCCACCGCGCGCGCCTGGATTTGCTCGCGGGTCTTGCCGCCGTACGGGCAGTTTCCGCTGTCGGCGTAGTAGACCAGGTTCTCGCGCGGCAGCAGGCGCCGCATCTCGCGCAGCACCGAGATGCCGCCGACGCCGGAGTCGAACACACCGATAGGCGCAGAGCTCATGCCTTCAGCTTTCTGCGGAAGAACTTCAGCAGCACCGGATTGAAGGCCTCCGGCGCCTCGGAAGGCAGGCCGTGGCGCCCTTCCGGGAACCAGTGCAGGGAACCTCGCGGCAGCGCGTGCGCGAACTTCACCACGTCTTCATGGCCGAAGTAGTCCTTCCCTGCCCCGACCACCAGCACTGGCATCTTCAGCTCGGGCAGGCGGTCGATCACCGACCACTGCACCAGGCGCCCGAGCGAGCCCAGGTAGGCGCGGCGCGTGTTGCGGGCACCGCGGGCGATCACCTTGGCCCGCAGGCCTTCGTTCTCCGGCCCCGGGAACATGCGGTGCGCGCTGATGCGCGACAGCCGCGCCGGGCCCAGCAGCCCCATCACCAGCAGGCGGTAGCCGATCTCGAAGTGCTGGCGTGGTGTGCGCGGCCGGAAGCCGGGCACGCTGTTGGTGATCACCAGGCGCTGCACGCGCTGCGGGTACTGCAACGCGAACTGCAGGCACACCGCGCCACCCATGCTATGGCCTACCAGCAGGCAGCTGTCGATGCCGGTGGCATCGAGGAAGCGGCGCAGGTCCTCGACGAACTGCATCACCCCCGGACCCTTCGTGCCGATCGGCGTGTCGCCGAAGCCGCGCAGGTCCGGCGCCAGCACGCGGTAGTGCTCGCCGAAGGGGGCGATCTGGTAGTCCCAGTCGGCCCAGGAGCCCCCGAGGCCGTGGACCAGCACCAGCGGCGTGCCGGAGCCCGCCTCGACGTAATGGACGTCGATATCGCCGATGCTGGCCTTGGGCATGCCGGGGAGCAGGCTTCAGCGGCCGATGATGCTGCCGCCCATGCTCGGCGTGCAGTAGCAGTTGGCGTACATGCCGCGCGGATCGTTGAGGCTGCGCAGGGCGCGCTCGGCGTCCGTGCGCTGCAGCAGGGTGGTCAGCCAGCGCGTGGTGCCGGCCGGCAGGAAGTCCAGCTTGATGCTGCCCGAGAACGGCAGCAGGAAGTCGAAGGGGAAGCCGCGCGCCGGGCTGTACTCCTGCAACTCAAAGCTCTCCGGAGCCAGGCTGGCGAGCTTGGCCGCGGCATCCGCCGCTTCCTCGAGCCCGCCGAGATGGTCGACCAGTCCGAGCGTCTTGGCGTCGCCGCCGCTCCAGACACGGCCACGGGCCAGCTCGTCGACCTTCTCCACCGGCAGCTTGCGCGCCTTGGCGACGCCACCGATGAAGTCGCGGTAGCCCTTGTCGATCTGCGACTGGATGATGCTGGAGATTTCCGGCGACAGCGGGCGATCCAGGCGCAGGCTGCCGGCCAGCGGCGTGGTGCCGACGCCGTCGGTGTGCACGCCGATCTTGCCCAGGGCCTGGTCGATGGTGGGGATCAGGCCGAAGATGCCGATGGAGCCGGTGATCGTGGTGCTGTGCGCCCAGATCTGGTTGGCGTCCATCGAGATCCAGTAGCCGCCGCTGGCGGCCACCGTGGACATCGACGCCACCACCGGCTTACCCTCCGCCTTCAGCGCATCCACCTCGCGGCGGATCTGTTCGGAAGCCCAGACGCTGCCGCCGGGCGAGTCCACGCGCAGGACCACCGCGGCCACGTCCTCGTCACGGCGCGCCTGGTCGAGCAGGTCGGCGATGGTGTCACCGCCGGCCTGGCCGACATCACCCGGACCGTCCACGATCTCGCCCTGGACGACCACCAGGGCCACCTTGCTGCCCTTGCCCTTCGCCTGGGGCTTCTTCTTGGCGTGCTGCATGGCGCGCAGGTATTCGTTGAAGTGCACCTGGCGGAAGCTGCCGTGGTCGTCGTCGATGCCGACGATGGCACCCATGCGCTGGCGGAATTCCTTCAGCGTCTCCACATGCGTGACCAGCCCGGCCTTCTTGGCGTAGGCCGCGCTGTCGCCGCCGCCGGTCTCCAGCGCCTGGCGCATGCCGGTGACGTAATCGATCACGCCATTCTCGGGTAGCTTGCGGGCGCCATCCACGGTCTTGGCGTAGTCGGTCCACAGATCGCCCAGCCAGGCGATGTTGGCCTGGCGCGCATCCTCGGACATGTCATTGCGCGTGAACGGCTCCACGGCGGACTTGTATTCGCCGACGCGGAACACGTTGATGCGCACGCCGAGCTTGTCCAGCGCGTCCTTGAAGTAATTCTGGTAGACACTGAAGCCTTCAATGTGGACCATGCCCTGCGGGTCCACCACCACCTCGTCGGCCAATGCGGCGGCGAAGTACGGCGCCTGGTCGTACCAGGGGCTGTAGGCCACCACCTTCTTGCCGGCGGCCTGGAAGCGCTTGATCGCCACCCCCAGTTCCTCCAGCTGCGGCAGTCCGGCGTTGGCCAGGGCGTCGAGCTTGAGCACGGCGAAGGTGATGCGCTTGTCGTCACGCGCCAGGTCCAGGGCGTCGATCAGGTCACGCAGCAGCGTCTGCGACGGCGGCTCGCCGCGCAGGCTTTCCACCAGGTGCTGGCCCGGGTCCTGGTCAACCTGCTCTACCAGGGCGCCGGTGGGCGCCAGGATCAGCGCCACGTTGTCCTCGATCTTAGGCGGCGTGCCGCCACCGAAGAAGGTGAACATCACGAACAGGCCGATCGCCAGACTGAGAATGAAAAGGCCACGGTAGATGATGACCGCGCCTTTCCAGATTCGCCCGAAGAAACGGCCGAGGGCCGAGGAGGATTTCTGTTCGCTCATGGATGCCTGTAGTACCTGAAGTCGCGCTTGGACCGCCGCTGCCGGACCGGGTTCACACCCGCTTCATCACCACGGAACCGGCGGAGTAGCCGGCGCCGAAGGCGCAAAGCACGGCCAGATCGCCGGCCTTGAGATCCTCGTGATGCTTGTGGAAGGCGATCACCGAACCGGCGGAGCTGGTGTTGGCGTATTCGTCCAGCGTCACCGGCGCCTCGTCCGGTCCCGGATCACGGCCCAGCACGCGCTTGGAGATCAGCTGGTTCATGCCCAGGTTGGCTTGGTGCAGGAAGAAGCGGCGCACCGAATCCGGCGCCAGGCCCAGGTCGGTCAGGTGGTTCACGATCAGCTCCGAGGCGATCGGCACCACTTCCTTGAAGACCTTGCGGCCCTCCTGGTGGAACAGGACGTCGTCCCAGCGGCGCGGCGGCACTTCGCAGGCGTTGAGGAAGCCGAAGTTGTTGCGGATGTTGTTGGAGAACTGCGTCTGCAGGCGCGTGCCCAGCACCTCGAAACGCACCGGCGACACCGCCGTCTCCAGCGGCTCCACCAGCACCGCCGTGCAGGCGTCGCCGAAGATGAAGTGGCAATCACGGTTGCGGAAATTGAGGTGGCCGGAGCAGATCTCGGGGCTCACCACCAGGGCGGCACGGGCGCTGCCCATGCGCACGGCGTCCACCGCGGCCTGGATGCCGAAAGCGGCCGAGGCACAGGCCACGTTCATGTCGTAGCCGTAGCCGGTGATGCCCAGATGGTGCTGCAGCTCCACCGCCATAGCCGGGTAGCCGCGCTGCATGTTGGAGCAGGCCACCAGCACGAAATCCACGTCCTCCGGCTTGCGGCCGGCACGCTCCAGCGCCTGCTTCGCCGCGACCAGGCCCATCTCGACCATGATCGAGGGCTCGTCGTCGCTGCGGGTGCGATAGCGCGGACGCATCACGTCCACGTCCAGCACGCCTTCCTTGTCCATTACGAAGCGCGACCGGATGCCGGAAGCCTTGAGGATGAACTCGGAGGACGAGGGCGCCAGCGCCGGAACCGTGCCGGCGGCGATGTCGTCGGCGTGCTCGGCGTTGTAGCGCTCGACATAGCTGTTGTAGCAGGCCACCAGCTCGTCATTGCTGATGCTGTGAGGCGGCGTGAACAGTCCGGTGCCGGTAATGGCAACTCGTTTCATGGGGAATCCGAAGGAATTGGGGGGAATTCGGTGATTTTCCCGATTCTAGCCTGCCGGAGTGCCGGCCGGCGGGAAATCCCGCCGGCCAGCCGAGGCGCTCAGGAAACCGGCCAGCCGGCCGCGGCGGCGGCGTGTTTCAGCGCCAGGCCGGGCTCGCGTTCGTAGCGGATCGAGAGATGAGAGCCCTGGTACCAGGTGACCGGCACGTCCCAGTGCCGGCCCAGCGCCAGCGGGTGATGCGGCAGGACGATGCGGTCGGCGGCGGCGGCCACCACGTGCAGGCGGTCGCGCGGCAGCAGCGGCGCCCGCGCCAGGGGCGAAACCACCTGCAGGATGTCGCGGTAGCGCTGCTCGTCCAGGCCATGCTCGCGGTAGTAGCGCAGGTGCCCGGGCGGCACGAAGCGCATCAGCGCCGAGGCGAAATCCGTGACCGGGATCACCGCCAGCGTGAAGTCCAGCTCGCGCTCGTAGGACGCCAGCAGGGCGGCGTTGTAGCCACCCAGGGAGTAGCCCATGACGCCGACCCGGGCCCTGCCCTCGTTCTGGCGCAGCCAGGCCAGGCTGCGGCGCAGGTCCCACAGCGCCTGCGACTGGGCATGGACCAGGTCCAGCGGATCGCCGTCCAGGTAGTGGTCGCCACTGCGGGCGCCGATGCGGCGAGGGCCGTGCAGCGGCAGCACCGGCTGGATCAGGTTGAAGCCCAGGCGGTGATGCAGCCAGCGCGGCCCGAACAGGCTGAAATCCAGCCAGGGGGTACCCATGCGGTAGCCGTGGATGCACAGCAGCCAGGGCCGCGGCGGCCCGGGGTGGCGCAGCAGGCGCACGTGACACTCGCGGTTGCGCTCATGGGCATTCCAGACGGCCGCGCCAGGCAGGCCCGCGTCGGGGACGAAGCCGCTGTCGAAGCGCAGCACCTCGTAGTCCTGCCCGCGGTGTCGCGCCTTCTGGATGAACACCCGGGCCGGCGGCGGCGGCTCGGGGTGCAGCGCCGCCGGGTCGCGGTCCAGGCCGCGCTCGCGGATCGCGGCGAGCATCTGCTCGGCCTGCCGGCAGACCTGCAAGGCCTGCTCGCCAGCCGGCATGCGCGCGCCGCCGACGAAGTAGCCCAGCACCGCCTCGTCCATGCCCACCTTGAGGTCCATCTGCGGGCCGCGGTCGGGGGGCGGCACATCCAGGCCCTGTGGCTCGCGGGTGAGCGCGGCCCTGCCCGCCACCATGAAGCTGGCCAGGCTGCCGGCCAGGGCCAGCAGGGCCTGCCAGAAGCCGCCCGCGATCCAGGCCGGCAGGAAGAACAGCACGCCCAGGAGCCCGGCCAGCGCCATGTAGGCACTGATACGCGGATCGCCGGGGAACAGCAGCAGTGCGGTGCCGCTGGACAGCAGCAGCACGCCGGGCAGCAGGGCCCAGAACAACCAGGCGCCACCGGCATCCGGCAGCAGCCAGCAGAGCCCGGCCAGCATCGGCACGAAGCTCAGCGGCTCCCATTGCCGCGGCGCTGGCAGTTCCATCAGAGCAGGGCGCGGTACAGGATCCCACCGCCGCCGAAGATGCCGAGCAGCAGCACGGCTTCCGCCGGCCAGCGCCAGGACTTCTCGCGGCGGTGGGCGTGGAAGGCCAGCACCGAGAGCAGGAACAGGACGCAGAACACCAGGAAGGTGGTGACCACCAGGGGCCAGTCCTCACGCAGGCGCGGCACGCTGTCCAGGTAGACGGCGTACAGCAGGGTGACCACGCCGATGGTGGACGCGAAGGAAGCCGCCGCCGCCATGGCGACGGCATTGAAGATTTGGATGCCTTTCATGGACGCTTGCCGCGGAGGAGTTTGATCAGGGGGAATACTTCGCCGGCAACCTTGGGCTGCTTCATGCCGGCGCGGACCAGCAGGCCCACGAAGCCGCGCACGATCTTGTCGCGGTTCTTGAATACGTTGTCGACCATCGGCACCGCGCGGTCGTCCATCATGGTGATGACGTCGTCGGGCTCGTCGCCGAACTTGAAGCGCATGGTCATGCGCACTTCCAGCGGCTGCTTGCGCTCGCGGCGTCGCTTGCGGCGGCGTTCCGCCAGGGTCAGGCGCTCTTCGGCGGCCTGCTTGTCGTCGTCGGGCATCATAATGCTCCGGTCGTCAGCCAGCGTTCAGACATGAAAGACCTTCCCGATCGTCTCGTGGTTTTCGCCCATGGCAAGGAATCCGGGCCCTGGGGCACCAAGATCCAGCATCTTGCCGTGACCGCGCGCCAGCGTGGCTACGAAGTCCTCAGCCCGGATTATAGTCGCACCCACGATCCCCGCGAGCGCGTGGCCCAGTTGCTGGCCCTCGCCCCACGGGCGCGCCACAGCCTGGTGCTGGTGGGCTCCAGCATGGGCGGCTACGTCTCGGCGCAGGCCTGTGCCACGCTGCAGCCCCGCGCCCTGTTCCTGATGGCCCCTGCCCTGTACTTCCCCGGCTGGGAGGAAGAACCCCAGGGTGTCCCGGCCCTGTGCAGCGTGGTCCACGGCTGGGGCGACGATATCGTGCCGGTGGAGCGCGGCCTCGAATTCGCGCGCCGCCACCGTGCGGAGCTGCACTTGCTGGACGCGGATCATGGGCTCAACGACCAGTTGGACGCCCTGGCGCTGCTGTTCGACGACCTGTTGCGGCGCGCGGCGTGAACGCCGCCTCGCTCGACCGGGCTTATCGCACGACGCTGTACCGCGTGCGCCTACCCGGCGCGGAGCTGACGCTGCGCATCGGAGTCCATGACGCGGCGGCCGTGCGGCGTCTGGCCTTGCTGGGCGGCTGTCGGCAGCACTGGGCGCTGGTAACGCCCTGCAACCCGCACTCGCGGCGGTTGATGGACTGGCAAAACCGGCTGCGCCACGCCGGGATGGAAGCCGGACTGCAGGCCAGCGGTCTGGTCCACTACCCCAGCCTGCACGGCGACCCCGCCGGGCAATGGCCCGACGAGCCCGGCTTCCTGCTGGTGGACCCACCGCGCGGCCTGGCGCGTGCGCTGGGCCGGCAATACGGCCAGAACGCGATCGTCAGCGCCCGCCTGGGCGAGGCGCCGCGCCTGCTCTACCTCGGCAGCGCCGGCACGTAGGCCTTGAGGAATTCCTCCGGCTGGCGCCGCGGCCGGCCGGTCTTCATGTCGATACAGACCCAGTGCGTCTGTCCTCGCAGCACGGTCTTGCCGTCGGCCACGCGGATGATCTGGTAGCGGCGCCACATGCTGAGCTTGCCGTCGTTCTCGTGGATCCAGGTGGCGGCCAGCAGCTCGTCGCCGGCGAAGGTCGCCGCCAGGTAGTCCAGCTCGTGCCGGCGCGCCACGCAGCCCACGCCCGTGCGCTCGTAGTCCTCGAAGCCGAAACCCAGGCTCACCGAATGCGCCCAGGCGACCTTCTCCAGCCACTGCAGGTAGACCACGTTATTGGTGTGGCCGAAGGCATCCAGATGCTCCGCCCCGACCGTGATGGGCTGGATAAAGGGGTTCTGTACGTCCCAGGCGGGCGCCGGCCTTGCTTGTTCTGTCATGCGAGCAGGTTAACCTGTGCGGATATCCTCGGAGTATTGCATGCGTTCTGCCCTGATCCTCGCCGTCGGCCTGCTGGCCGGCTGCGGCTCCTCGGTAGCGCCCAACGGCGCTGCCACCCCGGTCCTGAAGACCGACCAGGTCATCGTCGCCCACCGCGGCGCCTCCGGCCACGCGCCGGAGCACACACTGGCCGCCTATGACCTGGCGCTGCAGATGGGTGCGGAGTACATCGAGCAGGACGTCTACTCCACGTCCGACGGCGTGCTGGTCTGCCTGCACGACACCACGCTGAACCGCACCGCCCGCGGCCCGGCCGAGAACTGCACCGGCAACGTCAGCAGCAAGACCCTGGCGCAGCTGAAAACCTGCGACATGGGCAGCTGGTTCAACGAAACCTACCCGGAGCGCGCGAAACCGGAGTACGTGGGCCAGACCATCCCGACGCTGGAAGAAGTCTTCCAGCGCTACGGCAAGGACGTGAACTACTACATCGAGATCAAGCCCGGCCTGGGCCAGGGCCAGCCCTCGGTGGCGCAGCGCCTGCTCGACCTGATGAACCAGTACGGCCTGCGCGAGGGCGCGGTGCAGCGCCGCCAGGTGCTGGTGCAGTCCTTCGTCCCGACGGTACTGCTGGAAATGCAGCGCCTGGACCCGGAAATCCCGTTGATCCAGCTGATGCAGCCCCTCACCACCAACGCCGCCACCATGGCGCTGATCGCCCGCTACAGCTTCGGCATCGGCCCGCCGCTGGGCGACGTCAACGCCAGCCTGGTGCAGCAGGCCCACGGCCTGGGCCTGGCCATGCATCCCTATACGGTCAACAGCACCGAGGACCTGGAACGCATCGCCGGATACTGCGTGGACGGCCTGTTCACCAATTTCCCGGACCGCTATCGCGAGGTCCTGGCGGCGAACAAGTACGATTGTGCGGCGCCGATCCGCTAGGCCCTGCCGCGTAGCCCGGTTTGCCGCAGGCGAGCCGGGATGCCCGCCCTATTGACGCTCCCGGCTCGCTGCGCGAACCGGGCCACGTCGTCTTCTTCATCCTCGCGACCGTGCATCCAAGGGTTGTCCCGGCTGACGCGCAGCAGTAACATGCGCGCCCCAATCAGGACTTCTTTGGTCTTAATTGCATGCTCAAGCTCAGCAAACTGGCCGATTACGCCACCGTGGTGATGACGCTCATCGCCGCCGAGCCGGCGCGCGTGCATAACGGGGTAGAGCTGGCGGAACGCAGTCACCTTCCCTCCCCGACTGTCGCCAAGCTATTGAAAACATTGACCCGCGGCGGCCTGCTCGAATCCACTCGCGGCGCCCATGGTGGCTACCGGCTGGTACGGGCGCCGGGCCAGATTTCGGTGGCTGACGTGATCCGGGCACTGGAAGGACCCATCGGGGTCACCGAGTGCTCGATTCATGAGGGCAGCTGCGGCCTGGAGTCGAAATGCGGCACCCGGCACGGCTGGCGCCTGATCAATACCGCGATCCGCCAAGCCCTGGAAGCCGTCACCCTGGACCAGCTTGCCGCCCCGCAGCGCCGGTCCGAGATGCCGGTCCAATTCATCAGTGCCACTCGCACGGAGAGGCTCTAAAACCATGTCCACGAACCAGGAAGACATCCAGGCCCTGGTGCGCAACCGCACCTATTCCGCCGGCTTCGTCACCGACGTCGATTCCGAAACCATCGCCCCCGGCCTCAGCGAGGACGTGGTCCGCGCCATCTCGGCACGCAAGCAGGAGCCGGAGTGGCTGCTGGAGTTCCGCCTCAAGGCCTACCGCCGCTGGCTGAAGATGACGGAGCCCAAGTGGGCCCACGTGCACTACCCGCCCATCGACTACCAGGCGGTGTCCTACTACTCGGCGCCCAAGTCGATGAAGGACGCGCCGAAGTCGCTGGACGAGGTCGACCCGAAGCTGCTGGAGACCTACAAGAAGCTGGGCATCCCGCTGCGCGAGCAGGAGATGCTGGCCGGCGTACAGCCGCAGGTGGCGGTGGACGTGGTGTTCGACTCGGTCTCGGTGGGCACCACCTTCCGCAAGAAGCTGGCCGAAGCCGGCGTGATCTTCTGCTCCATCTCCGAGGCGGTGCGCGAGTACCCGGAGCTGGTGCGCAAGTACCTGGGCACCGTGGTGCCCTTCGGCGACAATTTCTACGCGGCGCTGAATTCTGCGGTCTTCACCGATGGATCCTTCGTGTTCATCCCCAAGGGCGTGCGCTGCCCGATGGAGCTGTCCACCTACTTCCGCATCAACGAACGCAACACCGGCCAGTTCGAGCGCACGCTGATCATTGCCGAAGAGAACAGCCACGTTTCGTATCTTGAAGGCTGCACCGCACCGCAGCGCGACGAGAACCAGTTGCACGCGGCGGTGGTGGAACTGGTGGCGCTGGACGACGCGCAGATCAAGTATTCCACGGTGCAGAACTGGTACCCCGGCGACGAGAACGGCGTCGGCGGCATCTTCAACTTCGTGACCAAGCGCGGCGATTGCCGCGGCCCGCGCAGCAAGATCAGCTGGACCCAGGTGGAGACCGGCTCGGCCGTCACCTGGAAGTACCCGAGCTGCATCCTGCGCGGCGACGATTCGGTGGGCGAGTTCTACTCGGTGGCGCTGACGCATCACCGCCAGCAGGCCGACACCGGCACCAAGATGATCCACATCGGCAAGCGCACCAAGAGCACCATCGTGTCCAAGGGCATTGCCGCCGGCCACGGCCAGCAGGCCTACCGCGGCCTGGTGCGCGTGCTGCCGGGCGCCGAGGGCGCGCGCAACTACACGCAGTGCGACTCGCTGCTGATCGGCGACAAGTGCGGCGCGCACACCTTTCCCTATACCGAGATCCGCAATCCCAGCGCGATCCTGGAGCACGAGGCCACTACCTCGAAGATCGGCGAAGACCAGCTGTTCTACGCGCGCTCGCGCGGCATCGCCGAGGAGGACGCCGTGTCGATGATCGTCAACGGCTTCTGCAAGGACGTGTTCAAGGAGCTGCCGATGGAATTCGCCGTCGAGGCCCAGAAGCTGCTCTCCGTTTCACTTGAAGGGTCGGTCGGCTGACCGATGCCATAGCCAGAGCCGAAAGGTTCGAGCCAGAAGAACGCCATGCTAGAAATCAAGAATCTCCACGCTCGTATCGAGAACAAGGACATCCTCAAGGGCATCGACCTGCGCCTCGGCGCGGGCGAGGTGCACGCCATCATGGGCCCCAACGGCTCGGGCAAGTCGACGCTGTCGAAACTGCTGGCAGGCCATGAGGACTACACCGTCACCGAGGGCTCCGTGAGCTTCCTCGGCGAGGACCTGCTGGAACTCGATCCGGAAGTGCGCGCCGCCAAGGGCATCTTCCTGGGCTTCCAGTACCCGGTGGAAATCCCCGGCGTATCGAACATGGTGTTCCTCAAGGCGGCGCTCAACTCGCAGCGCAAGGTACGCGGCGAGAAGGAGCTGGATGCCGCCGACTTCCTCGCCTGGGTGAAGCATCGCGTCAAGCAGATGCAGATGAACCCGGCGATGCTCTCGCGCGGCGTCAACGAGGGTTTCTCGGGCGGCGAGAAGAAGCGCAACGAGATCCTGCAGATGCTGGTGCTGGAACCCAAGCTGATGGTGCTGGACGAGACCGACTCGGGCCTGGACATCGACGCGCTGAAGATCGTGGCCGACGGCATCAACCTGATGCGCTCCAAGGAGCGCTCGGTGCTGCTGGTGACGCATTACCAGCGCCTGCTGGACTACGTGAAGCCGGACTTCGTGCACGTGCTGGCCGAGGGCCGCATCGTCAAGACCGGTGGCCCGGAGCTGGCACTGGAACTGGAAGAGAAGGGCTACGGCTGGATCCAGCAGGCCGCCTGAGATGCTCGACCTCTCTCCCTTCCGCCGCGCCTTCGAGGCGCTGCCGGCGGCTGCACAGACCGGCGAACGCCGCAAGGCGCTGGACGCTTTCCTGACGGCCGGGTTCCCCTCCACCGACCTGGAGGAGTGGAAGTACACCAACCTCGCCGCCCTGGCTGCGCTGCCGGAGGCCGCGCTGCAACCGGAAGCCGAGCTGGCATCCGCCACCGGTCACGGCGATGCGCTGGACGCGCTCAACGCTGCCTTTGCCGGCGGCGTCACCGAGCTGCGCATCCCCGCCAACACCCGCCGCGAAGACCCGATCCGCCCCGCGGACCGTGCGCACCAGCGCCACCGCCTGCACCTGGAACGCGGCAGCGAAGCCACGATGATCCTCAACACCTCCGGCGACGGCGTGTTCGAGACCATCTTCGCCGACATCGAGCTGGAAGCCGGCGCGCAGTTGCACCTCATCCGCCTCAACGACGCTGGCGCCGACTCCCACCGCATCACGCGCATCAACCTGCGCCTGTCGCGCGACGCCTGCTGCGACGTGGTCACCGTGGACCTGGGCGGGCGCCTGACGCGCCATGACCTCAACGTGGACCTCGCCGAGCCCGGCGCGGCGATCCACCTGCACGGCCTCTATGCGCCGACCGGCGACGGTCACGTGGACAACCACACGCGCATCGAGCACCGCGCACCGCATTGCATCAGCCGCGAGCAGTACCGCGGCATCGCCCGCGACAAGGCGCGCGGCGTGTTCAACGGCATGATCCGCGTCCACAAGGACGCGCAGAAGACCGACTCCGAGCAACGCATCGCCAACCTGATCCTGTCGCCCGGCGCCGAGATCAACGCCAAACCCGAACTCGAGATCTACGCCGACGACGTGAAGTGCGCGCATGGCGCCACCTTCGGCCAGCTCGACGACGAGGCACTGTTCTACCTGCGCTCGCGCGGCCTGCCGGAACCCACCGCGCGCGCGCTGCTGACCTGGACCTTCGCCCACGAGGTGCTGCAGCACATCCGCCTGGAAGACGTGCGCAGCCGCGTGACCAAGCGCCTGCTGCGCCAGCTGCCGAACACCGAGCAGCTGGAGGCCCTGCAGTGAGCAGCTACGACCTGGCGCGGGTGCGCGCGGACTTCCCGATCCTGCGTGAGCAGGTGCGCGGCAAGCGCCTGGCCTACCTCGACAACGCCGCCACCACGCAGAAGCCCGAAAGCGTGCTGCGCGCGATGGACGGTTACTACAGGACCTCCAACGCCAACGTGCACCGTGCGGTGCACGAGCTGGCCGAGCGTGCCACCGGCCTGTACGAGGGCGCGCGCGATCGCATCGCACGCTGGTTCAACGCCACCCGCGAAGAGATCGTCTTCACCCGTGGCACCACCGAGGCCATCAACCTGGTGGCGCGCAGCTTCCTGGCGCCGCGCCTCCAGCCCGGCGACGAGGTGCTGCTGACCGGCATGGAGCACCACTCCAACATCGTGCCCTGGCAGTTGGCGGGCGCCAGGACCGTGGCCGCCCCGGTGAACGACGCCGGCGAGCTGGTGTTCGAGCAATGGCTGAAGCTGATCGGCCCGCGTACCCGGCTGATCTCGGTGGTGCACGTGTCCAACTCGCTGGGCACGGTCAACCCGGTGGAGGCCATCATCCGCGAGGCCAAGGCACGCGGCATCCCGGTGCTGGTGGACGGCGCCCAGGCCATTGCCCACGTGCCGGTGGACTTCCCCGCCCTGGGCGCGGATTTCTACGTCTGCTCGGCGCACAAGGCCTATGGCCCCACCGGCTTCGGCTGCCTGGTGGCCAGGCGCGAGCATCTGGAAGCCATGCCGCCCTGGCATGGTGGCGGCGACATGATCCGCACCGTGGCCTTCGAGGGCAGCACCTGGAACGAGGTGCCCTACAAGTTCGAGGCCGGCACCCCCGACATGGCCGGCGCCATCGGCTTTGCCGCGGCGCTGGACTGGATCGGGTCGGTGGGCCTGGAGGCGATCGCCGCCCATGAGCACGCCCTGCTGGAATACGCCACGCCGCGCGTGTCCGCGATCCCGGGCTTGCGGCTGATCGGCACCGCCGCCAACAAGGGCGGCATCCTGTCCTTCGTCATGGAAGGCGCCCATCCGCACGACATCGGCAGCATCCTGGACCAGGAGGGCGTGGCGATCCGCACCGGCCACCACTGCACCATGCCGCTGATGGAGCGCTTCGCCGTACCGGCCACCGCCCGCGCCTCCCTGGCCGCCTACAACGGCGAGGACGACGTCGACCAGCTGGTTGCTGCACTGCACAAGGTGGTCCGGCTGTTCGGCTGAACCCGCGGGGCCGGCACTTGCCGGTCTCCAGGCACGATGCCTGCTCTACAACGGGGGGCTGTGGCGACGCTGTTCCCTGTGCAATCATGGCTTTCCCAATGAATGCTCAGGCCCCCTCTCCGAAAGCCGCCGTCCTGCCGGTCCTGCGCTGGCACGAGACGCTGCAGTTCAAGCTCGCCACGATGCTCACGGTGCTGCTGCTGCTGGGAGTGGCCGCGGCGGCCATCGCCGGCAAGTTCTTCGTGCGCGACGAACTGGCGGGAGAGACCTTCCGCTACGAGCAGGAAAGCGGACGTCGCCTGGCACTGGAGATCGGCCAGTACGCCGGACAGGCCGAGGAACTCGCCCGGAGCATTGCCGCCCTGGTGCCGCACTCCCACCCGGACAGCCTGAAGACCCTGGTCCCTGCCCTGGCCGGCGGCAGCCCGCTCGCCGCCGCGGTCGGCATCTGGCCTGAGCCCTACACCCTGCGCCCGGAGGCCGAGCGCGCGAGCCTGCTGTGGCTGCGCGGCGCCGACGGCCGCCTGCAGCAGCGCGACGACTACAACGACCCTCGCGTGGTGCCCTACTGGCGCGAGCGCTGGTACACACCCACCCGCCTGGTCAACGACGATCGCTGCAGCTGGAGCCTCAGCGTGCGTGAGCCGCTGTCCAAGGCTGCCACCCTGATCTGCAGCCTGCCGCTGCGCCGCGAAGGCCGCTTCGTCGGCGCGGTGACGGTGGCCCTGCCGATCACGACCGTGCTGGAAGCCTTCGCCGACCGCAGCCGCGACCTGCGCGGCTACTCACTGCTGCTGGACGCCGACAGCAACATCCTGGCCGCCTCGCCGGCCATGGCGCAGAAGCTGCCCAAGGACAAGGTCCTCAACCTGGCGGGCCTGGCGCAGGAGTACGGTGCCTACAACCCGCTGGCGCTGGCACTGCACGAGCGCAACGAGGAACTGCTGGCGGAGTTCGCGCAATCGCCCCTGGCTGCCGCGGCCAAGAAGCTGAAGGCCGACACGCGCGAGCTGTCGCCGGAAGAGTCGCAGACCGCCCTGCTGGCGCTGTGGATGAACGCCAAGGACCGGCCGCTGTGGGAAGCCAAGCCGGGCTTCGTGCGGCTGTCCAGTGACCCGGTGCTCGGCGGCCGCAGCTTTGTCTCCGCCTTCGAACTCGGCTATCCCGGTTGGCGCGTGCTGCGCGTGACCTCGGCCAGCGAGGGCTTTGCCGGGGCCGACGCCCTGTTCCTTCGCATGCTGGCGCTGACCGCCTTGGCGCTGATCGCGCTGACGCTGCTGCTCTACCTCGGCTTCCGTGTGCTGGTGTTGGGCCCGCTGTCGAAGATGGTCGAGCGCATGTCGGAAACCTCCGGCACCAACGACACGCTTGGCCTGCTCACCAACGACAACGCTGCCAATGAACTGGGGCTGTTCGCCCACTGGCACAACGAACGCGTACGCCAGCTGCGCGACGTCACCGACCGCAACATCAGCATCAATTCGCAGCTGGCCACCGAGACCGGTGAACGCCGCAAGCTGCAGGAGTCCTCGGCCCGTCAGCTGGAGCGCCATTCGCTGGCCCTGCAGGCGCTGGACGAGGCGGTGATCAGCACCGACGAGAACGGTCGCGTGGAGGACATGAATCCCGCGGCGGAACGCCTGACCGGCACACCGCTGAAGACCGCACGCGGCCAGCCGTTCGCGGAGATCTGCATCACCCGCCACACCGGCGGCGACGGCGCCTCCGGCGGCAGCTCCGACCTGGCTCGCGCCGCCATGGAACGCGGTGCACGCATCGAGCATGGCGACAACATGGTCATCGTCCCGCGCGGCGGTGCGGAGCGTCCGGTGATGGTCACCGCCAGCCCCATCCGCACGCGCAGCAACCGCATCGCCGGCGCGGTGGTGGTCCTGCGCGAGCGCAGTGCCGTGCAGGCCACGGCGGTGGCGGCGGGCCTACCGGCTACCGAATCGGCCCGGGTTGCGGGCATCAAGGATCCCCTGACCGGGTTGCCGCTGCGCAATGCCTGCGAGCAGCGTCTGCGCGAGCTGATCGACGCCGCCAAGCTGGCGCCGCGCAGCCACGCCATGCTGTGGCTGGACCTGGATCATTTCTCGCGCGTGGCCGACAGCGGCGGTACCGCGGCGGGCGATGCGGTGCTGGTAAGGCTGGCGGAACTGCTGGCCAACCTCACCGGCAGCGCCGGCGAGCTTTACCGGATGGGCGCCGACCGCTTCGCGATCCTGCTGGGCAACTCCAGCGCCGACCGCGCCCGCACCTTCGCCGAAGCGCTGCGACGCACGGTGGCCTCCACCCGCTTCACCTGGGAAGCACGCCAGTACAACCTGACGCCGAGCGTCGGCATCGCCGAGTTCAACGGCCAGTCCGAAGGCGCACAGGAAGTGACGCGCCGTGCCGAGGAGGCCTGCGGTGCCGCCAAGCGCGCCGGCCGCAACAGCATCAAGGTCTACGACGAGAGCATGAGCCGCCACCGCGCGCCGGCCGACGACGCGATCTGGGCTCGCCGCATCCGTAACGGCCTGGAACAGGGCCTGCTGCACCTCACCACGCAGACCCTGCAGCAGTCGCAACCGCGCCGTGGACAGATGCTGGAACTGCAGCTCGCGCTGGAGGACGAGGAAGGCTTCTGGACGCCGGCGCCGGGCTTCATGCCGGCGGCGGAGCGCCAGCGCCTGGCCGGCGAGCTGGATCGCTGGACCATCCAGCGCATCCTCGGCCAGCTGGCACGCCAGCCGGATACGCTGGGCGATCTGGCACTGCTGTTCATTCCGCTCTCTGGTGTCTCGCTGATCGACCCACGTTTCATCGAAAGCGTGGTGGATCAGTTGGGCCAGAGCAACGCCGTGACACCGGACCGCATCTGCTTCCTGGCGGAGCAGAAGGCGCTGCTGGCGCACCCCCAGTCGGCAGTGAACTTCGCCGGCATGCTGCGCTCGATGGGCTGCCGCCTGGCGATCGACGGTTTCAGCGCCCGCGGCTCCGGCGAGCTGGCCTTGCTGCGCGCCCTCCCCGCCGAGTTCCTGCGCGTGGATGCCACGCTGTATCCCGCCGCCGCCAGCGACCCCGGCGAACAGGCCCTGGCCGAATCGGCGCTGCGCCTCGCACGCGCGCTGGAACGCCGCCTGATCGTGCACAACCTCGACGATCCGCGCCTGGCCGAACTGTGGCGCCGCATCGGTGCCGATTACCTGCAAGGCAACGCCCTGGCACGCGCCGTGCCGCTGGTTTTTGCCTCCAGCTGACTCATCCAAACGGCTGATCGCGGTGCAGCAATGACTGCCCTCCGTCCGACGGGCGCTGCCGTTCATCCCTGCTGCGACTGAACCGGTTGCCCATTCAAACCGGGCCATGCCAAGTTCGTCCCGCGCCGGAAGGAAAGCGGCGCTTTGCGTTCGCACGATCCACGGAAGGTCCACGATGTATACGACGTCCGCGACCATGGCCTCGGGAGCCCCGTTCCACACGGTATTGGAACGGGAGGTGGAGGACATCCGCTGCTCCCTGGTGCAACTCGAAGCCGATGCGCCTCGTCATGCGATCCTGCACGATCGCCTGTCGTTCTGGGTGCCGCTCAATGGCCGGCGAATGGTCTACGACCGGCGCGCGCGCCAGTACGAGTGCCGTGGCGGCGACAGCATCACCATGACTGCCGGCGGCAATGTCTGGGAGGGCGCATGGCATGGCGAGGAATCGCAGGCCTGCATGCTGCTCGAGATCGGCGACAGCATCCTGCACGAACACAGCCGCAAGGGACTGGTGCATCCCAATGGCGGGCAGATGATCCTGCGTCAGGACGAGCGCATCCGCTACAGCATGCTGGCGCTGTACCAGGATCTGCTGCAGCCCTCGCCCGCCTCGGAAATCTTCACCGGACACATCGCCCGCGGCATCGCCCAGCACTACGTCAGCCACTACTGCCGCGCCGCCGACGCCGTCGAGAGCGATGGCCCCGGCCTGTCCACCGGCGAGCTGCGCCGCGTGCGCGAGCATGTGGAAGAGCGGCTGTCGCAGAAGCTTTCGTTGACGGAGCTGGCCGGCATCACCCGGCTCAGCGTGCCCTCGTTCTGCCGCCGCTTCCGCGCCAGCACCGGCCTGTCGCCCTACCAGTACGTGCTGCAGGCCAAGGTCGAACGCGCCAAGGCCCTGCTGCAACGCCAGGAGATGCCGCTGACGGACCTGGCGCTGTCACTGGGCTTCTACGACCAGAGCCAGTTCACCAACACCTTCCGCCGCATCACCGGCGTCAGCCCACGGGATTTCCGCCGCTGCAGCGCCGCCTGATCGGCGTGTAGAGCACGGCGCGCCTGCGGCGGCGCGCCGTGCCCTTCCCCGGCCTCAGGTACCGCCGCGACGACGCACGCCGTCGGTGGTGAACTCGCCCGGCAGCGGCTGCCGGTGGTTGAACTGATTCGAGGTGGGCTCCTCGCTGGTGATGTTCTCGGCGCTGTAGGCCCGCGATACCAGGTCGTGATAGAAGCTGGCGTTGAGGTAGTAGAACTTGCCTTCGTAGGCATAGGCCGCGCAGTTCTCCACCACGCGCCAGAGTTCGCCGCGCGTGTCGTAGTTGTCGGCCAGCAGCACCTGCCAGCTGTCCTCCTCGACGTAGAGCCGGCGCTTGCCATAGATGTGGCGGCTGCCCTTCTTTAGCGTGCCCTCCACCACCCACACACGGCGCAGCTCATAGCGGATGTAGTCCGGCTTCGGATGACCGACGGTGGAGACCAGGTCCTTGTACTTGGTCGAAGGATCCTCCAGCCGGTTGGTGTGGAACGGCACGTAGACCTCGCGACGATCCACCAGCTTCCAGTCGTAGCGCTCGGGCGAGCCGTTGAAGCCGTTCTGCTCATCCACCGTGCGCGGGCCGGAGTCCATCGGGAAATCGAAACCCACGTCCGGCGACTTGCGCAGGCGGCGCGTACCGGGGTCGTACTGCCAGGCTTGGCGTGGAGCGCCGAAGTAGTCGAGCGTGTTGGCGGTGAACGACATCTTGCCGTTGGTGCGCGGCGGCGCCTTCTGGATGGTGATGCTCATCGACTGGATGTCGCTGTCCTTCCAGCCGGCACGGTCGTCGCCCTTCAGGTACGGGTTGTAAACCGACAGCGTGGTGCGCGACCAACTGATGCTGCCGTTGGGCTGCACGTAGGCACCAACGTTGGGCGCATCGTAGATCCACGGCCCTGCCAGGGTGATGACGTTGTACACCACCTCGAGCCCGGACTTCGGGATCGGGAAGGCCGGGCCGCCATACGCCCCCGTCACGGTCAGCCCGTTGTTGCCGAGCTGCGCGCTGGTGGCATTGAGCTTGACGTTCTGCGCCACCAGCTCGGTATTGCGAAAATCACGATGCGTCGGGTAGACGATGATCTTGAAGGTATCCGGATACTTCTTCAGCAATGCCTTCTGGCCTTCGCCCAGCCGGGCCGCGTACTGCGCCATGTTGGCGGCGGTGATGGTGAACAGCGGCTTCTCGCCGGCATAGGGATCGGCATTGCGCTTGCCGTCGTACTTCACGTGATCGGGCGCGCCCAGCCATTTGCCGCTCCAGGCCGGGATGCTGCCATCGGCATTGCCGGCCATCTCGGCGCCGGTCGGTGTCAGGGTGGTGCCCAGCGCCTTGGCCTCGTCGGCGCTGACGGCGGCGTTGGCCGTGGCGATGAAGAAGACGGGAATCGCGGCGGCGGCCAGGGTCCGGAGCCGGATGCGTGTGCTGCTGGTCATGTCGTCGCTCCTCAGAAGCTGTACTTGATGCTGATCGCGGCGTTGCTGCGGTCGGCCAGGGGGTGTCGCGTGGGGCTCGCGCCGCCGGCATAGCCGTTGTAGGCCACGCCGACTTCGAGGTTGCCGAGATACTTGAAGCTGGGGCCGAAGCTGTAGCGGATGTCGCCCTTGCCGGTGAAGCTGCCCAGGGCACCGGCCACCGGCGAGGTGCCGTCCAGGCCATAGCCGTTGACCAGGATCCAGGTCAGGTCCCAGCCCGGCCAGACCTGCTGGTAGCCGGCCTGCAGCGACCATTGCACGGCACCGGCATCGTGGTTGCCGGCCAGGTCGTCGATCGCCACCGGGCCGCCGGCCGTGGGCACGATCAGCGCCTCGGTGTCGGTCACGCGCAGGTAGGAGATTTCACCGAGCGCGACCAGCGTGTCCCAGTAGCGCGTCGGCAGGAAGATCTTCAGCAGGTTGAAGTTGCCCTGCACCACGCTGCCGCGGCCGGGCGTCGGAGAGCCGCCGACATTGATGGCCACGCCCGCATCCTGCCGATAGGTCACTTCGGCGCCGACCGCCGTACCGAGCACCTCGGTGCTGAGCGCGGCCGAGGTCATCTTGATGGCGTCGGTATAGGCCACCTGGTAGCCGGTGGGGATGCCGCCGGCGGTCTGCACCTGCGCGCCGACCGGGTTCTTGTCGTTGTAGCGCAGGTAATGGAGGCTGACCTCGGTGGCATCACCGAGGCGGTAGCGCGTGCCGATGCCCCATTGGCCCTTGTCGCCGGGGGTGTCGTCCGCGGCGCGCGGCAATGCCAGTCCGAAGGCGGGAATCAGCAGGCGGTCTCCGCCCGGCCCAACCACGTCGGAGGAGCTGAAGAAGGCGTCCGAGGGATTCAGCTCGGTGCCTTTCCACTGCCACTGCCAGTAGCCCATCAGGCTGAGGCGGTCGGTGGCACCCCACTGCATGAACAGCTGCCCGGTGGGCAGCAGGATTTCCTTGACCTCGGTCCCCGGCACGTTGGATTTGGTGGCATCGGCCGGCGCCTGTGCACCGCTGGTGTTGGGGAAGTAAAGACTCTCGCCCCAGGACACCACCTGGTTGCCCGCGCGGATGTCGAGCGCCGTATCGCCGACCGGCACCGCCGCAAAGGCGTAGAAGTCCAGCATGCGCGCACGCGCGCCAAGGCGATCACGCGCCTGGTCCGAGAAGCGGTCGGAACTGCCGCCGCGGTTGAGCGTGGCCTGCGAGTCGTTGTCGCTGCTGTGGAAGTAGACGTCGTCGTAGAAGGCGCTGCCGCGGGCCACGACGCCGACCTGACGGTAGCGGAAGGTCCCCTCGGCAAGCAGCGCAATGCGATTATTGATCAGCGAGTTCTTGTCGAACGCGCGGTTGCCATCGTCGCCGTTGACGTTGGCCAACAGTTCGCTGTCGGCGTCCTCGGTGCGCATGGCCAGGCTGTAGGTCAGGTTGGCGGCATAGTCCAGCGACATGCCGGACCCCAGGTCCCGCGTGCCCGCCTGGGCCGGTGCGGCCGCCAGTGCCAGACCGGCTCCCAGGGTGACTGCCGTGCAGCTTCGCGCAAATGCCTTGTTGGGCGGACGCATGGTTTCTCCTCCTACGCCTCTGGTTCGTGTTGTTCGGTGGGTTGTTTCCCGTCCCTTGTGCGGGAGGTCCTACCGTCGTTCCGAGCTTTCCCTATCGCAAAACGCAGGGGCTTGGTGAATCGGATCGCAATTGGCGAATCCGATCGGCGCGATTTCCGTTCCAGACAAGAGGCCGGTAGTGGGATATTCACGCTGCGGCGCAACAAACACGGCTCTTCGCCGATTGCCGGGACAAGCCCATCCCGATTCGTCATACCGGCGGAAGCCGGTACCCAGTCAACAATGGGCTACTCCTGTGCGGGACTGGATGCCGGCTTCCGCCGGCATGACGGTCTTCCCACTGGGTATGGCAAGTCAGAAAATCCGCGGTGAATGCCGTTGCGCGGTGGCAGTTTGGCCGGCAGGTCGGTGAAGAATCACAAAAAAGCCCCGCAGGAGCGGGGCTTGGAGACGGCGATGCCGGCTAGAGCGGTTGCAGATGCTCGATGCGCAGGTCCAGCGATTCGGCACCCTGCCAGCGGTTCACCGACAGCGTGAACACCGCCTGCATACGGCTGCGCGGCGACTGCAGGCGTTCACCGCCGTTGAAATCCACGGCCGTCAGCGGCGCGCCGCCAGCGGCACTGCGCAGGCGGTACTTGGCGTGCTGGCCGTCGCTGCCGATCAGGCGCGCATCCAGCACCTCGAAATGCCCTTCGAACATCGGCTCCGGAAAGCCCTGGCCCCAGGGGCCGGCGTGCTCCAGCTGCAGGGCGGTGGCCAGCTGCAGCTCCTCGGCGCGCAGTTCACCATCCGTCTCCAGCACGCGCTGCAGCTGCGCTTCGCTGAGCCATTCACGGCAGATCGCGTCGAAGGCCTGGGCGAAGGCCGGCAGGTTGGCCTCCGGCAGGCTCAGGCCCGCCGCCATGGCGTGGCCACCGAAGCGCCCGATCAGGCCCGGCTGGCGCGCATCGACCGCAGCCAGCGCATCGCGCACATGCAGTCCGTCGATCGACCGTGCCGAGCCCTTCAGCAGACCCGGCTCCTGCGCGCGCGCGAAGGCGATGGACGGCCGGTGCAGCCGCTCCTTCAGCTTGGAGGCCACCAGGCCGACGATGCCCTCGTGCCAGTCCTCCTCGAACAGCACCACGCCGACGGACTCGTTGTCCTCGCTGAGCAGCAGGGCCTCCCCGCTCATCTGCGCCTGTAGCTCGCGGCGCTCGCGGTTGAAGCGGTCGAGTTGCGCGGCCAGGCCCTGTGCCTCTTCCTCGGTGTCCGCCAGCAGGCAGTCGATGCCGGTGCGGATGTCGTCCAGACGGCCGGCGGCATTGATGCGCGGGCCCAGGGCAAAGCCCAGGTCGGTCGAGCCGACACGAGTGGGATCGCGGCCTGCCAGCTTCAGCAGGGCCAGCAGGCCCGGACGGGCGCGACCGGCGCGGATGCGGCGCAGGCCTTGCTCCACCAGGATGCGGTTGTTGTAGTCCAGGCGCGCCAGGTCGGCGACCGTGCCCAGGGCCACCAGGTCCAGCCACTCCGACAGGTTCGGCTCGGCCTGGCCCTCGAAGGCACCGCGGCTGCGCAGCTCGGCGCGCAGGGCCAGCAGCAGGTAGAACATCACGCCGACACCGGCCATGGCCTTGGAGGTGAAACCGCAACCCGGTTGGTTGGGATTGACGATGGCGTCGGCCGTAGGCAGCTCCGGGCCCGGCAGATGGTGGTCGGTCACCACCACGCTCAGGCCCAGCTCCTGGGCGTGGCTCACGCCGCTGATGCTGGCGATGCCGTTGTCCACCGTCACCAGCACGCCGGCACCGGTCGCCGCCGCCAGCTCCGCCAGTTCCGGCGACAGGCCGTAGCCCATGCGGAAGCGGTCCGGCACCACGTAGTGCACCTCGGCCGCGCCCAGGGCACGCAGACCCAGCACCGCCAGCGCGGTGCCGGTGGCGCCGTCGGCGTCGTAGTCGCCGGCAATGACGATGCCCTCGCCCGCCTCGATGGCGTCGGCCAGCAAGGCCGCCGCCGGCTCGATGCCGAGCAGTCCGGCAGGCGGCAGCAGGTGCTTCAGTTCCAGGGAGAGCTGCGCGGCGGCCACGCCGCGCGCCGCGTAGAGGCGGCGCAGTACCGGGTGCAGGGTTTCCGGGAAACCGCTGGCGTCGGCGTCGGGACGGGGGCGGATCAGCAGGGTCATCAACGTTTCCCTTGGCACAAAAAGCAGGAGCGGCTGTCAGCCGCGACGCTCACGTCGTGGCTAACAGCCGCTCCTGCGATGCAAGCAGGCTTCAGCTGAGGCGCTCGAGCAGCGCCTTCTCCACAGAGGCTCGCTCCGCAGGCACCTGGATCAGGCCCTGCAGGCCGCCCTTGACGATGATGTCCGGGTCCTTGAGGCCGTTGCCGGTGAGCGTGCAGACCACGGTGCTGCCGTTGGGGATCTTGCCGGCCTTGATGTCACGCAGCGCGCCGCAGAGCGAGGCGGCGGACGCCGGCTCGCAGAACACGCCTTCCTTCTCGGCGAGATAGCGCTGCGTCTTCAGGATCTCTTCGTCGCTACACTCGTCGAACCAGCCGCCCGATTCCTTCTGCGCGGCCCAGGCCTGGTTCCAGGACTGAGGGTCGCCGATGCGGATGGCGGTGGCGACGGTTTCCGGTTCCTTCACCGGGCCGCCGCGCAGGAAGGGCGCGGCGCCGGCAGCCTGGAAGCCGACCATCTTCGGACGGCCGGAGACCACGGCGGCGGTGGAATACTTGCGCAGTTCCACCGGCAGGCTGTTGGAGGCCGTTTCCATACCGGCCATCTCGGAGTAGCCGATCCAGTAGGCGGTGATGTTGCCGGCGTTGCCGACCGGCAGGCAGTGGTAGTCCGGTGCGCGGCCCAGAGCCTCGACGATCTCGAAGGCCGCGGTCTTCTGGCCCTGCAGGCGGAAGGGGTTGATCGAGTTGACGATGGTGACCGGGGCGGTCTGGGCGACTTCCTTGACCAGGCGCATGCCGTCGTCGAAGTTGCCCTGGATCTGCACCACCACGGCGCCATGGACCACGGCCTGTGCCAGCTTGCCCAGGGCGATCTTGCCCTCCGGGATCAGCACGAAGGCGGTGATGCCAGCGCGCGAGGCATAGGCCGCGGCTGCGGCCGAGGTGTTGCCGGTGGAGGCGCAGATGATGGCGCGGGAGCCCTCGTGCACGGCCTGGGTCACGGCCGAGGTCATGCCGCGGTCCTTGAAGGAGCCGGTGGGGTTCAGGCCCTCGAACTTCACGTAGAGCTCGCCCTCGAAGCCGACGTCCCGGGGGATGTTCTCCAGCTTGATCAGCGGCGTGCGGCCCTCACCCAGGGAGATCGCGCGGACCTCGGGGGCAAACGGCAGGCGGGAGCGGTATTGGTCGATCAGGCCGGTATAGCGGGTCACGTCAGGTTCTCTAGGGGTGCCGAAAAGGTGGATTTTACGCCAGTTTGCGTTCCAGGCCGGCCTTCACCGCCGGCCAGTCGCTGTCGATGATGCTGAAGTACACCGAGTGCCGCAGGCGGCCGCCCTCCACGATCATGTGGTTGCGGAAGATGCCCTCCTCGGTCGCCCCGATCCGCGCCAGGGCGCGGCGGGAGGCCTGGTTGCCGGAATCGGTCTTGAACTCCACGCGGACCAGGCCCAGGGTCTCGAAGGCGTGGCACAGCATCAGGTACTTGGACTCGGTATTGGCGGCGCTGCGCTGGAAGGCCGGATTCAGCCAGGTCCAGCCGATCTCAGCCCGCCGGTGGCTGGCCTCGATGGCGCCGAAGCGGGTGCTGCCGATGACACGGCCGCTGGTCACGTCCACCTGCACGAAGGGCAGCGCCACGCCGCTGGCCTGCCAATCCAGCGCCTGTTGCACCCAGGCGCGCATGCGCTCCGGGCCATGGGCGGACTGCGGGTACCAGGTCCAGATAGCCGGGTCGGCGCCGGCGTCGGCCAGCGCCGCCACGTGCTCGATGCACAGCGGCTCCAGGCGCAGGTGCCGTCCGGTGAGCGTCACCGGTTCCAGCTTCAGCGGCGTGCGCGCCAGCGCGGCGTAGTCCTTGGTCATCGTTTGCGCTCGTCGGCCAGGCTTCCCATCGTCATGCCGGCGAAAGCCGGCATCCAGTCCCGGCTATGGTCCCCCAAGTCACGACTGGACCCCGGCTTTCGCCGGGGTGACGAAGACAGGTCCTAGTCGAACTTCTCGACACGGAAGCGCGCGATGCCCTCGCGCACGAACGGCAGGGTCTGCATCTCGGCCATGGCGGTGGCCAGGCGCTGCTCGGACACCACCGAGGTGATCAGGGCCACCTTGGCATCTTCACCATCGTGCGGCTCGCGCTGGACGATGGCTTCCACACTGATGTCGTGGGCAGCCAGTATCGCGGTGAGCTTGGACAGCACGCCCGGCTCGTCGGCCACGCGCAGGCTCAGGTAGTTGGCGGACTCGGTGTCGGCCGTCGGCACCAGCGGCAGCGGCTTGACCGCGTCGGGCTGGAAGGCCAGGGCCGGCACGGCATAGCGCGACTCGCCGCTCAGCGCGCGGGCGATGTCGACGATGTCGGCGACCACCGACGAGGCGGTGGCCTCGCTGCCGGCACCGCGGCCGTAGAAGCCGACCTGGCCCACGGCATTGCCCTTGACCAGCACGGAGTTCAGCACGCCGTCGACCTTGGCCAGCAGCTTGTCCTCGGGGATGAAGGTGGGCTGCACGCGCAGTTCCACGCCGCTCTCGCTGCGCTTGGCGATGCCGAGCAGCTTGATGCGGTAGCCAAGCTGGCGGGCGTTGGCGATGTCCTGCGAGGTCACGCGGGTGATGCCCTCGGTGGCCACGGCCTCGAAGGACAGCGGGATGCCGAAGGCGATGGACGCCAGGATCGTCAGCTTGTGCGCGGCATCCACGCCTTCGATGTCGAAGGTCGGATCGGCCTCGGCGTAGCCGAGCTTCTGCGCGGCGGCCAGCGCCTCGCCGAAGTCCTCGCCCTTCTCGGTCATCTGCGTGAGGATGTAGTTGCAGGTGCCGTTGATGATGCCGGCGACGCCCTCGATGCGGTTGCCGGCGAGGCCCTCGCGGATCGCCTTGATGATGGGAATGCCGCCGGCTACCGCGGCCTCGAAGGCCACGGCTACGCCGGCCTTGCGGGCGGCGTCGAAGATGCGGTTGCCGTCCTGGGCGATCAGCGCCTTGTTGGCGGTGACCACCGACTTGCCGCGCGCGATGGCGGCCAGGATCAGCTCGGCCGCCGGCGAGTGGCCACCGATCAGCTCCGCCACCACGTCCACGTCTGCGTCGCGGGCGATGCTCATGGAGTCGGTGGTGAGCTGCACACCGGAGAGATCCACGCCGCGCTCGCGCGAGAGATCACGCGCGCTGGCATGCGTCACGATCACCGGGCGACCGACGCGGCGGGTGATTTCCTCCGCGTTCTCGCGCAGGACCTTGATGACGCCCTGGCCGACGGTGCCGAGGCCGATGAGACCGACTTTGATGGGTTTCATACTTTCGATTCTTTCAACATTTTCTTGATGCCGCGGATCGCCTGGCACGAGCGGTGCTCGTGTCCGATCCGCGCAAAGCGCCGGTGATCATCACCGTAGTCGCTGAAGCCGATGCCGGGAAAACCGCCACCTTGACCTCGTTCATCATCAGCCTGGAGAACGCCAGGCTGCCGACTTCACGAAGCGTCCTTCATGGCGGATTCCGAAGGAAGTTCCGGCAGTTAGGCAAGGAAACGGGCGCGTATTATCAAGTCGGCAGGCCGGATGTTCAATGTACAGCCCTGCCGGAAAACAGCCGGCACAGCCGACGAAGGCCGGGCGGCTGTCCTACTTCGCGGGCTGCTTGGCCTTGGCCGGCAGGAAACCCACCGGATTCACCGGCTTGCCGCGCTCGCGGATCTCGAAGTGCAGCAGCGGCTTGTTCTCCGGCCCGGAGCCCATCTCGCCGATCGGCTGGCCGGTGGTGACGACGTCGCCTTCCTTGACGTGGCGCTGGCGGTTGTAGCCGTAGGCCGACAGGTGGACCTCATCGTGCTTGATGATGATCAGCTCGCCATAGCCCTTCAGGGCATTGCCGCTGTACACCACCCGGCCGGGGGCGGCGGCGAACACCGGCTGGCCGACCGTACCGGTGAAATCCAGGCCCTTGTTGCCCTGGGCCGGCTCGTAGCCGCGGATCACGGTGCCGTTGGTGGGCCAGGTCCACTGGAAGCCGGCGGTATCCACCACCACGGCGCCCGGGGGCTCCAGCGGCGGGGGCGGAGTATCCGCGGTGATCGGTTCGGACTTCACCGGGGCGATATCGGCCTCCGGCGCGGCAGTGGTCTGGACGTCGCCCTCGGTGTAGCGCGGCTGGGGCGCCGGCGGCGGCGACTTCAGGCGCAGCACCTGGCCGGGGCGGATCAGGTAGTCGGAGCCGATGCCGTTCCAGCGCGCCAGTTCGCGGAAGTCCAGGTTGTTGCGGAAGGCGATGGCGTAGACCGTATCGCCGCGCTGGACCAGATAATCGTCCGCCCCCACCGTCCGCTCCGCGCGGACCGGCTTATCGGCGGCAGGCGGGCTCTTCTTGTCGTTGTAGACCGTGCGCTCGCCCTCCCAGGAGCCGAGGCCGGCGCAGCCACCCAGCGCCAGGGCGCAAAGCGACAGCAGGCCGGAGCGCAGGGCGGCCTTCACGCAGCGCCCCGGGGACGGCGGCGCAGCAGGAACCACAGGCCAAAGGCGGCCGTCAGCAGCACCGTGGCAATGGCCAGCTCATGGGTGTACTCGGTGATGGCCTGGATCGCCGGCTCGCCGAAGTAGTAGCCCGCCGCCACCAGGATCGCGCACCACAGCGTGGCGCCCACCGTGGTGATGACCGCGAAGGGCAGCAGCGCCATGCCGAACACACCGGCCGGCAGCGAGATCAGGTGGCGGATCACGGGCAACAGGCGCCCGACGAAGGTGGCCAGGTTGGCGTTCTTCAGGAACAGCGCCTCGGCCTCCTGGTACTTCTGCTCGTTGATCAGGAAGTACTTGCCGTAGCGCAGCAGGAAGGCACGGCCGGCATAGCGGCCCAGCACGTAGTTGGCGCTGGCGCCGATCAGGGAGCCCAGGCCGCCTGCGGCCACTGCCAGGAAGGGGTTCAACTGGCCCTTGGCAGCGAGGTAGCCGGCCGGGATCATCACCAGTTCCGAAGGCACCGGGAACAGGCTGGATTCCAGCGCCATCAGGAACACGATCTCGGCATAGCCGAGGTGCGACAGGATGCCACTCAACCACTGACCAAAGGCTTCCATCAGGCTTTTCCTGCTAGCAAGGGTACGAAGCTTACGGGCGTGACATCCTGCTCCTTGAAGGCGCCGGTAATCCGGCGATCAATCACGCGCAGTACCTGGCGGCCCTGCGGCCCGACCGGGATCACCAGGCGGCCGCCCTTGTCGAGCTGCGCCAGCAGGGCCGGCGGAACGCTTTCGGCACCGGCGGTGACCAGGATGCCGTCATAGGGCGCGTAGGGCATCCAGCCCTGCATGCCGTCGGCATAGCCGAAATGCACGTTGCGGCAGCCGACCTCGGTCAGGCGCTTGCGGGCGATCTCCGACAGCGGCTTGATGCGCTCCACGGTGAACACCACGTCCACCAGGTCGGACAGTACCGCGGTCTGGTAACCGCTGCCGGTGCCAATCTCCAGCACGCGCTTCAGGCGCTTGCCCTGCAGCAGCAGCTGCGTCATCAGGGCGACGATGTAGGGCTGGGAGATGGTCTGGGCGTGGCCGATCGGCAGGGCGTCGTTGTCGTAGGCCCGGGTCTTCAGGGCCTCCGAGACGAACTCGTGCCGGGGCAGCTTGGCCATGGACGCCAGCACCTTCTCGTCACTGATGCCGAGGCGGCGCAGCTCGTCGATCAGGCGCGAGCGCGGCGCCGGAACGGCCGCCGCAACGCCGCCGTTGGCGGCAGCGCGCGCCTGGGCCGGCGTCTTGTTGCGCAGGTCGTACCTCACAGGCGGGCCGCCCATTGCCCCAGCCGGTCCAGCAGGCTGTGCCGTGTCAGGTCCACCAGGATCGGCGTGATCGACGCACGGTTGTGCGCCACGGCATAGAAGTCGGTGCCCGGCCCGCAGTCGGCCTCGCCACCCGCGGCGCCGATCCAGTAGATCGGCCGGCCGCGCGGATCGGCGGACTTGGTCACGGATTCGGCGCGGTGACGGTTGCCCAGGCGGGTGACCTCGAAGCCCTGCAACTGCTCCCAGGGGATGTCGGGCACGTTGACGTTGAGGATGGTGTCGCCCGGCAGCGGGTCCTGCGCCAGGCGCTCGACCAGGCGCAAGGTCACGCGCGCCGCGGTCTCGTAGTGCTTCGGGTTGTGCGACACGCAGGACACCGCGATGGCCGACAGGCCGAGGTGGCGGCCTTCCATGGCGGCGGCCACGGTCCCGGAATACAGGGTGTCGTCGCCCAGGTTGGCGCCGGCATTGATGCCGGAAACCACCATGTCGGGCTTGGTGTCGAGCAGGCCGGTCAGCGCCAGGTGGACGCTGTCGGTGGGGGTGCCGTCCACGCACCAGACGCCGTCCGGATGGCACTGGGCGCGGATCGGGTTCATCAGGGTCAGCGAATTGCTGGCGCCGCTGCGGTTGCGGTCCGGTGCCACCACGGTAACCTCGTGATGCTGGCGGAGGTATTCGTGCAGGCAGCGCAGGCCCGGCGCCATGCAGCCGTCGTCGTTGGAGAGCAGGATTTTCATGCGAACCGAATTAGCTGGCCCTAAGTTTACCGGGTCAGGGGCTATGATGTTTGAGTTGGAAGGACTTTTTATGGCCAATTCTCCCTCAGACGACGACGATACCTCCCTGTTCCGTGAGGCCGTGCGGGACGTGCGCCCCAAGGGGCCCAGCGAGCACGTCACCCTGTCCGGCCAGCGCCTGTCCACCCTGCCGCGCTTCCGCGAGGCGGATGACCGCCAGGTCATGCGGGAGCTGCTGGAAGAGCCCGACGAGCTGTTCGAAAGCGGCGATACCCTGTCCTACCGGGCCGACGGCATCCAGGACAGCGTGTTCCGCAAGCTGCGACGGGGCCAGTACCGGATCGAGAAGGAACTGGACCTGCACGGCCTGAATCGCGACCGCGCCAGGGAGGCCGTCAGCCAGTTCCTGGCCCTGTGCCAGGACCAGGACTTGCGCTGTGTCCGGATCATCCACGGCAAGGGCAACGGCTCGCCCAATTCCGGCCCGGTGATCAAGAGCCTGCTCGACGGCTGGCTGCGCAAGCGCCGCGACGTGCTGGCCTTCTGCTCCGCCCGTCAGGTGGACGGCGGCACCGGGGCGGTCTACGCGCTGCTGCGACGCCGCGGCGGCCCGGCATGATCCCTCTGGGGCGGGCCCTGCTCCGCCTGGCCTGGCCCCTGCCCTGGACCCTGGCGGGCCTGCTGCTGGCCCTGCCGGCCCTGCTGGGGGGCGGCTGGCAGTGGCGACGCCTGGGGGCCACCGGCGCGCTGTTCGCCCATGGCGGCCTCAGCGGCTGGGTGTTGGCACGAGGCTGGGTCGGGGCCATCACCATCGGGCACCTGGTGCTGGCGCGCGACGCCGAGGCGATGGAGCGCACCCTGGCCCACGAGTTGGTGCATGTGCGGCAGTACGAGCGCTGGGGCCTGCTGTTTCCGCTGCTGTACCTGTGGGCGTCCTGGGACGCCTGGCGCCGGGGCGGGCGGGCCTACTGGGACAATCGCTACGAGATCGAGGCGCGGCAGGCCGAGGCTGGAAACTAGGCGGCGGCCAGCAGCACCACGGCATGCGCCGCGATGCCTTCCTTGCGGCCGATATGCCCCATTTCTTCGTTGGTAGTGGCCTTGACGTTGACGCAGCCGAGGTCCACGCCCAGGTCCGCCGCCAGGTTCTGGCGCATGGCCAGGGTATGCGGCGAGACGCGCGGCACCTGGGCGATCAGGGTCAGGTCGGCGTTGACCACACCGTAGCCGGCCTCGCGCACGCGGCGCATGACCTCGGCCAGCAGGCGGCGGCTGTCGATGCCCTTGAACTGCGAGTCCGTGTCGGGGAACAGCTTGCCGATGTCGCCGCCGGCGATGGCGCCCAGCAGGGCGTCGCAGAGCGCATGGATCATCACGTCGCCGTCGGAGTGGGCGATGATGCGCCAGGCGCAGGGGATATGGACGCCACCGAGATGGACGCCCTCGCCCGCCTCAATGCGGTGCGCGTCGAAGCCATGGCCGATACGGATGTTCAAGGACTGCTCTCCTGTTGCTCCAGCCAGAATTCGGCCAGCGGCAGGTCTTCGGGGTAGGTCACCTTGATGTTGCTCTCGCGGCCGCGCACCAGGCGCGGCTCGTAGCCGGCGCACTCCATGGCACTGGCCTCGTCGGTGACCGTCAGGCCGCGCTCGTTGCAGACGCGCAGGGACTGCATCAGCAGGTCCAGCCGGAACAGCTGGGGTGTCTGGGCACGCCACATGGACTCACGGTCCACGGTGGCTGCGACCTTGCCCTTGCGCGCCTGCTTCAAGGTGTCGCTGACCGGCAGCGCCAGCAGGCCGCCCTGCTCGTCGGCCGCTTCTTCACAGAGCTTCTCGATGTCGTTCCAGGCCACGCAAGGGCGCGCGGCGTCGTGCACCAGGGCATAGACCTCGCTGAAGGCGGCCGTGCGCCGGGCCACCGTCTCCAGGCCCGCCAGCACCGACTCGGCGCGGGCGGAGCCGCCGATGGTGGTGACGATACGGGGATGGCGGGCGATCGGCAGGCGCTGGAACTCGGTGTCGTTGCGGGCCAGCACCACCACCACGCCATCGATCCATTCGGACTCGACGAAGGGCGCCAGGCTCCATTCGATCAGGGAGCGGCCCCTCAGGGGCAGGTACTGCTTGGGACGGGCCGAGCCCATGCGTGTGCCGCCGCCGGCGGCAGGAAGCACGGCCCAGTAACGCTCCTTGGAATTCACAGCGGCTGGGTGCGGCTTACTGCGAGACCACGAGATAGAAGGTCTCGTTCGACTTGATCATGCCCAGGGTGGTGCGTGCGCGCGCCTCGATGGCGGCGGTACCGGTGCCCAGGTCGCGGACCTCGGCATCGCGGGCGGCGTTGCGCGCCCTCAGCTTGGAGTTCTCTTCCTGCTGTGCCTGCACCTGGGACTTCAGGCGGTGGGTGTGAGCCACACCGCCGTCAGCAACCCACAGCCGCCATTGCAGCCCCGTCAACATCAGGGCGAGAACCGCAATGGCGACACGGTTGTTCATTACCTTAGCTTACAGCACCACGGGAAAAGCGCCAGCACCCGGGTAGCGGGCGCGCTTGCCGAGCTCACGCTCGATGCGCAGCAGCTGGTTGTACTTGGCCATGCGGTCCGAGCGGCACAGGGAGCCGGTCTTGATCTGGGTGGCCGTGGTGCCCACCGCGATGTCGGCGATGGTGGCGTCCTCGGTCTCGCCGGAGCGGTGCGACACGACACTGGTATAGCCGGCGTCGGTGGCCATCTGGATGGCTTCCAGGGTCTCGGTCAGGGTGCCGATCTGGTTGGGCTTGATCAGTATCGAGTTGGCGGTGCCGCGGATGATGCCCTCGGCCAGGATCTTGGTGTTGGTCACGAACAGGTCGTCGCCCACCAGCTGCACCTTGTTGCCCAGCTTCTCGGTCAGGTACTTCCAGCCCTTCCAGTCACCCTCGGCGCAGCCGTCCTCGATCGAGATGACCGGGTACTTGGCGCAGATGCCGGCCAGGAAGTCGGCGAACTGCTCGGAGGTGTAGCTCTTGCCCTCGCCGTGCAGGGTGTACTTGCCCTTGGCGTAGAACTCGGTGGAAGCCACGTCCAGGCCCAGATAGATGTCCTTGCCCGGCTTGTAGCCGGCCTTCTCGATGGCCTGCAGCAGCACGTCGAGCGCCGCCACGTTGGACGGCAGGTCGGGGGCGAAGCCACCCTCGTCGCCGACGGCGGTATTCAGCTTGCGGGCCTTGAGCACGCCCTTGAGGGTGTGGAACACCTCGGCGCCCCACTGCATGGCCTCGGAGAAGCTCTTGGCGCCGACCGGCAGGATCATGAATTCCTGGATGTCGACGTTGTTGTCGGCGTGGGCGCCGCCGTTGATGACGTTCATCATCGGCACCGGCAGGGTCACGCTGGAGATGCCACCCAGGTGGCGGTACAGCGGCAGGTAGTTCTCGGCGGCGGCGGCCTTGGCGGCGGCCAGCGACACGGCCAGGATCGCGTTGGCGCCCAGGCGGGCCTTGTTGTCGGTGCCGTCCAGCTCGATCATGGTGCGGTCGACCAGGCCCTGGTCCTGCGCGTCCAGGCCCAGCACGGCCTGGGCGATCTCGCCCTCGACGTTCTTCACGGCCTTCAGCACGCCCTTGCCCAGGTAGCGGGCCTTGCCCTTCTTGGGAGCGCCGTCACGCAGTTCCACGGCCTCGCGGCTGCCGGTGGAGGCACCGGACGGCGACGCGGCGCGGCCACGGGCGCCGGAATCCAGGACGACCTCGGCCTCCACGGTCGGATTGCCGCGGGAGTCGATGATTTCAAGGGCGGTGACTTCGACGATGTGGGACATGGGCGCTCGATCAGTTCAGGTGGGTGCCGAATTTTGGGCGATATTGTAGTGGATGCGCCGCAGGGCCTGCCACGCGTGGGTTTTGCAGCCTGCGGCGAACCTCAGGGAAGCCCTACCGGCCTGCCTTTTCTTCAAGGGCCAGGTGCACCTGCAGACTGGCAAACGCATCGTTCGCCGCGTAGAGCAACTGGGCATCCGAGAGCGTCTTCGCCGCCCAGTTCGACGTGGTGACCTTCTTGGATTTCTGGAGATACTGGCCCAGCACCACCGCGACGGCCATCTGCAGCCCGATCTTGTCGCGGAAGCCCAGCCGCTGCACCGCAGTCGAAAGCTCGATGCTATTGCGCAAGCGCGCACCGAAAGCCCTCTGGAGGGCTCCCCGGTCCGACTTGAGTCCGAACCCCACTTTCGCTATGGCTTCGGATTCGATGACCCGACGAAACAGTGCGACCCCCGCGACGAAATCAGGACGACAGAGGAATGCCTGCTGCTGCGTGGCGATCTGCAGGAGATGCGGGCCGGATTTGGGCTGGTTGGCCAGGAACACCGGCTTGCTCTCGGTATCGAAGCCCACGCAGGAAACCTTCATGATTTCAGCTTCTGCGTGACGCACCTGATCTTCGTCCTGAAGGAGGATGATCTGGGTCAGTGGCAGCGCGGGAAAAGGCGGCAGGGCACGCATCGCCTCTTTTTCCGGTCGCTGCAGGTATTCGCGCTTATCCACGGGTGTCGAGCTTGCTCGGACCTGGTGCCGGAGCACCAGATAGTAGGGCAGGAGCATCCCGCCATGCGCGGAAGGCGGGATGCTCCCGCCCTACGAGTTCTGGGGCATGAATCCGGTGCCGGGGCCCAGGATGCTCTGGTACCCGACTGCAGCCGATGCCCCCAGGAATGCCGAAAGCCTGCTGCGCCGTATGGCCTGCTCTGAAGCGATACACCATCCACCGGGCGCCAGATTTATCACCGAGGCGGCGCAATCGAGCGGAATGTAATCGTCCAATCGCAGTGGCGGATCCGTGCCTGCCGCACAACAGGCAGGGCAGACAAAGAATATCTCGCCGTCCTGCAGGCGTTCGCCGAACAGCACATCGTCGTGGCCGCACACGCCACAATCACCCCTCGCGAGATGGAAGGTCTGCATCAAGCTGCCACACGGATAAATGATCCGTCAGACAAACCTCAGGCGCCGAGCTGCTTCTCGAGCAAGCCGCTCTTCTTGACCACGCGGTCCAGTTCCACCAGCGTCTCCAGCAGGTTGCCGATGAGCTTCAGCGGCAGCGAGTTGGGGCCGTCGCAGAGGGCGGAATCCGGGTCCGGGTGGGTTTCCAGGAACAGGCCGGAAACGCCGGCACCGATGGCGGCGCGGGCCAGCACGGGGATCATCTCGCGCATGCCGCCGGAGGCATTGCCCTGCCCGCCCGGCAACTGCACGGTGTGCGTGCCGTCGAACACCACGGGGGCATACTTGCGCATGATGGCCAAGCCGCGCATGTCGGCGACCAGGTTGTTGTAGCCGAAGCTGAAACCACGCTCGCAGAGCATGAACTGGTGCGGGGCGACGGCGGTCATCTTCTCGATGACGTTGCCCATCTCCCAGGGCGACATGAACTGGCCTTTCTTGACGTTGATCGGCCGGCCGGTCTTGGCCACGCTCTGCATGAAATTGGTCTGGCGGCAGAGGAAGGCCGGGGTCTGGATCACGTCGATGACGGAGGCGACCTCGCCCAGCGGCGTGTCCTCGTGCACGTCGGTCAGCACCGGCACGCCGATCTGCTTCTTCACCTCTTCCATGATCTTCAGGCCGCCTTCGAGGCCCGGGCCGCGGTAGCTCTTGTGCGAGCTGCGGTTGGCCTTGTCGAAGCTGCCCTTGAAGATGTACAGGATGCCGAGCTTGTCGGCGATCGGCTTGATGTGGCCGGCCACTTCCAGGGCCAGGTCCTGGGACTCCAGGGTATCCGGGCCGGCAATCAGGAACAGGGGCTGGTCGAGACCGATCTCGCGTCCGCAGAGTTTCATATCAGGAGCCCCTTAGGCGACTTTGGCGGGGCTGACGCTGCCCGGCTGGCTGGACTGGTTGGCGATGTGGTGCTCACGGGCGGCACGGATGAAGCCCTCGAACAGCGGGTGGCCATCGCGCGGCGTGGAGGTGAACTCCGGGTGGAACTGGCAGGCCAGGTAGAACGGGTGGTTCGGCAGCTCGATCATCTCGACCAGCTCGTTCTCGGCCGACTCGGCCACCAGGTCCAGTCCGTTGTCGGACAGGATCTGCTTGTAGTTGTTGTTGAACTCGTAGCGGTGGCGGTGGCGCTCCGAGATCACCTCGGCGTTGTACAGCGCGCGCGCCTTGGAACCGGCCTTGAGGCGGCAGGACTGCACGCCCAGGCGCATGGTGCCGCCCTTGCCGGTCTGGTTGCTGCGCTGGTGCACGGAGCCGGTGGCGTCGCGCCACTCGGTGATCAGGCCGATCACCGGGTGCGGGCTGTGCGGGTTGAACTCGGTGGAGTGCGCGCTGCCGAGGTTGCAGACGTTGCGCGCATACTCGATCACCGCCACCTGCATGCCCAGGCAGATGCCCAGGTACGGGATGTTGTTCTCGCGGGCGTAGCGCGCGGCGGCGATCTTGCCCTCCACGCCGCGCTCGCCGAAGCCGCCCGGCACCAGAATCGCATCCATGCCCTGCAGCAGGCGCACGCCCTGGGTCTCGATGGCCTCGGACTCGATGTAGCGGATCTTGACGCGGGTGGCGGTGTGCAGACCGGCGTGGGCCAGCGCTTCGTTCAGCGACTTGTAGGCGTCGGCCAGGTCCACGTACTTGCCGACCATGGCCACCTGCACGTCCAGGTCGGTCTTGCCGCGGGCTTCCACCAGCCAGTCCCAGGCCGACAGGTCGGGCTTGCGCAGCTCCAGGCCGAAGTGCTCGACCACCAGCTGGTCCAGGCCCTGCTGGTTGAGCCAGGCAGGAATCTTGTAGATGTCGTCGAGGTCGATCGCGGCGATGACGGCCTGGTAGGGCACGTTGGTGAACAGCGCGATCTTGCGACGCTCGGAGTCCGGCAGGGTGCGCTCGGAACGGCACAGCAGCACGTCGGGCTGGATGCCGATGCCGCGCAGTTCCTTCACGGAGTGCTGCGTCGGCTTGGTCTTGAGCTCGCCGGAGGCCTTCACGTAGGGCACCAGCGTCAGGTGCATGAACAGGGCGTTCTTGCGGCCCAGCTCGTGCCCCATCTGGCGGATCGCCTCGATGAACGGCAGCGACTCGATGTCGCCCACGGTGCCGCCGATCTCGACGATGCAGATATCGCAGCCGGCGGCGCCCTTGCGGATGCCCTGCTGGATTTCATCGGTGATGTGCGGGATCACCTGCACCGTCTTGCCCAGGTAGTCGCCGCGGCGCTCTTTCTCGAGCACGTTGCGGTAGACCTGGCCGGTGGTCAGGTTGGAGTAGCGCGTGGTCTTGCCACGCAGGAAGCGCTCGTAGTGTCCAAGGTCAAGGTCCGTCTCGGCGCCGTCTTCGGTGACGAAGACCTCGCCGTGCTGGAACGGGCTCATGGTCCCCGCATCGACGTTGATGTAGGGGTCCAGCTTGATCATGTGGACCTTGAGACCGCGCGATTCGAGGATCGCGCCCAGGCTGGCGGCAGCAATGCCTTTGCCAAGAGAGGACACCACGCCCCCGGTTACAAAAATGAATCGCGTCTGCTGCGGCGCGTCGGGCATGGGAATCATCGGGCAGGGAGTTTGAGGGATTTTACAGGCTGACCCTCCCCCTCTCAATGTTCCACGCGACAAAGTTGTTCAGGAACACCCGGAATTTCGTGACGCCAGGCCACTTCCGGCGCTCCTTCGGCACGCCAGAAGTCGGCCACGGCCAGCAGCTCCCGCCCCTGCCAGATCAAGGGCGTACGCTGCCGGATCCAGACCGGCACGCCGGCTTCCTGGAACAGGTTCTTGAGGCTGCGGTGGTGTCTGGCGCCGGCCGGGCGCAATTCCTCGCCGCCCGCCGCAAAGCGCACGGTCAGCGGCCGGGAACTGGCGCGCGGCAGGACCAGCCGCCCGCAACCGGCCGGCAGCTCCAGCTCTCGCCGCCGCGTCCAGGCCAGTTCCACGCCCTTGGGCGGGGGCGGCAGCAGCGGCAGCCGATACAGCCGGTCACGGTAGCGACGCAGCTCGGCCTGGCCGTGGCGCAGCCGCGGGGCACCATCGGGGCGCGCCGCCAGCAATTCGAGTCCGATCCGCTCCAGCAGGTCGGCCGGCGGCGGCAGGCCACCGGCGGCCAGCCAATGGCGCAGCAGGTTGTTGCGGCGCGGCGCCGAAAGCCCCTGGATCGCCGCGATCGAAAGCCCCCCATCCTGGCGGGCCGCCTGCAGGTCGGCCTGCGCCAGCTCGGCCAACAGGCCGTTGGCCTCGGCGGCGTGGCGCGAGAACCGCGCCAGGCTCTCGGTGGCCTGCGGCCAGCGCTGCTGCAGCCGCGGCATCACCTCGCGGCGCAGCCAGGAGCGGGCATAGGCCGGGTCACGGTTCTGGGGGTCCTCGACCCACTCCAGACCCTGGCCAAGGGCGTGCTCGCGCAGGGCTTGGCGGGGTACATCCAGCAGCGGGCGCCAGAGCTGGCCGGGGCCGAAGGGCGCCAGCGACGCCATGCCGGCCATGCCGGTGACGCCGGTGCCGCGCATCAGGCGCAGCAACAGGGTTTCGGCCTGGTCGTCCCGGTGATGGGCGGTCACCAGGCAATCCCCGGGGCTCATCAGTGCCCGCAGGGCATCGTAGCGGGCCTCGCGGGCGGCAGCTTCCAGGCCGCCCGGGTGCTTGCGGTCCACCTCGACCCGGCACAGGGTCAGGGGGATGCCGAGGCGGCGGCAGTAGCGGCGGCAATGGGCGGGCCAGCCATCCGCCGCCGGCTGCAGGCCGTGGTGAACGTGAACCGCACGCAGGCGGCGCGGTGCCGCCTGGGCCAGCAACTGCAGCAGCGCGGCCGAATCGCAGCCGCCGCTGTAGGCCACCCAGTAGCGCGCTCCCCGCGGCAGCTGCGGCAACGCAGGCAGCCGCAGCGGGGGGCTCACGGCGGGACTCAGTTGAGCCGGTCGTGTGCGCCGTAGGACATCAGGCGCTGGTAGCGGTTGGCCAGCAGCTGCGGCATCGGGGTGTGGCGCAGGCGCTCGAGGTTGGCGATGAGCTTCTGCTTGAGCGTGTTCATCATCGCCGCCGGGTCGCGGTGGGCGCCGCCCAGCGGCTCGCTCACGACCTCGTCCACCAGCTTGTGCTGGAACAGGTCGCGCGAGGTGATGCGCATGGCCTCGGCCGCCTCCGGCGCACGGCCGGCGTCCTTGAACAGGATCGAGGCGCAGCCTTCCGGGGAGATCACCGAGTAGATGCTGTACTGGAGCATCATCACGTGGTCGGCCACGCCGATGGCCAGCGCGCCGCCGGAACCACCCTCGCCCGTCACGGTGGCCAGCACCGGCGTGCGCAGGCGCGACAGCTCGAACAGGTTGCGGGCGATGGCCTCGGACTGGTTGCGCTCCTCGGCACCGATGCCCGGGTAGGCACCCGGGGTGTCGATGAAGGTGAGCACCGGCAGGTTGAACTTCTCCGCCAGCTTCATGATGCGCAGCGCCTTGCGGTAGCCCTCGGGCTTGGGCATGCCGAAGTTGCGGTAGACGCGCTCCTTGGCATCGCGACCCTTCTGCTGGCCGATCACGCAGACGGCGCGACCTTCCAGGCGGGCCACGCCGCTGACGATGCTCGGGTCATCGGCATAGTGGCGGTCGCCGTGCAGCTCTTCCCATTCGGTGAAGAGCGTCTTGATGTAGTCCAGCGCATAGGGGCGCTGGGGATGGCGCGCCAGCTGGGCCACCTGCCAGGGAGTCAGGTTGGCAAAGATCTGCTCGGTCAGCTCGCGGCTCTTGAGGTCGAGCCGGGCGATCTCCTCGGTGAGGTTGACACCGCTGCCGGAGGTGGCAAAACGCAGCTCTTCGATCTTCTGCTGCAGTTCGGCAATCGGTTGCTCGAAATCCAGATAGTTCAGGTTCATGTTCGGTCCGTCGAACCGGGGGCTGGGGCTGGGGACTGGGGCCGAAAGCTTACGCTTTCGCGACTCCCCAGTCCCACCCCCAACCCCCAGCCCCGATTATTCGTCGTCTCCGCCCCCGCCACCGGAAAACGCGCGATCAAAGCGGCGCTCGGTCACGGGGGGTGCATATCGCTTGTACGTCACTTTAACGCAGTCCGGGCCGGCAATCTGCTGCACGGAGGTCAGGCAATTTTCATCCAGGCGCAGCTTCCAGTCGGCCGCCAGGTCCAGGATGCAGGCCTGCCGCCCGTTCCGGTAGTGCACGACCATTCCGACCGTGCCCTTCATGTTGGGCTTCAGCGCCTTGTGCAGCACCTGCACGTCGGACACCGGCTTGCCCCACTCCAGGGCCAGCTTTACCGGGTAGTCACGCATGATGTCCGACAGCGAGAAGAACTCCGGCCGGTACATGCGCGGCTCGGATTCACGCCCCTCCCGGGGCGGCGAGGCGCCGATCTCGGCGATCACGAACACCAGGCCGTCGAGCTTGACCACCGGCTGCAGGTGGGGCCAGGCATCGACGTCGATCCAGGTGGACAACTGTGCCGTCTGGTCGTCGACGGTGATCTTGTAGCTGGCGCGCCCGCTCTTGCCGTCGGCGGTCTTATCGCCCTTGAAGAAGCGCACGTCCGTGACCCAGGCGGCGAACATGACCTTCTGGCGCGGCTGGAACTGGACCTTACCGTCCGCGCCGACCACGGGCGGCTTGGCGTACTGCTCGATCAGCGGCCGCATGCGATCGGTGCAGACCTGCTCGATGATCTCCTGGTAGGCATCGATGGGGTGCCCGGAAAGGTAGAACCCGAGGGTGTCGCGCTCGTGCGCCAGCTTCTCGCGCTTGAGCCAGTCCTGTACCTCCTCGGGCGGCTCGATACGCTCGACGGGCGTGGAACTGCTACCGCCCAGGCCGAACAGGTCCACCTGGCCGCTGTCCGCCGACTGTGCCGCTTTTTCCGCCAGGCCCAGGGCCTTGGGCAGCGAGGCCAGCAGCGACGGCCGGTTGAGGCCGAAGCCGTCGAGCGCGCCGGAATAGATCAGGGCCTCGAGCACGCGCTTGTTGGCCTTCTTCAGGTCGATGCGGCGGCAGAAGTCGAACAGGTCGCGGAATTCGCCGTTCTTCTCGCGCTCGGCCACGATGCCTTCCAGCGCCGCCTCGCCCACGCCCTTGATGGCACCCATGCCATAGAGGATCTGGTTCGGGCCGGGCACGGTGAAGCGATAGAAGCTGCGGTTGATGTCGGGCGGGATCATCTCCAGGCCCATGCGCAGGCATTCGTCACGCATCAGCACGACGGAGTCGGTGTGCTGCATTTCGCAGGACAGCACCGCCGCCATGAACTCGGCCGGGTAATGCGCCTTGAGCCAGGCGGTGTGATAGCTGACCAGGGCGTAGGCCGCGGCGTGCGACTTGTTGAAGCCGTAGTCCGCGAACTTGGCCATCAGGTCGAAGACCTTGCTGGCAACCTCGCCGTCGATGCCGCGACCGGTGGCGCCGGTGGTGAATATCTCGCGCTGCTTCTCCATCTCGGCGCGGATCTTCTTGCCCATGGCGCGACGCAGCAGGTCGGCGCCGCCCAGCGTATAGCCGGCCAGGCGCTGCGACATCTGCATGACCTGTTCCTGGTACACGAAGATGCCGTAGGTGGGCTGCAGCACCAGTTCCATCTCGGGATGCAGGTACTCGATCTTGCTGGTGTCGCGCTTGTTCTCGCAGAAGGTCGGGATGTTCTCCATCGGGCCCGGGCGGTACAGCGACACCAGGGCGATGATGTCCTCGAAGCAGTCCGGCTTGAGGTCGCGGCTGGCCTTCTGCATGCCTGGGGATTCCATCTGGAACACCGCCGAGGACTCGCCGCTCTGGTAGATCCTGCGGAAGGTTTCCTGGTCGTCCAGCGGCAGGGCCAGCATGTCCAGCGGCTTGCCGTGCTGGCGCACGATGGTATTGACCGCTTCCTGGATCACCGTCAGCGTCTTCAGGCCGAGGAAGTCGAACTTCACCAGGCCCACAACCTCGAGATCCTTCATGTCGAACTGGGTGCGCATGCCCGCACCACCCGGTTCGCAGAATAGCGGGGCATAGTCGGTCAGCGGTTGGGGCGCGATCACCACGCCACCGGCATGCACGCCGACGCCGCGCGTGGTGCCTTCCAGCGCCAGGCCCAGGTCCACCACCGCCTTCACTTCCTCGTCGGTGTCGTACAGGCCCTTGAGTTCCGGCACCGTGTCCAGCGCATCCACCAGCGTGGCGCCCGGCGTGCCCGGCACCAGCTTGGAAATACGATCGCCGAAGCCGTAGCCATGGCCCATCACGCGCGCCACGTCGCGGATCACGCCACGCGCGGCCATGGTGGCGTAGGTGATGATCTGGCCCACATGCGGACGGCCGTACTTGTGCGTGACGTACTCGATCACGCGGTCGCGGTTGTCCATGCAGAAGTCGACGTCGAAGTCCGGCATCGACACGCGCTCCGGATTCAGGAAGCGCTCGAACAGCAGGTTGTAGGGCAGCGGGTCCAGGTCGGTGATGCCAGTGGCATAGGCCACCAGCGAGCCGGCACCCGAGCCACGGCCCGGCCCCACCGGGCAGCCATGGGTCTTGGCCCACTCGATGAAGTCGGCCACCACCAGGAAGTAACCGGCAAAGCCCATCTTCTCGATGATGCCCAGCTCATAATCGAGCCGCTGCCAGTACTCTTCCTCGGGCTTGGCCAGGACGATCTCGGTGAAGCGACGCTTCAGTCCGTCCTCCGACACCTTGCGCAGCCAGGTGTTGGTGTCGTGCTCTTCCGGCACGGGGAAGTTCGGCAGGTGATACGGCGGCGCGAACTTCAGCGTCAGCGTGCAGCGCCGCGCGATCTGCAGCGTGTTCTCGATCGCCTCGGGGATGTCGGCGAACAAGGCCTGCATCTCTTCGGCGGATTTCAGGTACTGCTCCGGCGTGAAGTCGCGAGGGCGCTTGTCGTCGCCCAACACGCGGCCCTGCGAGATGCAGACGCGCGCCTCGTGCACGTCGAACTCGTTGCGCGACAGGAAGCGCACGTCGTTGGTGGCCACCAGCGGCAACTGCAGGTGCCGTGACAGCGCGCAGGCGGCCTGCACCCACTCTTCATCGCCGGGACGCTGGCAGCGGCTGATCTCCAGGTACAGGCGCTGCGGGAAGATCGCGGACAACTCGCCCAGCGCGGCCTTGGCTGTTTCCACCTGGTCGCCGGCGGCGGCGCGGAAGCAGCTGCCGTCACGCCCGGTCAACGCGATCAGCCCCTCGGCATGTGGCGCCAGCCACTCGCGCTTGACCAGGGGCATGCCACGCGCCTGGCCCTCGGTGTAGGCCAGCGAGATCAGCTTGGTGAGGTTGCGGTAGCCGGCGTCGCTCTGCACCAGCAGCGTCAGGCGCTCCGGCGCGTCACCAACGGTGCGTTCTTCCAGCCGGATGTCGGCGCCGATCACCGGCTTGATGCCGGCGCCCTCCGCCGACTTGTAGAACTTCACCATCGCGAACAGGTTGTTGATGTCCGTAACGGCGATGGCAGGAAATTTCAGTTCGGCGGCACGCGAGGTCAGCGTGGCACCCACGCCGCCACCCTTGCGCTTGGGCGGCTCCACGCGAACGATGCCGTCGGTCAGCGAAAACTCGGTGTGCAGGCGCAGATGGACGAAGCCGCTCATGCGGCACCGCCCGCAAACAGGTCAGGTTGAGCACAAGGGGCGAAGCCCATGCGATGGATGACGCTGGGCCCCTGGCGGCGCAGGGCCTGGAGATGATCCGGCGTACCGTAGCCCTTGTGCTTCGCAAAACCGTAGCCGGGGTATTCGGTGTCCAGGCGCTGCATCTCGCGGTCACGCGCCACCTTGGCCAGGATCGATGCCGCCATGATCGGTGAGTGGATGGCATCGCCCTCCACCACCGCCTCGGCGCTGCAGGGCAGCATCGGCGGCAGGCGGTTGCCGTCGATCAGGCAGTGCTGCGCAGCGGGACTGAGCATCTCCACCGCGCGCTGCATGGCCAGCATCGAGGCATGCAGGATGTTGAGTCGCTCGATCTCGTCGACCTCGGCGCGGGCGATGGCAAAGGCCACGGCGCGGCGCTGGATCAGGTCGAACAGGTTCTCGCGCTGTAGTGCCGTGAGCTGCTTGGAGTCGTCCAGGCCGCGGATGCCGTGGCCCGCGTCGAGGATCACCGCCGCGGCGTAGACCGGCCCGGCCAGGCAGCCGCGCCCGGCTTCGTCCACGCCAGCGACGAAGGCATGGGTATAGCTGGAAATGGCGACCCGGCGCGGCATGGCCCGATTCTAAGCGCTGCGGGCGGCCAGCAGGCCGGCGATGGCGTCGGCCGCCCGCCCCGCGGCATCACGGCGCAGCTCCGTGCGCACGGCGTGGAACTGGGCCAGCTGGCGGCGGCGCGGCTCGCCGTCGGCCAGCAGCAGGCCGACCTCTTCGGCCAGTCGCTCCGGGCTGGCGGCTTCCTGCAGCAGTTCGGTGACGGTCGGCTCGGCCGACAGCAGGTTCGGCAGGCTGATATAGCGCGTCTTCAGCAGGCCGGCCTTGAGCATCAGCCAGGCCGTGAACGCTGCACCGCGGTAGGCCACCACCATCGGCCGACCCAGCAGCAGGCATTCCAGCGTGGCGGTACCCGAAGCCAGCATCACGGCATCGGCCGCGCGCATGCACTCGCGGGAGCGGCCCTCGACGACGGTCCAGTCCAGGCCGGGCGCGTGATCCCGGATCACCTGCTCCAGGCCGGCGCGCAGCTTGGGCTTGGCCACCGGGGTGACGAAGCGGATGCCGGGGTGCTTCTGTGCCAGCAGCCTGGCCGCTTGCGCGAAGGGCTCACCCAGGTACTTCAGCTCGGAGCCGCGGCTACCGGGCAGTATCGCCACCAGCGGACCAGCCGTTGGCAGGCCAAGTTCGGCGCGCGCCGCCTCCGGCGTCACGGAATCATCCAGCTCGTCGGCCAGCGGATGGCCGATGTAGTCGGCGGGCACGCCATGCTCGGCGTAGAACTTCGGCTCGAACGGAAACAGGCAGAGCATGCGGTCCACCGAGCGGGCGATGGTCTTCACCCGCCCCTGCCGCCAGGCCCAGACCGAAGGGCTGACCACATGCACGGTCTTGAGGCCACGCTCGCGCAGGCGTCGCTCCAGGCCCAGGTTGAAGTCGGGCGCGTCGATGCCGATCACCACGTCCGGGCGGTCCTGCAGGAAGCGACGCAGCAGCGCCGCGCGCAGGCGGAACAGCCGCGGCAGCGCCGGGATGACCTCGGCGATGCCCATCACCGACAGTACCTCGATGGAAGCAATGGTCTCGCAGCCGGCCGCCACCATGCGTGGGCCGGTCACCCCGTAGATTTGCGCCTGCGGATAGCGCTGCTTCAGGGACCGGACAATGGCGGCGCCGAGGATATCCCCGGACAGCTCGCCCGCCACCAGCGCGATACGCATCGGCGACCCGGCCCTAGCGCGACAGTGAACGCTTGGAGGTTTCGATGAAGTGCAGCGTCTGGCCGGCGTGCTCGGAGGTCTTCGCCATCTCGGCGAGCTTTTCCTTGACCTCGGCCATGATCGCGCCGGACATGTAGATCAGCTTGTAGGCGTCCTTGATCTGGTCAATCTGCTCGGCGGTGAAGCCGCGACGCTTGAGGCCTTCGCTGTTGATGCCGCGCGGACGGGCCGGCTGGCCTTCGGCAATGACGAAGGGCGGCAGGTCGCGCAGCACCACGGTGCCGCCGCCGGTGAAGGCATGGGCACCGACGCGGCAGAACTGGTGCACCAGCGTATAGCCGCCGAGGCCGGCATAGTCCTCGATGGTGATATGCCCGGCCAGGGTCGTGCCGTTGGCCAGGATGGTGTGCGAGCCCACCACGCAGTCATGCGCGATATGGACGTTGGCCATGATCCAGTTGTCGTTGCCGACGCGCGTGATGCCGGTGTCCTTGAGCGTGCCGCGCTGGATCGTCACGTACTCGCGGATGGTGTTGCCGTCGCCGATCTCCACCGAAGTGGCATCGTCGTAGCGGGCCGTCTTGTCCTGCGAGATCTCGCCGATGGAGCTGAACTGGAAGATGCGGTTGTTACGGCCGATCTTCAGCGGGCCACGCAGCACCACGTGCGGGCCGATCCAGGTGTCTTCACCGATCTCCACGCCCGGCCCGATGACCGTATAGGGACCGACTTCAACGGAAGGATGCAGCCGCGCATCGGCGTCGACGATGGCGGTGGGATGGATTTTCGAGGTCATCAATCGCTCCCGGTATCGCGGCCGGCGTTCTTCAGCACGCAGATCATGTCGGCCTCGCAAGCCAGCTCGTCGCCAACCTTGGCCTGGGCGCAGAACTTCCACAGGTCGCGCTTGTGCTTGTCCAGGCGGATATGGAAGGTCAGCTGGTCACCGGGCACCACCGGGCGCTTGAAGCGGCAGTTGTCGATGCCGGCGAAATACAGGATGTAGCCGGAATCGCAGCGCAGTCCGGAGCGCATCACCGCCAGCAGGCCACAGGCCTGGGCCATCGCCTCAAGCTGCAGTACCCCGGGCATGGTCGGCAGCCCGGGGAAATGGCCCGGGAAGAAATTCTCGTTGTAGGTGACGTTCTTCAGCGCCACCAAGGTCCCGGCCTCGGCGTCGATCGACAGCACGCGATCCACCAGCAGGAAGGGATAACGGTGCGGCAGCAGCTTGAGGATTTCGCGGATATCAAGATTCGTGGGTGTCATTGTCCTGTTCCCCCGGGGTGAGTTGCAGTTGGCGCTCGACCCCGCGCAACCGCTCCTCAAAGCGCGCCAGGCGCCGGATACGAGCGACGGTCTTGCGCCATTCGCGCGCGTCGCTGAGCGGCAGGCCGGAGCCGTAGACGCCCTTTTCGGTAATGGAATTGGTGACCATGCCGCGGCCCAGGATGACCACGTCGTCGGCGATGACGAGATGCCCGGCCATGCCCACGGCGCCACCGATCAGGCAGCGCGCACCCACCGTGGTGCTGCCGGCGATGCCGGTGCAGGCGGCGATGGCGGTGTGCTCACCGATGCGGCAGTTGTGCGCGATCTGGATCAGGTTGTCCAGGCGCACGCCATTGCCGATCACGGTGTCCTCGATCGCGCCGCGGTCGATGCAGGTGTTGGCGCCAATCTCGACGTTGTCGCCGATGACCACGGTGCCGAGCTGAGGTACTTCTTCCCAACCCTGGGGACCGCGGGCATTGCCGAAGCCGCGCGAGCCGATCACGGCACCCGGCTGCAGCGTGCAGCGGCTGCCGATGCGCACGCGCGCACCGATGTGGACCTGCGCCACCAGGCGAGTGCCAGGGCCGATAACGGCATCGCGGCCGACGATGCAGCCAGGGCCAATATAGACGCCCTCGCCCAGCTCCGCGCCGGCTTCAACCACGGCGTTGTAGCCGACATGCACGCCGGCGGCGAGCCTGGCCTGCGGCGATACCTGGGCACCGGCCTGGATGCCGGCGGCGAATTCGCGGTCCGGATCGAACAGTACGGCCAGGCGCGCATACGCCAGGTACGGGTCCTTGGCGACGAGCCCGGGGGTGGTCATGGACGCGGCATCGCGCGGGCCGACGATGACGGCGGCAGCGCGGGTGCCCGCCAGTTGTGGACGGAACTTGGGATTGGACAGGAAGCCGATGCAACCCGGCTTGCCGGGATCCAACGAGCAGACGCCCTCGATGAGCGTGCCGCCCTCCCCCTTGAGCTCCAGACCGAATCTTGCGGCCAGGTCGGCCAGGCTATACGTGGTCATGCGGTGATTATCGCAGGTCTCACGGGCCTACGCCCCCTCCCGGAAACGACAGACGGCCCGCGGCAAGCCGCGGGCCGTCCTTGAAAAACAACCGTTTACTTGCCGCCGCCCGCCTGCAGGCGCTTCAGCACCTCGGCGGTGATGTCCACCGAGTCCGCGGCGAAGATCGGGTCCTGCACGACCACGTCGGCACCCTTCTCCTTGGCCACCTGCACGATCACGCCCTTGATCTTGGCCATCATCTCGGTGGTCAGCTGGCGATCACGGTTGGCGAAGTCTTCCTGGAACTGGCGCTGCTTGTACTGCAGGTCGAGCTGGCGCGTGGTCAGGTCCTTCTCGCGCTTGGCGGCATCGGCCGCGGAGAGGACGTCGCGCTCCTTCTTGAACTTCTCGGCGTCGTCGACGAAGCGCTTGGCTTCGGCTTCGAGCTCGTTCTTGCGGCGGTCGAACTCCGCCTTGATCTTGTCGGCGCCGGCCTTGAACTGCGGCGACTGCTGCACCAGCTCCGCGGCGCGGATGCTGAGGACCTTGGTGTCGGCAGCGATCGCCGGAGCGGCGAGCAGCACGGCGGAAGCCACGGTCATGACGCTGAAGATACGGGTGAGGTTGCGCATCGTTGGATCTCGGTGTTCGTCTATGAATGGAATGAGAGTGACGGGAAAGAGCTTGCGGCGCTCAGAAGCCGCCGCCGAAACGGATCTGGAAGCGATCCGTTTCATCGCCTACCTCGTCATTCAGCGGGAAGGCATAGCTCAGGTCGAGCAGGCCCAGGAAGGGCGTGAACCAGGAGAACGCGATACCCGCCGACTGGCGTAGCTGGGCGGTATCGAAGTCGTCCGGCTGCGCGAAGACCTGGCCGATATCGAAGAACAGGTTCAGGCGCGTCGACTTGCCATCGCTGGCGATCGGCAGCGGCACGACCAGGTTGTTCTGCGCCGTGGCGCGGAATTTGCCGCCGTACGGATTATCGAACGGCGTGTCGCGCGGGCCCAGCGAACCGTCGCGGTAGCCACGCACGGTGCGCGGGCCACCGGCGAAGAAATGCTCGTAGGGCGGGACTTCCTGGCCGTTGTCGTAGGTGTCCACCAGGCCGACGGAGCCGTTCATTTCCAGGAACAGGCCCTTGTAGATCGGCACGTACTGCTGGCCGCGGTAGCTGATGTTGTAGAACTCGATGTCGCTGCCGGGCATGCCCAGGTCGAGGCTTAGCGAGTGCAACGAGCCGCGATCCGCGAAGAACGTGCGGTTGCGCGTGTCGTAGGTGATGCCGGTGCGGAACGAGTAGTTGAGGAAGCGCGTGCCGTTGTTGATCACGAACTGCAGAACTTCGTCCGAGGACGAGCCCGCGAAGGTCTCGATCGAGGTCTCGTCCAGGCCGAAGCCCGCGCGCAGGGTCATGAATTCCGACAGCGGGATGCCGTAGGTCAGGTTCAGGCCCAGCACGTTGGTGTTGAAGCCCGAGCTGTAGCGGATCACCGATTCGGAACTGCGGTAGAACGCCGACACCGTCTGGCTGATGCCGTCGGCGGTGAAGTAAGGATCGGTCCAGGACAGGCTCAGGGCCTTGGAGATCGAGTTGTTCTCTGCCGACACCTCGACACGGTTGCCGGTGCCCAGGAAGTTGGTATGCGTCAGGCTGCCGGTGATCAGGAAGCCCTGCGCGCCGGAGTAGCCGACGCCGAACTGCACCGATCCGGGCGGACGCTCCTTGACCTTGAACTGGATGTCGACCAGGTCGTCGGAACCGGCCACGGGGCGGGTGTCGACCTCAACGTCCTCGATGAACGGCAGGCGCGCCAGACGCACGCGCGAGCGCTCGACCGCGCTCTTGGAGAACGGCGCCGCTTCGAGCTGGCGCATTTCGCGGCGCAGGGTCTCGTCGTTGGTACCGAGATTGCCGCTGAAGCCGATGCGGCGCACGTAGGCGCGCTTGCCCGGCTGCACGACGTAGTTGAGGCTGACCAGGCGGCTGCCCTCTTCCACCTCGGGAACCGGATTGACCTCGGCGAAGGCATAGCCGATGTCGGACAGCGCGGCCTCGATGCGGTTGGCGCTGTCGGTGGCTTCCTTGCGCGAGAAGATGTCGCCCGCCTTGGTGGTGACCAGGGCATTGAGGAACTGCTCGTTGAGGATGGTCTCGCCGGAGAAGCGGCGATCCTTGATCTTGTAGATCTCACCCTCTTCCAGATTGACGGTGATGTAGATCGAATCCTTCTCCGGCGTCAGCGCCACCTGCACGGAGGAGACGTTGGCCTTGAGGTAGCCGCGGTCCTGGTAGTAGGACTGCAGCTTTTCCAGGTCGCCGACCAGCTTCTGCTTGGAGTACTTGTCACTGCTCTGGAAGGGCATCCAGTGGGTGCCCTCCAGGCTGAACTGCTTGAGCAGCTCGGCGGTCTCGAAAGCCTTGTTGCCCAGCAGGTTGATATCCTTGATGCGGGTGACCTTGCCCTCGACCACGTCGATCTTGATGCTGACGCGGTTGCCTTCTTCCTCGGTTACGGCCGCCTTGATGTCGACGTCGTAGTAGCCGTTGGAGTAGTACTGGCGGCGCAGTTCCTGTTCGACGCCGTCGAGCAGTTCGCGCTTGAACAGTTCGCCCTCGGCCAGGCCCAGGTCCTTCAGCGACTTCTTGAGGTCGTCGCCGCCGATCTTCTCGTTGCCCTCGATCGTGAAGCTGGTGATGGAGGGACGCTCCTTGACCACGATCACCAGGGCGTCGGCTTCACGCTGCAGCTGCACGTCCTGGAACAGGCCGGAGCCGTACAGCGAGCGGATCGCCTGGCGCGAGGTGGCGTCGTTGAGCTCGTCTCCGACCGACAGCGGCAGGTAGGTCAGGACGGTGCCGATCTCGAGGCGCTCCAGGCCGTCGGCCCGGATTTCCTTGATCGTGAAAGGCTGGAAGGCATGGGCCTGACCCGCCAACACGAGCGCCGCGATGGCGCTGGCCAGCGCCGTTTTCTTCGTTCTCAGCGGTTTCACTGATCTGGTTTCTTTTTTAGTCGGTGCCGCAGTTCAATTCAGCAGGCGCATCACATCGTTGTAGAACGCCAACCCCATCAACATCACCAAGAAGGTCAGGCCCACCCGCTGGCCCGCCTCCTGTGCCCTCTCGGACAGCGGCGATCCCTTGATCGCCTCGATCCCGTAAAACAGCAGGTGCCCGCCATCGAGCAGCGGCACCGGCAGCAGGTTGAGCACGCCGAGGCTGACGCTCACCACCGCCAGGAAGCTCAGGAAGGATACGAGACCGACCTGGGCAGAGTACCCGGCCACCTGGGCGATCTGGATGGGTCCGCTGACGTTCTTCACCGACACGTCGCCGAGCACCATGCGCCACAGCATCTTCAGCGTCAGCGCGGACATGCGCCAGGTTTGCTCGACGGCACCCGGCACGGCCTCAAGGGGTCCGCGCCGGCTTTCGGCGCGCAAATCCTGCCACAGATCGGGGGAGGCTGCTATCTCCACGCCGATGCGCCCGATGACCCGCCCGCCCTCTTCGACACGGGTGACGATCGCCGGCAACTCGAGGGTCTCGGCCCCACGGCGCACGCCGACCTTGACCACCTGCTCGGGCCGGGCGCTGAGCCAGGCGATCATCTGCTTGCGATCGGAGATCGGCTGGCCGTCGAGGCTGACGATATGGTCGCCGGCCTTCAAGCCGGCCGCCTCGGCCGAGCCGCCCGGGACCAGCCGCGCCACGACCGGCGGGATCGGCGGCTCGAAGGGCTCCAGGCCGAGGTCGGCGAAGACGTATTCCGGATCCACCCGGACCGGCGTGAGGTCGAGCTGGACGCTGCGCTGGCTGCCGTCCGCGGCCTGGACCCGCAGCGGCAGGCTGCCGCCACCCAGGGCCTGGTCCAGCAGCTCGGTGCGCAGGTCGATCCAGGTGGGGGTCGCCTCGCCGTCCACCTCGATGACCTGATCGCCCTCCCGCAGGCCGGCCAGGGCCGCTGCGGACTTCTCGGCCGGGGCGGCGATCATCGGCTTGATGCTCTGGACGCCCAGCAGCAGGACCAGCCAGTAGAAGGCGATGGCCAGCAGGAAGTTGAAGACCGGCCCGGCGGCCACGATCAGGAAGCGCTTGCCGACCGTGGCGTTGTTGAAGGCCTGGCCGCGCAGCTCCGCCGGCACGGGGCCCTCGCGCTCGTCGAGCATCTTGACGTAGCCGCCCAGCGGGATCGCGGAGAGCGTCCATTCCACGCCGTCACGGGAGGTGCGGCTCCAGATGCGGCGCCCGAAGCCGACCGAGAAGCGCAGCACCTTGACGCCGCAGCGACGTGCCACCCAGTAATGGCCGAACTCGTGGAAGGCGACCAGGATGCCGATCGCCAGGATGAACCCGCCGATGGACCAGACGATATCAGGCATGCCGCAGGCTCCGGCCACGTTCAGCGATCGCCGTGGCAGCGACGCCACGGGCCCAGGTGTCCAGCGCCAGGATGCCGTCCAGGTCGTCCCCGGCCTGACGGCCGGCGGCGGCGTCCATTACCTCTTCGATCACTGCGGGGATCCCCGGATAGTTCAGCCGATGCTGCAGAAACGCTTCGACAGCGACTTCGTTCGCCGCGTTCAATGCATTCGGCAGCACCCCGCCCTGCTTCAGCGCGAAACGTGCCAGGCGCAGGCAGGGGAAGCGGCGCTCGTCGGGCGCCTCGAAACGGAAGCGGCCCAGGGCGGCCAGGTCCAACCCGCCAACACCGGACTCCCAGCGCTCCGGCCAGGCCAGGGCGTGGGCGATCGGCACGCGCATGTCGGGCTGGCCGAGCTGCGCCAGCATGGAGCCATCGACGTACTCGACGACCGAGTGGATCGCGCTTTCCGGGTGGATCACCACGTCCAGCCGCTCCGCCGGCAGCCGGTACAGCACGGCGGCCTCGATCAGCTCCAGGCCCTTGTTCATCATGGTGGCCGAGTCCACGGAAATCTTCTGGCCCATCACCCAGTTGGGGTGGCGCACGGCCTGCTGCGGCGTCACGGCGTCCAGCTCCGCCAGCGGGGTCTCGCGGAACGGCCCGCCGGAGGCGGTCAGGATCAGCCGGCGAACGCCCTTGGGCTCCTCGCCACAGCGCGCCGGGGCCGGCAGGCACTGGAAGATGGCGTTGTGCTCGGAGTCGATCGGGATCAGGGTGGCGCCGTGGCGGGCCGCCTCGGCCATCAGCAGGGCGCCGGCCATCACCAGCGGCTCCTTGTTGGCGATCAGCACGCGCTTGCCGGCGCGCACCGCCGCCAGGGTCGGCAGCAGGCCGGCAGCACCGACAATGGCCGACATCACCTGTCCAGCCTCGGGGTGGGCGGCCAGCTCGCAGATCGCGGCCACGCCCTCCAGCACCTCGCAGTCCAGCGCCGCGTCGCTGCACAGCCCGCGCAGGCGCGCGGCGGCGGCGGGCTCGACCAGCACGGCGTAGCGCGGGCGGTGCAGGCGGCAGAGTTCGAACAGGCCCTCGGCGTCGCGCTGCGCGGTAAGCCCCAGGACCCGCAGCTTGTCGGTGTGGCGTGCCGCGACGTCCAGCGTATTGCGGCCGATGGTGCCGGTCGCACCCAGGACGACCAGGTTCTGCATCACAGACCTGTCAGGTAAAGGCCCAGCACCATCACCGGGGCGCCGGCAAGGATGCTGTCGACGCGGTCCAGGATGCCGCCATGGCCCGGCAGGATGTTGCCGCTGTCCTTGATGCCGGCCACACGCTTGAACATGGATTCCGTCAGGTCGCCGACGATGGAGGCCACCGCCACCACCAGGGTCAGGCCCAGCAGCAGCCAGACCTGGCTGCCCTCGGCCCGGAACACCCAGACGCCGGCGGTCAGGGACCAGATCGCCGTGGCGGCCAGCCCGCCCAGGGCGCCTTCCACGGTCTTGCCCGGCGAGATGTTGGGTGCCAGCTTGTGCTTGCCGAAGGCCCGGCCCGCGAAGTAGGCGCCGGTGTCGGCGATGAAGATGATGAACAGGAAGTACAGCAGCTTGTAGACGCCCTGCGGCAGGCCATGCAGGGCCGCCAGCGACAGCAGGGTGGACACGGTCAGCAGGATGCCCAGCAGGGCCATGGGCAGCCCCGAGGTGTGCTGCCGGCTGACGCTGGCCGGAAACCGCGGGAACAGGCTCAGGGCGAACAGCCACCACAGTGCCGCCACGCCCAGCAGCCAGGGCAGCAGCTGCTCACGCCCAGGGACGATCCAAGCCAGGCCGAGCAGGACGCCGACGACCAGGGCATAGCCGCGGCGGCGCCCCTGCCCCGTCCAGCCCATCAGGCCGGTCCATTCCCAGGCCATCAGCACGCCGACCAGCGCCAGGACGGCGTAGAGCCCAGACGTGGGAGCAAACCAGACCAGCGCCAGCAGCAGCGGCAGCAGGACAAGGGCGGTGACGACGCGCTGGGCAAGCATGGCGGGCGGTGTTCGGTGAGCGTCGGGAATGAGGTGGGCGCGCGGCGCAATGCCGCAGTTTGTCACTTAAGGCGGGAAACTACTACGGCTCAGGCCGACTCCGGCACGCGTCCGAAACGGCGCTCGCGCCCGGCATACCAGTCCAGCGCCTGCCGGAACTCGGCCTCGCCGAAATCCGGCCACAGCACATCGCTGAAATACAGCTCGGTGTAGGCCAGCTGCCACAGCAGGAAATTGCTGATGCGCTGCTCGCCACCGGTACGGATCATCAGGTCCGGTTCGGGCAGGCCGGCGGTCTGCAGCCGCGCCTCGATGCCTTCGGCGGTGATCGGCTCGCCGGCCGTCGCCAGGGCCTGGGCGGCCTGCACGATGTCCCATTGCCCGCCGTAGCCAGCCGCGATCGACAGCTTCACGCCGGTGTTGGTGGCGGTGAGGGCCTCGGCCCGCCGCATCTCTCCCTGCAGCAGTTCCGGGAAGCCGCCGCGGTCGCCAATGAAGCGGATGCGCACGCCGTTGCGGTGCATGGCATCGAGCTCGCGGCCCAGGGTGCGTACGAACAGTTGCAGCAGCAGCTTCACCTCGAGTTCCGGCCGCTTCCAGTTCTCCTGGGAGAACGCGAACAGGGTCAGGGCCTCGACGCCGGACGTGTGGGCGGTGCGCAGGATGCGGCGCACGACCTTGACCCCGGCCCGGTGTCCCATCGCGCGCGGCTGGCCGCGTTGCTGCGCCCAGCGCCCATTGCCGTCCATGACGATGGCGACATGCCGGGGCAGCGGCTCAGGCGGCAACGGGGCAACTTCTCGGGTCATGGGGCGCGCAGGAAGAACCAGGTAATCCGGAAGACCGGATTACATCGACAGCAGTTCCTTTTCCTTGACCGCGGCCACCTCGTCGATCTTGGCGACGAACTGATCGGTCAGCTTCTGGATCTCGGTCTCGCCGCGCTTGACGTCGTCGGCGGTGATCTTCTTGGCCTTCTCCTGGTCCTTGATCGCCTGGTTGGCGTCGCGGCGCACGTTGCGGATCGCCACCTTGGCGCCCTCCGCCTCGGTCTTGACCACCTTGGCGAGATCGCGGCGGCGCTCCTCGGTCAGGGGCGGCATGTTGATGCGGATGGTCTGGCCCGCGGTGTTCGGGTTCAGGCCCAGGTCCGAGGTCATGATGGCCTTCTCGATCGCCGCGACCATGGGCTTTTCCCAGGGCGTGATAGTGATCGTGCGGGCATCCTCGACGACCACGCTGGCCACCTGCGACAGGGGCACCGGGGAACCGTAGTAATCGACGCGGACGTGGTCGAGGATCGCGGCACTGGCGCGGCCGGTGCGCAGCTTGGCCAGCTCGGTCTTCAGCGTGTCCAGGCACTTCTGCATGCGCTGGCTGGCGTCGTTCTTGATTTCGGTGGTCATCGCGGTCTCCCGGGTTTCTTTGTCTGGTTTCAGGCGTCGACGTAGGTGCCGATGCTGCGGTCGCCCATGACGATATTCATCAGCGCACCGGGACGGTCCATGTCGTAGACGCAGAGTTTCATCTTGTTGTCGCGGCACAGCACCATGGCGGTCTGGTCCATCACGCCCAGGCGGCGGTTCAGGGCCTCGTCATAGGTCACCGTGTCGTACTTCTTCGCCGAGGGGTCCTTCTTGGGGTCGGCGGTGTAGATGCCGTCGACCTTGGTGGCCTTCAGCAGCAGGTCCGCACCGATCTCCACGGCGCGCAGGGCGGCGGCGGAATCGGTGGTGAAGAAGGGGTTGCCGGTACCCGCGGCAAACACCACGACGCGGCCCTTTTCCAGGTGGCGCATGGCCTTGCGGCGGATGAAGTCCTCGCAGACCTCGTTGATGCGGATGGCGGACTGCACGCGCGCCTGCAGGCCGGTGGTGCGCTCGATGGCATCCTGCAGGGCCAGGGCGTTGATCACCGTGGCCAGCATGCCCATCTGGTCGCCCGTGATGCGGTCCATGCCGGCCTTGGCCAGGGGCTCGCCGCGGAAGATGTTGCCGCCGCCGACGACCAGGGCCACTTCCACCCCGGCCTCGACTACGGCCTTGATTTCATTGGCCAGGAAGGCGGTTACCGGGGGGGCGATGCCGAAACCCAGTTCGCCCATCAGGGCTTCGCCAGACAGTTTCAGCAAGATTCTCTTGTACGCGGGCTGGGCGGACATGGCAGGCTCTATCTGTCGGATTTTACTGAGTTTATATAAAAAGAGACCCCGTTGCCGGGGTCTCGTTCACAACTGTTACCGATTTTAGCGCAAATCAGGCGGTGAGGCTGGCCTGGGTCGCGGCGACTTCGGCGGCGAAGTCTTCCTTCTTCTTCTCGATGCCCTCGCCCACGGCGAAGCGGACGAAGCGGGCCACGACAGCCTTCTTGTCGGCCAGGATCTTCTCGACGGTCTCGCCGTTGGGAGCCTTGACGAACGGCTGGCCCAGCAGGGTCAGTTCGGCCTTGAACTTGGCAACCTTGCCGTCGACCATCTTGGCCAGGATCTCGGCCGGCTTGGGCTTGAAGCCGCCGCCAAGCTTCTTCTTGACCCCCGCGTACTCGTCGTCCCAAGCCTTCTTGTCCTCATCGGACAGGCCGGCGTAGTGGCCGTTCTGCTTCTCGCCGTTCATTTCCTCCAGCGCGGCACCGAACTTCTCGGCGTCGGCCTTGGCGTCGATCTGCTCCTGGGCCACGGTGGCGTCGATCACCTTGCGCTCGGACTCGATCACGTCGGCCGGAATCTCGCCGGCGTTCAGGTAGCGCGGAGCCATGGCGGCGGTGTGCATCGCCAGGTCCTTGGCCAGCTCGGCCTCGCCCTTGTCCATGGCCAGGGCCACGGCGATCTTGTCACCCGGGTGCACGTAGGTGACGAGGTCGGCGCCAGCCTTGGAGACGATCTCGAAGCGGCGCAGGGTGATGTTCTCACCGATCTTGGCGATCAGGCCACGACGCTTCTGGTCGATGGTCTCGCCGCCGGCCGACAGCTGGCCGAGGGCTTCGACATCGGCCGGGCGGTGCTTGAGCGCCAGTTCGGCGGCCTCGCGGGCCAGACCACGGAAGTCCTCACCCTTGGCGACGAAGTCGGTTTCGCTGTTCAGCTCGACCAGGGCGACAGCGTCGTCCGCCTTGGCCACGCCGATGACACCTTCGGCCGCGGTACGGGTGGCCTTCTTGTCGGCCTTGGCGGCACCGTCGAGGCGCAGCTTCTCGGCGGCGGCGTCGATGTTGCCCTCGGTGGCTTCCAGGGCCTTCTTGCAGTCGGACATGCCGGCGCCGGTGCGCTCGCGCAGCTCCTTGACCTGGGCAGCAGTAATCTGGGTCATGGTTCCAGGCCTCCCTTACTCGGCCTTGTCGCCGCCACGGCCACGGCCGCCGCGACCACGGTCACGGTCGCCGGCGCCCGGCTTGCGCGGGCCGCGCGGCTTCTTCGGGGCCGAACGGTCTTCGGTGATTTCCGGCGGGGCTTCGCGGAACGGGATCGGGTTGGCGCCGCGGGCCTCGATGATGGCCTCGGCGATGCACTGGGTGTAGACGCGGATGGCGCGGGTGGCGTCGTCGTTGCCCGGGATCACGCAGGCAATGCCCGAGGGATCATTGTTGGTGTCGACCACGGCGAGGACCGGAATGCCGAGCTTCTTGGCTTCGGCCACGGCGTTCTTCTCGTAGCCGGTGTCGATGATGAACAGGCCGTCCGGCAGGGTCGGCATTTCCTTGATGCCGCCCAGCGACTTGCGCAGCTTCTCGAGCTCGCGCGAGAAGGTCAGCTGTTCCTTCTTGGTCAGGCGGTTGATGGTGCCGTCCTCGACGGTCTTTTCCATCTCGACCAGGCGCTTGATCGAGGCCTTGACGGTCTTGAAGTTGGTCAGCGTGCCGCCCAGCCAGCGCTGGGAGACGAACGGCATGCCGCAGCGCTTGGCCTCTTCCTCGATGGCCTCGCGGGCAGCGCGCTTGGTGCCGACGAACAGGATGCGGCCACCGTTGGCGGCCAGCTTGCCGGCGAAGTTGCAGGCGTCCTTGAGCAGCGGCAGGGTCTGCTCGAGGTTGATGATGTGAATGCGGCTACGCTCGCCGAAAATGAACTCGTCCATTTTCGGGTTCCAGTAACGGGTACGGTGGCCGAAATGAACACCGGCCTCCAGCAGCTGGCGCATGGTAATGCTAGACATGTACGACTCCTTGGGTTTGGCTAATCGCGCCCGGTGAAGGCTCACCCAAAGTGGGCGCGAGTGGATTTTCAGAGGCGCTACAATAGATTGCGTTGCCTTTGAAGGGCGCGCTTTATACCATAACCCCCCTTTGATTTCAAAGATTTCCGGTAGCCAGCCCCCATGGGCGTCACCATAAAATCCCTCGCAGAACAGCAGAAGATGCGCGAAGCCGGCCTGGCCGCTGCGCAAGTCCTGCAAATGATCGCCCCCTACGTGAAGCCCGGCGTCAGCACCGACGAGCTCAACAGGATCTGTCACGACTACATCGTCAAGGCCGGCGACGTCCCTGCCCCGCTGGGCTACGGTGCGGCCCCCGGCCGGCCGCCGTTCCCCAAGTCGGTCTGTACGTCGGTCAACCACGTGGTCTGCCACGGCATCCCCGGGCCCAAGGTCCTGAAGAAGGGCGACGTGGTCAACATCGACGTCACCGTGATCAAGGACGGCTTCCACGGCGACACCAGCCAGATGTTCTATGTCGGCGAGCCCAGCATCCTGGCGCGCCGCCTGGCCGAGACCGCCCACGAGGCCATGATCGAGGGCATCAAGCTGGTGCGCCCCGGCGTCCGGCTGGGCGATATCGGCCACGTCATCCAGAAGTACGCCGAGGCCCGCGGCTTCTCGATCGTGCGCGAGTACTGCGGCCACGGCATCGGCCGCATCTTCCACGAGGATCCCCAGGTGCTGCATTACGGCAAGCCGGGCAGCGGCATGGAACTGGTGCCGGGCATGACCTTCACCATCGAGCCCATGGTCAACGCCGGCCGGGCCGAGGTGAAGCTGCTGCCGGACGGCTGGACCGTGGTCACCAAGGATCACTCCCTGTCGGCCCAGTGGGAGCACACCGTTCTGGTGACCGAATCCGGCTTCGAAGTATTGACCCTGCGCGGCGGTGAAATGTGATGGTCATGCGCGCCAAGCTCTCCGGTACGCTGCGGCTGTTCTCTCAGCTCCCCTCTCCCCGCCATCCGCGCCGCGGATGGCCCCCCCCTCTCCCACAAGGGGAGAGGGACAGTGGCCTCGCTTCGCGAGGTGCAAGCTGATGGGCGCCGAGTTCGACCTGGCTGACGAAGACGCCTCCGCCATCTTCAGTGCCCCGCGCATCCGCTCCCGCCTGGCACAGGGGGCCTCCCCCGTCGCCGCCTTCCGGGAAACCCTGAAGTGGGGCCGCGAGCGCCTCTACACCCTGTTCCACGAAGGCACCGCGGCCGACGCCCTGGTGCACGCCCGCGCCCACCTGGTGGACGAGGTGCTGCGCACCGCCTGGCAGAAGTTCCTGCCGGAACTGACCGACGGCCTGGCCCTGGTGGCGGTGGGCGGCTATGGCCGCAGCGAGCTGCTGCCGCATTCGGACATCGACATCCTGCTGCTGCATTCCGGCGAATCCCTGGAGCAGCACCGCAAGGCGCTGGAGCAGATGACCGCCTTTGCCTGGGATATCGGCCTGGAGGTCGGCCAGAGCGTGCGCACGGTGCAGGAATGCGTCGATGAGGCGGCCAAGGACATCACGGTGATGACCAACCTGCTGGAAGCGCGCATGCTGACCGGCGACACCGCTCTGTACCAGCAGATGCAGCAGGCATTGACGCCGGACCAGGTCTGGCCGGTGAAGGAATTCTTCGAGGCCAAGAAGGCCGAGCAGGCGGCCCGCTACCGCAAGTACGACGACACCGGCTACAAGCTGGAACCCAACGTCAAGGAAAGCCCGGGCGGCCTGCGCGACATCCACACCATCGGCTGGGTGGCCAAGCGCCATTTCAACGCCCAGACCCTGGCGGAACTGCGCGAGCACGGCTTCCTCAACAAGCAGGAAAGCGACGAGCTGTTCGCCGGGCAGGACTTCCTGTGGCGGGTGCGCTTCGCCCTGCACATGATCACCAACCGCCGCGAAGACCGCCTGCTGTTCGATCACCAGATCAAGGTGGCGGCGCTGTTCGGCTACGAGGACAACGACAAGAACCGCGCGGTCGAGCAGTTCATGCAGTTGTACTACCGCACGATCAAATCCTTGTCCTGCCTCAACGACATGCTGCTGCAGCTGTTCGACGAGGCGATCCTGACCCCGGATGCGGGCGAGCCGGAAGTGCTCAACGCCCGCTTCCAGGTGCGCAACCAGACCATCGAGGCCCGCGACGACGACGTCTTCCGCAAGCAGCCCTGGGCGCTGCTGGAGATCTTCCGCCTGCTGCAGGAGCACCCGAAGATCGCTGGTATCCGTGCGCAGACGCTGCGCATGATCATGCGCGACGGCCGCCTGATCGACGACACGGTGCGCAATGACGTGCGGGCCCGCGCGATCTTCATCGACATGTTCCGCGAGGGCCGCGGCCTGACGCGCAACCTGCGCCGCATGAACCGCTACGGCGTGCTCGGCCGCTACCTGCCCTCCTTCGGCAAGATCGTGGGGCTGATGCAGTACGACCTGTTCCACACGCTGACCGTGGACGAGCACGTGCTCTACGTGCTGCGCAATGCGCGCCGCTTCGCCATGGGCCGCTTCCAGCACGAACTGCCCTTCGCCAACCAGGTGTTCGAGCGCATCGCCAAGCCCGAGCTGCTGTACCTGGGCGCGTTCTGGCATGACATGGCCAAGGGCCGCGGCGGCGATCACTCGCAGCTGGGTGCCGAGGAAGCCAAGCAGTTCTGCCTGGATCACGGCCTGTCGCATGCCGATGCGGCGGTGGTGGCCTGGCTGGTGGAAAACCACCTGATGATGTCGCTGACCGCGCAGAAGCAGGACGTGCAGGACTCCGACGTGGTGGCCGCGTTTGCCCGCAAGGTCGGCGACCGCGCACGCCTGGACTACCTGCTGCTGCTGACCTGCGCCGACATCCGCGGCACCAATCCGGCACTATGGAATTCCTGGCGCGAATCGCTGCTGAAGGACCTCTACAACTCGGCCGCCCGCGCCCTGGAGCGCGGGCTGGACGACCCGGTAGCTCCGGAAGAGCGCGTGGCCGAAACCTGCGCCCGTGCCCTGAAGCTGCTGACCGAGCGCGGCGTGGACACCCAGCCGGCGGCCAAGGTCTGGCAGCGCTTCGACCGCGACTATTTCCTGCGGCACTCGCCGGAGGAACTGGCCTGGCACCTGCCGGCGATCGTCGCCGCCAAGGAAGCCGACCTGCCCCTGGTGCTGGTGGAGACGCTCAGCGACCGCGGCGCCACGGTGTTCGTCTACACCCGCGACCGCGATCACCTGTTCGGCCTGTCGGCCGGCGTGCTGGCGCGCCTGGGCCTGAACATTCTCGACGCACGCCTGCACACCACCAATGATGGCTTCGTGCTGGATTCCTACGCGGTGATGGAGAGCGACAACACACCGATCCAGCCGGGCATCCGCTTCGAGGAGATCCGCAGCGGCCTGCGCAAGGTGCTGAGCGACCCGGAGATGTCGACCGTGGAGGTCAACCGCCGCGTATCGCAGCGCCTGCGCCACTTCAACACGCCGACACACATCCACTTCAGCCAGGACGAGGCGCGCCGACGCACGATCATGGAGCTGGTGGCGGCCGACCAGCCAGGCCTGCTGTCCATGGTGGGCCGCGTGTTCCAGAAGCGCGGCATCCTGCTGGACGCTGCCAAGATCGGCACCATCGGCGAGCGCGCCGAGGACGTCTTCTACATCACCGACCGCATGCACCGGCCAATCCGCGACGAGCGCGTACTGGACGACCTGCGCGAGGTGCTGACCCGCACCCTGGACCGCACGGACGCGGCCTGATTTTCCTTTTCCTTTTTTCGCCCTGACAGAATCATGAGCAACCAAGAACTCAAGAGCCGTATCGAAGCCGCCTGGGAGGCCCGTGACGGCCTCAACAAGAGCGACGCCGCCCTGCGCAACGACGTGCAGACCGCCATCGAGCTGCTGGACAGCGGCCAGGCCCGCGTGGCCGAGCCCATCGGCAATTCCCAGTGGCAGGTCAACGAGTGGCTGAAGAAGGCGGTGCTGCTGTTCTTCCGCCTGCATGACAACGTCGTGATCCCGATGGGCGAGCACCAGGGCTTCGACAAGGTGCCGCTCAAGTACAGCGGCTGGACGCAGGAACAGTTCGCCAAGGCCGGCGTGCGCGTGGTGCCGCCGGCGGCGGTGCGCAAGGGCGCCTACGTGGCCCCGGGCGCGATCCTGATGCCGTCCTACGTCAACATCGGTGCCCATGTCGGCGCCGGTACCATGGTGGACACCTGGGCCACGGTGGGCTCCTGCGCGCAGATCGGCAGCAACGTGCACCTCTCCGGCGGCGTCGGCATCGGCGGCGTGCTGGAGCCGCTGCAGGCCTCCCCGACCATCATCGAGGATGATTGCTTCGTCGGCGCCCGCTCGGAAGTGGTCGAGGGCGTGGTGGTGGAGCGCGGTGCGGTGATCTCGATGGGCGTGTTCATCGGCCAGTCGACACCGATCTATGACCGCGAGGCCGACCAGATCCTCTATGGCCGCGTGCCGGCCGGCAGTGTGGTGGTGGCGGGTTCCCTGCCCAGGGGCGAGCGCTACAGCCTGAACTGCGCGGTGATCGTGAAGCGCGTGGATGAGCAGACCCGCAAGAAGGTCGGCATCAACGCCCTGCTGCGCGACCTGTAAGCACGCCATGGCAGACGGTGCCTCGCCGGTCCTGGACCTGCTGCAGCAGCTGATCGCCCGGCGCTCGCTGACGCCGGACGATGCCGGCTGCTGCGAGCTGATCGGCGAGCGGCTGAAGAAGCTCGGCTTCACGCTGGAGTACATCGACGCCGGCGGCGTGACCAACCTCTGGGCCACGGTCGGCAGCGGTGGGCCGCTGATGATCCTGGCCGGACACACCGACGTGGTGCCGACCGGGCCTCTGGACCAATGGACCAGCGACCCGTTCCAGCCGCAGGTCCGTGACGGCCTGCTCTACGGCCGCGGTGCCGCCGACATGAAGTCCGGCATCGCCGCGATGGTCTGCGCCACCGAGCGCCTGATGGCGCGCCGCCCCCTGCGCGGCACCCTTGCCTACCTGATCACCAGCGACGAGGAAGGCGTGGCGCAGCACGGCACGCGCCACGTGGTGGAGGTGCTCAAGGCCCGTGGGGTGAAGCCGGACTACGCCATCGTCGGCGAGGCCTCCAGCAACGAGCAGCTCGGCGACCGTATCGTCATCGGCCGACGCGGCTCGCTCAACGGCATCCTCACGGTGCTGGGCAAGCAGGGCCACGTCGCCTACCCGCACAAGGTCGAGAATCCGATCCACCGCCTCGCTCCGGCGCTGGCGGAACTGGTGGCCACGACCTGGGACGCGGGCAACGCGCACTTCCCGCCCACGTCTTTCCAGGTCTCCAACATCCACGCCGGCACCGGCGCCAACAACGTGGTGCCGGGCGAATGCCAGGTGGTGTTCAACTTCCGCTACTGCACCGAGTCCACCGCGGCCTCGCTGCGCGAGCGCGTGGAGGTCACGCTGCAGCGCCAGGGCCTGCGCTACCGGTTGGACTGGCAACTGTCCGGTGAGCCCTTCCTGACCCGCCAGGGTGGACTGATCGGTGCCGCCGAAGCCGCCATCGGCGCGGTCACGGGCCTCAAGCCCGAGCTGTTCACCGGTGGCGGCACCTCGGATGCCCGCTTCATCTCGCCCTGGGGCGCGGAGGTAGTGGAGATCGGCCCCATCAACGACAGCATCCACAAGATCAACGAGCACGTCCGCGTGGTCGACCTCGAACCGCTATCGGCGATCTACGAGAAGGTGCTGGAGCAGCTGCTGTGAGTGCGGCGGGCTTCCGCCCGCCGCCGTGGCTGCGCCATGCGCAGCTGCAGTCGATCCTGGCCACCAAGAGCCCGCGACGCAAGCTGTGGCTCAAGCGCGGCAGCCGGATGGAAGCGGCGGCGGTGCGCCACGAGCTGGATTGTGGCGACGGCGTGCGCCTGGCCGGCTTCCACTCGCGCCAGCCGGAAGGCCAGGCCTCGCGCGGCCTGGCCCTGCTGATCCACGGCTGGGAAGGCAGCCATGAATCCTCCTACCTCTACTCGATGGCCTGCACGCTGTATGCGGCGGGCTACAACGTCTTCCGCCTCAACCTGCGCGACCACGGCGGCACCCACCACCTGAACCGCGAGCCCTTCCACTCGGCACGCATCGACGAGGTGCTGGGCGCGGCGCGGGCGGCGCAGCAGATCGACGGCGACGAGCGTCTGTTCGTGGTGGGCTTCTCGCTGGGCGGTAACTTCGCCCTACGCGTTGGCCTCTACGGCCCCGGCGTCGGCCTGCAGCCGCGGCTGTCGGTGGGCGTCTCGCCGGCGATCCACCCCGGCTCGACGCTCGATGCGATCGAGTTCGGCCCGCTGATGTTCCGCTGGTACTTCATGGACAAGTGGCGCAAGACCCTGCGTGCCAAGAAGGCGGCCTGGCCGGAACACGACTTCTCGGCCTTCGACGGCGTCCGCAGCTTCACCGAGTCCACCCGGCGCTTCGTCGCCGGCTTTACCGGCTACCCGTCGATGGACGATTACCTGGCGGCCTATACGCTGACGCCGGAGATACTGATGGCCTCGCCCAGTCCGCTGGCGGTGCTGACGGCCAAGGACGATCCGGTGATTCCCTATCGCTACTTCGAGGGATTGCGGCAGGAAGGGCCGCTGCGCGCCTTCCTGGCGACCGAGCATGGCGGGCACTGCGGGTTCATCGAAGATATGCGAATGACCAGCTGGGCCGAGGCGCGAGTGCTGGAGTTGTTCGAAGCGGCTGGCGGCTAGCTTCGCACGGGAGTAGCGCCGGACACGGCGATCGGCTTTCGCGGCCAACGGCCGCTCCTACGAGGTACATGGACGTAGGAGCGGCCGTTGGCCGCGATGAGAGCCAGACCGGCGCCCCTCTCCCCGGACGTCGCCCACCACCGTCAACGAAAAAGGCCGCCCGGAGGCGGCCTTTTTCGTTCAGCAGACCGCTCAGGCGGACTTTTCCAGCGCGGCGCTCCACTGGCCCAGGGCAGCCAGGCCGTTCATCTTGGCGCGGTGCAGGTGGGCCTTGCGGCCAGCGTCGAGATTGGTGCCGCCCCAGGCCTTCAGCGCGGCGGCCTGCAGGGCGCGGCCGTAGGAGAAGGTCAGCTTCCAGGGGTTGGGGCCGAGCTTGTTCATCTCGTCCAGGTGTGCGGTGGCGTCTTCGTCGGACTGGCCGCCTGACAGGAAGGCGATGCCCGGCACGGCGGCAGGCACATGACGCTTGAGGGTGCGCAGCGTGGCGGCGGCAACCGTCTTGCGATCGGCCTGCACCGGGCACTTCTTGCCGGAGATGACCATGTTGGGCTTGAGCACGATGCCCTCGAGCAGCACGCGCTGCTTGCCCAACTCGTCGAACACGGCAGCCAGGGTACGGTTGGTGACGTCCTCGCAGACTTCCAGGGTGTTGTCGGCGTCCATCAGCACTTCCGGCTCGACGATGGGCACGATGCCGGCTTCCTGGCACAGGGCGGCATAACGGGCCAGCGCATGGGCGTTGGTGTGGATGCAGTAGTCGGACGGGATGCCGTTGCCGATGGTGATGACCGCGCGCCACTTGGCGAAGCGGGCGCCCGCTTCGTGGTACTTGGCTAGGCGCTCGCGCAGGCCATCGAGGCCTTCGGTCACCGTCTCACCCGGCGCGCCGACCAGGTCCTTGGCGCCCTTGTCGACCTTGATGCCCGGGATCACGCCCTTGGACTGCAGCAGCTTGGGGAACGGCGTGCCGTCCAGCGCTTTCTGGAACAGGGTTTCCTCGAACAGGATCACGCCGCTGGTGTGCTGCTCGAAGCCGGCGGTGGTGAACAGCATGTCGCGGTAGGTCTGGCGGTTGACCTCGGTGTTTTCGACCTTGATGCTGTTGAAGCGCTTCTCGATGGTGCCGGTGGACTCGTCGGCGGCCAGCAGGCCCTTGCCGTCGGCCACCATGGCCAGCGCGATCTGGTTGAGGGTTTTCTCGTTCATGTAATCAAAAGCTCCGCTAGGTTCTGGGGCGTTAGGTGAGAAGTCTTTGCGTTTCAGGGCGCGCGAATTTTAAGGAAAAAGCCCGGAAAATTCAGCTATTCGACGTGAAGTGGGGCACAAAAATCTAAAAACTGGTGGCCTTCCGGGCCGCTTGGCTACCAACTTCCGCAGAGAGAGGGATGGCTCGCCGCCTGCGGCGACTCGGGCTGCGCCCCGCGGCCTTTCAGGCCGCGCGTCTCGCGCTTGCGCGCGAGGTCGAACCCTTCATGGGTTATCCGGGGGTTCGAATCCTCTGTTCCCTTTCCGGGCCTTACCGCTCAATCCTCATGTCACTTAACTTTGGCGGAGAGAGAGGGATAGCTCGTCGCCCTACGGGCAACTCGGGGCTTACGCCCCGCGTCCTGTCGGCCGCGCAGCCCCGCGCTGTCGCGCGAGGCCCGAACCCTGTGTTGTTTGTCCGGGGGTTCGAATCCTCCGTTCCCTTTCCGGGCCTTACTGCTCAGTCCTCATGTCACTTAACTTTGGCGGAGAGAGAGGGATTCGAACCCCCGGACGGTTGCCCGTCAGCGGTTTTCAAGACCGCCGCAATAGACCGCTCTGCCATCTCTCCATGTGAATGGCATTTTACCTACAAATCCTTGGCCTTGACCGCTTTTTTACTACCATTAAGGGGGTGCGACAGTCGTTTCGCTGCCGCTAAGCTTCCCTCCCATGGATTTCCACCTGCCCCATTCCGCTCCTGCCCGCTGGCTCACGGCGCTCGGCGTCGTGGCGGCGACGGCCGGTGCGGCGGTGCTGGCGCTGGCGCTGGCGCAGCCTTCGCTGGGCTTGGCACTGGGCGCGGCCGACACTCCCGAGGCGCCACCGAGGGTCGAGCAGGCGCACGCCGGCGGCAGTGTAATGGCGGTGCTGGTGGGGCTCGGCGACGCCGATGGCCTGCTCATGGAGTTGCGCAGCGACGATCTCGCCCCCGAGCCGGACACCACGTTCCCGGCCTATCCGGACTACAACCGCTTCCTGCAGCGCCAGGGCGAGATCGCCGCATTGCTGCAGGCCCCGGAGGTCACTCTCCATGGGACCGAGGGTGCGCTGCAGACCCTGGCACCCTCTCCCCGGGCGCTGGAGCAGTTGCCCTGGCAGTTCTGGCTGCAGCTGGTCGTCTCCGTGGCTGGCCTGGTGGTCGGCGGGCTGGTCTGGATTTTCCGCCAGCAGGACCCGGCGAGCCGCTACTTCGCGCTGACCGGTGTGGGCCTGTACCTGAGTGCTGGCAGCGCAGCGATCTACAGCACGCGCGAACTGGCGCTGGCGACCGAGTTGTTCAGGGCGCTGCACCTGGCCAATGGCCTGGGCAGCATGTTGTTCTGCGGCGCCTTCGTTGCCGTGCTGCTGCACTACCCCACGCGCCTGACACGGCTGAGCCTGGGCCCGATGCTGGTGAGCCTGTATCTGCTGCTGTGGGCAGCCAGCGCAGCGCAGCTGTTCGACGGTTTCGACACCGCATTGCGCGTGCCGGTGCTGCTGGGCTTCCTGGCGACGGTGGCGCTGGCGGCCTGGCAGTGGTTGCGCGTGCGGCAGGACTTGGTGCTGCGCGCGGCCTTCCAATGGTTCCTGTTCGCCTGGTTCATCGGCAGCGGCCTGTTCCTGTTGCTGGTCTTCGTACCGGCGTTGCTGGGCCGGGACACCGGCAGCGCGCAGGCGCCGTCTTTCGCACTGTTCCTGCTGATCTATCTCGGCATCGCCTTCGGCATCGGCCGCTATCGCCTGTTCGACCTGGGCCTGTGGTGGTTCCGCGCCTGGGTCACGGTGATCAGCGTCGGCAGCCTGGTGGCGCTGGACCTGGCCCTGATCGCGGTGCTGCATGTCGACCGCGCGCTGGCCCTGACGGTCAGCCTGGTGGCGGTCGGATCCCTGTACCTGCCGCTGCATGCCTGGCTGTGGCGGCGGCTCACCGGCAACGAACAACGTCGCGATCCCGTCGCGGTGATCCAGGACATGGTCCTGTCGGCCAACCGCGGCCCGGCGGAGGCCTGGACCGATACCCTGCGCGGCCTGTTCCAGCCGCTGCAGATGGAGCGATTGGCCCAGTCGCCTACGCAGCACCGGCTGGCCGATGACGGCTTGAGCCTGGAGCTGCCGGCCGATCGACTGTTGCCGGCGCTGCGGTTGCGTTACGCCGGCAATGGCCGGCGCCTGTTCTCTCCGCATGACGTGAAGACCGTGCGCACCCTGCAGATGCTCTGCGGCCGGATCTTCGCCTACGGCGAGGCCACCCGCCTGGGCATGGAACAGGAGCGCCAGCGCATCGCCCGTGACATGCACGACAGCCTGGGTGGGCGCCTGCTGACACTGCTGCACCTGGCCCCGGAGACACTGCAGCCGCAGATCCGTGAGGCGCTGGACGACATGCGGCTGACCGTGAATTGTCTGAGCAGCGGCGGTGCATCGCTGGAGGAAGCCCTGGGCCAGTGGCGCGCGGAAGTGGACGAGCGCTGCGATTCGGCGCAGGTGCAACTGCGCTGGCAACAGCCCGACCAGGATCTGGACCTGCAACTGGAGCCGGAGACCCTGCTGCACCTGCAGCGCCTGCTGCGTGAACTGGTCAGCAATGCCCTGCGCCACGCCAGCGCGACGGTGCTGCAGGTGCGCTTCGCCCTCGGCGGTAACACCCTGTCCTTCAGCGTGGAGAACGACGGCTGCCGGCTGCCGCCCTCTGCCTGGAAATCCGGCGTCGGGCTGAAGAGCATCCGCTACCGGGTCGAGACACTCGGTGGCCACGTCAGCTGCCAGGAGCCGCTGCCGGGCAGCGTACGCCAGACCTGCGTGCTGCCGCTGATGCCGGCTCCGTCCGAACCGGCCGCACACGAGCCGACGCCTGCCTCGGACGCGATGCCGGAGGCTGCGGACCTGCAAAAGCAGCCGCTGGGCAACCCGTCATGAGCCTGTACTTCCCGGATCGCGACACCGACGCCCGCGCCATGCCGCGGCAATTGCCGCGGCACCTGCTGCTGTCGGCGTCGGTACTGCTGCTGGCGCTGGCAGCACTGCTGCTGAGTCTGCAACTGGCCACGCGCCAGCCTTGGCTGGGCATGGGCCTGGTGGCCTCCCACGACGGCAGCGGCTTGGTCGTGGAGAGCGTAGCCGCCAATGGCCCCGAGGCGGAACTGCGGTACCGGGGCGCGCATCTGCTGGCACTGCGCGGCGGCGACGGTCGGGTGCTGCGCCTGCAGGCCGAAGATCTGGTGGAGGAACCGGATTATTTCAACGCCTACGCCGATTACCAGGCCTTCTTCGACCGACAAGACGATATCTACCGCCTGCTGCTGGATCCGCAGCTGGAGGCCCTCAGCTCCGATGGCCGCTGGGAGCCGCTGCCTCGGGCCGCGGGCCGCGCGCTCTCCGACCTGCCGAGCCTGTTCTGGCTACAGCTGCTGTTCGCCGTCGCTGCCCTCAGCGCCGGCGCGGTCGTGGTGGCAATCCGCCCCCAGCGCGAGACCTGGTGGTACCTGGCGACCAGCCTGTCACTGTCGCTGACCTGCGCTACGGCGGCGGTCTACAGCACGCGTGAGCTGGCGCTCGACGGGCGGCTTTTCCACCTGCTGTCGATGCTCAATCACTTGGGCGGCCTGCTGTTCCCGGCCTGCGCCATGGGGATGCTCTGGCACTATCCGCAAGCACTGGGGCGCCGGCAGGCCGCCTGGCTCTTCCCCGGCGTCGCGGTGCTGATCTGGGTCTTGCACGCGATGCAATGGCTCGGCAATCACGATCTCGGCTTCCGTCTGCCGGTGATGCTCGGCATGGCCGGATTCTGCTGGCTGGCCTGGAGCCAGTGGCAGCGCTCGGCGCTGTACCCGGCGGACCGGGCGGCCCTGAAGTGGTTCCTGTTCTCCTGGGTAACCGGCAGCGGACTGTTCATCGTGGCACTGCTGATGCCGCTGATGCTGGGCCTGGGCCCGCTGATACCGCAGGGCTACCTGTTCGGCCTGCTGCTGCCCTGCTACCTGTGCATGCCGCTGGGGCTGACGCGCTACCGGCTGTTCGATCTCGATCGCTGGTGGTTCGAGGCCTGGGCCCTGTTCGCTGCGGTCTGCTCGGTGCTGGTCCTGGATGGCCTGCTGATGCACCTCGCCGGCCAGAGTGCGCAGCTGGCACTGGTCGTGGCGCTGGCGGCGACCGGCTGGCTGTATTACCCGCTGCGCCGCCTGGCCTGGCAGCGGCGCCAGCGCGAGCGCCAGGCGTCTCGCATCGAGCGCTACACGCAGGCCTCCGCGCTGATGCTGACATTGGCACCGGACACCATACCCATCCACTTCTGGAAGAAACTGCTGCAGACCGCCTTCGCGCCACAGCAGATACGCGCGGCGGGCGAGACCGTAGCTTCCATCGCGCTGCTCGATGAAGGCAACGTGCTGGCGCTGCCAGCCACGCCGGGCACCGAGAGCCTGCTGCTGTTCGGAGCCGAGGGCGGCCAGCGCCTTTTCGACCCCGACGACCTCAAGACCGCCCAGACCCTGTCGGGGCTGTTCGGTCAGGCCATGGCGGCACGCGACGCCTATGCGCGGGGCGCCGAGGAGGAGCGTGGGCGCCTGCGCCGCGAATTGCACGAGGACCTGGGCGCACGCCTGCTCAACCGCATGCACAGCACCGCCGACAGCGACGAAGCCGCCAGCAGCCGCGTGCTGCTGGAGGAGGTGCGGTCGCTGATCGATCTGCTGGATCACCGCGAGTTCCATCTGGACGAGTGCCTCAACGAATGGCGGGCGCAGTTCGAGGAGCATTGCGATTCCGCCGGCGTCGGCTGCCGCGTGACCATGCCGTCGGCGGTGCCGCCGCTGTGCCTGAGCGTGGTCGAACGCAGCTATCCCGCCCGCATCCTGCGCGAGGCGGCCAGCAACGCCCTGCGGCATTCGCAACCTACCGAGCTTTCGCTGGCGATCGGCATTGCAGGTCATGAGCTGGTGTGCGTGTTCGAGCATGACGGCCTGACCCACCCGGTTGCGGGGTGGCGCCTTTCGCGGGGAATTCGCAATATCGACATGCGGGTGCAGGACCTCAAGGGCAGCCTCCAGTGGCAGCAGCCGTCCCCCGCCCGGCTCCGCATGGAGTTGCGGTTCCCGCTGACTGATGGAGACTCCAATTGAAGACCGGACTTGTCGTTGAGGATCTGCCGGCACCGGCCCAGTGGCTCGCAGCCGTGCTGGAGGAGTCCTTCGCCGGGATTCGCGTGGATGTCGCCTCCAGCCTGGCCGAAGCCCGCGCGATCCTGGAGAAGCGCAGCCCCGACATCGCCCTGATCGATCTCGGCCTGCCGGACGGCTCCGGGGTGGACCTGATCCGCGACATCTCGCAATCGCAGCCGCACTGCCAGTGCGTGGTTACCACGATCTACGCCGACGACCGCCACCTGTTCCCGGCCCTGCGCTCCGGCGCGTCCGGCTACCTGCTGAAGGACCAGCCCAAGGAACGGGTGGTCGCTGCGCTACGCGGCATCGCCTCCGGTGAGCCGCCGCTATCGCCGGTCATCGCCCAGCGCCTGCTGCGGGTGTTCGGCCAGGACCAGGCCGAAACGGCCGCGCAGGACAACCCACTTTCCACCCGCGAACGCGAGGCGCTGGTGCTGATCGCCAAGGGCTACAAGCTGCCCGAAGTGGCCGAGCAGCTCGGCGTCACGCGCAACACCGCGGCCGGCTTCATCAAGTCGATCTACCGCAAGCTGAACATCTCCAGCCGTGCCGAGGCGACCCTGGAAGCGGCGCGCATGGGGCTGGTCAGCACGCGGTTCTAGGCTCGTCCGGGCTACGATTGTTTGCGGTAGGGGCTTGCGCCTATAATCCGCGCCCTTCTACCACGCCGAAATAGCTCAGTCGGTAGAGCGACTGATTCGTAATCAGTAGGTCGCAGGTTCGATTCCTGTTTTCGGCACCAGTTCTACAGAAGTAGGGTCATCCCAGCGGGGGTGACTCTACTGTTCTGTCCCGTACTCCCAAGGGACAGAACTACGCGGTATTGGGAGAGCCCACCATCGCATAGCTCCGTCAAGTTAGCCGGCTTGTTCCCATCAAGCCGGCTTCTTTTTGGGTGCACGTGTGACAAAAGCTCCAGAAATCCTATCCAGTGATAGAACTCCGTCACATCCTAAATTAGTCCTGAACTCAACAATATGCAAGCCGATCCTATCTAGCGGCTGAGCACTGTGGGACTGAGCCGGAGCATGGGGGTTGGGATGTGGAGCCCCGACAGCAGGATCCGCATCTGGGATAGGTCAGGATGGACGTATGCCAGGGTGGTTCGGATGTCGGTATGACCCAAAAACTGTTGTAACACCTTGATATTGGTGGGTGCGCTCTCCGCGACCTGGGTTGCGAAGGTGTGGCGCATCCGGTGGGCGGACACCCTGGCCCCGACGTTTCGGGTTAGCAGCTTGAAGAACCGGTCGAGCTGCCAGCGGCTCATCTCCCGCCTCTCCGCGGCACGAATGAACAGGTTGCAGTTGAATATCTGCCCACCCTCCAGATAGGCCGACCCGGCCGCCTCGGCTGTTTTCCTGCGCAGGACCAGCAGCAATTGCACGACCTCGGGCTCCAGGGGTACATCCCACTCCCGCCGCGTCTTGCTCGTCTCTGCTCGCAGCCGGAGCGTGCCCTGCAGCGGCTTGGCGCGCGTATCCACCCTGAAATCGGGCCAGCGCAGCCCGATTGCTTGCTTGCGGCGCAGCGCGGTCGTGTAGAACACCGACAGCACCGTTTTCCAGAACCAGGGGACGGTAATGGCGCTGGGACGGTCTAGGAAGGCGAATGCCTGTTCAAGATCACCTGTCTCAACGGTCTTTTTGCGCTGCTGAGCAACCGGCACGCTCGTAACCTCTGCCAGCGGATCCACCTCGATATCGCCCTTGGCCAGGCCGTGGTTCAACAGCACCCGTAGATGGCGGCGGTAGTTGTTCCAGGTCGAAACCGACGCTCGGCCGAGCACCTTGTCGCGCCAGTCGAGTAGAACGTCAGGATTCAAGTGTTCGAGATCGGTGACGTTCATGTCCCGTTTGAGCAGGCGAACGACCAACCGCACTTGGTACTGCATCTCGGGGCTGGGCCTGCGATAGCGGATGTAGCGCTCCGCCAACTGCTCCAGCGTCATAACCTTTCGGTACTGCATTTCCATCGTGACACCCTCCAAGCTTCTTTTTGTTAGGGGGGTGGCAAGATACTCCCATGAGGTGAGGCACTCACCTGACTCGCCCGTCAGGTTGCGTTCACTCCCCCGCCCAGTCGACCATTGGCTCGGGGCGATTCGGGGGAAGGCGCATGGTCTCGAACCATCGAGTGCACGAGAGGCATGGGCGCACGGCATACCCTTGGCCCGCAGCGATCGCTGTCTTCGCGGCTATCCAGCTCGCAATTGCGCCTACAGCGTTGGCCTTCGACAGCATGTCGTCGTCTTTTGAGTCTTGGCTTTCATACTCGCTGCGAGCTTCAATGGCTGCTCCAAGCTTCGCCAACAGCTATTCCCATTGGGAATCTCTCTCCACTGTTTCAGAATTCCGAAATGTGAAGTGCAAGAAGGTCACTGACGGCAATCTCACCATCGACCCAGTGAACGTAGCGGGAATAATTCTCACGAGCTACGAGTCCTTCCAGGAACTAGATAAGCTTACCCAGGAGTTGGATGAAATCCAGTTTCGACTCTGCTTGGAAATGATTCCTGATGGCCTGGCAGCTGAGCTAGTGATCAAGATCGGAGAAAAGTGGAAATTGACACTCGCTACAGGCCGACGCATCGAAGAGCGTTTCTCATATTTCGTCGATCAAGAACAATGGATCCGCCAAAGTATCGAGGATAGCCGCAAGGATGTTTCGCAACTTAACGAAACGCTCAAAAGCGAAGGGGTATCGCAATGACCAATAGCACTTACAAGCACATGGCAATCTCGCTGCTCCTTGCCGCGGCGATGGTCGGGTGCAACTCGAATCCTTCAACACCATCCGTCCAGACGGCAAAGTGCGCGTCCTTGATCAAGTACTCCGGATACAAGGTTGAAGTGACTTCATTGAAGCTGCCGATCGCTGATAAGACCCTGGACATTGGCAAGATCTTCGTGGCCCCGGAAAAGGTACAGGAAGCGTATCAAATCACTCAGGCGCTTGACGTTCTGCAATTCAATCAGTGCCAAACAATGATCTTCCTACCGGCCGATCAGCGTTTGGAGTATGCGAAGTTGCGTGATGGCACCATCAGATCGCTCTCCGACACCCTTCTACGCCTCAGCGCCGCCAAGACCCAAGGTGAATACGATAAGGCAGTTGCCGATGGAAAAAAGACCGTAGAGTCGGGCAACGCGCCGCAAGTGCCGGCGCAACCTTCGAGCGACTCACCGGGCTCATTGCCTGGCGCAATTCCAAGCATTCCGTAAAGCTCATTGGCCCCAGACCGAGATGCCGAAACCACTGTGTGCAATTTGCGGCGTTCGAGATGGGATCACGAAAGACCATATTCCTCCTCGAAGCATCTTCGTGAAGCCATACCCCAACAACCTTATTACCGTTCCGGCCTGCCCCGCTTGCAACAACGGCTCCAATCAATATGACGAAATCTTCGCGGCGATGCTGGGCCTGCACGTTGCTCGGGGCGAGCAGCAAGCGCAAAGGCGGATGTTCAATGAAAGGGCTCTAAAGATTCTTGGCAAGAACCAACGGCTTGCGCGCGATACGCTCAAAACCGCCAGACCGGTAGAGATTCGTACACCAAGCGGGGTTATCGTGGAGCAGGCGAGCGCGATTCTCTGGGATTCGCGCTCCCACGACGAAGTGATAACGCGTATTGTCAGAGGGCTTTACTATCGCCACTACGGCGAAATTCTCGGCGCGCGAGCTGTAGTGAAGCCGTACTGGTTTAGAGAGCTGGGCCCAAAACTTCGTGCCGTAGCAGCCGGCTTGAACACGGTGACTATTGGTGATGTTTTCACCTATCACTACGGCAGGACAGAGAAATCTCCTCTTTGCTCTGCCTGGCTCTTCGAATTTTATCAGGGCCACTGGGCCGGAGGCTTTACCACTCCGGTAGAAGCGTCGATTGGCCAGGTAGCTGAAATGGGGGATTAAACATACTTTTTGAAGTACCCCATCGCGATTCGCGTCGACAGCCACAGCGCCAGCAGAAAAGGCGGAAATGCCAGACGCGGATCCATAGGAATGGGCGGCACCAGGTAAAAGAAGCAGAGCATCAGCACGGAGCCGCCGATCATTCGTTTGGCGCGGTGATAAATGAATCCAGACTCTCGACCACCGCCAGTGCGCCGGCGGTACCAGGTCACGAGCCCGTCCGCGACGGCGCCGAGCATCGTCAACAAGATCAATGGCGCTGCGAGGGTCAGAACGGCAAGCCGTGCAGAGAAGAGTTGCAGCCCAATCGCCGCAGACTCCCAGAACAGGCGCGTCGATAGCACGAAGCTGCGCATCATCTCGTCCATGCCCGACATGGGGGCCGGATCAGCCGCCTTCGCCATCATGTAGTCGAACCCGGGCAGAACGAAGAATGCCTGGTAGAGCGCTCCATGAATCGCATAGGCGAATCGCGGGAAGTCGGTTCCGCCCAGGTCAATCAGCAGCGTCCACTCCCGGTTCAGATTGTTCTGGAACACCCCGATGCCACGTGCCCCATTGGGATAGGGCCACATGACATACAGCAGGTCGATCACCAGCACCACAGCCATAACGATGAGCGCCCAAAACAGGATCCACTTGAACCCGGTCCACTTCTTATCCGCCATGACCGAAGCCTCCGAACTTGGTGAGCGACCATTGCTCGATCTCCGTCATGCCTTCGGACATGAGCGGGTCGGCGCCGGCGAGCGGTAGGCGAAGCTTGAACAGTCGGCCGCCGTTCAGCAGCGCGAAGGCCTGGCCCTTCGGCAGCTGCACCAGGTCGGCCGGCTGAAGCATCTCGGCCTCGACTTCCGTCAGGCGATCAGCGTTCGCCGAAACGAAGTCGGTGAAGCTCTCGGGGTTGTTGTCGTCGGTCACACGTGACTCGGCAACCTTGGTGAATACCCTCACTTTCGGAAGCTGCTTCGTGAGGAACTCTGCCGTCTCTTCGTTCTTCACTCTCAGCATGATTAGGGTGTTGAGGTTGCCTGAGATTTGTCCTGCCTTGGCCTTGTCACCTATGCCCGCCTCGATGTCCGAAGCGGTTTGGGTATACGCCGTCACCTGGAATCCGGAGCCACCTGCCTTGTTCAGCAGCGGGATGAATTCATTGCCGACCAGCTCGTTGAACTCGTCGGCGTGGACGGCGATCTTCGCCCGGCGGTGCCCGTCGATCGTCGGCAGGCCCTGAGTGTCGCCAAACTTGTACAGAGCGCCGGCGACCGAGGTGAGGTCTGCAAACATCGAGTTGCCCACCGCGCTCGCAACCTCGACGTCAGAGAGGGCGTCCAGCCCCACATACACAATGCCGCGTTCGCGGATCACGCGCATCCAGTCCAGGATCGGCCTACGGTCGCCGAGATCCGTATAGGCCGGCGCGAGCAGCGCGCCCGTCCGTCCGCTGGTGAGCTTTTCCATTAGCGGCAACAGGCTCGCCGTCAGCTTGTCGAAGTACGTCTTGTCGTATTCGAACGCGCTACGCAGACCGTCCGCCACGGGATCGAACAACTGACGTTCGCGGGCAAACCTGACACAGGCGATCGCACGCGGATCACGCCCCTTGAGGGCATTCGGCAGCTTCTTGTCGTCAATGTTGCAGGCAATCATCTGGACGCCCTGGCGCCAGTCCGCCTGGCCCTCGTTCTCGAACCAGAACTCGTGGTACTCGATCAGCAGCGGCTCAATGTGGGTCACGTAGCGCGCGATCGACGCATAGTCGGGCTTGCGGCCCAGGGCAACCAGGGCGCGCGCCACGACATTGGTGAATCGCCAGGCGAACTCGCGGAACGCCGCAGAGTTGCCCTCGGCGGGCAACTGTGTCGCGATGCGTCCTGCAGGCTCGGTGATTCGACCAAACTCGCCGATCGGGTTGTATCGCTCGGAAATCTCCGGGTACCCCAGGTGAAAGATGTGGAACTGGTCCAGCCGCCCTGCCCGCTTGGCCTCTGCGAACATTCGGCGCAACAGGTCTAGGTCTCCCTTCGGGTCGAACACGATCACCACTTCACCGCGGCGGATGTCCTGGGTGACTAGGAGCTCAGCCAGGCGCGTCTTGCCGACGCGCGTCGTGCCGAGCACGATGGCGTGAGCAACTCGGTCACCCACATCCATCCAGATGTCCGTCTCGTCCTCGAGGCCGACGCCATGCAGCGCCGGATTGCCGCCAACGGGTGGCAGCGGTGCAACCGGATTCCAGCCACTTTCGCTCGCCAGGCGCTTCACGAGCCACTGCATGGAAGGTGTGTGCTCGAAGTGAATCTCCAACTGGCGGGCCCAGCGATACGCGCGTCCCGGCAGGAGGAAGTGACGTACCTTGGGGTTCAGGGTCTCGATGAGGCGCTGACTGTGCCGCTGGTCCCAGGCATAGCCTCTGCCCAGGAAGAGCTTGTGGTTGGACACCGGGATGTCTTCGGCATCCAGCACGTAGCGCGGGAGCTTCCGAAGGTTGGCGCGGTACCGCGCAATCTTCATGCCCTCCCAGAATCGGTAGATTCCCAGCACCAGGAAGGCAGCTGCCACCAGGTGCGCCAGCTTCGGCATCAACGGGAAGACGCCGGCGGCGTCGTTCATCAGGACGGCGCCGACGATCAGCAGGACCGTCGCCGGAATGAATTCGAATGCCGGCCGCAGCCGGTTGTCGAAGTACTCGCTCATGACTGACCACCTTCGTTGGTGCCGGGAAGCACCAGGTGCTTGTTCGGGCCGGGGAGCTGCAGGCCTAGCGCCTCCCCGGGATTCGGAATCACCACGCCCTTAAGCAGGGCGTTCTGTTTCTTCTCGCCCACCACGCGATAGGTCCAGATGTTCGTGCTGTCTGGACGCTTCAAGTGCCGCTTGAGCTTGAGTAGTTTCTTCTGGGCGTTCTCCCAGCCCTCGACACCGGCGAAGTCGCGGAAGATGCCGGGGCTGACCAGGAGGAGACCTTCGGGAACCGTATGCACTCTTGCATCAGCGACGTTGATCTTGAGTCGCGCGGTCGACAGACCATCCCTGAGCCAGTCAATGAAGTCGTTGCTCTGCAGCTGGCCCTCCTCGACAGTCGCCCCAAAGCCTGGCGGGGCGGCGCTCACCGCAACAGCAGGCCCGACTTGCGCCGGCTCGTCGGCGCCGAGCAGGGGCGGCAGGATCAAGCCGTAGCTGTCAGTACCAGAGCTCGCACCTGCAGGGACCGTCCGGGTCTGCAGGCCATCCCCTTCGTCTGGGGCGGCCATGCCGACGGCCTGCACCGCGTCCAGGCTGGCCGGTGGCTGTGCGCCCGCCAGGGATTGCAGAATCTCGTCTCGATTCGGCTGGGGTGCCGGCGGGGCGGGAGTCGGCTGCAGTGTCGTCGGAAGGACCGCGGCCGCCGGCGGCGACACTGCCGGCGGTGGCAGCGGAGCGGGTGCGGCGTTGGCACCCTGCGGCATCACCCGGCCGTTGCAGGCCTGCGGTCTTGCAGCTGGATCACTCCAAATGCGGGCCATCGGGATCCTCAGCAGGGACAGCTGCTGAGTCCATCCCTCGGCGAGCTCGACGGTGGCCAGCCAGATCGCGCGATCGCCGTTGGGCATCAGCACTCCATGCTGCTGCAGCTCGTCCATCAGGCGCTCGTTCTTGGCCGGGATGCCCGCCTGCCCCTCCTGCAGCATGTGGTCGCGCAGCGCGTCCAGGGCACGCTTGCTGACCAGCCATAGGTCGTCGGCGATCACCCAGCCGGCGGCGCCGGGCTTATTGAGCGGCAGCACGTTCTGGTCGACCAGGAAGCGCAGGCCGGTGGCCAGGCGCTCGGAGAGGGGCTTGGCCGTGGATGTGGAGACGCGGGCGACCTGGCCACCGGACAGGTCCACCGCAACCGATGAGCCGTCGGCCGCCCGGATCATCTCGCCCAGTTCGCCGGCGAGCTCGGAATCTCCCCCGGAGATGGTTGCCAGCCAGGCCTCGAAGACGTCCAGGTCCTCGGCCAGCCAGGTCATGCCCATCTCGGGGATCAGCAGATGGGACAGCAGCGGCGGAATGCGGGGATGAAGGCGGTAGCGACGGCCACGAACGAACCGCACCTGGTAGGACGCCGCCGGCGGCGCGATGAAGCCCTTCCAGGGGTTCCAGTCGCCGAGGTCCTTGCCGGACTCGTCGTAGAGCCGCAGGCGCTGGTCCGCCAGCGGCTTGCCGATGTCGTGCAGCAGAGCGGCAGTAGCCGTGGCATAGGTCCAGACGTCTTGCTTGGCGGCGAGCTCCTCAGCGGAGGCACCGGGTGGCAGAAGCTTGCCGCGGCGCAGTGCCAGGGCCTTCTCGACGGTTTCCAGGCCGTGCTTGATGAGGCCACCGGCACCGGCGTGGTGATGGGCCTCGGAGGCCGGGCACTGTTGCACGAAGTAGGCGTAGGCCTTGAACACCGGGTCATACAGCGCGTTCCAGTGAGCCCTCGGCACGCCGACGTGCCGGCGGATCACCCCCATTCGATCCGAGTGCTGGTCCAGCAGCTGGTCGGCGGAGAGGATCTCGAAACGGGATTGCTCCAGTTCACTCCCTGACTTCGGCGCCGAAGGGCGCCGGCGGAACCAGTCGGTCAGAGCCATTGTTGCAGCCACCGGTCGACGGCGGCGGGCGTGGGATGTGGATCCTCGCTCCTCCAGTAGTTCACAGCCGGGTTGCGCTCCTGAAAGCGCCGCAGGGGCTCCTCCAGCGGGCTCCAGACGCAGGCTGCGGCGCCAGCGCGGTATCGGTAGGCCGGCAGCGTGCGGAGCGCGCTGACCAGCGTCTGCTCGGCCTCGCTGGGCTCCACACCGGCGAGGCCGGCGAAGATGCGATTCAGGTACTCCGTAGGAGCTTCATCTGGATCATCGAGGGCGACCTCGATGCCCTGGAAGCGTTCGACCAACAGGGCGCAGGGCGTGATGAAGCGATTGAGCCCGGCGGATTCGAGCTGGTGCAATTCGAGCATGAAGGTGCCTTCCTGGACAGGCACCGAACACTACTGACGCCCCCAGGGGGCCTCCACGGAAAAACACGACAGACCTTTGAAGCTTTTTCCCAGCCCTTTGCCGCAAACCATGCATGCGGCAGCCCTTTCGGGTAAGCCCGTTCCCCGTAACGGGCCATTCCCCTTCCCCCTTCCCTTGAGCCAGCCATTTCCCCGCTACCTTGCGAGTTCTCGCGCAGACCAGTTCGCATCAGGCACCATTGCTCCAACCTTTCCACCGGTCCTTTGATCGTGAGCTCTGCTGCAGCGGCACTGCTTTGCCTGGTTGTCGGGGTGACCGATGGAGACACCCTGAAGGTGCGATGTGGTTCAGGCGAGCAGCAAACCGTTCGCCTGGCGGAAGTCGATGCACCGGAAAAGCGGCAGGCCTTCGGCGCGCGCGCGAAGCAAGCCCTCAGCGATCACACGTACAAGCAAACGATCTCACTCAGGGTGACCGGGAAGGATCGTTATGGGCGCCTGATCGCGCACGTTGACCTGGCGGGAATCAACGTCAACTTCGCGCTGGTTCAGCAGGGCATGGCGTGGTGCTACGAGCAATATCTGACTCAGGTCGACGCATGCCTGCGCCTGCAGCGGGAAGCGGAGGCGGCGGGGCGTGGCCTGTGGGGGGATCCCACGCCGGTCGCGCCATGGGACTTCCGGAAAATCCAGCGCCAGCCGAGCGAGGCCGGCGCTCGCAGGACCTGAATTTCCGTTCGCCCAAAGAAAAAACTGCGCCGCCATCGGGAGATGCACCTGCCCCGATTGATACCTGACAGGCGTCAGGCATAGATTCCGTAGCCCCTCCCTCCGGGGCTCCGTCCGTGACCTATGCCGAGTTGTACTGCCTCAGCAACTTTTCTTTCCTGCGCGGGGCGTCACATCCGAAGGAACTGGTCGCCGCGGCTGCGGCGCAGGGCTATCGTGCCTTGGCGATCACCGACGAATGCTCGCTTGCCGGCATCGTGCGTGCTCATGAAGCTGCAGCGGAAGCCGGGCTGCATCTCATCATCGGAACTGAGATCCGCCTGCAGGGCGGCCCTACGATCGTCCTGCTTGCTCCAGATCATGAGGCTTATACCGAGCTCTGCCAGCTGATCACCAAGGGTCGTCGGCGAGCGCCGAAGGGCACCTACCGCCTGGCGCTCCAGGACCTGGAAGAACTGCCTCATTGCCTCGCCATCTGGATTCCCGACTACCACTCCGGCGCGGAGTACGTCAGTTGGTTCAAGGATCACTTTGCCGGACGGGCCTGGATCGGCGTCACCCAGCTCCTCGAGGCCGAGGACCTGGATCGCTTGAAGGCGCTACGCGCCCTGGGCGAGGCCTCCGGGATCCCACTGACCGCAGTGGGTGCCGTGCAATACCACCAACGTCAGCGCCGGCATCTTCACGACGTGCTCACCGCAGTGCGGATCGGCAAATCGTTGTCAGAGGCCGGACATGCCCTGATGCCGAACGGCGAACGACATCTCCGTCCCCTCGCCACACTGCAAAAGCTGTTTGCTCCAGCCCTTCTCCAGGAATCGGCAAAGATCGCGGAGAAATGCAGCTTCCGCCTCACCGACCTGCGATATCGTTATCCGGAAGAACTGGTTCCTGCGGAACGAACCCCGTCTGAACATCTGCGGTCGCTCACGCTGGAAGGTGAGCGGCGCCGATGGGGCGCCACGACGCCGCCGGCGGTGCGCGCGCAGATCGACCGGGAACTGCGCCTGGTTGCGCAGCTGGGGTATGAACACTACTTCCTGGTCGTTGAGGACATCGTTCGCTTCGCGCGTTCGCAGGGCATCCTCTGCCAGGGGCGCGGATCCGCCGCCAACTCCGCTGTCTGCTATGCGCTGGGAATCACCGAGGTGGATCCAGCGCGTAGCCGGTTGCTCATCGAGCGGTTCATCTCGGCCGAGCGCGATGAGCCGCCCGATATCGACGTGGACTTCGAGCACCAACGGCGCGAAGAGGTCATGCAGTACGTCTACCGCCGCTACGGGCGCGAGCGCGCTGCACTTGCAGCCACCATCATCTGCTACCGCCCGCGCAGCGCCATCCGCGATGTCGGAAAGGCCCTGGGATATTCCCTGGATCAGGTCGATGCCTTGGCCAAGTCGGTGTATTGGTTTGAGAAGGCAGAGGAGCTCCCCGAGCGCCTGCAGGAGCTCGGCATTGATCCCCTGTCGCACCGGGCCCAGCTGCTGGTTCGACTGACTCAGGACCTGATCGGATTTCCACGTCACCTGTCGCAGCACGTCGGTGGCTTCGTGATCTCGCATCACCCGTTGCATACGTTGGTGCCGGTCGAGAACGCAGCCATGCCTGACCGCACGATCATCCAGTGGGACAAGGATGACCTCGAGACGCTCAAGCTGCTGAAGATCGACTGCCTGGCCCTGGGCATGCTCAGTGCGGTGCGCCGGGCCTTGGACCTGGTCTCCGGCTACCGCAAAAAGCCGATGCGGATGCAGGACGTGCCGGCCGAGGATCCTGAAACCTACGAGATGCTCTGCCGCGGGGAATCGACCGGCGTGTTCCAGGTCGAGTCACGCGCCCAGATGGCGATGCTCCCTCGCCTGCAGCCCCGGAAGTTCTACGACCTGGTCGTGCAGGTTGCGATCGTCCGGCCAGGGCCGATCCAGGGCGATATGGTTCATCCGTACCTGCGGCGCCGCATGGGCCGCGAGCAGGTTGAGTACCCGAGCCCGCAACTGCAGGAGGTCCTGGAACGAACGCTGGGCGTGCCCCTCTTCCAGGAGCAGGTGATGGAGATCGCCATGGTGGCCGCCGGCTTCAGCGGCGGCGAAGCTGACCAGGTGCGACGCTCGATGAGCGCCTGGCAGCGCAAGGGCGGCCTCGACAAGTTCAGGGAGAAGCTGCTGGGAGGCATGCACCGCAACGGCTACTCGCCGGAGTTCGCCGACCGGATTTTCCAACAGATCCTGGGATTCGGCAGCTATGGGTTCCCCGAGTCGCATGCCGCGAGCTTCGCCATCCTGGTGTACGTCTCGGCCTGGCTGAAGCGCCACGAGCCAGCCGCGTTTTGCGCGGCTCTCCTGAATAGCTGGCCGATGGGCTTCTACGCCCCCGCCCAGTTGGTCGCAGATGCCCGCAGGGCCCGAGTGACCTTCCGCCCGGTCGACGTCCAGGCCAGCGGCTGGGATTGCAGCCTGGAACGGGGTCCTGACGGCACCCCGGCGGTCAGGCTGGGTCTGCGGCTCGTCGGCGGCCTGGCGGAGGGGGAAGCCCTCAAAATCGTCCAGGCGCGCTCCCAGGGGCCCTTCCGGGGCGTTTCCGACGTGGTGGACCGCACCGGAATCGACCGGCACCAGGTGAAGCTGCTCACCGGCGCCGGCGCGTTCGCCTCCCTGGCCGGGAGCCGGCACGCCGCCCAATGGGAGGGGATGGGCATTGAGCGCCTGCCGGGACTATTGCGGGGCACCGCCGCGGCCGAGCCGCCGATCGGCTTCCAGCCGCCCACCGAGGGCCAGGACATCGTGGCGGACTACCGGAGCACCGGCCTGACCCTGGGCCGCCATCCACTGGCAGTCCTGCGGCCTCGGCTGGCGCGTCTAAAGGTAAGCCAGGCGCAGGCGCTGCGCCTGTATCGCGACGGCCGACGCGTCCGGGTCGCCGGCCTGGTAACGCACCGCCAGCGCCCGGGCACGGCCTCCGGCGTGATGTTCCTGTCGATCGAGGACGAGACCGGCGTCAGCAACGTCATTGTCTGGAATCGTGTCCAGGAGGAGCAGCGGCGCGAGATCCTCGCCTCGCAGCTGGTGATCGTCGGAGGTCGCCTGCAGAACCAGGACGGGGTGGTACACGTGGTCGCCGAGAAGGTACGCGACTACAGCCATTGGTTGGGTGACCTGCAGGTGCCGTCGCGGGACTTCCATTGACCTCTGCCCCAAAAGCTTGCGGTCGGGTAAGGTGAAGTAGCTGCACACCAAGTTGCCCGAAAAGGATGGCTTCACGTTATGCCCGGAACCATGGACGATATTCAGCCGAAGCTATTGGCGGGCACCTTCGAAATGCCCCTCGCCAACGGCAAGCTGACCCAGGTGGGCCCATCTCCACAGTACACATACACCGGCCCTGCCCTGGTATCCCAGGACGCCGATCGCGGCCTGCGACTGCGGCTCTTTGCCCCAGGAATGCCGATGACGGACTTTAGCAACCGCCAGGAAGCCCATTCGCTAAAGCCAGGTCAGCTCATCCCAGACTCGTACTACTACGATTTCGAGGGCATCGACGTGTTCGGGCGTCATTGGACGTCCAACAGACTGTGGCTCAATCCCGATTTCAGCGAAGAGATCACCTATATCCAAGCCTCCCCAAGCATGCTTAGGGTGGAAGTTGAGAACTTCGAGCAGTCAACGAACATCGCGGGGCTGAGAGCCTTTGTTCCAGGCCTGCCAATCCTTCCATGGCATGAGTTCAGCAAGATCGGCGAAACAAAAACCTCAAGGGACCGCTTTGAGCACGACGCCTCGGGCTTTCTGTGGCGAGTGCGGCGGGCTGCGGATAAAGAAGGCGTGTGGATCAACTTCAAAGCTGAAACCGCATTGGAGGATCGGTCGGAGGATTTGTTGCGAGCGCTATCTATCCTCGCTGGCCGGAACATGCAGCCTATAATTGATGAACTCCGACTGCACGACAGGAAGATCATCCGCATTCACAACCATCTGCATGAACCCAATGCGGCCAGGCTGGCGCCGCCGATGAAGCTACACGGCCCTCACCAGGCCGCGCACGCTCATGCCTTCGTCCTGTGTTACCTGATGCGTGCCTCGTCAACCAGCGAGACTGCACGCGAGCGCTGCAACCTTGCCCATAAGTTCTGGATGAAGATTCTTCGCGCCAGAGAGAACAGCATTGAAACTGCTGCGCTCATACTCTCAGTTGCGATCGAGGGTGTGATCAAAGAGATGTACGCGTCTGACGAGTTCCTTGACCCCGAATTCCTCAGACAGGCCGAAAAGGCAAAAGCCATCCTAAAGAAGACCGCCATTGAAGAGCGCGCAATGGCATGCGTTCTTTCAAGCCTAGGAAACGCCTCACGTCCTCGCGTTGGCGATGTACTTCGCCGATTCGTAGAGATCGGGGTCATTGGGCAAGCTCACTTTGAGGCCTGGAAGACACTGCGAAACTCGGCGGCCCACGGTGAAACCGTCGACAACGACCAGGGCGCGCTTCAATTACTTATCAATCACTATCATCTCTGTCTGGACCTCTTCTATCGCCTTCTGATGCAGTTCATCGGGTATGAGGGATCGCTAGTCGACTTCGGAGCAGACTGGTGGCCTGACCGGCAATTTGCGGCGTACCCTACCGATCAGCTGGTGAAGCCCCGCGCTTTGCCTGTGCTGGATTCCGAGTCGGCGGCAGAGCAACCGCCAGCGGCCCCTTCTCCTGAAGAGGATGCGCCCACCGCCTCGCAGAACGATCAATGAGCGAGCCGATCCCTCCATCCGTTGCGAACCTCCTGAGATGTGCTATTCAGCCCTAGTAAAAGCGGATTGGCGAACCTACCTGCACTACGGTGGCAGGATGGGGCTGAAGGAGTTCGCCAAGCTCTATGGCGATCGCATTGACAGAAAGATCACTGTTCCGCGTTCCATCGACGCATGGTTCGCGAATCCTGCCACGGCAGAGGAACGCGAGATTCTTGCGCTTATCGAGCGGTACAAAACCGCGAAAATCGCCGAGTGGGAACAGGAACTGACGAAGCAGGGTGAACGTCAGGCCAAGGCCCAGCAGACATTAGAAACCAAGGTCACGAAGAAGGCCCAGGACGAAGCGCGGGTCTCCAGCAACAAGATCAAGCAACTCCGCGCCTGGCTGGCAGACATACGGAGCGCCGACGCGATCTCGCCGAATGCCAGGATATTCCCGGATCAGTACGCGCCGGTGATCGTTGTCCGCGACGGTCAGCGGGTCATCCTCCCCATGCGCTATCACTGCCTCCCCGCTGGCAAACCCGCTCACTTCGATCGACAGTACCCAGGGACATACAATGCGCGCCGTGACAGCCTGGAAAGCTATTGGAAGGAGGTCTTCGGCGTCACACACGGAGTGATGATCGCCTCCGCGTTCTACGAGCGCGTGGACCGCAACGGGGCCAGCGTTGAACTGAAGTTTCAGCCTCAAACAGGTCAGCAGATGTTGGTTGCTTGCCTCTGGTCACATTGGGTCGGCAAGAATGGTGAAGAGCTGTACTCGTTCGCCGCGGTGACGGACGAACCTCCGGAAGAGGTTGCGGCGGCAGGCCACGACCGCTGCATCATTCCCTTGAAAGAGAAGCATCTGGAGGCATGGCTGAATCCAGATGGCAACTTGAAGCAGGCTTACGAGATCCTGGATGACCGCGAGCGGCCTTACTACGAGCACCAACTTGCCGCCTGAAATGATTGCGCTGAAGATGCCTAGGTGAGCCTCGTACTTGATGATCTTCTGGAACGGACTTCTGTCCTGGACCAGGAGCTACACGACCTGCTTGCAGACGCGAACAACAACGGCACGGCCCAGTCTCGGCTGATCGTCTCGATGTGCCACCTGGTTGTCGAACACGGACTGTCGCTGCGGTTGCTCGTGGCGCATGGCAATCTGACCTCGGCGATTGTCCTGCTGCGAGTTCAGTTGGATGCCGTTATTCGCCTCGTCTGGATCCACTATGCGGCGGATCAGGCTTGGGTGCAGTCTGTGATGACGCACCGTCCCGAGAATGGCGAAAAGGATCCGACGCAGGCCTTGGCGGCCAAGACCATGCTGAAGGAAATCCAGGAGAGGGCCCCGCCCGAGCTGCACCGCCAACTCTCAGAGTTCAAGGAAGCCGCCTGGCCGGCGCTGAACTCCTACGTCCACAGCGGAATCTGGCCGCTGGTGCAACGGGTACGGGGAAACGAAATCGAGGGAGCCATACAGACCCTGAAGAACTCGATGGGTCTGACGTGCATGGCGGCAATGATGATCGCCATGCATACGGGCGATCGTCAGAACACCCTCGCCGTGAAATTTCTGCAACTAAAGCACCGGGAATGCCTGCCGCCAATCTTGGAAGTGCCACCGAGCTCCGCTGGCTAGGGGCACTCCCCCCGAAAGTACGCCAGCATCAGGTGGGAGAGCATTTCCTCAAACGACTCCCCATCCGGCGCGCTGCAGTACAGCTCATGCTTCGCAAGAATGATCTGCATGGCGATGATTGCCCATGGAAAGACCTCGTGGTCTCCTTCACATCCTGCCTTCGCAAGGCAGTTGCTGAGTCGTTCCACCGCGAGCGGGTGGCTTCTGTCCGCAGCCCTTGCCCCAGGCTTCTCCAGTATTTGCAGCGAGAGGATCGCAGTAGCAATTCCCAGGATTCGCTTTTTCGTCTCCTGGTCTACCTTAGACTCCGAGAGAATCCAGTCGGTCGCAGCAGCATCGGCCTCCCGCTCCTGTCTCTGCGGGCTCATGGATTCCGTGGTGTGATTGAGCCTGAGATGAGCGAACTCGTGGTGAATGATCCACGCTATGGCGCACAAGAACAGTTCATTGGCGACGTGGATGTCACTGCCGTCAGCCGGAAATTGTACCGGCGTTGGCAAGCCGGAGGGCCATGGGTCTACGCCCGACGCACGCACGTTCCGCAGGGCCCATTCCAGCAAGCGCCAGGCATCTGCTGTACGCGGCAACGCAGCGATATCGAACTGCTTCTGCCCGGCCTGCTGGCCCTGCATGTACTCCTGGTAGAACACATAGAACCCGTGGGCCGCGGCCCACAGGAATTCCAGCGATGCCACTGGAATCGTCACTTCCTTCGTATCCAGGTCGACGTAGACATTGAAGCCAACGTCATCGGATAGAACCAGGCTTACGCCCGATTGGTCTCGCCATAACGCAAGCTCCCGTTCCATCTCAGGAGCAATCCGGAACGCCGAACCAGCGATGGCGTTCTTGAGAGTGATGATGGGCGAACGCAAGATCTGCTCCTGTTGAGTGCGCGCTATTCCTTTCCGCCTCGCTTGTCTGAGCTTGGCTGCGCCTTGCCGACCTTCTCCTCCAGCTGCCGGCGAAGATCGGCTTCCCGACGTTCCCAATCCTGGGCGCGCTCCCGCGCCGAGGCAAGATTGGCTTCGCTGCTGGCAAGTGCCCGCTCAGCCTTGCCACTGCGCTCGCGCTCGGCATCGAGCGAAGCCTGCAGTGAAACGCGCTCCTTCTCCAGAGTCGCATTGCGGCTCTGCAAATCGTCCAGGCGCTCCTGCATCTTCTCCTTCGCCGCCGTGGCGGCCGCCAGCGAACGCTCGACGTCAACGTGCTGTCGGCGCGACTGCTCAAGCTCGCCGACCAGGCGATCAACATCGGCCCTGGCCGAGTCACGATCAGCCCTGACTGAGGCCAAGAGCTCCGCGTCGGCAGCGATCTTGATCTTGACCTGGGCGAGTTCGATGCGCGCCGCTTCGCCGGCGTCGCGCTCGGCCTGCAGCTGCTGCTGGATCTGCGACAACTCCGCCGCCTGCTGATCCCGCTGCCCCGCCAGGCGATCACGCTCTGCCGTCATGGCGACTAGCTGCTCGCGCAGCCCCGACACTTCGGCTTCGAGTTGCTCGCCTGCGCGCTCCAGGTCCTGAGCGCTCTTCTCGGCCGCCTCGATGCGGCCTCCCAGTTCTTCGCGCACTGCGGCCGTTGCGCGGCCGATCTCGTCATTGATGGCGCGGACGATGCCTGTTGGGAGCTCACCGACCACCGGCGCCGGCGCCGGTCGCTTTGCCTTCCAGGTACGCAGATGCGCATGGATGGTGTTCGGCGAGCCGGTTCCACCCAACTGCGTCCGCAGAGCGTCGAGCGTGGGATTGCCGTCGCGCCCGACCCGGCCGGCGGCGACCAGCGTCTCGGCAGCTTGGGCGACTTCTTCGTAGGTGACGCCGTGACGGGCCATGACGAATCTCCTGACGTGATCTTGAGGCTCAAAGCTACTTTATTTCGTATCGTATAGCAAGTGTATTTCATATCATATTTCATATTTATGATATGTTATGAAGAGTCTGATAATGACTATGGTCTGACACAACGCCATTGCGGTAGGCTGTTTTCCATGAACTCCCCTACCCCGGTCGGCAGCGGCCTCGATGCCATTGCCGAATTCGTCCACACTGCTCCAGAGCACCTGGTCGAGCGCCTGCAGGCGCTGGCCACCGACATGCAACTGGCCTACGCCCCGAACACCCTGCGTAGCTGGCGGGCGGACTGGCGTATCTGGACCACGTTCTGCCAGGAACAGGGCTTCCCCACTCTTCCCGCCGATCTGCCGGCGCTGCGGGCCTTCCTGGACGCGCGCATTGCGCAGAAGCGCTCTCGGGCCACTCTGGATCACAACCTGGCTACGTTGGCCCTCGTACACCGCCTGGCGGGCCTTCCCTGGGCCCTGGACACGCTGGAGGGCCGCCTGATGTGGCGCGGCAAGCGCAGGAGCCTTCCGAAGCGCCAGGCGCAGGCTAGCGGCCTCACGCTGGATCTCATCGAGCGCCTGCAGGCGCCGCTGGACCCAGGGCGGCCGCAGGACGCGCGGGATGCAGCCCTGATGGGCCTGGCCTTCGAGTCGATGTGCCGGATCTCCGAACTCGTGGCCCTGCAGGTCGACCAGCTCGAGGTGAAGCCGAACGGCTCCGGCCGGCTGCTGATCGCCCGCAGCAAGACCGACCAGGAGGGCGAAGGTGCGGTGCAGTACCTGTCGCCGGCAACGGTGCGGCGGCTGCAGCACTGGTTGCGCCTGGCAGCGATCACCGAGGGGCCACTGTTCCGGTCGACGCCGCGGTCGAATCAACCCGACCGCTACGCCCGACCGCTATCGGCCCGGGACATCCCGAGGATCCTGCAGCGGCGCGCGGCGGCCGCCGGCGTCGTGCTGCCACGGATCTCGGGCCATAGCACACGCGTCGGTGCCGCCCAGGATCTGCTGGCGGCCGACGTGGGCCTGCCTGAGGTGATGCGGCAAGGCCGCTGGAAGACCGAGCGGATGCCGGTGCGCTACGCCGAGGACCTGGCGGTCGAGCGCAGCGGCATGGCGCGCATGCTGGCAGCGCGGCAGAGCAACCAGGCGCCCCAAGCATCGGCGACAATTGCCGCGGGGAAGGCAATCGAACGTGACGGGGAATAAGAACATGTTGGTGAACATCCTGCCTGGGCTGGCGCTGCAGGCTCGGCTCGGCGAGCGCCTGTATCTCCGCGAGTGGACAAAGGAGGACCTGGAGGAGATCGCCCAGGTGGATCCAGAAAACTTATTCTTGACCGCCAGTCATGTCTGGAATCGAATCGTCTTCCAGAAGCTGCATCCTGTGGACCCGCGGCAGTTAGCCGACCACTACGATCCGCAGAACCCGAAGCTGCACGAAGTCATCGGGCAGCTACTCGGCATTGAGGTCATCCACGACATCTATGTGGCGCGGGGCTGGCCGGCTTCGAGCACCCCGCATGACACGGCGGTAGAACTTATGGTCGCGCATACCTACCCTAACGATCTCTACCTGAGCGACATCGCTTTCAAAGATCGCCGGCGTCCGATCACGGCCGCCCGGCAACGCTCGGAAGTTCACGAATACGAAGGCTTCGGCCTTCTCCCGGAATTGATGCAGCGCCTGGAGGACACTGGCCGCGCGCAGGGCGTGGATAACCTCACGCTGACTGCAGCGACGCGTGAGCACGTGCGGCTGTTCATGCTGTACGGCTTCACTGTCGAGCGGAATAGGGCCGGCTTGATGGGCCTGCAGGAAGGCCGCGGCATTCCGATGGAAAAGCGCCTCAGTGGCGGACGCTAGGTACTAAACCGCCTATAGCATTAGAATTCGCCTGCCCCCAAGGGCAAAACGCAATGTGACCCATTCCTGGCCCGCTGATGCGGGCCGTTTTTTTGGGCATGGAGTCCTAATCAGTTGCCCACGGCCGAGTGATGGCCTCTCCGTGGTTGAACTCTCGAGAGGCTCCGTTCGGCAAATGAAAGAAAAAGGCCGAATAGCTAGCGCTGTCGCCGATCACCAGCTGGCGGCTGAAAGTAACTGCCTCATCCAGTTTCTTGGGTGGAAACCGTCTTAGCAGCCAATTCTAGTAGCGAACGAACAGCGCTGCCAGATCGTCTGCGTCTGCAGGCCCGGTGACCGGATCTCCATCTCGGTAGCGACCCAGCATCGCGGTGAAGTGCCGTAGCGCGTCCTCTCGGCTGTCCCACTGTCGACCGTTCGACAGGACTATGGGCGTCGGCATTTGCCCCTCCTCGATCAGTAGCGAGGTTCAAGCACCACTCGAAGCCACAGCTTGATCATTAGGGCCCCGAACAGCAATACGATGGAGGCAGCAATGCCATCAAGCAAATCATCTGCTCTGTCCAGTCCCAGGAGCCCGAGGGCCACCAGCGTTACAGCCAGTATGCACACTGTCGCCAGTGTGCCCTGGGTCCAGGCGGCAAGGTTCCTCCCCGTCACCCACGAAAGGGCAAAGCTCGTCGGGGCGGCGAAAACAACAGCCCACGCGCACATCTGCCAGGTAAGTTCCACTGCACTGTCTCCTTGCTCCGAAAGACCGTCGATTCCTCAAAACTCAGCGTTACCGCGCGAGAAGCGGCCGCACGTCCTCCCCCTGCAAGTGCCTACAGATGATCTCGCGACGCGCGCCAACTGGCATGCGCGTGCTGCCCGAAAACACGTCCTCGTGCTGGTCGAACAGCGTCTTCGCTCTTCGGCACAGATCGGCGAGCTCGTCATCATCGGCAGACGACCACCGATCAGCGGCGGTCAGGTAACGAGAGATCGCGGAGGCGATGACGAAAACGTAGACCTCACCGATTTCCGCTTTGACGATCTCTCGGATGCGGGGCTCGCTCAGCAGATCGCCGGCGTATTCCCAAGGATTGATGACGGTAACGCCAGCGCCGGCGAAATCACCTACGTTGCGGGTGGCCACCGCGAATCCTTGCGACGCGGCGATCGCCGCGATCAACGCGTCCTCGTGAGGCATGGTGAGGCCGCTGGCGCGGGATCGCTCTGCGATGACCGCGAAGCTCTCGGCGGCCGCCACATCGAATGCGAGGATCCGGCCGGCGAAAAGTCGGCCGAGGGTGGCACGCAAGCCGCCTGCCAGATCGCTTCGGCGCTTGCCGGCGGGGAGTACCGCGACGCCGGCATACAACTCCGCCAGATTCAACGTCGTCGTGAACAGCGCGTCGGGCGCCTGGGCGTTGAGCCAGGCCAGCACCGCCGGCGAGGGCGACGGGCGCAGGGGTTCTGAGATGACGTTGGTGTCCAGGACGATCACGAGAAGCGGGCCCTCCGAATCGGTGCTTTGGGGCGCTCCAGGTCGAGCTCGATGCCGCCGAGCTCCCTCCCGAGTGCGGCGAGCTCGTCGCCGATGCGCAGGCCGGCGATGGGGCGTCCAGCCGCGGCCTCGAGGATCAGGCGAACCTCGGCCTCGGTGCTGCGGCCGTTGCGCTTGGCGCGGGCGTTGATCGCCAGGTGAACGTCATCAGGGATATTGCGAATGGTCATGCTCGCCATGATGGCAACTCCTATTGGGACCAGCGCCACGATAGCATATGACAACTTGCAATCAAACTTCTAGCGGCGTATAAGGGATCCGTACCACAAGGGATTTTGCGTTCCACCCCCAGACGCCCTATAACCGAGACAACACGACAACCCCAGAGCCATGGCCAAGGACCTCCCCCAGCACAAGCAGAGCAAGCTTCGCGCCGCCGGCGTGGAACTGCTCGCGTTTGTGGTTGGCTTAGCCGCCCTAGCGATCGGCTACCGCCTCGCGGGCTGGCCGGGCGCGCTTCTCGCGGTTGCGCTTGCTGCGGTGACGATCTTCCGGGAAACGAATCGGCGTGGTCCTCGACCCGCCGGCGAGTATCAGCGTTGGCAAGAACACCTTGATTCTGAGGAAGAGTATTACTCCCGCCAGCGGTGGGACGAATCGTAAGGCCCGGCTGAGCGCCAGCGCTTAGTCATTCTCGACGGCACGCTGCTTCTCTTCGCGCTCCTGTAGATTTTGGGAAACTTTTCCAGGCCCTTCCGTCACAAGGTCAACGACGTTCTTGACGTCCTCCCCAATCCCTGACCGCCCCATCGTGTCGTAGGCAGTGTTCATCAAGAAATCCTTGTCATTGCGCGCCTTGTCGAGGTGATCGCGAATTCCGGCCGAGGCGCCGTCCTGGACGGCGCCAGCATTGATCTGCTGTCGATCAATGTCGCCGCGCAACTCAGTCTGGGTACCTTCCGCGGCCCCGCGCGCGCCAGCCGCCTCAGCGCGCACGTCGCCCCGGTCGATGGTCATGACTGAAGACGCACCTCCAACCTGTCGGTCTGCGGCCCGGTCAGCGGCCCCCACGTTCGACTGGCCCTGCGCGAACAACCGATCAACCGCCTCACTTCCCCGCTCCTGGATGCTGCCGGCGCTCGGCCCGGCATCGACGCCCGCGAGTCTGGCCGCTACGTCCTCCGTGAAACCGGCCTTGAAGCTATCGATCTGCCTTTGAGCGCCCATGTCCCCTCGCGCTGCGCGCTGCTGAAGATCATCGAAGGCATGGCTGTCACCCCCAAGGTATTTGTCGGCCGAATATTGCCGGAAGACATCGCTGGCGTTGGCGGTAAAGGTGAACCCACCCGACGACACGAGCTGCTCGGCTTCCACAAACCGCTCTGCGCGCTGCAAAGACTCGCTGGTGCTCCTGGATGCAGATTCCATCCGCTGATTGGAGCTCATGACGCCGTGGATGTCCGACTGCGCATTCTGGCCTGTGTAGGAGGCAGTCACACTGTTCAACGCGCTTTGCGTAGCATCCCAGCTCCTACCAAAATCGGTCTTGCTTGTAAGCTCCTGAGCGTTCTTGTACGCCTCTTCGAGCTGAGCACCGGAAGCGCCCTCCAAGCGTCCACTTAAGCCGGCCGTCGCGATCCCAGGAACGCCCAACTGGCCCTGGACGCTGGCAGCGCCAATGATCTTCGTCGCGTCGCTAACACTGAGATTATTGTCGCGCGCAAACTTCTCAACCTGGCCTTGGACACGAGAGAAATTGTCCTTGAGTGAAGCTGCCTCAGAGGACCCGAATTGCTTAGCAAACCCCTCGCCACTGGAAAGCTGATCCACGAACTGCTTGGTATCACTGTAGGTTGATCCAAACTGCTCGCTGTACTGTGAAACCTGCTGCGTAGCCTTGGCCACCTCCTGACTGGCCATGCGACTCGTCGTGCTCTGCAGCCCGTCCTGCAGATTAACGCTCTGCGATAGCTGAGACTGCGGGATTTGCACGTAGTCGCCGGCGGTCGTATGCGTGTACGTCCGACCATCCGCCCCCTGCATCGTGCCGCTACCGTAGCGGTCGGACGGTGCCGTGTTCGATTGCCACCAGCTGGAGTTTCCGAATCCCGTATTGCCTAGCTGGATATTGCCGGTGGTCGATTCTGTGGCCCCTTGCGAAACCGGCTTTTCGTAGCTCTCCATCACCTTGCCAGCCAGGCTGGCCATCATCGCGCCGCCCGAATTCACTAGCATCCAGGCGATCATCGGAATCGAAAGCGTGAGGTAGCCTGCCAGGAGGGCGTGGTCGTTCATGACCTGGGCGAGGCCGGTGTAGTTGGCCATCGAATACACCGCGGAACCATCCGGCAGCCTCACGGCCGCCTTGGCGGCATCCGCACTGTAGAGGGTGATCGCCAGGTGAAGGATGGCGTAGATCGGGGCCCAGAGATTGATCCAGATCAGCGCCTTGACGTAGCCGAGCGCCGCCTTGGCGCCGATCGGCAGCATGAACATGACAAACACGATTGGGAAGACCGCGTAGATGAAGGCCTCGAAGATGTTGCGGATGATGGGCATCATGCGTGAGGCGAGCTCGCCCATCACCGCGTAGGAGGTGCGCCGCTCGGACTCCGCGCGCGCCATGGCGTAGTCCTGCGCCGCGGCCGGCGCATCGACCTTGGCCGCCCAAGACGATACGCCCCGCTTCATGCTGTTGGACAGCGCCGCCTGGCGCACGATCTGCGATGACGACATCGACAGGCCCGTCAGGTACTGGAAGCTGGTCGGTAGCGCAGCCGAGAACTTGGCGATCGCCGCGTTCCGGTTGGTTGCACGGACCAGCTGGTCGCCGTAGTAGCGCTCCGCCTGGGCGATCGCGTTGGCAACGTCGGTCCCGAGCGGGCCCGCGTCCTCGGCAGCGTCCTTGCAGATCAGGATCGAGCGGGTATTGGTCGCATCCTTGTAGGGGAACGCTCGGACCTTGGATGTATTGGTCTGGATGAAGGCCCAGATATCGGGCTGGGCAAACAGATCCTGCATGCCGTACCGGCCGAGCAGCACGTCGTAGAAGACGCACTGCTGCCAGAACTCGGTCAGATTCTCAGAGATCCTGGGATCGGTGATCTCGAAGTGCTTGGCCGCCTCGACCAAGCGTGAGCCGAACAGCAAACCGTTGGTGCTGTACTCCATGTCACCGGGGAGGGAAAAGAGGGCCTCGAATCCCTGGGTGAGCCAATCTCCGGTATGGCTGAGGAAGCCTGCCGTGAACGCGAGCCCGATCGGCACGTTGCTGACCACGCCCGACTGGGCTGGGTTAACCCGGTCGGTGATGATGACGTTCGCCCTGGGCACCATGGCGACGTAGTAGATCATGATGATCGCGAGCAGCCACTGGAAATTGACCATCCCGCCCTTGAAGGCGGACTGCACCAGGACCACCAGCAGGCCCACCATGGCGGAGATCTTCAGCAGGGTTAGGTAGTCGTTGTTGCCCGACGCCATGAATGCCGCAATCGCGTTGAACGTCAGGCGGAGTAACTCGCCGCCGCCATAGGTGAAAAGCTCGAAGTCCATGGCCTTGCCTCAACGCCCGGTAGACCACATGGCGCTCTGCAGGACCTCGGGCGACAGGCGCCCGATCAGCATGCGCTCGTACAGCTGTGCGTTGCGCGTGAACTCCAGCGCCTGGTTGTAATCCTGGGACAGGACCGTCTTGCGCTCGGAAATAAGCCGCCGCACAGTGGCCACGTCATCCAGGAACTGCTTCACTTCCCCCGCCTGGCTGTCCGGAAGCCTCGAGGCGGCATCCTTGACCTTCTTCAGAAGGTCTAGGATGTAGCTGAATACGATGTCCGTAGCGATCAGGGTCGAGTAGGTGCCTACCGTCGACTCGGGCGAGCTGACAACCGGCTGGTAGGCGGCCGCCACAGTGATGAACTTGTAGACCGGCAGACTGGTAGACGCCAGCAGGCCCTTCTCCTCGGCCGAGGCCGCGGTGTCGTCCAGGATCTTGCCCTGCAGGGAGATCAGTAGCGACCGCACCTTGGGTTCCAGGGCCCGGGCCGTCGAGATCGTGACCGCCGAGCGGGTGTCCGACACGGTGATGCACTTGTCGGCTCCGGTGTCAGGATCCGAGCACTTGAAGATTTCGACGGTATCGCCGTACAGCAGCGCCGTCAGGACCTGGTTGGCGTCGGCGCCGTCCAGAATGGAGGGAACACGCCGGAACTGGTACTGAGGGTTTGATCCGCCGTCGTCGGTGATGATGACGGTACCCGAGAGGTTCATGACCACTTGGGCGAGATCCAGGTCATTCCTGAACAGTTCGTTCTTCATCATCGCCTGCCAGGCGAGATTGCCCTTGGTGACCAGCTGGGGGGCCGTGGTGTCGGTCTTGTTACGGCTGACGTTCTCTCGGCACTTCTGCCGTGCCGTCTCGTAGTCCTCGCCGCTGCTGGAGACCTCGCGGACGATGCACTCCTGCTCCGTGGCGCCGAAGAAGCCCAGGGCGCCGCCCAGGGCCTTGCCGGCGGCCTCGCAGGAGTTCAGGGAGCCGAGGTTCCACTTTTCGGCGAGCTCCTGCAGCTCGGACAGCTTGCCGGAGATCTGCGGGCTGACCACCTGCAGGGCCAGCATGAACGCGAGACTCTTCGCGTTCTGCCCGATCGAGCGCAGCATCTCCACGAACTGATCGGCATTGATATGACTGAAGCCGCCGGTGAAAAGGTCGATGCCGCCGCAGCCGGCTCGGAACCGCGGCATCTGCACGTTGAGCAGCGAATAGTTGCGAATGGGCACGCGGGCATAGATGCCGCCGCCGGTGTAGTAGCCGGCGCTCTGCCCCTCGTACACGCCCGGCCGCGTGATGTTCTGGTAGTTCATGTCGCCGAAGAACGACTCCATGTCCTCGCCGATGCCGGCGGCAGCCTGACCGGCACCGAGGACCAGGGCGGCGATCGCCGCGGCGTAGATCAGCTTTCTCATTGGTCTTCTCCTTCAGCGGTTACAACGGTGTTCTCGGGCTGTGTCACGGCTTCAAGCGCGAAGACGCCAGCGAACAAGGTGAAGGCAGAAACCAGGATGATGAAGACCAGCTTTCTCATGGGTACTCTCCCGAAGCGACATCTCCTTGCGGCTGAGATGCGGACTGGATGGCGTAGACGATGCGCTGAGCGAGCTCGGTGAAACCCATCGAGCCGAACGCCGCCGGCACGATCTGCCGGGTGCGGGGATTGATGACGTACACCGCCGGAACCCCCTTCTCTTCCGCCTGCATTGCGCTGGCGGCCAGGAAGTTCTTGCGGGGATTTGGAAACTCCGGGAGGGTCCCGCCATCGAGGGACACGTCGATCAGCGAGAACCCATACCGGCGCACGAAGTTCTTCAGCACCGGCGCGAACTGGTGGCAATACGGGCAGCTACCCCGGAAGAAGAACACCAGGCCATATTCCTGGGCTGCCACGGCCAAGATCCGGTCCTGCTGCTCCGTCTCGACCTCGGCGCGCACCAAGGCGGCCTGGCCGGTCGGGCTGACCAGGTTGCGATCGAGGTCAGGGCTGTTCCACAGCACCCGCTGCCACTGGTCTGCGAATTCCGAGCTCTGCTGCATGAGCTCGGAATTGGCCCGCATGTAGGCTTCGACATTCCTGGCGGTCGGCTGCAGCACGGCGGCCGCCAGCAGCGTTTCCAGGCGGTCGCGCTGCTGTTGGATCATCTGCCGCGGATCCGCCGGCGCCGGCGAGGCCTCCGCGGCCTCTGGAGCCGCTGCAGGCGGTTCCACAGCCGGTGCCGGCGCGCGCGGATCCCGGTACCAGAACCAGCCGTCCTCACGGCGTTGGTAGTAGCGCGGACTCTCGGCCGAGACCGCGCGCAGATTCATGTCTGGGGGGCCGCCGGCGCCGGCAGCGCCCGCGGCCGCGATTCCCATCACCAGCAACAGCAAATGTCCGTACGTCATTGGTTCAGGGCTCCTATGGGCCCGCAGAGGAATTGGTGGATGAGCCAGTGCCGCCCATGCTGTTCACACGCGAGCGCATGCGGCTCTCAATGGAGGAATTTCCTTCCCGGTTCTGCATCGCCGACTGCGCCTGTGCCTGCGCGTCGGCATAGAACTCGGAGAGGTCCATGATTTCCCAGTTCAGGTTGGAGACTTCGTCAGGCGTCAGGGCGCGACAGTCAGGCGATTTCGAACTGCCCCAACCCATCCCCATCTGCAGGCGGCCCTGCTCCTGGATGATCCGGGTGAGCTTCGATGAGAACATGCAGTAGGTCTTCCACTTCTTCTCATCGAAGGGCCCACCCGTCGTGTGGCTGCCAACGTAGTGCGTGCGCCCCGTCTGCTTCGCCTGGCCGAGCTCGATCTCGGCCGTGTCGCACTGGGCCAGGCCCACGTCCTGGCCCCAGCCGGAGTCCTTGCAGCAGTTGGAGAATCCGAACTGCGCTTCCGAACAGCGTCTGCTCTCTCCCTTGAACATCGTGAAATTGCTGGAGTCGAAGTCGTCCTTGAGGTTCTGCATCATCGACAGGTAGGTCGCCGACTGCGCGAGATCTCCGCTGGGCTGATAGGCCTTGTATTCGGCCGTGCAGTTGCCGCCCGGGCAGTAGAGCTCGCTTCCGCACAAGGTCGCAGACGACTGGCCGGGATTGCCGGCGGGGCACTTGAAGTCCTGGCGATACTGCTGGCAGCGCCCTTGTGCGTCCGAGCGAACGCAGGTCGAGCGGATTTGCTCGCAGCCGCGGTTGCGCAACTGGCTGCAGCCCGAGGCCTCCTTGGTGCGGTTCGTACAGAGGTAGGTTTCCTTGTACGCCCAGCAGCCGCGATAGGCGCGCCGGCCCTCGATGATCCGGGTCTCCGCACCCTCTGTGCAGACGGTGCTCTGCAGCTTGCAGTCGGTGCCGGACACGTCCTGGGCGCAGCTGGTCGCATAGGTGTCCAGCGAGTCGTCGCTGCAGTCCGAATAGCGGGTCGCGCGAATCTTCACGTAGCCGCGGTGACGTCCGTAGCCGCCGGCATTGCCCGCCAGGATGTTGATGGTGAGCGTGTTGCGGCCGGCGCGCAGGTAGGGCTTGAGGTTCACGTTGGTGGACTGCGTTCGCCAGCCGTCGCGACAGGCCCCGAGGCCCTTGGTCGTGTCGTAGCGAACGCCGCCATTTTCGATCCGCAGGACGTTGCCGCCCTTAGGGCCGTAGTAGGCACCGACGCCGTTCACCTGGACTTCCATCCAGGACTCCATGCCCGTCGCGAACAGAACGAACTGCTCGACCTCGCCCTGCCCGGCGATGTCGAAGCTGAAGGTGTAGGTCAGGATCGCGCATCCGGACGGGCCGTTGACGCGGGTCGAGTCGCCGATCGTCAGCTCGGGCTTCTGGTAGCTCCAGGGAGCGTTCGTCATCGCCGAGGCGAAATCCATGGCGAGGTCGCCCACCGGGGGCTGGCAACGCGCCACTCGCTTCCGGCTGCAGGTCGGATTCAGGTCGAGCGCATCGGCGCTGCAGGAGGCCTCCTCGTGGGAAGCCGCCTGGTTGTCCACGGACAGCGACTGACAACCCGAGTACGAGCTCGTCAGTGCTGTGCCGGCGGCAGCCGCGGCGTCCTCGCGCTTTAGGATGCTGCCTGGCTGGCCGTCGTCGTTGCGGAACGAGAACTGGGGCCGGGATTGCGCGCTGCGCTGCACCTCGCTCCCCAGCTGGTGCTCGGGCAGCTTCTGCCTCGCCTGGTCCTCGATTCCGCCGCCCGAGTTGTAGTAGCTCCGCTCGGGCACGTCGGCGCCCTGGTAGCCCGGGAATGCGCCGGGGTCGATGTTGGTAGCCGCCTGGTTTGCAGCGGCCTGGCCGGCGTCGCCGGCGGCCTTGCCGGCGGCAAGCGCCTGGTCGCGGGTCATGTCGTCGCCCGAGGCACTGACCGCGAGGAAAATGGTGAAGCCGGCCAGGGCCGGACGGAGAAGTCGGAGGTTCATGGCTTGCTCTCCAGGCGCTTGCGTCGGTCCGCGGCAAGCAAGCGGGCGCGCGGATCCTTGGCGCTGCGCGCGATGGTGGACAGGAGGTAGTCGATGCTGGCCTCGCCAGAGACCTTGGCGTGCGCGGGCACCGCGCATCCGCCCTGATCGCAGGCCACCAGCGGCTCCAGCGGCAGGATCAGCGTCGGTACGCGGCCGACCTGGAAGCGGTCGAACAGGGTCGGGTCGATGGCGAAGCTCGCGCCCGCCAGCGCCTGGTCACGCCCAAGCAGCCGCCGCATGGCGGCTGCTGTGTCGTCCATGGAGTCGTTGACCAACCCGCGGAAGACCAGGGTGACGCCGGCGCCGGCGGCGTCAGCGGCCAGAGCTCGCAAGCTGGCCTGCGGGATCGAGAACGACACCAGCAGCACCGGCTGCAATTCCGGCCGGTCCCCAGCCGACGGCAAGGGCTCGCCAAGCCCCGCCAGAGGCCCTGCAGGCGCTCCTGGCCTCTCCGGCATGGCAATGCCGCCCCCCGAGCCTGTGACGAGCCCGGAAAGGCCCCTGCGCTGCGCCTCAAGCTGCTCCAGCAGGCCCGGATCCCGGGCCAGCCGGTCGGCCTGGCGGACGGCCGCGGCCGCATCCTGGACGGCCGAAGGGGCCGGCGCCGCGGACTTCGCCGGGTCGGCGGCGCCGGCCTGGCCGGTAACCATCGCCAGGATGAGGATCAGAACGCGCAGCACAGGCGCTTCCTCCACACCAGGTACGTGAAGTCTTCGCCCTCGTAGGGGAACTCTCTGCCGGTCGCCCAGATCGAGCTCGGCCGACCGAACGGCATCCCCTTCTGGGTCTGCGGGATCGGATACAGCATTTGGCTCTTGTACTGGTTCTTGCGCAGGATCGGCTGCGGGACGGCCTGGCACATCGCGCCGGTGGTCGACGTGTCCATGCCCAGACCCTGCCGGTGCATCTTGAAGATCATGCGGTGGGTCAACAGCGTGCTGCTGTCGACGCCGCCGACGTGGTGCCCCGACGTCCCGCTGATCGGGTACACGGAGCCCTGTGAACCGCTACACCAGAACAGCGCATCGATGCCGAATGACACCGATGCGGCTGCCGTGTCCGCGATGCAGGCGGCCTGAGCGATCGGGTTGGCGAACAGCACGGCCTCGGGATTGATCAGGAACGCGAGCTCGTCGTCGTCCCAGAGAGGATCCAGTTCAGTCAGGTAGGCAACGTCGAAGGAATCACTGCTGGCACAGGCGGCCTGCGTAAATGCCATGCCGATCCAGGACAGCAGCGGGAAGGTGAACCAATGCGCGTGGTAGAACGCCTCCTTGGAGGATTCCCCTGCGCCTTGCGCATTCGTACCTGCAGGGGCACCGAGGCTGGCAAGCCGGGTCCCCAGCGTCGGCGAGCAATACGGGGTACGCACGATCTCCGCCAAGCGCGCGGGCTCCCAGAAGCTGATGCCAACCCCGTAGCGGATGAAGATCGGCGGCGGCGCCGGGCAGCTGCAGACGATCGGCGGGGACGGCCCCGCATCCTGCTGGCCCGCAGTCATCTTGGCCGGGCCTATCGAGACCGGGAACAGGCATTTCCAGCAGATATCGCTGATGAGGTTCGGGAACCTGCCTGGACAGGGGCCGGCCGCCGCGGCGATGCCGGCGGACAGGAACCAGGCAACGATCACCAGGAAGAGTTGTGGCAGTCGCACGTCATTTCCCCGGTGGAACTTCCTGGATGCGCAGCAGCCGCCCGTCCTGGGCGACGATCGCCGGGACGGAGTTGATGCCGAACTCCTGCACCAGCTTTCCCGCCTGGTCGAACCAGACTCGGCCGCCGAGGACCTCGGAGGCCTGGCTGATGGACCCTCCGGTCAGGACCACCTTGTGACCTGACCGGAATGCGACGGCGCGCCGCCCGAGCCAGGCCAGCTGCTCGGGGTCGCCGGCGTCGAGGAACACCAGCTTGCGGCTGAGGGTCATCCGGTCCAGCGGGTTCACCCGCGTCCCGGCCGGGATCAGCACCTTCCCGAGGGCATCCTTGATGTCGTAGGGGACGGAAACCGCTGGATCGAGCGCCCAACTGCGCTCGCGTGCGGCGCGGGCCAGCACCAGCCTGGTAGGCCGGTCGGCGTATGCCTTTGCGCGCTTCTGCAGCGCGCCCTGTAGCTGGTCGATCTCGCCCGACCGCTGCTTGGCGGCCGCGCGCTCCTGCATGACCTGGACCAGGTCACGTTCGCCGATAGGCCACGTCGGGCCCACGACGCCGAGATCCTCGGCCAGGCTCGCGTTACAGCAGGCGAATAGCACGGCCAATGACACGGCTTTGATTGATCCAGCCCACATCGGCATACCTCGAATCGAACGAATCCGGATGGGGTGTCCAAACCCAGTAGTGGCCGGGCGGAAGCACGCCGACCGGACCTACCTGCAGGGGAACGCCCTTCAGCGATTGCGGCTTCGCGTAGGCGAGCTCCTCGCCATTGACGAAGAACTTCCGTCCGCGCTCCTCGATGACGTCGCCGGCGACGCCCCTGACACGCTTCAGGAACCCGAGCCATGCCGGGAAGAATCGATTCTTGGGCGGCCTGATGGCCACGTAGTCGCCCTTGGCGGGCAGCACTCCGACCTGCACCAGGTACAGGTAGCCAGGTAGGCTCTCGGAGGTATTGAGGCTCAAGCGGTAGCAGGGCCAGGCCAGGGCCTGCAGGGCAAGAAGCGCCAGGCTGACCAGCACCAGCAGGCCGACACGGCGACGGCCGCGCATCAGGAGGATGCGCTGCGAGGTCGCGATCTCGGCCAGGGTCATGGCTGCTCTCCGGGCACATCCAGGCCCAGCGAGGCACGAATCTCCGGCGTGACGTCGATCGCACCGCGCACGACCGCGCCGCTGGCCAGGATGATGGCGCCATGGCGCTGCGCGGCGTCGTTCAGCGCGGCATCGAGCTGCCGGGCGAAGGCCTCGGCCGCCTGCAGGCGCTGCTCACTGGTGGCCTCTCGCTTCGCCTGCGCCTGGATGTGTTCGGCCAGCAACTGCTCGACCTGGACCGTGATGAACTGCGTTGGCGGCGACAGCAACCGGCCGCCGATGGCGGCAAAGAGCGCCACAAAGGCGGAGACCACGGCCGCGATACCTGCCGTCTTGAAGTCGTTCATCGTCTTGCGGTCCTTCTCACGAGTTCTTCAACAGCGTCGGCGATCGGCATGCCGCGCTTCTGGGCGTCCTGGATGAACTGGAACTCGTCGTCCTTGGTCGAGTAGAGCTTTTCGGAGAACGGATCCACGATGAAGCGGCCCACAGACACGCCCTGCGGCCCCTTGATGGCGATCTCCGAATACTTGCCTTGCACGGTATCGACGGACGCCAGGAGGTCCCGCAGGGGGCCGTCCATGACGATGCGGCCGCTGTTGGCGGCAGCCGCCAGGGATTCCGGCTTCTGGCGGAGCAGCAGCAGCCAGTCGGCATTGTTCAACGCCGCCGTGGCGCCATCGGATTTGTAGTAGTCGTCCACGCCCTGGGTGACCGACATGAACAGGCCACCGTACTTGCGCGCCGTGCGATAGCCGCGCTCGATGAACTGCACGGTCTGACGACCGCTCATCATCTGCCATGCCTCGTCAATGATGCAGAGCTTTCGCTGCGAGCGCGCGGAGCGATACATCTCTTCCGAGATGCGGAGCATGAGGCTCAGCAGCACGACGCTCTGCAGGTCCGGACGGGCACTCAGGTCGTCCAGTTCCAGGACCACGAACGGGCTGGAAATATCGACGTTCGCCCGCCCCTCGAAGAAGCGGCCGTGCGAGCCCTTGGCGGTGTACGGATACAGCTTGACCGCCAGTTCCTTCTGCTTGTCGTTGTGCCCGAGCGCCAGCCGGCTGGCCACCGCTGAGATCGTCGCCTCGTTCTGGTACTTGTCCCAGGCCTCCACGATGGCCTGCTCCAGGTAGGACATTTCCGCGGAGTCCAGGGCATCGACGGGCGATGCCATCTGGCCGCACAGCTGCTTCAGCATCGGCAGCTCTTCCTCGGCGAACTCCGCCGAGTTGATGTCCGTGAACGGATTCAGGTTGAGTCTCGAACCCGAAGAAAACTCCAGGAACGACTTGGCGGAGTCGTTGCTGAGGACGGCCGAAATGTTCTTGTAGCTCTTGCCGGCGTCGATGACCCAGGCACGTCCGCCAGTGCCGAGAGTGGACGTGATGAATTCCTGGGTGACGAAGCTCTTGCCGGCACCGGAGGTCGCGGCGCAGGCGATGTTGAAGTTGCCCTTCTTGTTGTCGAATGGATCGAAGAAGGTCAGCTGACCCCGGCGGCCGAAGAACATCAGCAGTGGCGATTCCGTGCCCTTCCATTCGGCGATCGTCGGCGCCGTGTTGATCGCCGACCAGGTCAGAAAGGTCTGCAGGCGGCCGAGCCGCCTCATCTCCGAAACGAAGCTGGGCGTAGCCATCATCGGCAGCGCACTGCGGAACGACGGCATCGTGGAGAAGCGGTTGCGCTCCAGCATCCAGCCATTCGAGTCGAACACGGCGCGGACGCGCTGCTCGCAGTACTCCTCCTGGCCGTGGGGCGCGAACGCCACGATCTGGAAGTGGGAGTGCAGCAGCTTGTGCCCCTGCTCGACCGAGTTGATGACGAAATCCCAGTCGCGCTTGCGGTCCTTCCAGGCCGGGACGATGCGCCCCATCGGGGAATCGGTCATCTGTGTCGCACGAAGGCCCTTGACCTTGGCGTCGCCGGCGGCCGAGGTCTGATCGCCGAAGACCACCGTCTGGGTGAATAGCACCGGACAAGGCAACCGCAGGGTGTTATTCAACAGCGAACCGATCAACTCGCCCATGCCCCAGCCCGGCCACTGTAGCGGGTACTGGCGCACGCTGAAGGGCATCAGCGTGGTCTGGCAGTCCTTGTAGACCGTGCTGACCGAATCGCGCCCAACCAGGTACAGCGTTTCGGCGTCGACCACCTGGCGGGCCAGGAGCTCGTCCTCCTTGTACCGCAGCGGCGCACGCTCCCCGGGGTGGGGATTGAGAATCCCATCCATCAGCCGCACGAAGTCGTCCGGCGGCATCTCCCAGGCCTCCATGCCGGCACCCAGCAGGATGCCCTTGAAGGCCTCGCGTGTACGCCGCAGGTACTCGATCTCGGACGCGTCCGGGTGATCGCGATCGCCCGGGCGCGTCATGCAGATGAACATCCGCCAGTTGCGTATCAGGAACGGCTGGTCTGAAAGCAGCGACTCGAAGTTTCCCGACGCCAGGTACTCCACGCGCTTCTTTGCGAGCGCGGAGATCATGTCCTGGCGGACCGTCGCCCTGCCCTCGCGGGCCTGCTGCCATTGGCGCAGCTTGCCATGGATGTTGGGGTCGCCGTACATGATCGTCTGTACGGTCGTGTCCGCCTTCAAGCCCTGCGAAAACAGTCCCGCCAGGACGCGCAGCTTGGACTCCTCCAGGCCGGTGGCCGGCGCGACCTCGAGCAGGAACGACATGCCGTCGCCATTCCAGTACACCTGGCTCTCGGGATCGTAGCTCTCGTAGGGCAGGAATCCGTCGATCCGGTGAAGGTCGACCAGCCTGCGGAGCTCGTCCATGGACGGCGGAAGTACGCCCTGGGCGTACACCGCGCCCGGCGGCTCCTCGTTGAGCAGGGTGTTGAGGGTCCTTCGTCCCCAGGCGCGGACGCGCTCGGACAGCGGCTGGTTTACTTTCCGATGGTCCATTCGCCGTCGTCCAGTCGCAGGTACACATAGCCGCCGGCGTTCAGGTCGCCGTCCTTGTCCTGCCAGGGCAGCACCAGGGCGCGCAGAATCCTCGGCCGCGAGAGGATCGCGGAGCCAGGCCCTGGCGAAGCCAGGATCGGCCGCGGCGCCGACACCTGGGGCGTGGGCGGTGCCGGAGGCGCCGGCGCACGATCGGAGCGGTTCGTGCCCGCGATGCGCATCGGCGGATCATCCTCGGCCGCCACTTCGGATACGCTCCTGCATCGGCCATTCGTTTCCGGCACGCCGCAGGCGTACTTGGGATCACTGGCACAGCCGGCCATCAGGGTGACCAGCGCAGCGCAGCAAAACACCAATGCTGCGCGGAGATAGACCTTCTCGTTCATTTACTCCTCCAGAGCGAGCGCGGCGCGCTCGAACGCATCACCGAGCGGAACGCCTTCGGTGATTACGATGTCCACGGTGCGTCCCGCGCCGATTTCGATGACGGGGAACAGTTCCTCGGCGCGCGCGATGTAGAAGTCCGCGATCTTTTCGAGGGCCGTTGCCGCGCCTTGCGCGAGGCCCTGCTTGCCGATGTCCTTGGGATCCACCGTCTGCACAGCACCCAGGGGGTTGGTGGACACCTGCGTGTAGGCCTGCGAGATGCTGGTGCCCAGGCCGCTTGCCAGGCCGGCCAAAGCCGCCTTGCCGATCATCTGGCCTTGCTTGCTGACGACATCGCCGCGAAGACCTGCCTTCCCATCCTCACCGGCGACGTAGCCCTTCACCGCAACTTCCACGATCTCGTCGTCGGGCGTGACACAGCTGAGCGTTTCCAGCCGGATGTAGGCGCGCTCGGCCGACAGGTCGCCATACGCGGCGCCGATGATCTTGCACTCGCGCACATTGCTCCTGAAGTCGTTCGGCAGCGTGCCGCGATCCTTGACCACGATGAACACCGGCGTTGGCTGGGTGCGGGCGAGCGCCCCTGTCGGCGCATCCATGCCCGAAAGAAGCTTGACCTTGGCAAAACTGCCCGCCGGCAGGTAGTTCTTGGACGTTCGCTTCGGCACCGCGGCGGCCTTGCCTGGATCGGACACTTCCGGCTCGGAAAGGTCGATGACCTGGATGCCCGGTTGCCGCACCGGCTGGCCATCAGGACCTACCTGGCCGGACGACATCGTTCCTGTCTGAGCCCGCGAACTGATCGCCGATGGCGGCGGGGGCGGCGGCAGGTTGTCCCGTGTGTTGGGAACAGCCGTGGACGAGAAGGCCTGAGGAAAGCTGGAAGGAGGAGGCGGTTCGGTACTCCCTCGACTGCCTCGATCCTCGGCCTCCTTGAGGCGACGCTCCATGTCGTCGTACCGGCTCTGTAGCTGCTTGAGATCGGCCTCCGACTTGCTGACCCAAACCTCCTGGTCTGTACGCCCGGACGCCGGCGTCTTGAAACTCTTGGTGACGTCAGGCGGCGGCTTGTTCATCGCGTTCTGCGCCGCGCCGCCGTTCTTACGGTTCGGATCGGACATATAGAGGCCACCGATCAGGACGGCCAGGAAGCCGGCCAGGCCGAACAGCACGATGGCCATCTGCTTGCGCTTGACGGCGCTTTTCCCCTTGATCTCCGGCAGGCTGCTCATCGCAGAGCACCTCTGCGAAGGATGAGCACCTCGGTCGAGTCACCGGGCCTGACCTCGTGCTCGGTGATCGCCATGGCGATCACGTCGGCATAGAAGTCCTTGAACTCGTCCTCCGAGAACCGCAGGTCCTCGTTGCCGGCGTTGCGGATGCTCCAGATCTCGCCGACCAGTTCGCCAGTCCACCGCTCCTTGATCCGGACCTCGGTTTCGCGCCATACCGGCACCGCCTGGTCCAGTTCCTCGGACTGGTAGCCATGGGGCAGTTCGCGCAGCGCCAGGGCCTTCATCAGTGCCTTGACCTTGCGGACATGCGGCTCGGTAGGCCCGGAGGACTGCAGGCGCGCTGCCGGCGGCGCCACGCTGCCGCCAGTGCTCCTCAGCTGGATGGACTGCGAAGGAAGATCGGCCGCCGTCGCAATCAGCGTGAAGGTCGCGCCGCGATCGTCACGCGCGAAGAAGCTGAACGCCTGCCCGGGCATGACGTTCAGCGGCTTGATGAAAATCTCGCCGGCCTTCTTGTCATCCTGGATTTCCATCGTCCCGGGAACCGCCCAGACCTTGGCCAGGCGCCCCCCGCCGGCCATGCTGATGCGCGTGAGCTCGCGGGCGGAGACGGTGATCGTGGCGCTGCCCCCGTCCCGGACGGCGATCTCCTGGTTTGCCTCAACCCGGAGGGCTACCAGCAGCGGCATCGCCAGCAGGCACGCCCTGATCGTTGAACGGATCCGCTTCATTGAAAACCTCATCGAAATTGGCCACGTAGAGGCGGCCGTTGGTGTACTTGAAGGAGACGACGAAGATCGCGCGGCGCTTGCCGGTGGTCTTCTCGCCGACCATCGAAACCAGGTCGCCGGTGATCGCGACCTTCTTCTCCGGCTTCTGCCGAATGCGGACGTCGACGGGGAAGAACACCGAAGCGAGGTTGCTGTGGACGATGCGATCGGCTTCGGTGGTCAGCTTGACCTTGAGCGGGCCGTAGGACGCCGGATCGACATGACGCAGAAACACATCGACGCGACCGGCGATGTTGTCCATGCTGTAGGTGAGCACCTGGTCGGTGAAGAACAGCGCCATCTGCTCCAGGTACTCGGGAGAGACTTCGTCGCCGTGGACCCAAAATGCCTTGTCCACAACCGGCGGCGTGACGATGGTCTTCTCTGCCGTGCTGGTATTCAGCATCTTGCAGGACAGCATCAGGTTCGAGGTGATCGAGAGGACGGCCACCAGCATCCACAGCTTGCGGCCACCGAGGGCCATGGCCAGCTTGGAGGAGTAGTTCTGCTGCAGCATGGTCAGCCTCCGATGTACTCGCGCACGTCGCTGGGCGTGCGCGTGGTGATCCACCAGTCGGAGGGCACGTACCAGAACAGCACGCGGAACAGCAGGCCTCGCCCGCCCTGCTCCTTCATGCGGGCGTAACCGCGAGCGAACAGGTATCCGACCATCGCGCCCAGGAGGAAGGTCATCGCGCCCATGACGGCGCCGAGGATTGCCCAGATCAGGAAGAGGGCGGCCTCATCGAAATTCCAGAGGAAGAACAACGGCGGATCATCAAGGGTCCGCGGAATGAAATAGGGCTCGGACATCAGCGCACCGTGGCTAGAACTGAAAAGCCGCGGTGCCAGGCCCTACCGTTGGGCGGAGCCTGACACCGCGGAATGGCGGTCAGACGACAGCCGACGAGAAGATCGAGTTGACGATCGCAGGACCCAGGGCGCCGAAGATCGCCAGGACGATGCCGATGGCAGCCGGCAGGGCCTTGCCGGTGGCCGCGCCCATGCCGAGGCCGATGATTCCGCCGGTGAGAGCGATGCCGCGGCCCAGATAGCCGGTAGCGGCCTGGAAGATGAAGTTGTAGAAGGTCAGGAATGCACCGCCAGTGGTGGCCGCTTCCGCTGCCACCGGCAGCAGTAGGGCCGCGCTGAGCGCGATCATCAGATTGCGCTTCTGCCGGAGCTCCATTCCTTGGTGTTGGATGGCGAGACTGCTCATGTGCTTCTCCTTGCGTGGAGAGCGTCTGCCCGCGCCAGGCGATCGCCTGGCGCGGGCTGGATCGCTTAGATGATTGCCGAGGCAAAGATCGAGTTGACGATCGCCGGGCCCAGGGCGCCGAAGATCGCCAGGACGATGCCGATGGCGGCCGGCAAGGCCTTGCCGGTGGCCGCGCCCATGCCGAGTCCGATCACGCCGCCCGTCAGAGCGATGCCACGGCCGAGGTAGCCCGTCGCCGCATCGTTGATGAACGTGTAGAAGGTCTGGAAGGCGGCGCCGGTCGTGCCGGCATCCGCGACCGGGATCATCGCCAGCATCAGGGCCGTCACGAAAATGACGTGCTTGATGCGGTTCTGGGTGATGGCCTGCTCGGCCGGGAGGGTCTGAACGAGTTCCATGGAAGCTACTCCTGATTCAAAGTGGATGGCTGAAGCGAACGCGCGGGTGAGGTGGACGTGTCGAGATCGGCCGCGCGCTCATCGGCCAACGTCCCTCGATCCCCGTAGGCGGCGGGGTTCGGTTGTTCTGATTCGGAAACGAAGCCTGCGAACGCCGTGACGGTGACGGTCACGGTCTTTCCGTCGTGCTCGGAGTCGGGCGCCGCAGTCGGCGCGAATGACGAACTGAGGCGAAACACCGGCACGCCGTAGGAGCGCAAGGCCTGGTAGACGGCGCCGAGACGGCGATCTGCGGTCGCACGCCCGACGGGCCCGGTGATTCGCAGTGCATAGCGGATCGGTACGTCATCGAAATGCTGGATCCAGGCGTAGAGGTCCTGAATCGCTTCTGGCGACAGGCGAGTCGCCGTGCCTGTGAACCTCACCTGGTAACTGCGCTCATTCGCCGGGGCGGCCGCCGACGCCGATGCGGCCGCGGCTACCTGCGCGACCGTAACGATCGCGGGGACCTGTTCGGGCTCGCCCTCAGGGGCATCGGTACGCTGGCGCGCCTCGGCGGCGGCCAGGTAGGAATCCAGGGCCTCCCGCGAGAACTCGGGCGGCGGCGGAATCGCGGGCGGCACCGAGGTGGCCGGACGGGCCACCTGGGCGAGCGAATCGATGCGAGTCTTGGGGCTGGCGGAAGGGCAGACTCGCGGCCCGCAGAGCACGAAGCTGGCACGCAGACCGTCCAGTTCGGACCAGTCGGTGATCTGAACGACCCGAACCGGCTCCGGCCGGTAGGCTGCCTTCAACGGCAGTAGGGGCTCAGGGGTCGCGCAGCCGCTCAGGCAGGCCGCGAAGATGACGATGCACGCGACGCGCGTACTCATTGCGCCGTGCCTCGACCGCTGGATCCTTGCGGGTTCCGGCGTTGTACGTGCCGACCGCCTTCCAGTTGTAGCCGTACTGCTGGATGTTCTGAGCCAGAATCCACGCCCCGGTGTAGATCGACACGCAGGGATCCCAGAGATCCTCCGGACGTATCCCGAGCGCCCGCAGTCGCTCCCACCAGGTCTGATTGATCTGCAGCAGCCCGATGTCCCAGGTCCCATTGGTGTTCTGGTTCCTGGCCATGGGATTCAGCGAGCTCTCCTGGATCGCCATCGCCTTGAGCAGCACTGGCGAAATCCCGTAGTACTCCCCTGCCCCCTGGAAGCAGGCATCCCACTCGGTACTCGGCTGCCCCGCAGACACCGGCGTCAGCCAGGCGCAGGCCAGCCAGGCCGCGGACTTGATGACGGTTCCCCTGAACATTGACCACGAAATCACCCCCATGAGGCGGCCAGTTTGGGAACCCCCCTCACCCCTCGGAAGCGAAAAACACGACAAACGCCTGCATGATTTCCTGGGCGCCCTGATGCTCGGCGCGCAGGAACAAAAAAGGCCCCGGGATGGGAACCCGGGGCCTAAAGCCCACCACTGGGCTAGGGAGGGGGCGGACTTGGGGGCAAGCCCACCGGATTCGCTTGGAGGAAACCGAACCCGCAGCCAGTCTCACCAACCAGGACCCTCGACAGAAGGGAAAAACGCGCCGGCGCGCGGGTTTATTTCCAGGTGTGGAGGTAGCTCTTGCATCGCAGGATGCTCGCCTGAGCTACGCACAGGATTCGACACCATGGGAAAGCCCGCGATTGCCCCTCATCCCCTCGCCCCGCACCGCTATCTGGCGGTCCATGCGGAACTCGGAACGCTGGTCGGTCTGCAAGACGGCGTTTCGGCATGGTCGGCCGGCGATCCTCCGATACCGGCGGCGATCACCTTCGGCTCGACACTCGAGATCGCGCTGCTGGCCCGAGCGATCGATGATGAACTGATGCCGGTGCCGGTGCGGGCCTCACGGCTGGTGCTGGCCACGCCTTCGGACTGTCTGGCCGCCAAGGCACCCTCCTGGAATCCGGGCCGCGCCGCGCTCGACTGGATTTGCATCGCCTGCGGCTGTACCGACACGCAGGCCTGCGAGACAGAAGAGGGTCCCTGTAGTTGGCATAGCTGCAATGACACCTACAAGCTGGGCTTGTGCAGCGCCTGCATGGCGCACGTGGGTGCTTGGAACGAACTCCAGGCATCGCTCGGACAGGGAGCGGCGAGCCTGGCGCGCGCATAGCAAAAAAAGGCCGGCTCTTTCGAGCCGGCCTTGACCTACGCTGCCAACAACTGCTTCGCCAATGCGACCTCGATCGAATCGCCGTCCTGGTTCAGCACGTCCAGGCCGGTGTCAGGCATGTCGCCCGACGTCGACTGACTGACCGCGATCTTCTGCGCCATCAGTCGCAGGCAGGCGATCTGCGTCGTCTCGGCATAGCCGAAGAAATGCACGCCGACCGCCTCCTTCTGCCCGATGCGCCACGACCGCCGCGCCGCCTGCTGGAGCGTGTACACGTTGTACCCGCTCTGCATGAACGCGATGGTCGCGAACTCCAGCAGGTCCAGGCCCGTCTTGACCAGCTCGGGATTGGTGATGACCGCATCGACGCCGCGATCTACCTGCTCGGCGATCCAGTCCTCGCGCTTACTGGTTTCCACCGATGCACGCAGTACCGCCGCACGCAGTCCCGCCTGGTCGAGCAGGGCCTTGAGCCGGCTTGAGGTATCCCTCGTGCCGGTGTAGGTCGTGTAGATCAGGACCCGCCGGCCCGCCGCCTTCTCCCGCAAGCAAAGGTCGATCAGCTCCTGCTCCTTCGGCATCGGCTCGGCGCCGAACAGTGCCGGAAGCCGGATCAGCTCCTGCCGTGTCCGCGGGTGACGCACCACTTCCTCCCGGAAGCAGCAGTCCGGCCAGGCCAGCAACACGTTCAGCACCACGCCCAGGAGACTGTTGTCTCCCTTACGCAACGCCTCCCGCATCGCCGACGTCAGCGTCGCCTGCAGCAGCTTGTAGGCCTCCGCCTGGCCCGCCTCGAGGCGGATCTCCGTGAAGTGCTCCTGGTACGGCGGCAGGACGTTGGCGCCGATGTCCTTCAGCTTCAGGAACACCGTGTAGGGCAGCACGTACCGTGCGATCCCCTTCGGGCCGAAGCCCGGCGCCTTCACCGTGCGCACTGTCAGTCGCTTGCCTCGCGACGTCTTGTGCGCTCCGCCGTCCGACTCCTTGTAGATGTCCTTCAGCACGCCGTGCCGGCGCATGAAGGACATCGCCGCGGGCCCGAGACTTCCCCGCTGGTACCGGAAGCCATCCTCGATCATCCGTTCCGGCATGATTCGCCACAGCAAGTGAAACAGGTCATCGGCATAGCCCCCCATCAGGGTTCCGGTTAGTAGGACCACCTTCCGGACCTTCCTGGCCAGCACCGCCATCGCCTGACCCTGGGCAGAGCCTTCATTCTTGTACTCATGCCCTTCGTCGACCACCAGGACGTCGAAATACCCGTCCGGCAAGTACCGCTTTACGAACTCCGTCGCCTGGTAGCCCCCCTGTCCCAGCGAGAACTCCATGGTCGCCATCGCCCGCTCCATCCGTCGAGCCTGCCGATCGCTGAAGACCAGTTCGCCATCTGCGTTCATGAGGTTCACGAACTCGTAGACGTTGTCCTCCAGCATGCCACCCAGCTGCTCCTCGCCGAACTCTCCGATCAGCCGCTGTGCCGTCTTCTGACCGATGGTCGGAATCTGGCACAGCGCCTGCGCGACGAGCTCGGCACGGCTGCGCGGCTGGGACTCGCTGCGGATCAGCGTCCACAACGGTTCCTTGCAGCTGCTGCAGGCGAGGCGCCGGTCCTCCGTGAAGGCGGAAACCGGCACCGGGTTGCCATCCAGATCCTGGACGGCCTCCCCGCAGCGCGGACAGCTTGCAGCCAGGAGCAGACGGGCCGACGCCGGCAGCGGCGGCCGTCCCTCTGCCTGCGGCAGCAGCATGCGCTTCGGAACGACCGCTGGACGCCAGTGGAAGCCCATCCGCATACGGACGCGGCCGAGGATGACGAACTCCCGCCCAGTCGTACCGACACCCGCGGCGGCCGCCGCGCGCATCTTCAGCAGCTGCCGGAGGGTATCGGGCCCATTGAGGACCGTGACCCTGGCGTCCTTGACGGTCTCCAGGATCTCGCGGCGCCACTTGTAGACCAGGTGCGGCGGAGAGATCACCAGGACGCGCCCGAAGGCCTCGGCCCGCTGCAGGACCGCCGACACGGCGATCGCCATCATCGTCTTGCCGGTGCCCATCTCCGCGTTGATGACTGCGGCGGGCTCGCCGGCGTCCACCAGCAGGCGAGTGACGGCATGCACCACGTCGCGCTGAGCCTCGAAGGGCTTTCGCTTGAGTGCATCCATCACCGCGTCCCGCGCCGGGTTCCTGCAGCCGTCGTAGATCGGCGGATTCTGGTGGGATACCGCCTCGAGGAGCCCGTCGCCGAAATCGGCGACGAACTCCTGCAGCGGCACCAACAGGTCCTCTGCGGCTAGCGCCGCGGTATCAAGAACATCTTCCATCGTGAAGCTCCTCTCGGTTGGTTGAAGAACCGACGGAGCACGGCCCTGGACGGGGCACATGCCCCGCCGGGTCGTTGAAGTACAGCAATGCCGCTTGCGCGGCGGCTACATCACGCGGCCTTCTGCAGACCGGAACTGGACGCCGGCGCCGAAAGCTGCAGGACGCCGCCCCGAATCATCCGGGAGATCTCCGCTTCCAGCCGCGGATCCCCGAGCTCCAGACGCCAGGCATCGATACCGATGCCCCGGCACGGGGTCAGCCAGCCCTGAAGCTCCAGGAGCGTCAACACAGGCTGCCGCCAGGCCTCCAGGAGCGGGAGATGGCAGACCTCCCGCACCAGCCCCCACAGACAGGCGTCCGTGGCCTCCTGGCGGCCCTGGCGTGGCCTGTGCAGCAGCAGAGCGCGCCGGTTTGCCCTGTCGGGCTCGGTCGCCAGCCTGTCGTGGATCCACAGCTGCACCAGGTCTCCGAAGAGGTTCCTGGGCGGCAGGCGCCCGGTGTGCTTCTCCAGGCTGGGCATACGGTCGAAATGGACTTGCACCCGGCCTGCAGGCCCCTCGACGTGCAAGGTCCGCAAGCCACCCTCCGAGACATCGACGGACAGCCTGGCCAGGAACTCCTGCACCGCGGTATCGCGGCCCCACAGCGAGATGAACAGCAGCCCGCTTCTTTCGTCAGTCAACAGCGCATCGGCAAACAGGCCGGGCGCCTCGACCACCTCCATCAGCGGCGCATCTGCCGGCGATGCCGGCGTAGTTTCAAAGGACATCACGAATCTCCATGTCAGGTTTGGAATGGAAGCGGGGCCTTCGGCCCCGCTCCCCTCGCCTCTCAATCCTCGTGAGGCTGCATGACCGTGAGCACCGGCTCGCCCTGGTCGCCGCCGGAGAGCACGAGCTTGAGCTCGACTCGCTGCGCGCGCTGCGAAGTGCCGTCACGCGGGACACGAACGATCCCGTAGTGGATGGTCCCCTCGACCTTGGGATTCGTCCGGACCGCGAGATAGGCCATGAACAGCACGTCCCAGAGGCGGCCGGATTGGTCCTGGGGGACCTGGCTCCGGCTGTCCTCGTCGGTCCATTCGACACAGTCCTTCCAGACCGCTTCGGTGACCGCCATCGGGAACCTGAAACCCGCCTCGCGGGCGGTGGACGTGACATCGACCAGAACGCCGTCGGCGATGGCTTGGGCACGGGTGTAGCTGAAGACGACAAGACCGAACATCGAATCCGGCTGAGGGCCGGGTTTCTGCCCGTTTTCTGCTTGCTGAGACATACGACTCTCCTTCATGAAAGCCGGAGAACCCCCGTACCGGGGAATCCCCGGCAGGGAATGGCCCGAAAGGGCCGACGTGGAACAAGGATCGAGACCTTCCGGTCCGCAGCTCTCCCCGATCCGGAGCTGCTTGCGACTGAACCGCAGTCGCCACGGGGGAATCGTCTTTCCACAGCGGGTAGCGCTCTGGAAAGACGCCGCGCAGAAGCGCGGCGCCAAGTACAGCCTCAACGAATCGTCAGCACCCGACCGAAGGTCGGCGACGTCGGCGTGAAGTCGATGGCGCGGATCGTCGGCACGAAGCGGTCGGTGAGAATCCTCACCTCGCGCATCGAGCCGTTGTCGCCCTCCTCGACGTCGACCTTGGCCACCTTCTCTTTGTGCGTGTCGCCCTTGACCACGTAGACGCGGCCATCGGCCGATCGCACCTCACCGGACACCTGGCCCGCCGCGAGGGCCAGGGCCAGGTGCCAGCGGGACAATCCCCGCAGCGGCCGGCGATGAGCCTGTTCGGCATGCGCAAAGCGCAAGTCGAACTGATCCCACAGCGTCGGCAGCCGCGAGATCTCGTCAGCCAGCTGCCGAGGCTCGACTACGCCCAGGGCGAACTTCACCTCGCCCGTCGCAGCCGGCACTCGGTAGTAGCCGTCGCACCAGCGCTCCGGCAGTTCCTGCAGGGCCTCGCCGGCACCGGCGGATTCCAGTCGCTTTCTGGCATCGGCCGAAGCCACCGCCTCGGCGGTACGTCGGCGAGTGCCGAGTACCACGACCTGCTTGAAGCGCTGCTCCGGTGCCCGGAAGACCCGAAGGTTGTCGAAATGGCTGGACAGCCAGGTCGAGAACTCCCGATCCAGCACATAGTGCGGGACGATCAGCACCAGGACGCCGCCGAACACCAGGAGCGGATACGACAGTTGGTAGAACACCTTCTCTAGGCGCTTGCGCCCGGAACGGTCCTCGGTGACGCCAGAACGGTCGGCCACCAGGTCGCCATACGGTGGGTTCAGCCAGAGCAGCCCGAACTGGCGCCGCGCGACGATCACCTCTTGGAAGTTGCCGTGGATGCAGCGGTCCAGCAGCTGCTTGCTGTGCCAGGCGCGTTCCTCGTCATACTCGATGCCGAAGGCCTCGGCATGCGCCCGGCCCAGGTGCTCTCGCACCTCCGCCAGGGCAACGCCCTCACCGCAGCAGGGGTCAAGGATCCGCATTGGGCCTGCAGCTGCAGGCTCGATCGCGGACAGGATGCGCGAAGTGGTCTCCGCGTCGGTCGGGAAGTACCCGTTCTTGATGAAGTTGCGCGCCAGGCGCTGGAACATCAGAGCCATGATGGCCTCCGTGAAGTGAAGAGGTTTCCCTCGGGGTGGATGGTCAGTGACCGCTGGGCAGGCGCAGCAGGCGGCGGCCTTCCGGATTCTCCGGAACGACCAAACCGGTGATGCGCGAGTAGGATTCCGCCGCCGCGGCGTAGTCGTCGTAGTCACCGACGATGCACACGCCGCCCTCGGGCAGGATTCCGTAGAGGGACCAAATGACGCGATCCGACAGGGCTTCCGCTGCTTCCAGCGATTCCTGCGGTACGCAGCCCTCGCCGGGGATCTCCACGACGGGGGCGAGCTCGTAGCCGACATAGCGGCCAGGGATGAAGCGTTGAGGCATGACAATCTCCAGCGGGAGCCGGAGAACTCGACCCCGGCGGGATCGAGTCCCGGCCGGGGTTGAGGTGAAAACAGCTTAGTGAGCGGTCGCCGCGGCCTGCAGGGCCTCGGGCGACAGGCGAGCAATGACGCACTTCGCCTGGAAACCGCCGATGTGGATGACCTTGAGCTCGGATTGCACCAGTCCAGCTGCGACCAACGCATCCGCCATGCCCTCGTTCTCGGAGTAGTCCTTGATCAGGATTTCCTCCGCCTCAAGGGCAATGCGGTCGACGTTGACGGTCGCCGTCGCGATCGGCTCGCCCGCGGAAACCCTGCTCGCCTCGTCGTCGCCGGCGGCGACGAGTTGGATCGCAGTGCGGCCATTGCGGTATTTGCCGAACACAGCCTGGCACTTCCAGTTCATAAACGTGACTTCCATGGGTATCTCCTTGTAACAGTTGAAGGTTTCCGGGAAGCACGCCCCTACCGGGGATACCCCCGGCGGGGTTGAGGTACACTCGCCGACGCTGCCTTCTCAGGGGGAGTGGAACGTGGCGATACCAGTTGAAGACCTGGCGCTTGCGGCGTCAGGGGTCGAAAAGCTGCTTTTGGAACTGGCCGGAAAGGAACCCGACCAGGCATTGCCGAAAGACCAGTTTCGCGCTGCACTCATTGCCGGAGTCCGTGTACTGGGTTCACCAGGACGGGAGGACGCCTTGCAACGCCTGCGGGACGCGATACAGATCGAGTGGGCAGATTCGCAACAGTCACTTTGAGGAAGCTGTTGATGTTGACCGACGCAAGCACCGGAGAAATCCGGCTCTCGGACCTGGAACGACGCCGCATCGGTTACTGGTGCGACACAATTCCTTCCGGTGTGCGAACACCGGAAGGTCTGCGCCGCTTTGCAGAGCAACAGAAGCTGCACTATCCGGGGAACTCTCCGGAAGAGCAGCTGATCCGCGGCCTGATCGACCAGTCCGTCAACGACATACTTGAAGCCGCCAACCGTCCAAACGCCAGGGGCGTGAACGAAATGGCAGAGCCTCGTGATGGACAACAACGGGCGAATGTAGACGCCCTGGGTGACGAAAATACCGACGATCGCCTGCGCTCATTGCTTCGGCCTGGACGCATCGCTGCGCTGCTGAAGCTACGAAGCGCCATCTTCGGTGGGCCCGACTGGGCGGATACCAACAACCCCATCAGCCAGGTCAGCAACGAAGGCTGACCTGACTGACAGAGTGAAAAGCAGGGATTAGCCTGCGTTCTGCTGGCGTTCCAGCGTGCGCAGAGCGCGCACGTAGACGTCGGCCAGTTCATCCCGGACATCGGGATTGGCATCAAGGTAGGCCTTGATCTGCGCCGCACGCTCGGGATCATCCGCAGCGTCGCGCAAATCCTTTTCTACTTTGACCAGGTACTTCAGGTCGAGATAGTTCACCATCGTGCAACTCCAAGAAAATGGCGGAGCAGCACGTTCCGGTCAGGAACGTGCGTTCCCGACCGGTGGGTGAAGGCCACGAATGGCCTGGCATAGAACAACAAGGTTTCACGATCTTCCGATCGCGCAGCGCTACCGAAACCGCAGCTGCTTAAAGGGCTCGACTGGACCGCAGTCGCACGGGTAACACCCTCTTTCGGCAAGCTCGCGAGAGAGCTTCCCGAAAGAGGACGGAAGCCGGCCGGCATAAATCACCGGCCGGTGCATCCCAATCACGCCTGATGCAGCGACACACCGCTTTGACGTGATCCCCGACACCGCCGGCGGCAGATGCCGCGGCGGCCGCCAGCCACGTTGCCTGACGCAGCTGGACGATTCCCTGTCTGATTGTGAAAGCAGGCCCTGGGGCCGGATTGCAAACGAGGATCGAGGTCCTGGGACCCGCCGCCCTGCCCGATCCGGGGCGGCTTCACTGCAAAACTGGCCTCCATCTGGAAAGCTTACCGATGGCCACCTGGTGATGGGCATCGGTAAGCCCCGCGCCATGCCGCACGCGGAGCCTGGTTCGACTCTCGCTGTCGCGGCGCAGCCGGACAACGGCATTGCTACTTCCTGCGGCCGGCCGATGAAGTGAAGTGGCCGGACATGCGTATAGAAGGCATTGCCCCTCAGAAGGCGCCGCCGGTGACCTTCCCGTAGGGTACCGTCGCGCGCTTCAACCCAGTTTTTGGGGCTCGTGGGCTCAACAAGTCATCGGGCACGGTTATCAGCCGTACAAAGGGGCTTCGCCCGGTCACCGGCGGCGAGCAACCGGTGAGGTGAACGAAGACCATCGGCCTTCCCGCAACGCTCACCCGAGCGCTGCGGGAAGGCCGATGGGGATCCACCCCATCGGCAGAAGGCATTATGCCTTCTCCCAGACCTGACCCAAGGGCTGGAAGCGATACCCCATCTCCTTTAGCGCGTCCCGCTGTGCGCGGAACTGCATCCGGTCGACGGTGGGATCCAGCTTCACCCTGTCCTGTAGCGGCCAGAGCTCGCCGAAGAGGTCCTGGAAGGACTTCTCCGAGCTTGTCGCCGAAGCGACATGCCCTGCTGGGGCACGAGCATCAACCGCGGGTTCCGCATCCGCCACCACCGGGGTCTGAGGTTCCACCGGGGTCGCGCCAGGCGCAGGCGGCACGAGCTTCTCGCTCGCCGGATCCTGCTCCTCCATCGGGGCCTGTTCCTCCGTGGGAAGGTCGGCGATCGACGCCAGCGCAATCGACGCGACGTCAGCACGAACCTCCACGACCAGGCGCCCATGGGCGAAGTAGTGCGAGGGATAGATTCGGGAAACCCCGAACTCACCCTCGTATTTGCCGGGCTCGTACTCCTCGATCGCCGGCGACTTCACTGCGAAGTCGCCGATAGGAGTGATCAACCGGCCTACGTTGAACGTCCCGCGCGACCCGTTGATCGCGCGGATTGTGAGAACACCACTGAGCTTGAAGAGGGACATGACGCACCTTGCGGTTGGATGGATGATCCCTGGCAAGGCGCGCCCCCTGGCGGGAGGCCCGCCAGGGCGTTGTAGATGCCGGTAACAGAGTTACCGGCGGAGTTGAAGACGTCCCAGTTCACGCACCGGAACGCGGTGAAGCCCCTGTCGGAGAGCCCTAGTTGTAATCAGGGGACTAAAGGTTCGATGGTCTTTCGACCCCGCGGATCTTCCCGAACCGGATCCGCTTCATGCAGGACGAGCCTGCAGGGCGCGACTGAACCGCAGTCGCCACGGGTGAAACCGTCTTCCTCAAGGGGGCACCTACCCCCTTGAGGAAGACGCCGGGCTGTGGCCTGGCGCAATACCGCAATTTTAGGCTGCTTCGCCTGATTTTCTCCAGGTATACCCGGCCCGGTCGAACCAGGCCCAGGCCATGTCGCGCTCGTCGGAACCGTGAGAGCTCAACCCGTCCGGCCGAGGGGCAGAGGCCGGGTTGCGGATCTCGCAGAGGTCCGCGATGAAGCCGTGCAGAACTTCCTGCGGCTCCAGCTTGTACTCGGCACAGAGGTCGATCAGTTCATCCGGAATCCCTAGGCGAAGCTGTTCATCGAAGAATGGCTCACCTTCGGGCTCGGGCTCGTAGAGGCTCACCGAAACCGCATTCTTCGGCAGGATCTCGTCGCAACCGCGAGCGACGGAGAAGCCCGCCTGCAGCTCGGTGATTCTCGCCTCGGTGCCGTTGGCGCTGAGAAGGATGTCCAGCTCGGCCTCGGGCGGGTATCCGGACAGCAGTTGCAGCAAGTCTTGGATCTTCATGGAAACTCCTGGAAGGAACTGCCGGACGCGGAAGGGAGACCCTTCCGCGTCGGCAGTGTGGTTTAGGCAGCAGCAGACTCTTCGAACGGAGCGACCGACGAAGCATCCGGTTCCTGCTCATCCTGGCGAGGCGCCTGGTAGACGGTGACGCCGTCGACCTTGGCCCACTGGATGAACAGCAGACGAGCCTTCAGGGAAACCCCGGTCTGGCCCTTCTTTTCACCGGACTCGTAGACGAACGGCTCGGCGTACTGATCGCCGAGCTTGAAGCCCACGATGACCTTCTTCTTCGCGTCGATATCCGGCTGGAGCTTGCGCACGACAGCCTGGGCTTCTTCGCCGCTGACGCGGCAGTCGAAGCGGGTGTATTCCACGGCATCGGCGGAGCCGCGCAGGGCGGACACGTCGACGGCGAGGAAGCTACCCTTCTTCAGCGTCACCTCACGTGCGCGGTTGAGATAACCGACGCCAGTGGTGTGGAGGTCGAAATACTTCGCGCCGTTGCCGGCGGTGTTGGACGAAACAGCGTTGGTGACATTGGTGGACATGGACATCTCTCCTGAGAGTTAAGTGAAGAACAACGTCGCAGGAGAAATGCCGACCCTGACGGGGCGGACATACCCCGGCGGGATGGTGCGAATGTGACTTCGCGTGAGGGAAAAAGGACCAACGATCTTGCGATCGCGCAGCTCTGCCTGATCCGAAGCTACTTCTTTCGACTGAAACGCAGTCGACACGGTAAATCCGTCTTCCTGCAGGACCTCCAGAGAGGCCCTCCAGGAAGACGCCGCTTTCACGGCGTCTGTTCATACCTCATGCATGCATGGTGACGGCCACGGCGAGAACCTGGGACACCAGGACGCAGAGGATGAGGTTCTTCACAGTCAGGATAGACATCGTCGTACTCCGGTTCCGGTTGGGTGGATTGAGGGCTACAGGGCCTTCACCAAGCGGCCAGGACGGCCGTTTGGTGAAGGCCCCGCAGCCGATACACCGGCGCGGGACCAACAGATCAGCGTGCAACCACGAGGGCGAGCAGCTGGGAGGTGACGAAGTACAGACCGAACATCTTGACGGTGAAGAGATGAGACATGGCGAGCTCCGGCAATAGGCCGGAGTACGCCCCTGACGGGGAGTAACCCCGGCTGGGTGGGTCGCAGAACGCGACGGAAGTGGAAGGAACAGCAACAGCAAGCCGCTGACCTGGTCGCAGTAGCGATCAGGACGAAGCGACGGTGGAATCAGAAACAGGCCAAGAAGGCCGACGAGAAACCTGCAGATTCAGCGGGCAGGAAATGCGCTCGTAAGAGCTTGCAACAGAGTGACGGATCGAAACCTTGCGGTTCGCAGCTCTACCCGATCCGGAGCTGCTTGTAGGGTGCGACGATGCCCACGTCGCCAGGGTGAAATCTATGCACGTAGGTTATCACGTCGCCCGGGCGCTGCAACAGGCTGCAATCCACTACCCGAGCAGGACCCAGAACTCTACGCTGACGAACGATGCTCCCTTCTTCCGGGGGGCCGTCCCGGGCACCTCGACCTCGCGCAATGTTCCGCCGCTCGCCTCGCCGGAGACCGAGAAGCCCAGCAACAGCCCGCGGTACAGGATATTCGCCGGCGAGACTCCTTCGCAGTTGATGGCCTTGGGATCCAGGTCCCGGGTGCCGTACCTGGTCAGGAACAGTTTCACCGCCTCGTCTACCAGGAAGTCCTCGACCTCGCTCTCCGACTTCTTCCCAAACTTCACCCCTGCGTCCCGCTTCAGGTGGGCGGCGGTCTGCCGCAGGTTCGCGGGCACAAACTGGAACTTCAAGGTCGACACGTCATGCTCCTGATCTTGGTGACATCGGGAATGGTAACAGTACGAAATACGGCGCCGCCTGAATTCATCCGCCATCGACAATTTCCTTTAAATTCAATTGCAAACCTGTTTCCTGCGGATCCGGGAAAACTCGTTCTCCCGCCCCTCTTGAACTTTTCCGCTGCGTCCACAAATCACCTCAAACCGCCCGGCTTCGGCCGGCGCGGGGATCGGCAACTTGCGCGGCCCAGCCGCGTTCTTTGACGCGCCAGCGGATCCTGGCGGGGTGAGATATGTACGGACTACACCAATCCTTTGCCGTCGAGCAGGAAGCCCGGCGCCGGCAGGCCTTTGCGAGGACCGTCGAGATCCTGGGCAGCGACGACGCCGCAGCCGACTGGCTGTGCGATCGCGCGCCGAGGCTGTTTGGTGGCCGCCGATGGGACTGCAGAATTGACCAGGCGATGGACTCCAACGAGGGGCTGCAGGCGGTGCTCCAGGAATTGGACGAGCTCGAGGCCGACGTCCTGGAGCTCTACGGCAGCTGCGGCCGCCCGCTGATGCCGCCGGCCGCGGCCATAGCTGAGCCTCCAGTGGCAGCGCTAAACGCGTACGGACGCCCGCGGCGCCAGGAACCAAAGGGTGAAGTAGCCAGTCGTGGCCCGGCACCGGCCTTCAACGTCGCCACAACGACACCGACACCATCTCCCACCAAGCGCCTCGGGCTGCGTCCCCTGCCGCCGGCACGATGGCCGTACTTCCCGAGGCCCGACTGGTCCCCGCGGTGCGCTCCCTGGCGCCGCTGGTAGTCTGGCACACGCGAGGGCGCCCCCTTCCAAATTGCCGGCCGGGGAGGATTGCCTGAATGGCCCGGGGAGCCGTGGCGCGGATAGAACGCGGTGGACCCGAGAACCTCATTCGATCGGCCGGCCGGAGTTTCCCTGACCCGCCTGGCTCGTTCCACCTCGCACGATGTGGCGAGCCTGCAGGAAAGCGCGAACGAGACAGAAAACAAGGCCGGTAGAAATGAACAGGCACGTCCTTAAAGAACCAAAAAAACCTTCAATACACTGACATGGGTGGGTGGGTGCGCAATTTTTTTGCGTTCACGGTTAAAAAACAGCCAATCCTGAAAGTCGCTAACTCAGAGCAGTTGGCGGAAGGTTTGAGCTAACCACTGGGCCTTCAAGTGTCTCAAGCGAAGCTGCCGCCGGGTTGAGTGGGTAGCCCTCTCGCTTCAGGGATTCGTTGAGCGTTATGCGCGTTATTCCAAAGTGTTCCGCCACCTCGGTCTTGGTCACGGTCGGGTCGCGCAGCATGGCTGCCGCTTTTTTCACATCTGACTTGCTCAGCTTGGGTTTTCTTCCACCCTTGCGGCCTCGTGCCCTCGCAGCGGCCAAACCAGCAATCGTCCGCTCCCGGATCAGGCTATGTTCGAATTCCGCCAATGCTCCGAACACATGAAAAACAAGCTTGCCACCAGCGCTGCTCGTATCAATTGATTCGGTAATCGACCTGAAGGCTACCCCGCGTGCATCAAGGTCGGTGATGATTTCAACGAGGTCTTTGAGGCTTCTACCCAATCGGTCGAGCCTCCAAACCACCAGGGCATCTCCTTTGCGAAGCGTCCGTAGGCACTCTTCCAGCTTTGGGCGCGATCGCGTTTTTCCTGACAGCTTTTCCTGATAGACCTGTTCGCAACCCGCTGCTGCCAGAGCATCGGTTTGCAGTTCAGGATTTTGATCTTGGGTGCTGACCCGAGCGTATCCAATGAGCATAGAAAAGGTACGTTTTCTTTATTTAGAAAACTATACCTGATTTTTTTACATAAACAAGCTCAAAAAAGCCCCCGCGAGTGGAGGCTGGATGCGCGTAAAGAAAACCAACGTTTTCTATCTGGCCGCTACGTGCCTTTTGCCGACCTAGCGACTTACCTTCAGGAACGGTCGCTTTGTGCCAAGGGCCGGCATCGACGCATTGGATTCGTCAAGATAAAGAATCCGATATTTGTGGCGTGTCAGTCGCTGTAGTTGG
>JBPOHT010000051.1:0-86461 GCA_052035235.1 Pseudomonadota bacterium | reverse complement strand
GGTCGGGCCCACAGGCCATCCATGGCCTGAGGCCCCTCGGCCGGACATCCTGTCCGGCTCGACCCTGCGCCCGACCACCGCGCAGGCATCCGTGCAACAGGGGCCCGTACATCAAAAGCATTCGCTGCGCTCACTAAGCGCACAAGCCATCCAAGATCTAGCGAGTGTTCTCCCTCTCCCCTTGCGGGAGAGGGGCAGGGGAGAGGGGGATGCCCGAGGCAGCAACGCAGGAGCAGTTGCCGACAAGGGCAGGATGCCCGCACGTAGGGCTCGGCAACTGCTCCATGCGTTGCCCTACCTCGGGCATCCATGCCCTCGAACGCAGGAGCAGTTGCCGAAAGGGGGATCATGCAGTGACTGATCCACTCGTTCGCCCTGAGCCTGTCGAAGAGTGAACCGCTAAAGCCCGCAACTAAACAACTGGCCGATTCGCAAAGCCTCGGTGCCTTTCGAGTGCAGTGAAAGAGCCCCCAACTGTCCGATTCTATCAACGGCCTGTCCCACCCTCGCATTGGATGAGCGACCGCTCACCGTCACCATGCCGGCGTCGAATACCGACGATGCGTGCCGGGAGACATCGCATGTCCATCCTGATCAAGCCCAACGACGCGGCCTGGCTGTTCATGGAGCAGCGCGAGATGCCGACGCACATCGGCTGCCTGGCGATCTTCTCGCTGCCGCCCGATGCGCCGTCCGACTACCTGCTGCAACTGGCGGCGCGCTTCCGCGCCACGCGCATCTTTGCGCCGCCGTTCAACTACCGCCTGCAGCGCGGCGCCCTGCGCAAGCTGCTGCCGGCCTGGGAAGAGCTGACGCCGGACCGGATCGACCTGGATTACCACTTCCGCCACTCCGCGCTGCCGCAGCCCGGCGGCGAGCGTGAGCTGGGCACGTTGATCTCGCGGCTGCATTCCTACCCGCTGGATCGCCGCCGCCCGCTGTGGGAGGTCCACCTGATCGAAGGCCTGGAGAACCGGCGCTTCGCGCTCTACACCAAGATGCACCACTCGCAGGTGGATGGCGTCGGCGGCTCGCGCATGATCCAGGGCTCCATGACGCCCGACCCGCAGGCCCGCAATTGCGCGCCGCCCTGGGAAGGGCGCCGCGCCGAGAGTGAACGCCCCCCGCGGCCCCAGGCTGCGCCACTGAAGCAACTGCTGCGCGAGCAGGTGCAGGCGCTGGTGCCGGCGGTAAAGACGCTGGTGTCTCCGCCGGCGCAGGAGCATGAGGACGAGACGGCTCGTGCCTTCGCGGCACCGATGACGCCGTTCAATGGCCGCATCCTGGGCAAGCGCCGTTTCGCCACACAGCACTACGAGCTGGCCCGCATCAAGCACGTGGCGCGCATTGCCGGCGTGACGCTCAACGATGTGTTCATGGCGATGTGCTCCGGCGCGCTGCGGCGCTATCTCGGCGAGCTGGGCCAGTTGCCGGAAGCGTCGCTCACGGCCGGCATGCCGGTGTCGGTGCGTCCTGCCGGTGACCAGGCGGTGGGCAATGCCATCAGCTTCATCATGGCTCAACTCCACACCGAGATCGCCGATCCGCTGGAGCGGCTCAAGGCCTGCCATGCTTCCGCGCAGGCCGCCAAGCAGCCGCTGCTGCAGTTGCCCAAGGCCGCGATCAATCACTACACCATGATGCTGATGACGCCGCAGATGCTGCAGGTGAGCCTGGGCCTGGGCGGCTATACGCGGCCCATGTACAACCTGATCATCTCCAACGTGCCCGGCCCCTGGGAGACGCTGTATCTCAACGGCGCCAGGCTGGAGCAGATCTACCCGATCTCGCTGCTGTTCAACGGTCAGGCCCTGAACATCTCGGTGGTCAGCTACGCCGGCAGCTTCTGCCTGGGCTTCACCGGCTGCCGCGACAGCCTGCCGAAGATGCAGAAGATCGCCGTCTACACCGGCGAGGCATTGGAGGAGCTGGAGCGCGTGCTCGGCATCAGCGCGGAGCGTGCGGCATGAGCGGCGGCACCGTCCTGGTCACCGGCGCCTCGGCCGGCATCGGCCTGGCATTGGCGGAGGAATTCGCCGCCAACGGCCATTCGCTGGTGCTGGTGGCGCGCTCGGCAGACCGCCTCAAGCGGAGCGCGGGCGAGCTGGCGGAGCGCCACGGCGTTGCCTGCGACTGGATCGCGGCCGACCTGTCGCAGCCGCAGGCCCCGCAGGAGCTGTTCGAGGCCTGCCAGCGCCGCGGCCTGTCGGTGGACATCCTGGTCAACAATGCCGGCGTGCTGTGGGAAGGCGACTTCGACGCCATCGCCCTCGACAAGCACCTGGGCCTGCTGCAGGTGAACGTCGCGGCGCCCACGGCGCTGGCGCACCTGTTCCTGCAGCCGATGCTGGCGCGCGGGGCAGGGCGCATCCTCAACATCGCCTCCACGTCCGCATTCAACCCGGTGCCCTCGCTGGCGAGCTACGCGGCCAGCAAGGCCTACCTCATGTCCTGGAGCGAGGCCCTGGCGCTGGAACTGCGCGGGCGCGGCATCAGCGTCACCGCGGTCTGCCCCGGTTTCACCGAGACCGCGATGATCGCGCAGGAGGGGCGCAAGCCCATGACCTTGCCGCTGGTGCCCAACCTGAGCCCGCAGCAGGTGGCGCGCGAGTCCTACGAGGCCTGCATGGCGGGCAAGCCGCTGCGCGTGAACGGGTTGATGAACCGCCTGGCCATCGAGGGCATGCGGCATCAGCCGCTGTGGCTACGCCGCGAGCTGGTGGCGCTGATGGAGAAGTGGGGGATCTAGTCCGCCGCTTCCGTCCCAGGCCGCTTGAGCTTGCGATACGCCGTGGGCGACATGCCCTTCCAGCGCTTGAAGGCACTGATGAAGGCCGCGGGCTCGGTGTAGCCCAGGCGGCTGGCGATCTCGGCCAGCTTCATGTGTGCGGACAGCAGCAGCTCCTCCGCCAGCGCCTGGCGCACCTCGTCCACCAGTGCGCGGAAGGTGGTGCCCTCCTCGTCGAGCCGGCGGCGCAGGCTGCGCGAGGCCATGTGCAGTTCCTCCGCCACGGTTTCCAGCGACGGCATCTCACCCGGGTTGCGCAGCAGGCGGTCGCGGATCTGGCCGGCGAGGCCGGAGCGCACGCTGCGCTTGGCCAGCAACTGGCGGCACTGCTCCTCGCACATGCGCGCCATCATCGGGTTGGCCTGCGGCAGCGGCGCGTCGAGATCCTTGGCGGCGATCAGGATCGCGTTGAGCGGCGCCTCGAAGCTGGGGCGCACACCGCAGAGCTTGTCGAAGCGCCAGGCGTAGTCGGGCCGCGGAAAGCGGAACTGCGCGCTGCGGCCGGGGAAGCCGCCGGGCCGCATCTCCCAGGCGGCATTGGCCCAGGCGGCGAAGTCGCGCTCCACCAGGAACTGGCGCAGGTCCTCCGGCACGTCGCTGTCATCGAGCACGATCAGCAAATCCTTGCCGACGTTCTCCAGGCGGTAGCGTGCGAAGGCATAGGACAGGTCCAGGTAGCGCACTGCGATCTCCGCGGCGCTGCGGAAATTGGGGCTGCTGATCAGCGCGAATCCCCAGATGCCGTAGGCCGAGAGGTGATAGCGCAGGCCGGCATCCAGGCCCAGGCCCTGGCTTGCTGCGGGCCCGAGCCCTGCCAGCAGGTTGCGGATCAGCTGCAGCTCCTGCGCGGCGGTGATTTCGGTCGCCGGATTGGAGAGGTCGGCGGCGTCGATGCCGGTGTTGCGCAGGCAGGCCTCCACCGGCAGGCCGCGCTCGGCCCCGAGCCGCGTGAGCAGCTGGGCGCTGATGACCGGACGGCGTACTTCGGCGACAGGCATGGATCGGGCTCCGGGAACAGCCAGGCAGGTTTGGCCGCAATTATCAGTGAGTTGGCCGAAAACGTCATTTTTCCGGTTTCTCCCTCGCAGAAGAGCCTATGGAGCCTTGCTTCCTGGCCGTCATCTGGCCGAAATCATTAACTGCTTGTCCCCTGGCCTCATTCCCGCAGGTGGCGACGGACGGCAGCATTCCCGGCCATGAAGACACAGCCCGGCGCCGAGACCGCTGCGGGCTTCCAGTAGCGATTCCATTCCCCTCGTCCGCAGGCGGGAGAGGGGACAGATCAAGAAATTTTTTACTTAACCCGAGAAAGCCATGACCGAAGCCTTCATCTACGACCACGTCCGCACCCCCCGCGGCAAGGGCCGCACCGACGGTGCACTGCACGAGATCACCCCGCTGCAGCTCGGCACCCAGGTGCTCAAGGCCCTGCGTGACCGCAACCAGCTCGATACCTCGCTGGTGGACGATGTGATCATGGGCATCGTCTCCCCGGTCAGCGAGCAGGGCGCGGTGCTGCCGCGCTCCATGGCGCTCAACGCCGGCTACGCCGAGACCGTGTCGGGCGTGCAGGTCAACCGCTTCTGCGGCTCGGGCCTGGAGGCCGTGAGCCTGGCTGCGGCGCGTGTCATGTCCGGCATGGCGCCGGCCGTGATCGGCGGTGGTGTTGAGTCGATGTCGCGCGTGGCGATGGGTTCCGACGGCGGCTCCTGGCCCACCGATCCGTCCTTCGCCCCCACCGTGAACTTCGTGCCGCAGGGCATCAGCGCCGATCTCATCGCCACGCTCGACGGCTACTCGCGCGAGGACGTGGACAGCTTCGCCGTGGAGAGCCAGCGCCGCGCCGCGCAGGCCTGGGCGGAAGGCCGCTTCAGCCGCTCGATCCTGCCGGTGCGCGACGTCATCGGCCAGGTCGTGCTGGACCGCGACGAGCACATCCGCGCCGGCACCACCGTGGCGGACCTGGGCAAGCTCAAGGCCTCGTTCGAGATGCTGGGCCAGCAGGCCGGCTTCGACGCCGTGGCGATCCAGCGCTATCCGCAGGTGGAGTCGATCAACCACGTGCACACCGGCGGCAACTCCAGCGGCATCGTCGATGGCTCCTGCGGCATCCTGATCGGCACCAAGGAATTCGGCCAGAAGGCGGGCCTCAAGCCGCGCGCCCGCATCCGCAGCTTTGCCGCCATCGGCTCCGAGCCCTGCATCATGCTCACCGGCCCCGCCGCTGTGTCGCACAAGGCACTGAAGCTGGCCGGCATGAAGGTCAGCGACATCGACCTGTGGGAAATCAACGAGGCCTTCGCCTCGGTGGCCATGCGCTTCATGCGCGACATGGGCATCTCGCATGACGTGGTCAACGCCAACGGCGGCGCCATTGCCATGGGCCATCCGCTGGGCGCCACCGGCGCCATCATCGTCGGCACCGTGCTCGACGAACTCGAGCGCACCGGCAAGTCCACCGCGCTGTGCACGCTCTGCGTCGGCGCCGGCATGGGCAACGCCGCCATCATCGAGCTCGTCTGAAGCCGCCACCGAACAAACGGATTTACCAGAACATGACTACCGCACTGAAATTCGATCTCGACCGCAACGGCTTCGCCATCCTGACCATCGACGTGCCCGAGCGCCCGATGAACGTCATCACGCCAGAATTCACCGCCGAGCTGGCCCAGGCCGTCGAGCGCATCGCCAGCGACGCCGCCATCAAGGGCGCCATCCTCACCTCCGGCAAGGCGGGCGCCTTCGTCGCCGGCGCCGACCTGAAGGACCTGGTCACCGCCTTCGACAAGGGCATCGATGCCGTCGAGGGCTCCAAGGCCTCGTTCGAGCTCTCCGCCCTGTTCCGCCGCATCGAGACCAGCGGCAAGCCCTTTGCTGCCGCGATCAACGGCCTGGCCCTGGGCGGCGGCCTGGAGCTGTGCCTGGCCTGCCACTACCGCGTGCTGAGCGATGACCCCAAGGCCGTTGTCGGCCTGCCGGAAGTCAACGTCGGCCTGCTGCCGGGCGCCGGCGGCACCCAGCGCCTGCCGCGCCTGATCGGCATCCCCAACTCGCTGCCGCTGCTGCTGCAGGGCAAGCAGGTGAAGCCGGCCGAAGCGCTCAAGCTCGGCATCGTCCACGCCACCGCTCCGGCGGACCAGGTGCTGGAGAAGGCGCGCGAGTGGCTGCTGGCCACGCCCAGCGCCGAGCAGCCCTGGGACAAGAAGAACTTCCGCGTCCCCGGCGGTGCCGGCCCCATGGCCGCGCACGCCAACCAGACCTTCGTCGCCGGCAACGCGCTGACCTCGGCCAACACCAACGGCAACTACCCGGCGCCCAACGCCATCCTGTCCTGCGTGTTCGAAGGCACCCAGGTGCCGATGGACACCGGCCTGCGCATCGAGAGCAAGTACTTCGGCAAGCTGCTGTCCGGCGCCGTGGCGCGCAACCTGATCCGCACGATGTTCATCAACAAGGGCCTGGCCGACAAGCTGGTCAGCCGCCCCAAGGGCGTCGCCAAGTCCAAGGTGCAGAAGCTCGGCGTGCTCGGTGCCGGCATGATGGGCGCGGGCGTGGCGCATGTTTCCGCCAAGGCCGGCATCCAGGTGGTGCTGCTCGACTCCACGCTGGAGCAGGCGCAGAAGGGCCTGGACGGCATCAAGGCGCTGCAGGCCAAGGACCTGGCCAAGGGCAAGACCACCCAGGACAAGATCGACGCCATCCTGGGCCGCATCAAGGCCACCGCCGACTATGCCGACCTAGAAGGCTGCGACCTGATCGTCGAGGCCGTGTTCGAGAAGCGCGAGATCAAGGCCGACGTCACGGCCAAGACCGAGGCCGTGATCCCCGCGACCGCCACCTTCGGCTCCAACACCTCCACGCTGCCGATCACCGGCCTGGCCAAGGCGTCCAAGCGCCCGGCGCAGTTCATCGGCATCCACTTCTTCTCGCCGGTCGAGAAGATGCCGCTGGTCGAGATCATCCTCGGCGAGCAGACCTCGGACGAGACCCTGGCCAAGGCCCTGGACTACGTCGCCCAGATCAAGAAGACGCCGATCGTCGTGCGCGACTTCCCGGGCTTCTACACCAGCCGCGTGTTCGGCACCTTCTGCTCGGAAGGCCAGAAGATGCTGCTCGACGGCATCGAGCCGACGCTGATCGAGAACGGCGCCAAGCTCGCCGGCTTCCCGGTGGGCCCGCTCGCGGTGTCCGACGAGGTCACCATGTTCCTGCAGCAGAGCATCTACAAGCAGCAGGAAGCCGACAACCTGCCGGAGAAGTACCGCGGCAAGCTCGGCCGCCCGGTGGTGGACCTCATGGTGGATCAGCTCAAGCGCGCGGGCCGCCGCTTCGGCGCCGGCTTCTATGACTATCCGGAAGGCGGCGGCAAGAAGCTGTGGAAAGGTCTCAAGGACGCCTTCCCGGTGAAGGCCGAGCAGCCGACGCTGGCCGAGGTGAAGTCGCGCTTCCTGACGATCATGGCGCTGGAGACGGCGCGCTGCTTCGAGGAAGGCGTCATCGCCAGCCCGATCGACGCCGACATCGGCTCGATCCTCGGCATCGGCTATCCGGCCTGGACCGGCGGCACGCTGTCCTACATCGACACGCAGGGAGCAAAGGCATTCGCTGACGAGTGCTCACGCCTGGCTGCTGCCTGGGGTCCGCGTTTCGAACCCTCCGAGTGGCTGAAGGCACGCGGTGCGTCCGGCGAGCTGTTCTACAAGAAGGGCTAACAGCCCTTCGATAAAACGAGGAGGAGTCGTCTCATGTCCGCCGTCGCTGAGTCCGTAACCAAGGTGGTCGCGCTGGCGGCCAACGACAACCCACTGTCGGGCCTTCTCGCCCGCCAGAGGGCAGCATTCCAGGCACGGGGTGAACCCTCCTCGCTAACGCAGCGCCGCGAGATGCTGCGCAAGCTGGAGCAGGCGCTGATGGACCAGCGCCTGGCCCTGGCCAATGCCATGGCCGCCGATTTCGGTGGCCGTGCGCGCCAGGAATCGCTGCTAGAACTGTTCGTGGTGATCGACGACCTGCGCCATGCGCAGGCCAAGCTCAAGTCCTGGATGCGCACCCGCCGCGTCTCGGCCAACTGGCAGTTCCTGCCCAGCCGCGCGGCGCTGATGCCGCAACCGCTGGGCGTGATCGGCGTGATCGGTGCCTACAACTACCCGGTGATGACCACGCTGTCGCCGGTAGTGGGCGCCATCGCGGCCGGCAACCACGTGATGATGAAGCCCTCCAGCCTGACGCCGCGCAGCACTGAGCTGATGCGCCAGATCGTCTCCCGCCTGTACCCGGAGGAGCAGGTGGCGGTGGTGACCGGTGACAGCAGCGTGGCCAAGCAGTTCTCCAAGCTGCCCTTCGATCACCTGGTGTTCACCGGCTCCACGCGCGTGGGCAAGCTGATCATGCGCGACGCCGCCGAGAACCTAGTGCCGGTGACGCTGGAGCTGGGCGGCAAGTGCCCCGCCATCGTCGGCGAGGGCTACGATCTCAAGACGGCGGCCGAGACCATCGTCCAGACCAAGTTCCTCAACGCCGGGCAGACCTGCGTCACCGGCGACTACGCCATGGTGCCGGAAGCGTCTGTTCCGGAGTTCCTGCAGCACGCCCGCAACGCCATCAAGTCCTTCTATCCGAAGCTGGTGGACAACCCCGACTACGGCCGCGTGCTGATCAAGAGCGACTGGACGCGTCTGTCGGACTGGGTGGAAGAGGCGCGGGGCCGGGGTGCGAAGGTGGAAACCTTCAACCCCGCCAACGAGAGCTTCGGCCCCGACAACCGCGTGTTCCCGCCGACGCTGGTCTCGGACTGCCCCACGGATACCACGCTGTGCCGTGAGGAAATCTTCGGGCCCGTGCTGCCGGTGCTGGGCTACCAGACGCTGGATTCGGCGCTGGCGCACGTCAACGCAGGCGACCGTCCACTGGCCCTGTACTTCTTCAGCAATCGCAGCGCCGAGGTGGACCGCGTGCTCAAGCGCACCATCTCCGGCGGCGTCAGCATCAATGGCTGCGGTTACCACGCCATCCAGCACAACCTGCCTTTCGGCGGCGTAGGCGCCAGCGGCATCGGTGCCTATCACGGCCAGGCCGGCTTTGATCGCTTCTCTCACCTCAAGCCCGTGCTGTTCATGAGCAAGCTGACCAAGGCCAGCGTGTTCCTGCGTCCGCCGTTCGGCGCACTGGCCGCCTGGGTACTGGGCTTCATGCTGCACAACCGTCCGCGTCGCGAACAGCTCTAAAGACCTCCATGGCTTTCCACAACATCCTTTACCGCGTCGAGCAGGGCATCGCCGTCATCAGCTTCAACCGGCCCAAGGCGCTCAACGCCATGACGCTGGAGCTGATGGAGGAACTGGGCCAGGCCTTCGACGCCGCCGCGGCCGACGAGGCCGTGCGCGCCCTGGTGCTGACCGGCGAGGGCCGCGGCTTCTCCACCGGCGCCGACCTGGCGGCCACCAGCGACAACCCGCCGCTGGACCTGCAGGGGCGCCTGGATCTCGGCTTCGTGCTGGACCGCTACTACAACCCGCTGATCCTGAAGATGCGCGAGCTGCCCAAGCCGATCATCGCCGCGGTCAACGGCGTGGCCGCTGGCGCCGGCGCCAACCTGGCGCTGATGGCCGACCTCACCGTGGCTGCACGCTCCGCCTCCTTCCTGCAGGCCTTCGTCAACGTCGGCCTGATCCCCGATGCCGGTGGCACCTGGATCCTGCCGCGCGCCATCGGCCCGCAGCGCGCCATGGGCCTGGCCCTGATGGGCGAGAAGCTCTCGGCCGAGCAGGCCAAGGAATGGGGCCTGATCTGGAGCGTGGTGGACGACGAGCAACTGATGCCCACGGTGATGGGCATGGCCCAGCGCCTGGCTGCGGGCCCGGCCGTGGCGATCGAGCGCATCAAGCGCGCGATCCACGCCGCCGCCGACAACGAGCTGGACAAGCAGTTGGACCTGGAGAGCGACCTGCAGCGTGACTGCGGCCAGTCCCAGGATTTCATGGAAGGTGCGATGGCTTTCGTGCAGAAGCGCAAGCCGGACTTCAAGGGGCGTTGATCATGGATACGAATCTTTCTTCCTGGACACTGCGGTCCGACGCCGGACGCATGGGCAGCCCGGCCATGCCGACGACCGAGCCGCTGACCCCGCGCGAGCGCGAGGTTCTGGACTGCCTGTCGCGCAAGATGATGGACAAGGAGATCGCGGACTCGCTGAAGGTGTCGATCAACACCGTGAAGCACCACCTGCGCAACATCTACTCCAAGTTCGGCGTCGGCAGCCGCCGCCGCGCGGTGGAGTTCTACCTCGCCCGGGTCTGACCCGGCGCTGTCTCTCTCGGGCGCCGGCCCCGCTGCCGGCCGCCTTCCAGGCCGGGGATAACGGCCGCCCCGGCGGCCTGATCCCGCATGCTGAGCCTGGGCCCTCCTCCCCCCGGGCCTTTGCCCGTCCGTCTCCGCCTGTCAGCCCCCTCTTCAGGGGCGCCCGTCCGTCCGCCTGAGCTTATGCCAGGCCGTCAGGCAGGCTAACATTGACATCCAGCGCTGGAATCGACGGCGCGGCCGGAAGTGACACTGCCCGCCCGGCAAACCTAGAATGGCCGCAGGGCCAGTACTACGACATAAAGCCCGCAGGAGAGACGAGCCGATGAAGGATTCGGGGCAACTGCTCCAGATCATCCATGTAGGGATGGTCAAGGCCGGGCTGGACGTAGACGCAATCTACCGCCAGCTGGGCTACCACGCCGAAAAACTGCCCCTGCGCGATATCCGGACCGAGCACGCCCTGCAGACCCTGTTCTGGCAGGTGGTGGAGCAGGTCAGTGGCGACCAGGAGGTGGGCCTGCACCTCTGCCCGCACCTGCCGGTATTCCACGGCGAGGTCCTCGAGTACCTGATCTTCAGCAGCCAGACCCTGGGCGAGGGCGTGGGCCGCTCACTGAAGTACCTGCGCCTGCTCAGCGACGCCATGAACCTGCGCATCATCCAGGATGAGCAGGGCGCGCGAGCGGTGGTGCAGGGCGGCGCCCTGGATGCCCCGCAGCTGCGCCATACCGAAATCTGCGTGCTCTACGAGCTGATCGCCTTCTCCAAGTCGGTGACCGACCGCAATTTCGCCCCCCTGAAGGTGCGCCTGCGCTTCGATCGCCGCATCGACCAGGCCGACTACGAGAAGGTCTTCGGCTGCCCGGTGGAATTCGGCGCCTCCGAGAGCGAAATCTGGTTCGATCCCCGCCTGCTGGCCTACCGCTCGCCACGCTGGGATCCGGACCTGCTCAAGCTGCACGAGGAACTGGCCGAGAAGCGCCTGTCCAACCTCAAGCGCCAGGACCTGATCGAGGGCATCCGCAAGGTATTCTCCCAGCGCCTGGAACTGGACAAGTGCGACCTGGAGGACGTGGCCAAGGAACTGGGCGTGCCGACCCGCCGCCTGCGTTTCGAGCTGTCCCGCGCCGGTACCAGCTTCAGCCAGGTGCTGGCCGACTTCCGCTACGCCCTGGCGCGCAAGCTGCTGCGCTCCACCGACGAGCCGATCGAGAACATCGTCTACCTGACCGGCTTCTCCGAGCCCAGCACCTTCTACCGCGCCTTCAAGCGCTGGTCGGGCATCACGCCGGTGCAATACCGCGAGAGCCGCCGCCAGCGCATGAACCGAGCCGAGACGGCCGACTAGAGGCCGTTTCCGGCCAGGGCGCTTACTTCAGGGGATGGGCGACGCGCACGCACGCCGTCCCGGCGGTGCCGTGGCGCGATTCGTCAGGGATGCAGCGCGACTTCTTTTTGCGGTTTCCTGCGGATAACCCCAAACCGTTCACCCCGAGTGCCGCGTAGCGGCGTATCGAGGGGCGCGCAGGCCAGGCTCGTACCGGGCCTCAACCGCTCTTGCCGTCGCCCGCGTCCTCGTCGTCGTCGAAGTCGTCTTCCGGCGGCGGATTGCCGTCATAGACCAGGTTCTGGCGGCGCTGCAGGTAGAGGCCGCGCACGAAGACATAGGGGTCGATCTGCTGCTCCAGCAGGCTCTCGCTGCCCAGCAGGCTGCTGCGCAGGTCCACCAGGCGCACACCCTGGTAGCCCAGCTCCGCACGGTCATGCAGGTCGGCGTAGAGCAGGGGATTGGTGAAGTAATCGCCGCCGCTGCCGACCAGGTCGCGGTTGGTGCTGGGGCCGAGGAAGGGCAGCATCAGGTACCAGCCCGGGCCCACGCCCCAATATCCCAGGGTTTGGCCGAAGTCCTCGTTGTTGCGCTCCAGGCCCACCATCGTTGCCGGGTCCAGGAAGCCGCCCAGGCCGAAGGTGGTGTTCATCAGGAAGCGCGTGGTGTCGAGGCCGGCGCGCTTGAACTTGGCTTGCAGCAAGTCGTTGGCAATGACCCGCACGTAGACCAGGTTATCCAGGAAGTTATGGATGCCGGTGCGGAATTCCGCTGGCGTGGCGGCGACATAGCCTTGCGCCAGGGGCTTGGCCACGTACTCGTCCACCTTCAGGTTGAAGGTGTAGACCTTGCGGTTGACCGGCTCCAGCGGGTCCTGCGGGTCGTAGCTGGGGCTGTGGGCGCAGCCCGCCAGCAGCAGTCCCGCCATGGCAATCAGTTGGATACGCATCGCTCGACCGCCCCCCGCGGTCCTACCACGTCACGCCAGCTTCAGCAGCGTGTCCACTTCAAAAAAAGCCGCCAGCCGGCGCAGGCGTTCGCCCGCGCCGCTGAAGGCCAGCGTGCGCTGCTGTCGCTGCGCACGGCGCTGCAATTCCACCAGGAACGCCACCCCGGCGCTGTCCACTTCCTGCACGCCGGACAGGTCCAGCGTGCCGCTGGCGGCCAGCGCATCGGCACGGGACATCAGCCCCGGCACGCTGGCCAGATCCAGCCGTTGCGGCAAGCCGCTCACTTCTGCGCCGCGCCGCCCGACTTGGGCGTATCGGTGCTGAACTGGCCGCCTTCCATGCGCGCCAGCAGGCTGTTCAGGTCGCTCTTCTTCAGCTCCGAGGCGAACTGACCGCGGAAATTCTGGATCAGCGACAGGTTCTCGATGGTGATGTCGGTGATCTTCCAGTCGTCGCTGACCAGGCGCATCGAGAAGCCGATACCGACCGGCGGCTTGCCGTTGCGCAGCAGGCTGGTGTTGACCGTGGCGTCGGTAGCGCCATCGGCCATGCGCACCGGCTTCCATTCCACCTTCACCGAGTCGTAGTTCTCGAGCATGGCGTCGGCGTAGGAGCGGATCAGCATGTTCTTGAAGGCCTCCTGGAAGCGCGTCTGCTGCTCCGGGGTGGCGGTCTTCCAGTTGCGCGCCAGCACGCTACGGGCGATGTACGGCACGTCGAAGTGGGGGACGATCTTCTCGTCCACCATCTTGAAGTAGCTGGGCTTGTCGGCCTTGTACTTCACGTGGTTCTTGGCCAGCAGGTCCTGAATCTCGGCCACGGCCGTCTTCAGCGTTTCGTCCGGTGCCTTGGGGGCAGCCACGGCCTGGGTCGCCAGTGCCAGGCCCAGCGCGGCGACGATACCGGTCATCCATTGCTTGATCATGACTGCTTACTCCTGCTTCTGTGCCGCGTTGCCCGCGTCATTGCTGCGCGATGCCATGTTGGTGAGGAACTGCCCGATCAGGTTCTCCAGAACCAGCGCGGACTGTGTCGACTTGATCCGGCTGCCTTCCTTCAGGACCTCCTCGGCGCCGCCGACCTCCAGGCCGATGTACTGCTCGCCGAGCAGGCCGGCCGTCAGGATCTTGGCCGAGCTGTCTTCCGGCAGCGTGCCGTAGGCCTGGCTGATGACCATCGTGGCCACCGCCTCGAAGGTGTCCGGGTCGATGGCGATGTTCTGCACCCGCCCGACCTTGACGCCCGACAGCGTGACCGCCGAACCCACCTTCAGCCCGCCGATGTTCTCGAACATCGCGGTGACGCGGTAGCCGTCACCACGACCCACCGTATCCAGGCTTGCGACCCGGAAGGTGAGGACGAACACCGCGGCCACGCCGAGGCAGACGAACAGGCCAACCAGTATTTCCAGCGCTCTCGATTGCATGTCTTGTGCTCTAACGTATTCGGTGGCGGTTTAACGGAACATGAATGCCGTCAAAACGAAGTCCAGGGCCAGGATCGCCAGGGAGGACACCACCACCGTCCCGGTGGTGGCGCGCGACACGCCCTCCGAGGTCGGGGCGGCATGGTAGCCCTGGTAGACCGCGATCCAGCTGACGGTGAAGCCGAAGACACCGGCCTTGATCAGCATCTGCTGGATGTCGGCGATCTCGGTGCTGGCGCGGATCTGCGACCAGTAGCTGCCGGCATCCACGCCCAGCAGCTGCACGCCGATGGCATGGCCGCCGGCGATGCCGATCGCCATCACGCAGAAGATCGCCGTCAGCAGCGGCACGGCGATCACGCCGGCGACGAAGCGCGGCGCAATGACACGCTTGATCGGGTCGGTGGCCATCATCTCCATGGCGGAGAGCTGGTCGGTGGCCTTCATCAGGCCGATCTCGGCCGCCAGGGCCGAGCCGGCGCGGCCGGCGAACAGCAGCGCGGTGACCACCGGACCCAGCTCGCGGATGATCGACAGCGTCACCAGCACGCCCAGCGAATCCTCGGCGCCGAAGCGCACCAGGGTGCGGTAGCCCTGCAGCGCCAGCACCATGCCGATGAAGCTGCCGGAAATGACGATGATGATCAGCGACAGCGCGCCGACCATGTAGAGCTGCTGGATCACCAGGCGCGGGCGCGCCAGCGCTGCGGGCACGCCGCCGAGGATGCCGAGCAGGAAGTATTGCGCGCGTCCCAGGCCGGCGAGGAAGCTGGCGATGATCTCGATGGCGGCGCTCACGGCTGGGTCCCCATCAGGTCGGCCAGATAGTCGGGGGCCTTGGCGTGGAAGCTCACCGGACCGTCGTCGGCACCGGTCAGGAACTGCTGCACCCAGGGCGAGGCATGGTCGCGCAGCTCGGCCGGCGTGCCCTGCGCGGCGATCTTGCCGTTGGCGATCACGTAGGCGTGGTCGGCGATCGACAGCACCTCCTGGATGTCATGCGACACCACGATGGAGGTCAGCCCCAACGCATCGTTGAGCGTGCGGATCAGGCGCATCAGCACGCCCATGGTGATCGGGTCCTGGCCGGCGAAGGGCTCGTCGTACATGACCATTTCGGGGTCCAGCGCCAGGGCACGCGCCAGGGCCACGCGCCGCGCCATGCCGCCGGACAGCTGCGACACCCACAGGTCGCGCGCGCCGCGCAGGCCCACGGCCTGCAGCTTCATCAGCACCAGATCGCGGATGATCGATTCCGGCAGCTTGGTGTGCTCGCGCAGCGGGTAGGCGACGTTGTCGAAGACGTTGAGGTCGGTCAGCAGCGCGCCGTTCTGGAACAGCATGCCCATGCGCTTGCGCAGCGCGTAGAGCTCGCGCCGCTTGAGCTGGTGCACGTCCACGCCGTCAAAGGCCACGGTGCCGGCGCCGGGGTGCCACTGGCCGCCGATCAGGCGCAGCAGCGTGGTCTTGCCGGTACCCGAGGGGCCCATGATGGCGGTGACCTTGCCGCGCGGGATATCGACGTCGATGCCGTCATAGATCACGCGGCTGCCGTAGCCAAAGGACAGGCCACGCACGCGTACCAGCACATCGTCCGCTTGTGGGGTGGGGGTCGTCATATTTGTTCTTGGATGCCATCACCGCCGTTCGGTTCACGGCCATGACGGCATTGCGATGGGGCCATTTTAGCCCAGACCGGGTAGGTCCGACTGCCGGAACGGACCTGCGTCACACCCTACTATGGGGGGGATAAACGCAGACGCAAGTGCTTCTCGAGCTCGGCTGCCACCACGGACAAGTCCGCCGGCCCGCCCAGTTCACGCACCTGGACCATGCGCAAACCCTGGTAGCCACAGGGATTGATGCGCGAAAACGGCTCCAGGTCCATGTCCACGTTGAGCGACAGGCCGTGGTAGCTGCAGCCCTGGCGCACGCGCAGGCCCAGGGAGGCGATCTTGGCACCGTCCACGTACACGCCCGGGGCCTGGGGATCGGCATTGGCGGCGATGCCGTAGGCCGCCAGGGTATCGACCAGGGACTGCTCGATCCGCGTCACCAGCGGGCGGATCGAGTAACCCAGCCGGCGCAGGTCCATCAGCAGGTACACCACGATCTGCCCCGGCCCGTGATAGGTCACCTGGCCGCCGCGGTCCGATTGCACCACCGGGATGTTTCCCGGCATCAGCAGGTGCTCCGGCTTGCCGGCCTGCCCCTGGGTGAATACCGGGTCATGCTCCAGGAACCACAGCTCGTCCGGCGTCTCCGGCCCGCGCGTGTCGGTGAAGGCGCGCTGCTCCTCGAACACCTCCGCGTAATCGCGGCGGCCGAGCTGGCGGACGATCAGCGGGGGAGGGGTATTCATGACCGGGCCTTACCCCAACTTTCCGAAAATGCGGAGAAGCCGTAGCGAACGGCCCGAGCTTGCAGCGAGGAGCGGAGCCGTACTGAAGTACGGCGAGCACCGGAGATGCAAGATCGGGTCGTGCAGTAGGCTCATCCGTATTTTCAGGCGAACCACAGACGGATCGTATCGATCAGTCGGCGCCAGAAGCCGCCCTTCTCCACGTCCTGCAGCGCCACCAGCGGCTCGGTGCGCAATACCTTGCCGTCCAGCGTCAGCGTCAGCGTGCCCAGCTTCTGGCCGGCGGCGAACGGCGCAATGGCCTCGCCCTCCTGCTGCCAGCTGGCCTGCACGCGTGCGGCTTCACCGCGCGGCAGCGTGATGGCCACCGGCTTGAGCGTGCCCACCGGGACCTCGGCGGCGGCGCCCTTCCAGACCTTGACCGTGCCGGCCGGCTTGGTCGGGCCGAGCAGCTGGGCGCTCTCGAAGAAGCGGAAGCCCCAGTTCAGCAGCTCCAGGCTGGCCTGTTCGCGGTAGGCCCAGCTCTTGGTGCCCATCACCGCCGCAATCAGGCGGCGGCCGTCGCGCTGTGCCGAGGACAGCAGGCAGTAGCCGGCTTCCGAGGTATGGCCGGTCTTGATGCCGTCCACGCTCGGGTCCTTCTTCAGCAGCAGGTTGCGGTTGGGCTGCTTGATGCCGTTGTAGGTGTAATCCGGCAGTGCAAACCACTTGTACTCCTCCGGGAAGTGCTGGATCAGCGAGCGGCCCAGCAGCGTCAGGTCGTGCGCGGTGCTGTAGTGCTGCGCGTCCGGCATGCCGGGAGCATTGGTGAAATGGGTGTTCTTCATGCCCAGCTTGGCGGCCTGCTGGTTCATCAGCTCGGCGAAGGCGTCCTCGCTGCCGGCGACGTGCTCGGCCAGCACCACGCTGGCATCGTTGCCGGACTGGGTGATGATGCCGTGCAGCAGCTCCTCCAGGCCCACGCGCGTACCCACCTGCACGAACATGCGCGACTCCGAGGAGTCGATACCCTGGCGCCAGGCCTTCTCGCTGACGAAGGCCGTGTCCTGCAGCTTCATGCGGCCCTGGCGGATCTCCTCCAGCACCACGTAGGCCGTCATCACCTTGGTGATGCTGGCCGGCCCCACGCGCTGGTCCGGATTGCTGGCGGCCAGCAGCTCCCCGCTGTCGTAGTCCAGCAGCGCAAAGCTGCTCGCCTCCAGCGCCGGCGGCGCCGGAATGGCCGCGTGCAGGGACAGGGACAGGAACATCAGGGGCAGGGCGAGCAGGTGTTTCATGGTCTTCTGGTCTTTGAAACGAACATTCATATTTTACCGCGATGCAGCAGGCTTGGGGGTCTGATCACATCAAGCTTGCTGAGGGAGATGGAGAGGCCGTAGCGAGCAAGCCCGCGCCTGTGGCCGCGACGCACAGCCGTACATCAGTACGGCGAGCATCGCGGACGCAGGCCCGGGCTGCACAGTAGGCCTATCCATCTCCCTCACTGGAGCATCCATTCGGCGGCGTATCCTGAGCCACGCAACCGGCGGCGCAGGTCAAGCGCCGAGGTCTCGTCCCGGAAGGGGCCGGTCACGACGCGATGCAGCACCTCGCCACCCAGGTCGGTGGTGATGACCGTGACACCGGCAAAGCCCTTGGCCTTCAGCTCCTCGCGCAGCGCCACGGCATTGATCGGGTCGATGAAGCTGGCCACCTGCAGCCATCCCGGCGCCGTCGCGGGTGACGAGCGCACCTCGGCCTTCGGCACGGCCGGATCGGCCGGCGGGACGACCGCGACCGTGGGCGGGGGGCTGTCGGCGGTCACGACCTCGATCTCCACGTCGACGGCGCCGTGGTTGATGATCTCGAGCTTGGCGGCGGCGGCATAGGACAGGTCGATGATGCGGTCCTTGTGGAAGGGGCCGCGGTCGTTCACCCGCACGATGGTGCTCTTGCCGTTGGACAGGTTGGTGACGCGGACGTAGCTCGGCAGCGGCAGCGTCTTGTGCGCCGCCGTCATCTTGAACATGTCGTAGATCTCGCCGTTGGCGGTCTTGCGGCCATGGAACTTCTTGCCGTACCACGAGGCATGGCCTTGTTCGCGGAACGGGCCGGCCTCCCGCATCGTGCGGTAGGTCTTGCCGAATACCTGGTACTCCGGCGAATTGCCCGAGCGGCTGCGCGGCTCGTCCTGAGGCACGGCGTCCGGCGTCAGTTCGATGCCCGGCGGGATCTCCTCGGGCGCGGGGCCGCGGTCACGCTCGCTCAGCGGCGCCGGGCCGGGGACGTAGTCCGGGGTCAGGCCCGGGGTCCGGGAGACCTTCGGGGTGATCTGCTGCGGCGGGGGCGGCACGCGCCGCGGCGTCTTGCGCTCCGGTGCCGGGGGGGCGGTGACGCAGGCCGTCAGCAGGGCGCAGAGCAGGACGACGCCCGCCGCGCGCAACTTCACCGGGCCTCCGCCGCCAGCTGCTGCTGGATGCGCTGGGCCAGCTGCGCCACGGCCATGGCGTAGAAGGTGCGCGGGTTATAGGTCATCACGGTGTAGAAATTGTGCAGCGCCAGCCAGTATTCCTGGCTGCCGTCGTCCAGCGGCAGCTGGATGATGCCGACCGGCGTATCCGGCGGCAGGTTCACGTCGATGGCGAGGAAGCCCGCACGCAGCAGGGCCCCGGCGTTGTAGGCGGTGGCCTTGCCGTTGATCTCGGTGCCCGCCGGTAGCGGCGCCAGCAGGCGGGCCGGGATGATCAGCGGCTCGCCGCGCTGCCAGGCCTGGCTGGGCCGGTAGCGCACGAAGTAGTTGCCGATGGAGCCGATTGCGTCCGGCAACGTCCACAGGTCGCGCCCGCCGCTGCCGTCATAGTCCAGGCTCAGGCGGCGGTAGTTGCTGGGCATGAACTGCGCCGCACCCATGGCGCCGGCATAGGAGCCCTTCATCGCCACCGGGTCCATGCGGAAATCGCGGCAGAACACGAAGAAATGCTCCAGCTCGCTGGAGAAGAACACCGAGCGCGTCGGGTGCTCGAAGCCCTGCGTGGCCAGCGCGTCGAGCACGCGGATGTTGCCGGTGATGCGGCCATAGCGGGTCTCGATGCCCAGGATCGCGGCGATCGCGGCCGGCGGCACGCCGAACTCCTCCTCGGCCCGGTCCAGGAACGGCTGCTGGTCGCGCAGCAGGGCCACACCGCCGTCGATGCGGCTCTTGTCGATGCGGGCCGAGTAGCGCGTCCAGGTCTCGGTGCGCTCCGGCGCCTTCTGCTCCATCTCCACCAGCTGTGGCAGGCGCTGCGCCTGGGTCAGCGCGACCTTGACCGAGTCCAGCTCGGCGGCGCTGAAGCCGTGTTCCTGGCGCAGCTTCTCCAGCAGTGCGGCGGCCTTGGGGTGGTTGCTGTAGTCGGCGGATGCGGCGGCGGTGCACAGCAGCAGCAAAGGGGCCAGCGCGAGGGGGAGGCGCATGCAGGTCCTTTAGTTGGCGAGCAGCTTTCTGTGTGTATGGATGGACATGAGCATACCGAAGCCCGCCAGCAGGCTCACCATGGAGGTGCCGCCGAAGCTGAACAGCGGCAGGGGTACGCCCACTACCGGCAGCAGGCCGATGACCATGCCGATGTTGATGAAGACGTAGATGAAGAAGGTCATGCCCAGCGCGCCGGCGAGCAGGCGCTGGAAGCTGTCCTGGGCGCGTACCGCGATCCACAGGCAGCGCCCGACGATGCACAGGTACACCCCCAGCAGCACCATCACCGAGATCATGCCCAGCTCCTCGGCGAACACGGCGAAGATGAAGTCGGTGTGCGCCTCGGGCAGGAAGTCGAGCTTGGCCTGCGTGCCCTCGAGCCAGCCCTTGCCGAACAGCCCGCCGGAGCCGATCGCGATCTTGGACTGCGTGATGTGGTAGCCGGCGCCCAGCGGATCGCTCTCCGGGTCCAGCAGCGTCAGGATGCGCTTGCGCTGATAGTCGTGCAGGCGCTCCCACAGGATCGGCGCGGCGGCGCCCACCGCGGCCAGCGCGCCCAGGATCCAGCGCCACTGCAGCCCGGCGAAGAACAGCGTGAAACCACCGGCCGCGATCACCAGCATCGAGGTGCCGAGGTCCGGCTGGATCATGATCAGCACCGTCGGCACGCCCAGGATCACCAGCGCGCCCAGCAGGGTCAGGGGGCGTGGCGGCAGGCGGCGGTGGTGCAGGAACGCGGCCAGGGTCATCGGCATCGCCAGCTTCATCAGCTCCGAGGGCTGGAAACGGATGAAGCCCAGGTCCAGCCAGCGCTGCGCGCCCATCGCATGGTCGCCGATCACATCCACCAGCAGCAGCAGCAGCAGCGTCAGGCCGTAGAGCCAGGGCGCCATCATGCGGTAGAACTCGGGCGGCGCCTGCGCCACGACGGCCATCACGAACAGCCCCAGCAGGAAGCGCTCGGCCTGGTTCACCACCGCCGGGATCGAGTGACCGGAGGCGGAATAGATCACGAACATGCCGGCACCCGCGACCGCGGTGAGCAGCAGCAGCAGCCACATGTCGATGTGCCAGCTTTCCAGCAGGTCGGCCATGCCCGGCTCGGGCTTGTCGGGGCCACCGCGGCGCACGCGGTAGATGACTTCGGTGATCATGGAGCGGCTCCGAATCCGTCGGTCATGTCAGTCCTCCAGGTCCTCGGAGTGGACGTGCCCGCCGGCCGCTGCCGCAGGGGCCACGGACGTGGCGGGCGCCGGCGCACCGGGGTTGTAGCGCACCTCTCCCAGCAGGTACATGTCCATCACCTGGCGCCCGATCGGCGCCGCCACCGCGCCGCCGTGTCCGGCATGCTCGGCGATCACCGCCACCGCGATCTTGGGATCCTCGGCCGGGGCAAACGCCACGAACAACGCATGGTCGCGCAGGTGCAGGGGCGTGGACTCCAGCGAGCGCGCCTTCTTCTCGTCCTGCCGCATCGACGCCACCTGCGCGGTGCCGGTCTTGGCGGCGATGCGGTAAGGCGAATCACGGCCGATGCGCGTGGCCGTGCCGCCGGGGGCGTGGGCCACGTCCACCATCGCGTCGATCACGCGCTGCCAGTTGTGGTTGTCCTTCAGCTCGATGACCTCCAGCGGCTCCGGCGGCACGCGGGTGACCTCGCGCGTGATCGCGTCCTGCGTGGCGTAGACCACGTGCGGCTTGAAGCCCTTGCCGCGCATGGCGATGCGCGCCGTCATCTGCGCCAGCTGCAGCGGCGTGGTCAGGGTGTAGCCCTGGCCGATGCCGACACTCAGGGTCTCGCCCGGATACCACTGTTCCTTGCGCCGGCGCAGCTTCCACTCGCGCGACGGGAACAGGCCGGCATTCTCCAGCGGCAGGTCCACCTCGGTCTTGTGGCCCAGGCCCAGGCGCGACATCGAATCGTGCATGCGATCGATGCCCAGCTTGATCGCCAGCTCGTAGAAATAGATGTCGCAGGAGCGCATCACGCCGCCGACCATGTCCTGGAAGCCGTGGCCGCTGCGCTTGTGGCAGCGGTACTTGCGGCTGGAGCCGGGCAGGGTCATCTCGCCACGACAGTAGACCCCGTCCTCCGGCGTCACCACGCCGTACTCCAGGCCCGCCATCGCCATCGCCGGCTTCACCGTCGAGCCGGGCGGATAGGTGCCCTGCAGCGCACGGTTGAACAGCGGACGCTTCGGGTCACTGGACAGCGCCTTGTAGGTCTTGGCGTCGATCCCCTCGATGAACAGGTGCGGGTCGAAGCCGGGCTTGCTGACCAGCGCCACCACCTCGCCGGAGCGCGGGTCGATCGCCACCACCGCGCCGTCGAGCTCGCCCAGCGCCTGCTCGGCGACCAGCTGCACCTTCGAGTCGATGCTCAGGTACAGGTTGCGGCCCGGGTAGCCGCGGCGGTAGTCCAGCTCGCGCAGCGGCCGGCCATAGGCATTGGCCTCGATGATCTTGGCGCCCGACTTGCCGCGCAGGGTGTCCTCGTGGCTCTTCTCCACGCCGGTCTTGCCGACCAGCGACAGGCCCTCGTAGGTGTTCTCCGGGGCTTCCGAGAGTTCCTTCTCGCTGATGCCGCCGACGTAGCCGATGATGTGCGCCCCGGAGGCGCCCAGCGGGTAGTTGCGCGTCAGGCCGGCGGAGACGTCGACGCCGCGGAAGTCGTAGCGGTCCAGCTCGTAGCGCGCCAGCTCCTCCATCGTCAGGTTGTTGCGCAGCGGCACCGGGCGGTAGCGCGGCGTCTTGCGCACCCGGTCCTTGAAGCGGGCGATATCCTGCTCGGTGAGCTGGACCACGCTGGACAGGCGCTCGAGCAGCGCGTCCATCTCCTTCACCTGCTCCGGCACCACCTCCAGCATGAAGGCCGGCTTGTTCTGCGCCAGCAGGGCGCCATGGCGGTCGTAGATCAGGCCACGCACCGGCGCCACCGGCATCACGCGCATGCGATTGTCGTTGGCGCGCGACTGGAAGTACGCGCTCTGCAGCACCTGCAGGTCGAACAGGCGTGCGGTCAGGATGCCGGTCAGGACCAGGCAGAAGAACGTGCCGAACAGCGCCCGGGCCAGGAAGGCCTCGCGTTCACGGTGCAGGTTCTTGATGGAGCCGAGGGCCATGGGGCACTCACTCCTCTTCCGGCGGCTGCCGGATGAGCTCCATGATGGTGTAGACCAGCGGCCAGAACAGCGAGGTCGAGATCACCGGCAGCCAGCGCAGCCAGTCGTCGCCGCGGTGCTGGGTCAGGCCGTCGATCCAGAACATCAGGAAGGCATAGGCCGCCCAGGCCGGGATCAGCGCCAGCGTGGCCTGCCACAGCGGGAACAACACGAAGAAGGCGCGCAGGCGGGCCACCAGGTAGGTGACCAGCACAAAGCCCAGCGCATGCTGTCCGAGCACGCTGCCGAACAGCACATCGCAACATAGGCCGATCAGGAAGGCCGGCAGCAGCACCGGTACACGCGGCTCGCGCAGCGCCCAGTACGACAGCACCAGCGGAATCCACAGCGGCCGCGCGGCCGCCAGCCAGTCCGGCAGCACCACCATCTGCAGCACCAGGGCCAGCAGCAGGCTGATCAGGAAGCCTGCGTTGAGCAGGCGCGTCATCGGGCGGCGCCCGGGGTGGCCGGCGCCGGCGGCGGTGCCGGCTGGGGCGCAGGACGCGGCGCCACGGCGGGAGCCGCAGCAGTAGGCGGTGCCGGGGCGCCAGGGCGGGCCGAGGGCGGCGGTGTCGCCGGCTGGGCGGTGGCAGGAGCTGCCGTGGCCGGTGCGGCCGCCGGTGTGGCAGTGCCGGCTGCAGCCGCCGGAGCGGGCGCCTGAACCGGCGCCGGCTCGGCGGGCGCGATGGGCGCCACGCGGGCCGGAGTGGCGGCGCCGGTCCCGGTTGCCTCCACCCAGACCAGCAGGGTCTGGCGGCCCTGGTTCAGCTTGGCCGCCGGGTAGGCATAGGCTTCCATGAAGTGCTCGCCGGCCACGTGCTTGACCTCGTAGACCTGGCCCACCGGGTAGCCGGAGGGGAAGCGCCCCCCCAGGGCCGAGGACACCAGCAGGTCGCCCACGCGGATATCGACATTGCTGGGCAGGAAGGGCAGGCGCAGGCCCTTGCCGTCGCCGCGGCCCACCGCGATGGTCTGCAGGCCGCTGCGGTTGATCTCCACCGGGATGCCGTGGTCGGGATCGGTGATCAGCAGGGCCTTGGAGCTGCCCGGCGCCAGCTCCGTCACCTGGCCCATGATGCCGTGCGCATCGACCAGGGCCTGGCCGCGGTACACGCCCTGGCGCTCGCCCTTGTCGAGGGTGATCTGGTGGCGGTAGGGGTCCTGGTTGACGCTGACGATCTCGGCGATCATCACGCGCTCCTTGAGCTGGCTGGCCGAGGACAGCAGCTCACGGATGCGCAGATTCTCGGCCTCCAGGGCCTCGAGCTTCTGCAGGCGCGATTCCAGCACCAGCTGCTTCTGCACCAGCTCGGCGTTCTCGCGCTCCAGCGAGCCGCGGGTGTCGATGTCACCGGCCGCCAGCAGCATGCGGGACGGCACCGAGGCCAGCCAGACCACCGGCGTCAGCAGCCACTCGATCGTGCCGCGGGTCGACTGCAGGCCTTCACCGCGGTAATCGTTGACCATCAGGCCGATGGCGCACAGCATCAGGAAGAACGCCCGCAGACCCACGCCCGGTCCCCTTGGAAACAGGGGACGACGGTGGTTGCTGTCGTACAGGGTCGTGTTCAAGTTGCGCGCGTTTGGTAAGAAATGTCAATGAATCATCACGCGCAGCATAGTCCTGATGCCCCTGGGGTGCAACGACCGTTGGAGGGCGGCAACACCCTCCGGGTTCAGGACTTTGTTTCGAGAGGCCTGGGCCGGGGCTGACGCTGCCCGGCCCAGGCCCGCAGCCGCATCAATCCAGGCTGTAGAAATCGCCCTGGCGATCCAGCATGTCCAGCACCATGCCGCCGCCGCGGGCGACGCAGGTCAGGGGGTCGTCGGCGATGATCACCGGCAGGCCGGTTTCCTCGGAGATCAGCTTGTCCAGGTCGCGCAGCAGGGCGCCGCCGCCGGTCAGCACGATACCGCGCTCGGCCACGTCGGAACCCAGTTCCGGCGGGGTGCGCTCCAGGGCCTGCTTCACGGCCTTGACGATGCCGGACAGCGGTTCCTGCAGGGCGTCGAGGATCTCGTTGGAGTTCATCGTGAAGTTGCGCGGCACGCCGGCGGCCAGGTGGCGGCCCACGACGTCGATTTCCTGCACTTCATGGCCCGGGAAGGCGGTGCCGATCTGGATCTTGATGCGCTCGGCCGTGGCCTCGCCGATCAGCATGTTGTACTGGCGGCGCACGTAGGAAACGATGGCCTCGTCGAACTTGTCGCCGCCGATGCGGACCGACTCGGCGTAGACGATGCCGTTGAGCGAGATAACGGCCACCTCGGAGGTGCCGCCACCGATGTCCACCACCATCGAGCCGCGGGCCTCGCCGATGGGGATGCCGGCGCCCAGGGCGGCGGCGATCGGCTCTTCGATGACCCAGACCTTGCGCGCGCCGGCGTTCTCGACCGACTCACGGATGGCGCGGCGTTCCACCTGGGTGGAGCCGTAGGGCACGCAGACCACCACGCGGGTCAGCGGGCGCGCCATGCGGCCCTTGGTGACCTTGCGGATGAAGTGCTGCAGCATCTTCTCCGTGACGGTGTAGTCCGCGATCACGCCGTCGCGCAGCGGGCGCACGGTGGTGATGTTGGTGGGGGTGCGGCCGAGCATCTGCTTGGCCTCGATGCCCACGGCCTCGACCTTCTTGGCGCCGCGGGAATCCATGCGGATCGCGACCACCGAGGGTTCGTTCAGCACGATACCTTCGTCACGCACGTAGACCAGCGTGTTGGCGGTGCCCAGGTCGATGGAAAGGTCGTTAACGAACAGGCGGCGAACGGCGTCGAACATCGGAAGTGTCTTTTGGGCGTGATGATTCGTGTTGTGGCGGGCGACCGGCGATGCGGGCGCATGGCACAATTCATTAGAATTGCGTATCCGCACATCTTAAACGATTCCTACCCAAAAAATGAGCCTGAGCCCCGAGCAGATCCGGCAGGTCGCCAAGCTGGCGCGCCTGGAACTGAATCCTTCCTTAACCGATGCCTACGCGGGCCAGATTTCCAACATCCTGGAGCTGGTCGGCCAGCTGTCGGCCGCGAAGACCGAGGGCGTGGGCCCCATGGCCCATCCCCTGGACATGACCCAGCGCCTGCGCGCCGACGAGGTCAGCCAGCCCGACCAGCGCGAGGCCTTCCAGGCCATCGCCCCGGCGGTGCAGGACGGCCTCTACCTGGTGCCCAAGGTCATTGAGTGATTTTTGCCCGGGGCTGCCCGGGCGCTGAAGGACATCCATGCATACCCTGTCGATCAAACAGCTGGGCGAGGCCCTGCGGGCCAAGAAGTTCTCCTCCCGCGAGCTCACCCAGCACTACCTGAAGCGCATCGAGGCATTCGATCCGCAGCTCAACAGCTACATCACCGTGACCGCCGACCAGGCCCTGGACGCCGCGGACGCCGCGGACGTCCGCCTGGCCCGTGGCGAGGGCGGCCCGCTCACCGGTATCCCATTGGGGCAGAAGGATATTTTCTGTACGACCGGGGTGCGGACCTCCTGCGCCAGCCGCATGCTGGACAAGTTCGTCTCGCCCTACGATGCGACGATCGTCAAGAAGCTGCAGGCCGAGGCCGGCATGCCCATGCTGGGCAAGCTGAACATGGACGAGTTCGCCATGGGCTCCTCCAACGAGACCAGCTGGTACGGCCCGGTGAAGAACCCCTGGGACCTCACCCGCGTGCCCGGCGGCTCCTCCGGCGGCTCCGTGGCCGCCGTCGCGGCGGGCCTGGCCCCCGTGGCCACCGCCACCGACACCGGCGGCTCCATCCGCCAGCCCGCCGCCCTGACCAACCTCACCGGCATCAAGCCCACCTACGGCCGCGTGTCGCGCTTCGGCATGATCGCCTTCGCCTCCAGCCTGGACCAGGCCGGCGTGGTCGCCCGCTCGGCCGAGGACGCCGCCCAGGTGCTGCAGGCCATGTCCGGCTTCGACCCGCTGGACTCCACCAGCCTGGACCGCCCGGTGGACGACCTGATCGCCCCCCTGGGCCGCTCCATCCAGGGCCTGCGCGTGGGCCTGCCCAAGGAATACTTCGCCGAGGGCCTGGACGCCGGCGTGCGCGCCTGCATCGACGGCGCCATCGCCGAGCTCAAGAAGCTGGGTGCTACCTTCACCGAGGTCTCGCTGCCCAACTCGCCGCTGTCGGTGCCGACCTACTACGTCGTCGCCCCGGCCGAGGCCAGTTCCAACCTGGCGCGCTTCGACGGCGTGCGCTACGGCCACCGTGCCGAGGGCGTCACCGCGCTGGAAGACCTGTACAGCCGCAGCCGCGCCGAGGGCTTCGGCCCCGAGGTGCAGCGCCGCATCATGATCGGCACCTACGTGCTGAGCCATGGCTACTACGACGCCTACTACCTGCAGGCGCAAAAGGTCCGACGCCTGATCTACGACGACTTCCGCCGCGTGTTCGAGCAGGTGGACGTGATCCTGGGCCCCACGGCGACCGACGTCGCCTTCAAGCTCGGCTCCAAGACCGACGACCCGGTGTCGATGTACCTCAACGACATCTACACCATCGCCGCCAATCTCGCCGGCATCCCGGCCATGAGCCTGCCCTGCGGCTTCAAGGACGGCCTGCCCGTGGGCCTGCAGCTGATGGGCAATTTCTTCGACGAGGCCAAGCTGCTGAACGTCGCCCACCAGTACCAGCAGGTCACCGGCTGGCACCAGCAGCGCCCCAAGGCCTTCGAGTAAAGATCATGAGCAACTACGACAACTGGGAAGTCGTCATCGGGCTGGAAGTGCACTGCCAGCTGATGACGAAAACCAAGATCTTCTCCGGCGCCGCCACCGCCTACGGTGCCGCGCCCAACACCCAGGCCGACCCGGTCACGCTGGGCTTCCCCGGCGTGCTGCCGGTGCTGAACCATGACGCCCTGCAGATGGCGGTCAAGTTCGGCCTGTCGGTGGATGCGCAGGTAGCCGAGCGCAGCGTGTTCGCGCGCAAGCACTACTTCTACCCCGACCTGCCCAAGGGCTACCAGATCTCGCAGTACGAGCTGCCGATCGTGGGCAACGGCCATCTCGACATCGAGCTGGCCGACGGTTCCGTCAAGCGCATCGGCATCACCCGCGCGCACATGGAAGAAGACGCCGGCAAGTCGGTGCACGACGCCTACGCCGGCCAGTCCGGCATCGACCTCAACCGCGCCGGCACGCCGCTGCTGGAGATCGTCTCCGAGCCGGACATCCGCTCCTCGGCCGAGGCCGTGGCCTACCTCAAGAAGCTGCACCAGCTGGTGGTCTACCTGGGCATCTGCGACGGCAACATGCAGGAAGGCAGCTTCCGCTGCGACTGCAACGTCTCCGTGCGCCCGCGTGGTCAGAAGGAATTCGGCACCCGCACCGAGACCAAGAACGTCAACTCCTTCCGCTACGTCGAGAAGGCCATCGAATACGAGATCGGTCGCCAGATCGACGTCATCGAGGCCGGCGGCAAGATCGTGCAGGAGACGCGCCTGTTCAACCCGGACACCGGCGAGACGCGCTCCATGCGCAGCAAGGAGAACGCCAACGACTACCGCTATTTCCCCGACCCTGACCTGCTGCCGGTGCTGGTGAGCGCGGCAGACGTCGAGCGCATCCGCGCCACCATGCCGGAACTGCCGGAAGCCAAGCGCAACCGCTTCGTCGAGCAGTACGGCCTGCCCAAGTACGACGCCACCGTGCTGACCGGCGAAGCCGCCCTGGCGGACTACTACGAGGCCGTGGTCAAGACCTCCGGCGGCGACGCCAAGACTTGCGCCAACTGGGTCATCACCGACCTGCTGGGCGCGCTCAACAAGCTGGGGAAGGAGATCGGCGAGTCGCCGGTGTCCGCGCCGATGCTGGCCGGCCTGGTCGCGCGCATCGCCGACAAGACCATCTCCGGCAAGATCGCCAAGGACGTGTTCGAGGCCATGCTGGCGGGCGAGGGTGATGCCGATTCCATTATCAAGGCCAAGGGCCTGGTCCAGATCACCGACGAGTCGGCCATCATCAAGGCCATCGAGGACGTGATGGCCAAGAACCCCGGCCAGCTCGCCGAGTACCGCTCCGGCAAGGACAAGCTGTTCGGCTTCTTCGTCGGCCAGGCCATGAAGGCGACCCAGGGCAAGGCCAACCCCGACGCTCTTAACCGCTTGCTCAAGGAAAAGCTGGCCCCGTGAACGAGTTGCGCGAGCTGCTGTTTCCCGAGCGTGGCGTCCGCGGTGCCTACCTGGACCTGCGCGAAGGCATCCGTGACATGACCGGCTGGCGCGAGTACGCGCCGGACGTTCACCGCCTGCTGGGCCAGGCCCTGGCGGCCACGCCGCTGCTGGCCTCGCACCTGAAGTTCGAAGGGCGCATCAACCTGCAGTTCAAGGGCAGCGGTGACCTGCAACTGCTGGTGACGCAGATCGACCACCAGCTGGAACTGCGCGGCATGGCCAAGGCCACCGAGGGCGCCAGCGGCGCCTTCCGCGAGCTGATGGGCGAGGGCATGCTGGCCATGGTGATGGAGCCGGCGCGCGGCACGCAGTACTACCAGGCCATCGTCGAGATCGCCGGCAACTCGCTGGCCGAGGCGCTGGAAGGCTACTTCACGCAGTCCGAGCAGCTGGCCACCTTCATCCGCCTGGCCGCCGGCCCGGATCGCCTGGTGGGCCTGATGCTGCAGCGGCTGCCCTCCGACGAGGTCAAGGACGGCGACGCGCACTGGGAGCATATGCTGGCCCTGGCACACACCGTCACCGAGCCGGAGATGCTGGGCAAGGACGGCGACACCCTGCTGCGCCACCTGTTCCATGAAGAAGACCGCCGCGTCTTCGAGCCGCGTCCCGTGCACCTGCGTTGCCGCTGCAACCATGCCGGCATCTCGGCGATGCTGCTCGGCCTGGGCCAGGAAGAACTGCAGCCCGTGCTGGATCAGCACGGCCGCGTCGCCGTGACCTGCGAGTTCTGCGGCCGCGAATACAGCTACACCGAGGCGGATATCCGTGCGCTGGTGGAAGCCGATAACGCCACCGGCGACAACCAGACCCGACAATAGGACCGCTACGTGATCCTGCCGCGCTACCGCGTTGACGTCTCCGGTATCGCCGGTGCCGGCAAGGGCCTGTTCCTGGACGAGGCGGTCCTGCGGGGCCGCGTCATCATCGCGCCGGATAACATCCACACGGTCTGGCCCGAGGCGCAGCTGCGCCGCCATCCGGCGGATTCGCGCGAGGTGGAGTCCAGCGTGCGCTGGTTCGAGGACCAGTTCTCGCTGACGCCGGAGTGGAGCGACGAGTGCTACGTCAATCATTCGTACACGCCGACCGCGCTGTGGCACCTGGGCTTCATCTTCGCGCTGGCCGACCTGCCGGCGGGCACCGAGGTGACCATGGACTACCGCTACGTCATCGGTGACGGCGAGCGCATGCCCTTCACCGACACCGCCACCGGTCGCGAGATCGTCGGACTGCCCTGGAGCGAGGTGCTGCGCGACGGCGCACGCGCCCTCCTGGCGCTGACCGCCTGAGTCGCGCATGAACTCCGCGCGCGGCGGCATTGCGGCTCCCTACCGACGCCTGCTGGGCGCCCTGCTGTACGCCGCCCTGGTGGTGATCGCGGCCACCCTGGCTGCCACCAGCCAGCCGTGGCTGGGCCTGCATCTCGGCTATTCCGCCGGCAGCAAGGCGGCGCAGGTGCAGGTCGCGGAAGGCCCGGCGGCGGCGCTGCCTCGGGGCATGATGCTGACCGCGCTGGCGGCACCGGGTGCCGCCCCCGTGGAACTGCGCGAGGCAGACCTCACGCCGGAACCGGACGGCAGCTTCGGGCGCTACGCCGAATTCCACGAATTCCTCCAGCGGCAGGATCGCCTGGCCCGGCTGATGCACGAGCCCGAGCTGCGGCTGATCGACGCCGACGGCCAGGAGCACCGCCTGCGGCCGGGCGACCACCGCCCGCTGCGCTCGCTGCCCTTCGAGTTCTGGCTGCAGATCATGGTCGGCCTGTTGGCCTGGCTGATCGCCACCGGCGTCTGGGCCTTCCGGCCGGGCGAGGCCTCGGCTCGCTACCTGTTGCTCAGCGCCTGGGGCGTGCTGACCTTCGCCCCCGCGGCGGCGGTCTACAGCACGCGCGAACTGGCCTTGCCGATGCCACTGTTCCGCCTGCTGTCGGAGCTGAACTGCCTGGGCGCCTTCGTGTTCTGCTCGGCGCTGATCGCCCTGCTCTGGTACTACCCGCGCCGCCTCGGCCGCGCGCCGCTGGGGCCGGTGCTGGTGGCGGGCTACGTCGCCTGGGTGCTGGCCCAGGCGGCCGGCGCGTTCGAGACGATCCCGGTCGGCCGGCATGCGCCGATCATGCTGGGCTTCCTCTCCACCTTCATCCTGGCCGGCGCGCAGTGGCGCAACACCCGCAGCGATCCGGTGGCGCGCGCCTCGCTGCTGTGGTTCCTGCTGTCCTGGCTGCTGGGCAGCGGCGCCTTCGTGATGCTGACCGTGGTGCCGCAGATGTTCGGCGTGGATACGGCCAACCTTCAGGCCTATGCCTTCCTGCTGTTCCTGCTGATCTACGTCGGCATCGCGCTGGGCATCCTGCGCTTCCGCCTGTTCGATCTCGGCGACTGGTGGTTCCGCATCTGGACGCTGTTCATCGCCGGCGCCCTGGTGATCGCCGCCGACCTGCTGCTGGTGCTGTGGTTCGGCTTCGAGCCGACCCTGGCGGCCTCGCTGGCGCTGGCGGTTATCGGCTGGGCCTACTTCCCCGCGCGCCAATGGCTGCTGGAACGCCTGGTGCGGCGTCCGCGCCCCGACGTCGAGGCCCTGCTGGGGCGCCTGCTGGACACCGCCGAGCCGGACCCGCGCGAACTGTGGCGGCGCAGCCTGTCGGAGCTGTTCCAGCCCCTGCAGATGGAAATGGCGGAGCCGGGGCGCGGCGGCCATCGCATCGGCGACGACGGCATCAGCCTGCGCGTGGATCCCGGCCCCGGCCAGCCGGCCTTCCGCCTGCAGTACCCGGCCAGCGGCCGGCGCCTGTTCTCGCGCCAGGACCTGGCCCTGGTGGAGCTGCTGCAACGGCTCATCGAGAAACTGATGCTGCGTGACCGCCTGGTCGGCGAGGGCGCCGAGCTCGAGCGCCAGCGCATCGCCCAGGACCTGCACGACGATGCCTGTGCCAAGCTGCTGACCGTGGCCTGCCAGACCCGCGAGCCGGCCACCGAGGGCCGCCTGCGCGAAGTGCTGGAGGACGTTCGCGTGGTGGTACATTGCCTCAGCGGTGGCGCGCAGCGCCTGCAGGACCTGGTGCCGCAGTGGCGCTCCGAGGCCGCCGATCGCTGCGAGGCGGCGGGCGTGACGCTGGACTGGCGCTCGCCGGATTCGCTGCCGGAGTGCTGGCTGTCGCCGGTGCTGACCGCCAACGCCGCGCGCATGCTGCGCGAAGCCCTGAGCAATGCGCTGCGCCATGCGCAGCCGACGCGCATCGCGGTGCGTCTGCAGATCGCCGAGGGCCTGCTGTCCTTCACGGTGGAGCACACGGGCCAGCTGCCGGAGTCCGTCGGCCAGCGTCCGGGCATGGGGCTGCGCAACCTGCAGCGCCGTGCCAGCGAGGTTGGCGGCGAGTTCAGCCTGCAGCAGCAGGGCGCGCTGATCCGCGCGCAGTGGCAGCTGCCGCTGCCGCAGTCGCTGACCTCGACCGCTCCCTAGGGAGCGGTCTCCGCCGGTGCCGGCGCCGGCTGCGCGTCGGGCGGCGGCGGCAGTGCCGACTTCTGCGGCGGGACGGCCGGGATGTCAGGGATGCTCTGCGGGGCCTGCGGCGCCGTGGACGGCACCGGCTCCGGTCGCAGCTCCGGCGGCGGGATCGCGATGACGCCCTCCACCTCCTGCGACACCGGCACGGCGCGCTCACGCTCCTGCACCTCGGTCAGCGCGCGGATGCGGTTCTCCACGATCCGCCGCTGCGCCTGCGCGCGGGCGATCTTCAGGCGGTTGCCGGCCAGGTAGAGCTTCTGCTCCAGCTCGCCGTCGCCCGCGTTCAGCGAGTCGGCCGCGGCGTCGATCGCCCGGTCGGCCTCGACCATCGCCACCGGCGCCAGCCCGCCGAGCTGCGGGTCTTTCTCCAGTTGATCCAGTTCGGCGCGCAGGGCATCCAGCTCCGAGCTGGTCTTGGGTGCCGAGGCGCAGGCCGCGAGCAGCAGGCAGGCCAGCAGGGCGGCGGCGCGGCGCATCAGGGCTGCTCCGCCGCGGTGGCCGGCTGCAGTTCCCGCAGCTTCGCCTGGGCCTTGGCCAGGTCCGCCAGCGCGATGGACAGCTCGGCGTCGGCCCGTGCCTGCTCGGCAAGCCGGCGTGCCTGCGGGAAGTCGGGGGTCTGCAGCGCGCTGCGGGCCTGGTCCAGCTTGCCACGTGCGCGTTCCAGCGGCCCCTGCGCCTCGGCCACCGCCGTGCCGGTACCGGCCTTGCCCACCGCCACTTCGGCCGCTTCCATGGCCTCATCGGGTCGCATCGGCTTGCTGCTGCAAGCGGCGAGGAGCAACAGACCCAGGCAGGCCAGGGCGGGCAGACAGGCAGTACGAGCTTTCATGGGCGCAATTCTCGATCCGCCCAGAGAGGTCGCGCAAGCCGTGGGTCCGATAATGCCGGCTAGAATCCGGAACAACGCCAGCGACGTATACCTGCAAAACCCCACGGGATCTCCATGACCGCCCTGCTCACCGCCTCAACCGGATTGGCCTGCGTCTTCGCCTTCATCAGCCTGGCTTGGGTCGTGCAGTGGCGCAGCGGCAATGCCGGCATCGTCGACGCCTTCTGGTCCTGGAGCCTGGGATTCCTCGGCGTGCTGTACGCGCTGCTGGGGCCGGCGCCGGAGCCGCAGCGCCTGCTGCTGGGGCTCATGGCGGGGCTCTGGGGCCTGCGCCTGGGCCTGCATTTGTTCCTGCGCAACCACGGCAAGCCCGAGGACCGCCGCTACAAGAAATTCCGCGACGAGTGGGGCGCCCAGGCCAACCGCAACATGTTCTTCTTCTTCCACTTCCAGACGCTGTTCGCGATGCTGCTGTCGGCGGCCTTCCTGGTGGCCGCCTACAACACACAGCCGCTGGCATCGGCGCTGCTGGTGCTGGCCGCGGCGATCTGGCTGGTGTCGGTGATCGGCGAGGGCATCGCCGACCGGCAGATGGAGCGTTTCCGCGCCAACCCCGCCAACCAGGGCCAGGTCTGCCGCGACGGCCTGTGGCGCTGGTCGCGGCACCCCAACTACTTCTTCGAGTGCCTGCACTGGCTGGCCTACCTGCCGCTGGCGGTGGGCTCGTCCTGGTGGCCCGCGGCGCTGGTCTCGCCGCTGGTGATGTGGTGGCTGCTGATGCGCATGTCGGGCATCCCGGTGCTGGAGGCCCACATGGCTGCATCCAAGCCCGGCTACGCCGAGTACATGCGGACGACCAGCGCGCTGATTCCCTGGCCGCCGAAATCATCCTGACCACCCTATCACCACCAGAAGGATTCTCCCGGGCATGAACCTGATCCAGCTGACCGAGCGCGGCCTCTTTCCGGATGTCCTGGTCCGGGCCGGCATGCGCAAGCTGATCTCGCAGCGCCTCACCGATGAGGAGAGCGTCAACGGCGAGCGACGCTCGCAGCGCTATAACCGCTGGCTCGACGAACTGCGCGCCAGCCCCATCGCCATCGAGACCAAGGCCGCCAACCAGCAGCACTACGAGGTGCCGGCGGATTTCTTCAACCTGCACCTGGGCCCGCGCCTCAAGTATTCCTGCGCGCTGTACCCGCAGGGCCACGAGACCCTGGGCCAGGCCGAGGAGAAGATGCTGGCGCTGTACGCCGAGCGCGCCGGCCTGGTGGACGGCATGCGCATCATGGACCTGGGCTGCGGCTGGGGTTCGTTGTCGCTGTGGCTGGCCGAGAAGTATCCGCGCTCGCAGATCGTCGGCCTGTCCAATTCGCACGGCCAGCGCGAATTCATCGAGCGGCGCGCCCGGGAGCGTGGCCTGACCAACGTCCGCATCCTCACCGGCAACGTCGTGGACTTCGACTTCCCTGCAGGTGGAGTGGATTCAGGCTTCGACCGCGTGATGTCGATCGAGATGTTCGAGCACATGCGCAATTACGGCCTGCTGCTGGCCAAGATCTCGCGCTGGCTGAAGGAAGACGGCAAGCTGTTCGTGCACATCTTCGCGCACAAGCTGCTGAGCTACCCCTACGAGGTCAAGGATGACACCGACTGGATGACGCAGTACTTCTTCCTGGGCGGCATCATGCCCTCGGAGAACCTGTTGCTGAACTTCCAGGATGACCTGAAGGTGGAGCGCCAGTGGTGGGTCTCCGGCCAGCACTACGAGAAGACCTCCAACCACTGGCTGGCCGGCATGGACGCGGCCAAGGCGCAGATCATGCCGGTGTTCGAGACCGCCTACGGTCGCGACGCGGCGGTCTGGTTCCAGCGCTGGCGCATGTTCTACATGGCGGTGGCGGAGTTCTTCGGCTACGCCCAGGGCAACGAGTGGGGCGTGGCGCACTACCTGTTCTCGCGCCGGGACTGACATGGGGAGGCGCCCGGTTTCCGATCACTTCGACGGCGAGCGCTTCCACAACGCCGAGCCCTTCGGCAAGAGTGCGGGGGAGCTGCTGCGTTGGCGCCTGTCGCGCCAGCGCGGCAAGTGGACCTGCGACCTGAGCCCCCACAACCAGCCGCCGCCGCCGGAGCGGGTGGGCGAGGGTAGCCTGCGCGCCACCTGGATCAACCAGGCCACCGTGCTGCTGCAGGCCGACGGCCTGAACCTGCTGACCGATCCGGTCTGGTCGGAGCGCGTCAGCCCGGTGCAATGGGCCGGCCCGCGCCGCTACCGCGCACCGGGCATCCCGTTCGGACAACTGCCGCGCATCGACGTGGTGATCGTCAGCCACAACCACTACGACCACATGGACGCCGACACCCTGCGGCGCCTGTGGCGCGAGCACGATCCGGTGTTCGTCGTCGCGCTGGGCGACGGCCAGCACCTGCGTGGTTGGGGGCTGCAGAAGATCGTGGAGCTGGACTGGGGCCAGGACTGGACCCTGCCCAACGGTCGCCGCCTGACCGCGGCGCCCGCGCAGCACTGGAGCGGCCGCGCCGGCTATGACGCCAACCGCACGCTGTGGATGGCCTGCGTGATCGAGACCACCGGCGGGCCGGTGTACTTTGCCGGCGACAGCGGCTATGGCCCGCACTTCGCTGCGGCGCGGCAGCGCCACGGAGCCATGCGCCTGTCGCTGCTGCCGATCGGGGCCTATCTGCCGCGCTGGTTCATGGCCTACCAGCACATGGACCCGGCCGAGGCCGTAAAGGCCCATGTGGACCTCGGCTCCGTGTTCAGCCTGGGCATCCACTACGGCAGCTTCGAGCTCGCCGACGACGGCCAGGACGAAGCGGTGGAGGACCTGCACCGGGCGCTGGACGCGCAAGATCTGTCCCGTGAGCGGTTTCACGCCGCGGCATTCGGCCAGGGCTATGATGTGCCTGCACTCGCCAAGGAGTTCCCTGCATGAAACTGACGCTTGCCTTGCTGTCGATGCTGCTGGCGACGGCCGCACAGGCCGAGGTCCAGCGCTTCTACGGCCATGCCTATGACCTGAAGAGCGGGGCCTACCTGTACACCGAGGTCCATGCCCAGACCATCGAGAACGGCCGCTGGCTCGGCGGCACCATCGACTACTTCGGCCCCAAGGGCGAGAAGCTGGGCCACAAGACGCTGGAGTTCCAGAACCACGAGTTCGTACCGGTGTTCCGGCTTGACCTGAACTACGGCTACATGGAGGGCATCAGCGACAACCGCGATGCCGTGACCATGGAGCGTCGCGAGCGTGCCGGCAGCAAGGTCGAGACCAAGACCATCAAGAAGGTCTCGCCGATGTGCGCCGACTCCGGCTTCCACAGCTGCCTGCGCGCCCATTTCGCCGAGCTGCAGGCCGGCAAGACCGTCAAGTTCACGCTGGCCGTGGCCGGCAGCCTGGACAGCTTCCGCTTCCGCGCCGCCAAGGCCGGCGAAACCCAGTGGCAAGGCATCAAGGCCGTGCTTATCAAGGTGGAGCCCGACTCCCTGCTGCGCCTGCTGGCCGGCCCCCTGGAACTGATCTACGAGCCCACGCAGCGCCGCCTGCTGGAGTTCCGGGGCATCTCCAACCTCCACGATCCGCGCTCCGGCAAGCCCTACGACGTGCGCATCATCTACCCGGACAAGACCCCGGCGGACGCGCCCACGCCGCTGCCGCCGCTCGGGAGCTGAGGCGAGACGGGGGGCGGGGGAACCCCTACAATCCCGGCTTTCGCCTGCCGTTGTGCGCGTCATGACCACCCTGCCCGAAACCACCGCCCGCCTGCTGATCACCTGCCCGGACCGCCCCGGCATCGTCTCGGCGGTAACCACCTTCCTGTACCACCACGGCATCAACATCACCGAGCTGGACCAGCACTCCAGCGACCCCAGCGGCGGCAAGTTCTTCATGCGCCTGGAGTTCCAGACGCCGACCATGGACCTGTCGCGGCCGGCACTGATGCAGGCCTTCGGCGAGGTGGTGGGCAAGCGCTTCGAGATGGACTGGCGCATGACCTTCGCCGCCGACAAGCCGCGCATGGCCCTGCTGGTGTCCAAGCACGACCATGCCCTGCTGGAGCTGCTGTGGCGCTGGCAGCGCGGCGAACTGCGTGCCGACATTTCCATGGTGATCTCCAACCACCCGGACCTGCGCGAGAGCGTGGAGCGTTTCGGCGTGCGCTTCGAGCACGTCGCCATCGATGCCGCCACCCATGCCGAGGCCGAGGCGAAGATGCTGGGCCTGCTGGCCGGCCAGGCTGACCTGATCGTACTGGCGCGCTACATGCGTATCCTCAGCGGCGAGTTCGTGGCCAACTATCCCAGCCGCATCATCAACATCCACCACTCCTTCCTGCCGGCCTTCGTCGGCGCCGACCCCTACCAGCAGGCGCAACTGCGCGGCGTGAAGATCATCGGCGCCACCGCGCACTACGTCACCGCCGACCTGGACCAGGGCCCGATCATCGAGCAGGACGTGGTGCGCGTCTCGCACCGTGACGAGCTGGTGGACCTCAAGAACCTGGGCCGCGACCTGGAGCGGCAGGTGCTGGCCCGCGCCGTGCGCTGGCACATCGAGGACCGCGTCGTCGTCGACGGCAACAAGACCGTGGTCTTCTCCTGATCCGCAGCGGTAACGAAAAAGGCCGGCGCATGCGCCGGCCTTTTTCGTTACGCACAGGGCAGTATCAGAAGCAGTCGCCCGGCACGCGCACGGTGCCTTCCATCAGCACGCGGGCGGAGCGCGACATGATCGCCTTCTTCACCACCCACTGGCCGTTCTCCTGCACCGCCGCCGCACCCACGCGCAGCGTGCCGGAGGGGTGGCCGAAGCGCACCGCCTCGCGGGCACCGCCGCCGGCCGCCAGGTTCACCAGCGTGCCGGGGATGGCCGCCGCCGTACCGATGGCCACCGCCGCCGTGCCCATCATGGCGTGGTGCAGCTTGCCCATCGACAGCGCGCGCACGTTGAGGTCCACGTCCTTGGCGTCCACCGCCTTGCCGCTGGAGGACTTGTAGCCGGTCGGCGGCGCGACGAAGGCCACCTTGGGCGTATGCTGGCGCTTGGCGGCCTCGCTGACGTCCTTGATCAGGCCCATGCGCAGGGCGCCATGGGCACGGATGGTCTCGAACTTCTCCAGCGCCTTGGCGTCGCCATTGATCGCCTCGCGCAACTCGGTGCCGGTGTAGCCGATCTCGGAGGCGTTGATGAACACGGTGGGGATACCGGCATTGATCATGGTCGCCTTGAGCGTGCCGATGCCCGGCACCTCGAGATCGTCCACCAGGTTGCCGGTGGGGAACATCGAACCACCCTCGTCGCCGTCGTCGGCCGGATCGAGGAACTCGATCTGCACCTCGGCCGCCGGGAAGGTCACGCCGTCGAGCTCGAAGTCACCGGTCTCCTGCACCTGGCCGTTGGTGATCGGCACATGGGCGATGATGGTCTTGTTGATCTGCGTCTGCCAGATGCGCACCACGCAGATACCGTCCTTGGGGATGCGCGCCGCATCCACCAGGCCGTTGCTGATCGCGAACGAGCCGACCGCTGCCGTCAGGTTGCCGCAGTTGCCCGACCAGTCGACGAAGGCCTTGTCGATCGACACCTGGCCGAACATGTAGTCCACGTCGTGGTCGCTCTTGGCGCTCTTGGCCAGGATCACGGTCTTGGACGTGGAGGAAGTCGCGCCGCCCATGCCGTCGATCTGCGCGCCGTAGGCATCGGGCGAGCCGATCACGCGCAGCAGCAGCTTGTCGCGAGCCTCGCCCGCGACCTGCGCGCGCTCCGGCAGGTCCTGCAGGCGGAAGAACACGCCCTTGCTGGTGCCGCCACGCATGTAGGTGGCGGGGATTTTGATCTGGGGTACGTGAGCCATGTTGATTCCTGAGTTCCCCTCGCCCGCTTGCGGGAGAGGGGCTAGGGGAGAGGGTTTCTGTAAAGCCTGCAAGCTCTACAGCACCCTCTCCCTGACCCTCTCCCGCAAGCGGGAGAGGGGACTGATGCCGCTACCTCAAGCCGCCTTGTTCGACGCCAGGAAATCCATCGCAAACCGCTGCAGCACACCACCGGCCTGGTACACCAGCACTTCCTCGTCGGAGTCCAGGCGGCAGGTCATCGGCACTTCCAGCTTCTCGCCGTTCCTGCGCGTGACGACCAGCGTCAGCGTCGTGCGCGGTGCCAGCTTGCCGGCCACGTCGTAGGTCTCCGTACCGTCCAGCCCCAGGGTCAGGCGGGTGGTGCCCGGCTTGAACTCCAGCGGCAGCACGCCCATGCCGATCAGGTTGGTGCGGTGGATGCGCTCGAAGCCCTCGGCTGCGATCACTTCCACGCCGGCCAGGCGCACGCCCTTGGCGGCCCAGTCACGCGACGAGCCCTGGCCGTAGTCCGCGCCCGCCACGATGATCAGCGGCTGCTTGCGGTCCATGTAGGTCTCGATGGCTTCCCACATGCGCATGACCTTGCCTTCCGGCTCCACGCGCGCCAGCGAACCCTTCTTGACCTTGCCGTCCACCACCACCATCTCGTTGACCAGCTGCGGGTTGGCGAAGGTGGCGCGCTGCGCCGTCAGGTGGTCGCCGCGGTGCGTGGCGTAGGAGTTGAAGTCCTCTTCCGGCAGGCCCATCTTGTGCAGGTACTCGCCGGCGGCGCTGTCCATCAGGATCGCGTTGGAGGGCGAGAGGTGGTCGGTGGTGATGTTGTCCGGCAGCACCGCCAGCGGACGCAGGCCCTTGAGCGTGCGCTCGCCGGCCAGCGCGCCTTCCCAGTACGGCGGGCGGCGGATGTAGGTGCTCTGCGGGCGCCAGTCGTACAGCGGCTTGATGTTCTTGTCTTCCACGACCTTGAAGTTGAACATCGGGTCGTAGACCTTGCGGAACATCTCCGGCTTGACGCTCTGGGCGATGACGGCGTCGATCTCGGCGTCGGTCGGCCAGATGTCCTTCAGCGTGACCGGCTTGCCGTCCTGGTCCAGGCCCAGCACGTCCTTCTCGATGTCGAAGCGCACGGTGCCGGCGATGGCGTAGGCCACGACCAGCGGCGGCGAGGCCAGGAAGGCCTGCTTCGCATACGGGTGGATGCGGCCGTCGAAGTTGCGGTTGCCGGAGAGCACGGCCGTGGCGTACAGGTCACGGTCGATGATCTCCTGCTGGATCTTCGGGTCCAGCGCGCCGGACATGCCGTTGCAGGTGGTGCAGGCAAAGGCCACGATGCCGAAGCCCAGCTGTTCCAGCTCCGGCAGCAGCTTGGCGTCTTCCAGGTACAGCTGCACGGCCTTGGAGCCGGGCGCCAGCGAGGACTTCACCCAGGGCTTGCGGGCCAGGCCGCGCGCGTTGGCATTGCGCGCCAGCAGGCCGGCGGCGATGACGTTGCGCGGATTGGAGGTGTTGGTGCAGCTGGTGATGGCGGCGATGATCACCGCGCCGTCCGGCATCTTGCCGTCCGCCGGCAGCTCCCAGGGCGCGGCGATGCCGCGCTCGGCCAGCGCGCTGGTCGGCAGGCGCTTGTGCGGGTTCGACGGGCCGGCCATGTTGCGCACCACGGTCGACAGGTCGAACTTCAGCACGCGCTCATACTCGGCGGTCTTCAGCGAGTCGGCCCAGAGACCGGTGAGCTTGGCGTAGTTCTCCACCAGCTTGACCTGCTGGTCGTCGCGGCCGGTCAGCTTGAGGTAGTCGATGGTGTTGCCGTCGATGAAGAACATCGCGGCCGTGGCGCCGTATTCCGGCGCCATGTTGGAGATGGTGGCGCGGTCGCCCAGCGTCAGCGCCGCGGAACCTTCGCCGTAGAACTCCAGGTAGGCGCCGACGACCTTCTCCTTGCGCAGGAACTCGGTCAGGGCCAGCACCACGTCGGTGGCGGTGATGCCCGGCTGCGGCTTGCCGCTCAGCTCCACGCCGACGATGTCCGGCAGGCGCATCCAGGAGGCGCGGCCCAGCATGACGTTCTCGGCCTCCAGTCCGCCGACGCCGATGGCGATGACGCCCAGGGCATCCACGTGCGGCGTGTGGCTGTCGGTGCCGACGCAGGTGTCCGGGAAGGCGACGCCCTGGTCGGTGTAGATCACCGGCGACATCCGCTCCAGGTTGATCTGGTGCATGATGCCGTTGCCGGCGGGGATCACGTCCACGTTCTTGAAGGACTTCTTGGTCCACTCGATGAAGTGGAAGCGGTCCTCGTTGCGGCGGTCCTCGATCGCACGGTTCTTGGCGAACGCGTCCTTGTCGAAGCCCGGTGCTTCCACCGCCAGCGAGTGGTCCACGATCAGCTGCACCGGCACCACCGGGTTCACCTTGGCCGGGTCGCCGCCCTGGTCGGCGATCGCGTCGCGCAGGCCGGCGAGATCCACCAGCGCGGTCTGGCCGAGGATGTCGTGGCACACCACACGCACCGGGAACCAGGGGAAGTCGAGATCGCGCTTGCGCTCGATCAGCTGGCCCAGGTAGGCGTTGATCTTCTCGGGCTCACCCTTGCGCACCAGATTCTCGGCATGCACGCGGGCGGTGTAGGGCAGCTTGGCATAGGCGCCGGGCTTGATCGCATCGACGGCTTCGCGCGCGTCGTAGTAGTCGAGCTGGGTGCCGGGAAGGTTCTTGCGGAAGGCAGTATTCATGGAGCGGAAACCGGGTGATGTCAGGTGTGGCTATGCGCGATGGCTGGGCCTGAAACGAGCGACCGCGCCAGGGGCGCGGTCGCTCTTGCAGCTCTTACTTGCGGTCCTTGATGGGGACGAACTTCAGGTCCTCGGGGCCGACGTAGTTCGCCGACGGGCGGATGATCTTGCCGTCGATGCGCTGCTCGATGATGTGCGCGCTCCAGCCGGAGGTGCGGGCGATCACGAACAGCGGGGTGAACATGTCGGTCGGCACGCCCATCACGTGGTAGCTGACGGCGGAGAACCAGTCCAGGTTCGGGAACATCTTCTTGATGTCCCACATCACCGTCTCCAGGCGCTCGGCGATGTCGAACATCTTCATGCTGCCGGCTTCCTTGGACAGGTCGCGCGCCACTTCCTTGATCACCTTGTTGCGCGGATCGGCAATGGTGTAGACCGGGTGGCCGAAGCCGATGACGACTTCCTTCTTCTCGACGCGGGCCTTGATGTCGGCTTCCGCCTCGTCCGGGCTGTCGTAGCGCTTCTGGATCTCGAAGGCCACTTCGTTGGCGCCGCCGTGCTTCGGGCCGCGCAGGGCGCCGATGCCGCCGCAGATCGCGGAGTAGATGTCGGAGCCGGTGCCGGCGACGACGCGAGTGGTGAAGGTCGAGGCGTTGAACTCGTGCTCGGCGTACAGCACCAGCGAGGTGTGCATGGCCTTGACCCAGCTCTCCGGCGGCTTGGTGCCGTGCAGCAGGTGCAGGAAGTGGCCGCCGATGGAGTCGTCGTCGGTCTCGACGTCGATCACGTTGCCGTTGTAGGCGTAGTGGTACCAGTACAGCAGCATCGAGCCGAGGCTGGCCATCAGCTTGTCGGCGATGTCACGCGCGCCCGGGTGGTTGTGGTCGTCCTTCTCCGGCTTGACGCAGCCGAGCACGGAGACGCCGGTGCGCATCACGTCCATCGGGTGGGCGGAGGGCGGCAGCTGCTCCAGCGCGGTCTTCACGGCGGCCGGCAGGCCGCGCAGCGACTTCAGCTTGGTCTTGTAGGCGGCCAGCTCGGACACGGTCGGCAGCTTGCCGTGCACCAGCAGGTGGGCGATCTCTTCGAACTCGCACTGGGCGGCGACATCGAGGATGTCGTAGCCGCGGTAGTGCAGGTCGTTGCCGGAACGGCCGACCGTGCAGAGGGCGGTGTTGCCGGCGGCGGTGCCGGACAGCGCAACGGACTTCTTGGGCTTGAACGTCGGGGCGGTAGGTTCGCTCATGGTTCTCTCCTGGAAAATGGGGTGGGCTGTCTTACTTCTTCTTGGCCGCGAACAATGCGTCCAGCTTGTTCTCGAAAGCGTGATAGCCGATACGGTCGTACAGCTCCGCTCGGGTCTGCATCTGGTCGATCACGTCCTTCTGGTGGCCGTTCTGGCGGATCGAAGTGTAGACCGCCTCGGCGGCCTTGTTGGCGGCGCGGAAGGCCGACAGCGGGTACAGCTGGATGCCGACGCCGACCGAGGCCAGCTCGTCGCGGGTGAACAGCGGCGTGGCGCCGAACTCGGTGATGTTGGCCAGCACCGGCACCTTCAGCGCATCGACGAATTTCTTGTAGGTGGGCAGGTCGTAGGCGGCCTCGGCGAAGATCGCGTCGGCGCCGGCCTCGGCGCAGGCGATGGCGCGCTCGATGGCGGCATCCACGCCCTCGGCCTGGATCGCGTCGGTGCGGGCGATCAGGAAGAAGTTCGGGTCGGTGCGCGCGTCGGCGGCGGCCTTCACGCGGTCGGTCATCTCGCCCTGGGTCACGATCTCCTTGCCCGGACGGTGGCCGCAGCGCTTGGCGCCGACCTGGTCCTCGATGTGGCAGGCGGCCGCGCCGGCCTTGATCAGGCTCTTGATGGTGCGCTCGATGTTGAAGGCCGAAGGGCCGAAGCCGGTGTCGATGTCGACCAGCAGCGGCAGGTCGCAGACATCGGTGATGCGGCGCGTGTCGGTCAGCACGTCGTCCATGGTGTTGATGCCCAGGTCCGGCAGGCCGAGGCTGCCCGCGGCGACGCCGCCACCCGACAGGTAGATCGCCTTGAAGCCGGCGCGCTTGGCCAGCAGGGCGTGGTTGGCGTTGATGGCGCCGATTACCTGCAAGGGCTTCTCGGCGGCAATGGCGGCGCGGAAATTGGCGCCGGCGGAAAACGTCATGGGGTGCTCCTCGGTTTGCGGGGAAAGGCGCGGATTCGTAACCAAGAGCTGTGCCAAACTGAAAAACGGGATCAATGCATTGATATAAAAGGATTTATGTTTAAATCCGATGCGCTGGTTTGTTGCAGGTCTGGCAGCGTTATGTTTCATTGAAACAAATGAAACAATAAATGAAACATAATGTGCGCCATGCAACTCAGCGACGCCCCACTACCCACGATCTGGACCGTCAGCGTCACCCGGCTGTCGAGCCTGATGCGCGAGGTCACGCCGGAGTTCGACGGCCGGGCCCATATCGAGACCATCGACCTGGGTTTCGAGGAAGCCGTCACCCACATCCGCGAGCGCCTGCGCAACGAGGACTGCGACGTGGTGCTGTCGGCGGGCTCCAACGGCGAGTACCTGCGCAATCGCGTCGACAAGCCCATCGTGCTGGTGCGTCCCGACGGCTTCGACCTGATGCAGGCCCTGACCCGCGCGCGCCGGCATTCGGGCCGGATCGGCGTGGTTACCTATGGATCGGAGCTGCCAGCCTTCTCCGCCTTCAAGCAGCAGTTCGGCCTGGAGATCGAGCAGCGCTCCTACAGCAACACCGAAGAGGCGCGTGACCTGGTCGCCGAACTGATCTCGATCGGCTGCGGCGCCATCGTCGGCACCGGCTATGTCTCGGAGCTGGCGGATCGGTCCGGGGTCGCCGGCATCCTGATGTACTCGCCGGACGCGATCCGCCGCGCCTTCGAGCAGGCCATCGACCTCTCGCGCATGCTGTCGGTGGCCCGCGCCGGCCCCAAGCGCGATCTGGCGGTGGCGCCGGACGCGCGCTACAGCCTGCGCCGCCTGATCGGCAACAGCGAGTCGATGGTGGCCCTGCGCGACCAGGTGCGCCTCTACGGCGCCAGCGACCGTACCGTGCTGATCAGCGGCGAGACCGGCACCGGCAAGGAGCTGGTGGCCCAGGCCCTGCACGGCGCCAGCCCGCGCCGTGCAGCGCCCTTCGTCGCCGTGAACTGCGGTGCCATCGCCGAATCGCTGCTGGAGTCGGAGCTGTTCGGCTATGCCGACGGCGCCTTCACCGGCTCGCGCCGCGGCGGCCGCGTCGGCCTGATCGAGGCCGCCAACGGCGGCACGCTGTTCCTGGACGAGATCGGCGAGATGCCGCTGCCGCTGCAGACGCGCCTGCTGCGCGTGCTGGAGGAGCGCGAGGTGCTGCGCGTGGGCAGCGTGCGCCCCACGCCGGTGGACGTGCGCGTGATCGCCGCCACCCACCGCGAACTCGATGGCCTGGTGGCCGAGGGCCGCTTCCGCCGCGACCTCTACTACCGCCTCAACGTGCTGCGCCTGGGGCTTCCGCCGCTGCGCGAGCATGCCGAGGACGTGCCGCTGCTGCTGATGGGTTTCCTGCGCGCCGCCGGTGCCGGCGCCATGGTGATCGACGAGCCTGCCCGGGCCCTGCTGCTGGGTCATGCCTGGCCGGGCAACGTGCGTGAACTGCGCAACCTGGCCGAGCGCGTCGCCGTGCTGGTGCCGGCGCAGTCGCCCCTGTCGGCGCTGACGCGGCCGCTGTTGCTGCGTTATGCGCCGGAACTGGCGGCGGTAATGCCGGCGGTGGCCGAGGCGGCTCCCGCTGCTACCCGCGGCCGCCAGAAGCCGGATGCCGCGGCGCTGGAGCGTGCCCTGCACGCCGCGAACGGGGACCGGGCCAAGGCGGCGGAGCTGCTGGGGGTTTCCAGAACTACGCTTTGGAGATGGCTCAACGCCAATTAGCCTTTCCCCTCGCCCGCTTGCGGGAGAGGGGCAGGGGAGAGGGTGCTGTAAAAGTTGCGAGAGTCACAGAAACCCTCTCCCCCAGCCCCTCTCCCGCAAGCGGGCGAGGGGAGACAAGCGGTGGCGCCATCCATGGCGGGACCTCACTTCCTGATTGATCCCCCGACCATGTTTGGCTCACTGGAGCGTGACATCGAGTCACGCCCCAGCAGGGCCAAACATTCCATGGCCGGTCAGATTTGCCGCTGGTGATGCCATTTAGGCATCACCAAAGACGCGACAAATCACCACTTCAACAACGCCGCCCCCCACGTCATCCCACCCCCCACCGCCTCCAGCAGGACGTGCTGTCCCCGCTGGATACGCCCATCCCGCACCGCCGTATCCAGCGCCAGCGGCACGGACGCCGCCGAGGTGTTGCCCTGCCGTTCCAGCGTGGTGACGATGCGGTCGGTGGGCATGCCCAGCTTCTCGGCGGTGGCCATGATGATGCGGATGTTGGCCTGGTGCGGCACCAGCCAGTCGATGTCCTTGCCCTGCAGGCCGTTGGCGGCGAGGGTTTCCTTGCAGATCTCGTCCAGCGCCTTCACCGCGAAGCGGAACACCGATTGGCCGTCCATCTGCACATAGGCATGGCCGCCGATCGCGCCGTTGTCGATGAAGCCGGGCACCTGCAGGATGTGCGCCTGCGAGCCGTCGGCCTTCAGGTGCGTGGACAGGATGCCGAACTCGGGATCGGGCTTGAGCACCACGGCGCCGGCGCCGTCGCCGAACAGCACGCAGGTGCGGCGGTCGCTCCAGTCCAGCAGGCGCGAGAACTTCTCGGCTCCCACCACCAGGGCGCACTTGGACTGGCCGCTGTTGACGAACTTGTCGGCGGTGGCCAGGGCGTAGACGAAGCCGGTGCAGACCGCCTGCACATCGAAGGCGGCGCAATTGCGCACGCCCAGCTTGGACTGCAGCAGGCAGGCGGTGGACGGGAAGATCATGTCCGGCGTGGTGGTCGCCACGATGATCAGGTCGATGTCGGCGGCGGTGACGCCGGCCATCTCCATGGCCTGCTTCGCAGCCTGCAGCGCCAGGTCGGAGGTGTGCTCGTTCTCGGCGGCCACGTGGCGGCTGCGGATGCCGGTGCGCTGGAAGATCCACTCGTCGGTGGTATCGATGCGGCTTTCCAGCTCCTGGTTGCTGAGGCTCTGGGCCGGGAGATAGCTGCCGGTGCCGACAATGCGTGAACGCATGTACCGCTCCTGCGACGAACGAGTTGGGGGGGCGGGCATCTTAACCGAGACAGAACGGCGATTCGCCACCCACGGACAGGCTGGGCGGCGCTGCTACACTCGCCGCCTTCCGGAGAGGGCGGCATGGAACTGATCAAGGCCTACAAGAACGAAGAATTCCTGATGAGCGAGGAGGCGCGGGCCATCCGCATCCTCGCCGAGTACATGGAGCCGGCGCGGCGCTTCAAGAAGCTGGGCATCCGCCATGCGGTGATCTTCTTCGGCTCGGCCCGCACCCGCGCCAAGCCGGAGCTGGGCCGGGACTTCTATACCGAGGCTGCGGATTTCGCCGAGCAGGTGGCCCGCTGGACCACGGACTCGCACGAGCGCGGCGAGCGCTACTACATCTGCACCGGCGGCGGCCCCGGCATCATGGAGGCCGCGCACGAGGGCGGCGCGCGGGTGGACCGCGAACTCAACATCGGCCTGGGCATCTCGCTGCCCTTCGAGCAGCATGGCAATCCTCACGTGGAATTCTCACGCGCCCTGGAATTCCACTACTTCTTCATGCGCAAGTTCTGGTTCCTGAACCTGGCGCGCGCCGCGGTGATCTTCCCCGGTGGCTTCGGCACCATGGACGAGCTGTTCGAACTGCTGACGCTGACGCAGACCGGCAAGTCGGCGCCGATGCCGATCGTGCTCTACGGCAAGGATTTCTGGAAGGGCTTGTTCGACTTCCGCCTGCTGGCGGATCGCAAGCTGATCAGCGAGGCCGACCTGAGCCTGTTCAAGATCTGCGACAGCATCGACGAGGCCATGGCCTACCTGGTGCCGACACTGGAGAAGTACCACTCGCCGGGTACCGCCTGAGGGACAAGTTCAAGTTGCCGTTCGCCCTGCCAAAAGTAGGCGCCTCTAGGCGAGCTTGTCGAAGGGTAACGGCAACTGGGTAACTACGGTTGAGGTCACCCGTGGATCGACGGGCTCACCACGGGTGACAGGCGCGGTGACTACCTTCGCTTGCGCGGCTCTTCGAAATCCGGGTCTTCGTCTATGGCCCGGCGCAGCAAGCGCTCTTCCTTGAATTTCTCCACGTCGCGCCAGTCGCGCGACTTGGACGGCGGCGCGTTCCGGGCGTTCTCGGCACTGGAAACGTCTTCGTCCACGCCCTCGGAGTCGTCCACGAACTCGTCGTAGCTCTTGGGGGCTTCAGGCTGCTGTTGGGCTTTCTTCGGCTTGCGCGGCATCGATGCTTTGACCTCAGTAAAACTCGCGTCAAAATCGGGATGCGTATTTATCAAGCTTTTTTTCGGGAGGGAAGCCCCCCGCAAAAGAGCTTGCCGATCATCGGCTTGGCGAAGCCGTTTTAGCGCTTACTGCATGCGTTGCGCAAGCACCCAGGATTTCCCGATGACCCGCATCCACCAGCAGTCGCTGCAATTCGATACCCGCGGCCGCGGCTTCACCGAGATCAGCGGCGAGGTGGCGGGCGTGGTGCACGCTGCCGGCATCGCCACTGGGTTGTGCCATGTCTTCCTGCGCCACACGTCCGCGTCGGTCTGTATTACCGAGAACGCGGCGCCGGCGGTGCGCACGGACCTGGAGCGCTGGATGGCGGACGCGGTGCCGGACGGCGATCCGCGTTTCGCACACGATGAGGAAGGTCCGGACGACATGCCCGCGCACGTGCGCAACCTGCTGGGCGGCCATGAGCTGACCATTCCCGTACGCGACGGGCGTTTGGCCCTGGGCACCTGGCAGGGCATCTACCTCTGGGAGCACCGCCGGCAGCGCCATCGGCGCGAACTGATCGTGACCGTGCAGGGCATCTAGGGAAGCCGCCAACGGCTGGCGTTTTGGCGTCGAATTGCTATGATACGCGCCCTTCACGGGGCGATAGCTCAGCTGGGAGAGCGCTGCGTTCGCAATGCAGAGGTCGAGGGTTCGATCCCCTTTCGCTCCACCAATACCCGGAAACAACAAAGCCAGGCTCAGGCCTGGCTTTGTTGTTTCCGCCGTCCGCCGCGTCAGTGCAGCGCGTAGCGCTGGCGCATGCCACGCAGGTCCTGGTGGTGGCGCAGCAGGCTGTCGTACTGGCGCTGCAGCAGCGCATGCATCGGCTGCGGCATCTCCACGCCCAGGGCGTGCTCATAGCGCCGCTCGGCATCGTGCTCGAAGCGCTCCACCTCATCCAGGATCGCGCCTTCGTCCCGGCCCAGCGCCAGAGACTTCAAATGCATCCAGCCACGGTCCAGGCTGGAGGCCGTGCTGCCGGTCTCCTCGGGCCTGCCGCCCAGGGAGCGCACCGCCACCTGCAGTTCCGTGGCGGCCTGGGCGCTGTCCCGCGCGCAGCCTTGCAGCATCTGCTTGAGTTCAGGGTGATGGGCCTCCTCGGCGGCCGCCCGGAAACCGCGCTCGGTATCCAGGGAGGTTTCGATCAGCTCGTTGAAGGCGGTGATGGTGTCCAGATCGCTCATGGTGACTCCTTCGCTCGCGTGCGGGGGCCCGGAAAAGGGCGCTGCGCCGGAAGAGTCCTGACCACGGGCTACGGCCGGCGGTTTTCCTTCGGACCCTACGATGCGCCGAAAGATTCCCGGCGTAAACAGCGCCCGAAGGGGTGTGACGTGGGGGAAATCCCCACATATCGAGTCTGGCCTTTTTCGACATCCGACCAGTATGATTTATCTACATTTTTGATTTTAAAAGCTTAAATTGCCGCCGGTCCCTTGACGCCTGCCGTTCGTAGGCTGCGACGGTTTCCTGTCGCGGGTCGATGTAAGTATTGGCTTACACACCCCGTGTACCCAGGAGATTGCGGTCATGAACAGATTCCAGGCGGCCGTTACCGCCATTGCAGCGATGGCCTGCGCCACGCCCGCCTTCGCCGCTACGGTGACCGGCAACTTCCAGGCGCAGATCACCATCACCAACACCTGCGCGCTGACCACGGCGCCGACCAACCTGAACTTCGGCAGCCAGGGCGTGCTCGTCGGCAACGTCGACGTCAGCTCCACGGTGAAGCTCACCTGCACCACCGGCGCGCCGTACAACATCGGCCTGGATGCCGGCGCCAACGAGTCCACCCTCAACGACGTCACCACGCGCCGCATGACCGACGGCTCCTCGCACTACGTCAACTATTCGATGTACACCACCGCCGGACGCACCGCGGTCTGGGGTGACACCGTGAGCACCAACACCGTGGGCGGCACCGGCAGCGGCTCGGAGCAGTCCTTCACGGTCTTCGGCCGCGTGCCGGCGCAGACAACGCCCCAGGCTGGCGACTATGCTGACACCGTAGTGGTGACCGTGACCTACTGAGGGTCCAGGCGCCTTCGACAGGGGGAGACATGCTGCGCCGTATCCGCGCCGCCTGCGCTGGCCTGTTCCTGCTGCTAGCCAGCGGAGCGGGCCAGGCCGCCGGGCTCAGCGTCACACCGATCTCGCTGGAGTTCGCCCCCGCGGTGCCGGTGCAGGCGCTGTGGCTCAGCAACACCGGCGAGCAGAAGCTGGACGCGCAACTGCGCGCCTACACCTGGACGCAGGGGCCGGCGGGCGACCAGCTGGCGCCATCGCGCGAGCTGGTACTGAGCCCGCCGATGGTGTCACTGCAGCCCGGGCAGCGGCAGCTGGTGCGCGTGGTGCGTGCCGGCCCCGCCGGCACGGCCGAACAGGCCTGGCGCATCCTGGTGGACGAACTGCCGGTGGCCAAGCCCCAGCAGGGGCTCAACTTCGTCATGCAGTTCTCGATTCCGGTGTTTGCCGACACCCCCGCCGGTGCCGTGCCGCAGACCGCCTGGACGCTGCGGCGCGAGGCCGGCCGGCCGGTGCTGGTGACGCGCAACAATGGCGGGCGCCGCGCCAAGATCACCGAACTCGGGCTGCTGGATGCGCAGGGCCGCAGCCTGCAGCAGCGGGCCGGCCTGCTCGGCTACGTGCTGCCGGGCGCCGAGCGCCGCTGGCCGCTGGACCTGGAAGACAAGACCAACAACGCCGTGGAGATTCAGGCCCAGATCAATGGCGAAGCGACCCGCCAGAAGCTGTCTGCCGATAGCGGCGCTCGCTAGCCTGCTGGCATTGCCGGCCTCGTTGCCGGCCGCTGCGGCCGGTGCGGATGCCGCACTGCAGGGCAGCTTCATCGGCCTGCTGAGCGGCCCCGGCATGCCCGATGCCGCTACCGACCTGTACCTGGAGGTGACGCTCAATGGCGTCAGCACCGGGCGGGTGCTGCAGGTCGCGGTCGATGCCAAGGGCCATCACCATGCCTGGCCGCCCAACCTGCAGGATGCCGGCATCCGTACCGACGGCCTGCCGCTCGACCGCTACGTCGACCTGGCCACGGTGCCGGGGCTGGGCTACAGCATCGACATGCCCAACCAGCGCCTGGAGTTCATGGCGGCGGTGGATCGCCTGGACCGCGACACGCAGCAGCTCAATGGCCGCCCGCAGCCGCGCTACGCCGCCACGGCGGCCGACGGCGCCCTGCTGAACTACGACCTCTACGGTATCGTCGGAGATGACGGCAGCCGCGCGCTCAGCGCCTACACCGAGCTGCGTGCCTTCGGCGGCTGGGGCCTGCTGGGCAACACCGGCCTGTCCGGCTTCGGCGACAGCGGCACCGCCGACCGCTACACCCGCCTCGACACCACCTGGGTGCGCTCCTTCCAGGACGACCTGGTGACCCTGCGCCTGGGTGACGTAGTGTCCGGCAGCCTGTCCTGGAGCCGGCCGACGCGCCTGGGCGGCCTGCAGTGGCGCCGCGACTTCGGCCTGCAGCCGCAGATGGTGACCTTCCCGCTTCCGGCCTTCTTCGGCCAGGCCGCGCTGCCCTCCTCGGTGGAGCTCTACGTCAACGGCATCCAGCAGTACGCCGGATCGGTGGCACCCGGTTCCTTCCAGCTGACCACGGTGCCGGGCATCAACGGCGCCGGCCAGGCGCAGGTGGTGCTGACCGACGCGCTGGGCCGGCGCAGCGTGATCAGCTTTCCGTACTACAACGCCAGCCAGTTGCTGAAGCCCGGGTTCAGCGACTGGTCGCTGGAGGTCGGTGCGGTGCGCCAGGGCTACGGCCTGGAGTCCTTCGACTACCGCTCGCAGCCCGCCGCCAGCGGCAGCCTGCGTTACGGCCTCAACGACTGGCTGACCCTGGAATCCCACGGCGAGGCCAGCGCCGGCCTGGGGCTGGGCGGCGTCGGCGCCGTGCTGCGCCTGGGGCGCGGCGGCGTGCTCAGCGGCGCCTATGCCCGCGCCGCGGGCGACAGCGACGGTGGGCAGTCCAGCCTGGGCTATTCCTGGGTGGTGGGGCGCTTCAACTTCGACCTCGGATCCCAGCAGCGCGATGCCGGCTACCGCGACATTGCCAGCGCCGACAGCCGCGACCTGCCGCGGCGCAGCCAGCGCGCCGTGGCGGGCCTGGCCCTCGGCGGCCGCGCCAGCGTCTCGCTGAGCTACAACCGGCTCGACACCGAGGAGGACGGCCGCCAGCGCTATGCCGGGGCCGGCTACAGCCTCAACCTGCCCTACGGCATCGGCGTCTTCGCCAGCTATACGCGCGCGCTCGACGGCGAGCGTGACAGCACCCTGTTCGCCGGCCTGTCCTGCAGCTTCGGCAACCGCGTGCATGCCGGCCTGACGCTGCAGCGCCAGGCCGGCCGCGACACCCTGGGCACCGACCTGGTCAGCAGCCTGCCGCTGGACGGTGGTGTCGGCTGGAGCCTGCGCAGCCAGCAGGGGCAGGGGATCGAGTCCTACCAGGCCGAGGCGGCCTGGCGCGGCGACCTCGGCCAGCTCAATGCCGGCGTCAACGCCATCGACGGACATGACAGCGTCTTCGCCGGCTACAGCGGCGGCGTGGTGCTGATGGATGGCAGCCTGTTCCCGGGGCGGCGCATCGACGAGGGCTTCGCGCTGGTCACCACCCATGGCGTGCCGGACGTACCGGTGCTGCTGGAGAACCGCCCCATCGGGCGCACCGACCGCAGCGGCCACTACCTGCTCACCGGCCTCAATGCCTGGCAGCCCAACGACATCACGGTGGACGCCGTGGGCCTGCCCGCCGGACTGCAGGTGGGCGCCACCGAGCACCGCGTGGTGCCGGTGGCGCAGGCCGGCGTGCGCGCCGACTTCGACATCCGCCCCCTGCGCGCGCTGCTGCTGACGCTGGTGGACGGCCAGGGCGCGCCGCTGCCCTTGGGCAGCACGGTCCATGTCTCCGGTCGGCCCGACCAGACCGGCGTGGTCGGCTACGATGGCCAGGCCTACGTGGAGAATCCGCCGACGCAGGCGACCGTCGCCGTCCGGCTGCCCGATCGCCGCGTCTGCGAAGTGCGTATCGAACTGCCGGCGAACGCCACCGGCATCACCTCACTCGGACCCCTGGCATGCCACTAGCACGAATCATCAACGCGGCATCGGCCCTGGCGCTGTGGCTGGCGGTGCTCGGCGGCGGCCTGCTGGGCTACGCGCCGGCGGCTCAGGCCAGCACCACCTGCACCGCCAGCATGAGCAACGTCAGCTTCGGCAGCGTCAGCCCCTTCGGCGGCAACGTCGACGTCACCGCCACCATCAGCTACAGCTGCACCATCACCAGCATCCTGTCCTCGTCCAAGGTGCGCGCCTGCTTCGGCATCGGGTCGGGCGCCCAGGGCGGCGGCGCGCTGGACCCGCGGGTGATGACCAGCGGCGTCAACAGCCTGGGCTTCAACCTCTACAAGTCGGCGGCACGTACCGACATCTGGGGCTCGCGCTCCAACGCCTACGGCGGCGTCGAGGTCACCCTGGAACTCGGGGCGCTGATCGGCAGCGCCACGCAGACCGGCAGCCTGACGGTCTATGCGCGCGTGCCCTCGGGGCAGCTCACCGCGGTGCCGGCCAGCGACTACAGCAACAGCTTCAGCGGCGTGCATACCGAGCTGATCTACCAGTACAACGAGTTCCTGCTGGGCCTGCTGCCGACGCCGGCCAGTTGCACCAGTGGTGGCAACGGCGGCAGCAGCGGCACTTTCCCCTTTACCGCCAGCGCCTCGGTCACCGCCAGCTGCGACCCGGTCTTCACCATCGACGGCATCGACTTCGGCACCCGCGGCCTGCTGGTCTCCAACTTCGATGCGGCGGCGGTAATCCACCCGCGCTGCACCAACACCACGCCCTACCAGCTGGGCCTCAACGACGGGCTCTACGCCTCCGGCAGCCTGCGACGCATGAAGAGTACGGCCGGGGCTTACGTCGGCTACCAGCTCTACCGCGACAACGGCCGTAGCCAGCGCTGGGGCAACACCCAGAACGTCGACACCGTGACCGGCAGTGGCAGCGGCAGCGCCCAGAACGTCCAGGTCTACGGCCGCGTGGCACCGCAGGCGACGCCGGCAGCGGGCTCGTACACGGATACGGTCACGGTCACGATTTACTACTAGAGGCCGCTTGCTGCTAGAGGCTGCCGTCCCCTCTCCCGCTGGCGGGAGAGGGCTAGGGTGAGGGTGGAGCCCTGGCGGTTACGCACATCGCCTCTGGCTGAGGGCTTCACTCTCCCCTCGGCAGCGTCCCCCACCTCGCCCCACAACGCTATAATTCCCTTCTCAGGCCCCCAAGAAGGCGGGCCTTTTGCCGTTGTGGAGATTGAAGATGTCGCAGCTCAACCGCCAGCTGTTCAACGAGGTGATGGTTCCCAACTACGCGCCGTCGGAGATCATCCCCGTGCGTGGCGAGGGTTCGCGCATCTGGGACCAGCAGGGCCGCGACTACCTGGACCTGGCCTGCGGCATCGCCGTCACCGGCCTGGGCCACTGCAACCCGTTGCTGGTGCAGGCCATCGCCGAGCAGTCGCAGAAGCTCTGGCACGTCTCCAACGTCATGACCAACGAGCCGGCGCTGAAGCTGGCCAAGCGGCTGACCGAGCTGAGCTTCGCCGAGCGCGTGTTCTTCTGCAACAGTGGCTCGGAGGCCAACGAGGCGGCCTTCAAGCTGGCGCGTCGCTGGGGCAACACCCAGAACCCGGAGAAGAACGAGATCATCTCGTTCTACAACGCCTTCCACGGCCGCACGCTGTTCACGGTGAGCGTCGGCGGCCAGGAGAAGTACACCAAGGGCTTCGAGCCGCTGCCGGGCAACATCACGCACCTGCCGTACAACGACCTCGAGACGCTGGCGGACCACATCAGCGACAAGACCTGCGCGGTGGTGCTGGAGCCGGTGCAGGGCGAGGGCGGCGTGACGCCGGCCACCGAGGCCTTCCTCCAGGGCGTCCGCGCGCTGTGCGAGAAGCACAACGTGCTGATGATCTTCGACGAGGTGCAGAGCGGCAACGGCCGTTGCGGCACGCTGTTCGCCTACATGGGCATGGGCGTGACGCCGGATGTCCTGACCACGGCCAAGGGCCTGGGCGGCGGCTTCCCCATCGGCGCCATGCTGACCACGGCCAAGCTGGCCGAGACCCTGGGCTTCGGCACGCACGGCTCCACCTACGGCGGCAACCCGTTGGCCTGCGCCGTGGCCTGCGCCGCGCTGGAGGAGATCGCCAAGCCCGCGACGCTGGCCAACGTGCAGGCGCGCGGCGCGCAGCTGCGCCAGGGCCTGAAGCAGATCGGTGAGCGCTACGGCTTCTTCGGCGAGGTCCGCGGCATGGGCCTGCTGCTGGGTGCGCCGCTGACGGACGCCTGGAAGGGCCGTGCCAAGGACGTGGTCGGCGCCGGCCTGAAGCACGGCGTGTGGCTGCTGGTGGCAGGCCCGGACGTGCTGCGCTTTGCGCCGGCACTGAACATTTCCGAGGCCGAACTGGCCGAAGCCCTGCGTCGCCTCGACGCCGCCTGCGCCGAGCTGGCGGGTTCTGCCGGAGCCGCGGTGGCCTGAAGCGGCCAGGCGGTGCACAACGAAAAAGGGGAGCGTCTCGACGCTCCCCTTTTTCGTTGCCTGAGACCCTAGCGGGTGATCGGGTACAGCGCCCGCTGCCCCTGCTGCTCGAAGACGATCCCGTCCGGCGTGATCTGCACCAGGCGCGGACCCTCCGCCAGGCCCTCGCCCTCGCGATAGCGACGCGAGCCGATCATCACCCAGCGTTTGGCAGGGTTGTCGTTGTAGACGTGGACCTCCACCGTGAGCTGCGGGAAGGCGGCGCGCCAGGACGGCGGCATGTCGCGCACCAGCGGCAGAACCGGCTCCGCCATCGCGGCCGGCTCTTCCACCGGCTCCTCTTCCTGTACCGGGGGCGCCTCCACGGGGACGGTCCGCGCGGACGGCGGCGGGGTCACGGCCACCTCGGCGGGCATTTCCTCCTCCTCGGCCGGCGGCAGCGCGGGCTCCGGCGGGGCCAGGTCGTCGAAGCTGCTGACCGCGCCGGGTACCGGCGCCGGCAGGGCCGCGACGGGTGCCGGATCCGGTGCCACCTCGGCCGGCGCGGCGGCCGCAGGCGCGCGATGCCGCTGCCAGGCCAGCGTGGCGGCCGTGGCGATCAGCATCAGCACGGCCAGCCCCAGCAGCAGCGGCCACAGGGGGCGGCGCTGCGGCCGGTGCAGGGCCGAGGGCTGGGTCACCGCCTGCATCGAGGGCGGCTGGCCGAGGTTGCGTTCGCGCTCGGCCTTGCGCAGCGCGTCGAGGATGTAGCTCATCGGGTGTTCCCCAGCAGCGTCGGCGTCGAGGGCTGGCCATCGCCCAGTGCGATCAGCGTGCGGGTGTTCAGCACGCCATCCACCGGCAGGCCGCGCTGCTGCTGGAACTGGCGCAGCGCGTCCTCCAGCTTGCGCCCGTAATAGGTATTCACTTCCGGCGGTATCGCCACGCCGTCCAACTCCGCCAGGCGCTCCCAGACCAGGGGCACGGCGGCGCTGCGGTCACCCGGGCGCAGGGGGCCGTCGGCGGTATCGCGGCGCCACAGCAACAGGAAGTCGCCGCTCCACAGCTTGTCGAGCTCGCCCAGGGTTATGCGTACGGTGCCGAAAGGCGTGTCGAAGCCGGCATGCGTGGTGGTGAGCTCGCGCAGCAGCGCGTGCTGCTCGCCCTGGGGCGTCTTGAGCACCAGGATCGCCGCCCGGTTGATCTGGCCCAGGTCGGACCAGCTGCCGTTGCTGCGGTAGCACTCCAGCCGGTCGCGGCTCAGGGCCTCGCAGGGGTTGCCGCCGCGCGGCAGGCGCAGCTGGGCGCCCCAGAGACGCACCAGCTGCCCCATCAGGTCCGGCAGCGGTTGCGGCATGCGCAGCAGCTGGTCGAGCTGGCTGGCGGGCATGGAAGCAGGCGCGACGGCCGACCGCTGGGGTGCCGCCGCCGGGGCAGGGCGGGCGGTGGGCGTGGCGGCTACCGCCGGGGCGGCGGCTTCACCGGCGGCCGGGGCGGGCTGCAACCGCGGCGCGATCACGAAGGTATAGAGGAAGGCCAGGGTGCAGACCGCCAGCGCCAGGGCACTGAGGGTCTCGATGCTGGCCCAGCGCCGCGGCGCGCCCGGGTCGAAGGTGGTGGGCAGCTCGCCGATGGCCTCGCGGGCGGCGTGCTTGATCATGTCCGGGTTGATACGGCGCTGGCCCTGCGAATAGGCACCCAGCAGGGCACGGTCGCAGACGATGTTGATCAAACGCGGGATGCCGCGGGCGTAGCGGTGCACCTGCTGGCAGGCCGCCGGGCTGAAGATCTCGGTCTCCGCCCCGGCCACCCGCAGGCGGTGCTGGATGTACTCGGTGGTCTCGGCGGCACTGAGCGGGGTCAGGTGGAAGCGCGCGGTGATGCGCTGCGCCAGCTGGCGCAGGTCCGGCCGGGCCAGCAGCTCGGACAGCTCCGGCTGGCCGATCAGCATGATCCGCAGCAGCTTGTCCTTGGTGGTCTCGAGGTTGGTCAGCAAGCGGACCTGTTCCAGCACCTCCGGCCGCAGGTTCTGCGCCTCGTCGATGATCAGGACCGTGCGGCGGCCCTCGGCGTGGCTCTTCAGTAAATGGCTGTTCAGTGCATCGACCAGGGTCTTGAGCGTCACCGGGGCCTGGTAGCCGACGTGCAGTTCGTCACAGATCGACTGCACGAACTCCATCTCCGACTGCCTGGGATTGTGCACCATGGCCACATCGACATCGGCGAGGCGCTGTTCCAGCAGGGTACGGACAATGGTGGTCTTGCCGGTGCCGACTTCGCCGGTCAGCTGGACGAAGCCGCCATGCTGGCCGGTGCCATACAGCAGATGCCCCAGCGCCTCCTGGTGGCGCGGGGACATATAGAGATAGGCAGGGTCCGGGGTGATGGCAAACGGCATCTCCCGGAGCTGGAAGAACTGGGTATACACAGTAGGGATCTTCGGGATCGGTCCTTGGACCGGATCGAGTATAGCGGATGGCTTACAGGCACTTGGACCCGTGCACAGCTACAATATTCGCCGCCGGCCCGCCGGCACCTGTCATCGGCCGGACCTCAACCGGCCGTCATGATCGTGCCAAGATGCCTTTGTAGCTCAGTGGATAGAGCGACCGCCTCCTAAGCGGTAGGTCGCAGGTTCGATTCCTGCCAAGGGCACCACCCCAGCGCGCACTTTGCACACTACTTTCACTTGTTGCCTGACTTGCTTGTTTTGATTGATTTTCTGGGATAGCATCGGGCTGACTTTTACCTCGAGCCGCGGGGGACGCGGCGGGCTGGAGCTAATGTTCAAACACACTCGCGGATACCTGTTTGCGGCCGTCGCGTCGCTGATGCTGGCTGCTTGCGGCGGCGGGTCGGTCGGCAACGGCGACGGCACCGGCAACCCCAATAATCCCGACCCTGGCGGTCCTGCGACCCCGGTGTACCGGATGGGTGTGCTGAATGGCAGCACGTTCACGCCAGGCACCATCGAGATCGGCAGCACGTCGGTGGCAGCCGGCGGGAGCACCACGCTGCGGGTCAATATCGTCGATACGGCCAATAGCAACGCCCTGCTGACCGATCTGGTCGAGGTGACGTTCTCCTCCCCCTGCGCTTCCAACGACCGCGCGTCGATCGATTCCCCGGTGCTCACCACCGGCGGCAGCGCCACCAGCACCTATCGCGCACTGGGTTGTTCCGGCAGCGATCTGGTCCGCGCCACCGCGACGGTCGGCGGCACCGCGCTCGTGGCGCAGGGCACGGTCACCGTGCAGCCTTCCCCGATCAGCTCCCTGCAGTTCACCTCCGCCACCCCGACGGCCATCCGCCTGCGCGGTGCCGGTCAGCCGGAAACCTCGGCGGTGCGCTTCCGCGCGCTGAACTCCGCTGGCGGCCCGGTGGCCAACGTCGATGTCAGCTTCAGCCTCGACACCACAGTGGGCGGCATCACGCTGAATCCCACGACCGGCACCACCGATAGCAATGGATACGTCCAGACCACCGTGCGCTCCGGCACCGTGGCGACCAGCGTGCGAGTTACGGCCCAGACCAGCTTGCCCAATGTCCCTCCAGCGCAGTCGGACTCACTGGTCATCTCGACCGGCTTGGCCGACCAGGACAGCTTCTCGCTCAGCGTAGGCTGCTTCAACATCGAGGGCGGCGATTACGACGGCACCACGACAAGCGTCAACATCCGCGCTGCCGATCGCTTCAATAACCCGGTGCCGGATGGAACGGCCGTGGCCTTCCGGGCCGAGGGCGGAGCGATCCAGCCACAATGCCTCACCACGGACGGCGCCTGCTCGGTGACCTTTACGTCGCAGCAGCCGCGCGTGGCGAACCGTCGCGTGACGATCCTGGCGACGGCCATCGGTGAGGAGAGTTTCACCGACGTCAACGGTGATGGGCGCTACGATGCCGGCGAGCCCTTTACCGACATGGACGAAGCCTTCGTCGACAACGATGAGGACGGCGTTCGCGATGCCAACGAACCCTTCTTGGATTTTAACAACAACGGCAGTTTCACCACCGGTAGCGGCAACTTCACCGGCGTGCTCTGCGATTCCGGCTGCGATACGGCGACATCGCTGCACGTGCGCGACTCGCAGCGCATCATCATGTCGGGCTCCGCCGCCAATATCCAGATTTCCCCCAGCCCCATCGATCTCTCCAATGGCGCCGTGGGCGTGAACGTGCTGGTGTCCGACAACGCCGGCCAGCCCATGCCGGGCCAGACCACGGTGACGGCCACGACGTCGCTGGGCTCCATCGTGGGAGACAGCACGTACGCCCAGCCCTGCACCAGTGCGGCGGGGGCATATCCCTACAATTTCGCGATCCAGCCGCCAGAAGGCCTGGACGAGCCGCGCTCAGGCGTCTTCACCATCAAGGTGACCACGCCCAGGGGCGTCGTCTCCACCCGCGCCGTGACGGTGACCTTCACGCCGGATCCTGAGCCGCCTCTGCCGCCGCCGGGCCCGCTGAACGCGATCAGCTTCGTCTCCGCCACGCCGACCACCATTGGCATCAAGGGCACGGGTCTGAATGAAGTCTCCGAACTGGTGTTCCAGGTGCAAACCACCAACGGCGGTCCTCTACCCAACCAGACGGTCACCTTCAGCCCGAACACGGTCGTCGGCGGCATCCAGTTGGAGCCAACCAGTGCGGTGACCGACGCCAATGGTCGCGTGGTGACCCGCCTGCGTGCCGGTACGGTGCAGACCTCGGTGCGCGTCACCGCGACCGCCACCCAGATCAATAGTGGCGTGGAGACCAAGGTCTCGACCGTTTCCAGCAACCTGACGATCACCACCGGCCTGCCCGACCAGGACAGCGTGTCGCTGTCGTTGTCGACGCACAATGCCGAGGGCCTGGACCGTGATGGCACCCAGGTGACGGCGACGATCCGCGCCGCCGACCGCTTCAACAATCCGGCGCCCGATGGCACCTCGTTCGCCTTCCGCACCAATGGCGGCGCGATCGCGGGCAGCTGCATCATGACCAACGGTACCTGCTCGGCAACCTGGCGCAGCCAGAACCCTCGCCGGCCGCGGACGCAGATTCTCGCCTTCGGCATCGGCGAGGAGAGCTTCGTCGATCTCAACGGCAACGGCAGGTATGACGCTGGCGAGCCGTTCCAGGACCTGCCGGAGCCCTGGCTGGATAACGACCTGGACGGCGTCTACGACGCGGGATCGGAGGAGTTCCAGGACTTCAACAACAACGGCGTGCGCGACGGCCCCAACGGCAAGTTCACCGGCACGCTCTGCGATGCGGGGACAGCCCTCTGCGACACGCAGAAGAGCCTCTACGTGTTCGACACGCAGGTGCTGACCATGTCGGCGTCTCGACCGGACATCGACATCAGCCCGCCGACGGGTGACGTCACGGTCAACGGTGGCAGCTTCGTGTTCGAAGACGGCAACGTCCCGACCGTAACCATCCCGACGCGGGCGGGTACCGGCGGTACGGTGACCTTCCGTGTCGTGATCCGTGACCGCAACGATCAGCCGATGCCGTCCGGGACGATCATCTCGCTGGTCAATGACGGTGGCGACGTGACGATCACGCCGACGGACGATTTCATCGTGCCGGATACCAACGACGACTCGATCGCGGGCAACACCTACTCCTGGACCATCGTGGACGAGGCCTATGTCCCGGGCGATCAGCTGGGCGCGCTGACCCTGAGGGTGGTGAGCCCCAGCGGGGTCGATACCCGCTACGAGCTGCGTCTGCGCCTGGATGACGTGACGCCGCCGGGCCCCTGAAGATTCGGTAGCCAGTGAAAATGAAGAAGGGCGGCCCTCGGGCCGCCCTTCTTTTTTCTGCTGCGCGGGACAAAGCTCGCGAGCTTCCGCTTAGCCTCCGTGGCTGCGCATGCGTAGTGCCAGATACCCCCCACCGAACAGCAGCATCAGCATCGCTGCTGCGAAGCCCTGCTTCACCTCCCCCGCCTCCCGCGCGATGTCCGCGTCGATTTCCTGCCGGATCTGCTGACGCAGGCGTTCACGCTCTGCAGGTGCGGGCTGCAGCTGTGGTCCGCGTTGTTCCAGGTCGATGGCGAGGTTCAGTTCCACCGAGGCCTGCAGGTCTTGCTCGTCGTACTTCGGCAGGTGGTACCAGCGTTCGCCGTAGTGGGCGCCAAGGCCCAGGCCGAGTGCGGTGGCGATCATCGGCAGGGCGTGCAGGCGGGGTCTGGGAGCGAGGGGCTTCATGGGATCGGGGGCGGCAGGCGTTTGTGCTTGTACTCACAGAGGTCGGCGATGCGGCATGGCATGCACTCGGGCTTTAGCGCCTTGCAGACGTAGCGTCCGTGCAGGATCAGCCAGTGGTGGGCGTCGCGGCGGAATTCCTCGGGGGTGAACTTGAGCAGGCGATCCTCCACCTGGCGCACGTTCTTGCCGGGGGCCAGGCCGGTGCGGTTGGACACGCGGAAGATGTGCGTGTCCACGGCGATGGTGGCTTCACCGAAGGCCGTATTCATCACGACGTTGGCGGTCTTGCGGCCGACACCTGGCAGGGCTTCCAGGGCCTCGCGGTCACGCGGCACCTCGCCGCCATGCAGGTCCAGCAACTGCTGGCAGAGGCCGATGACGTTCTTCGCCTTGGTCTGGTAGAGGCCGATGGTCTTGATGTGCTGCTTCAGGCCGTCCTCGCCCAGCGCCAGGATCGCCTGCGGCGTGTTGGCGACCGGGAAGAGCCGGGCAGTGGCCTTGTTGACGCCGACGTCGGTGGCCTGGGCGGACAGCACCACGGCTACCAGCAGCTCGAAGGGCGTGCTGTAGTTCAGCTCGGTGGTCGGCTCCGGGTTGGCGGCGCGCAGGCGCGAGAAGATCTCGTGTCGCTTCCGGGGATTCATTTCCTGGGATTCATTGGGGCTTGGCGGCCTTGGCGCGTGCGGCGGCCAGGGCACGGGCTATCGGATCGGATGGGGCTTCGCTGGGATCGCTGGCGGCGGCGCGCGCCTTCAGCAGGGCCTTGCGCTGCTCGTGCACGTTCCGGCGCTCGTCGGCAATGCGTGCGAGGCGGCGTTCGCGCTGTTCGTAGCGGTGGCGGAACTGCGGCGCGCGCGCTGGCATGGACAACTGCGGGGCCGGGATCATGGCGATGCAGTCCACCGGGCAGGCCGGGATGCAGAGTTCGCAGCCGCTGCATTCGGCCTCGATCACGGTATGCATCAGCTGGCTGGCACCGAGGATCGCGTCGGTGGGGCAAACCTGGATGCACTTGGTGCAGCCGATGCAGACCGGCTCGTCGATCACGGCGACGAAGCTCAGCGTGATCGGAACACCGTTGACGGGGTTCATCGGGATAATCGGCTTCCCGGTGAGCCCGGACAGCGCGGCGATGCCCTCGTCGCCACCCGGCGGGCACTGATTGATGCCCGCTGCGCCCTCGGCGACCGCGTCGGCGTAAGGCCGGCAGGCGGGGTAGCCGCAGCGCTGGCATTGCGTCTGCGGCAGCAGGGCGTCGATGCGGTCGGCCAACAACCCCTCTCCCACTTGTGGGAGAGGGGAAGGGGAGAGGGTTTCTGTAGAACTTCCAGAGCTCACTTACTGTGCCTTACAGAAATAAAGCGGTGACGCCATCCATGGCGGGACCTCATCTCCTGATCCAACCCCGGGGCGGCCATCCATGGCCGCCCGTGATCCGCCGCAGGCGATGACATTTAGTCATCGCCAAAGCGCGGCGGATCACCCCTCTCCCGCAAGCACGAGAGAGGAGAACATCACTTGATCCGCATCCCCGGCTCCGCCCCATCGTCCGGCAGGAGCAGGAAGGGCTTGCCGTCGCCGTGGCTGGCGGCCAGCACCATGCCCTCGGACATGCCGAACTTCATCTTGCGCGGCGCCAGGTTGGCCACCATCACGGTGAGGCGGCCCACCAGCTGCTCCGGCGCGTAGGCGGACTTGATGCCGGCGAAGACCTGGCGCTTGCCCAGGGGGCCCAGGTCCAGGCTCAGCTTCAGCAGCTTGTCGGCGCCTTCGACGTGCTCGGCGTTCTCGATGCGCGCGACGCGCAGGTCCACCTTGCCGAAGTCCTCGATGCCGATATGCCCGGCATCGCCGGCCGGTGCCGGCGCTGCGGCCTTGGGCTTGGCGGCGGCTTCGGGCTTCTTGTCCGCGGGGGCGGCGCTGGCGGCTTCTTCGGCAATCATGGCTTCGGTGGCCTTGGGGTCTACACGGGTGATCAGGGCGGCGTAGGGACGGATGTCGGTGCCCAGCAGGGGCTTGTGTGCGTCCGCCCAGGCCAGCGGCTGCTCGGCCAGCAGGAAGTGCTCCACCTGCGTGGCCAGGCTCGGCAGCACGGGCTTCAGGTAGATCGTCAGCTGGCGGAACAGGTTGAGGAAGGTGGTGCAGACCTGGTGCAGTTCCTCGCGCCGTGCCTCGTCCTTGGCCATGGTCCAGGGTGCGAGCTTCTGCACCTCGGCGTTGGCGTCGTCGGCCATCAGCATGATCTCGCGCATCGCTCCGGCGTAGTCGCCGGACTCGTAGAGGCGCGCCAGGTTGTCCGCCTCGGCGGCAAAGTCCTCGAACAGGGTGCGGTCATGCATGGCCACGGCGAGACGACCGCCGAACAGCTTCTCGACGAAGCCGGCGCAGCGGCTGGCGATGTTGACGTACTTGCCCACCAGGTCGCTGTTCACGCGGTTGGTGAAGTCTTCCAGGCTCAGGTCCAGGTCGTCCGGGCCGTCGCCGAGCTTCGCGGCGAAGTAGTAGCGCAGGTATTCCGGGTTCAGGTGGTTGAGGTAGGTGCGCGCACGAATGAAGGTGCCGCGCGACTTCGACATCTTGGCGCCGTTGATCGTCAGGTAGCCGTTGACGTGCAGGCGCGTGGGCGTGCGGTGCTGCGTGCCCTGCAGCATCGCCGGCCAGAACAGGCCGTGGAAGTTGACGATGTCCTTGCCGATGAAATGGTGCAGCTCGGTCTTGGAGCCCGCCGCCCAGAAGGCGTCGAAGTCCAGCTTGCGCGTCGCGCAGAGCGCGCGGAAGGCCGCCATGTAGCCGATCGGCGCGTCCAGCCAGACGTAGAAGTACTTGCCCGGTGCGCCGGGGATGGCGAAGCCGAAGTAGGGCGCGTCACGCGAGATGTCCCAGTCGCGCAGGCCGCCGTCGAACCACTCCTGCAGCTTGGCGCGGATCGAGGCATGCGCCACGTCGCCGGCCAGCCAATCCTGCAGGAAGGCCTGGAAGCGCGGCAGCTCGAAGAAGTAGTGCTCGGAGTCCTTCATCACCGGCGTGGCGCCGGAGACCACGGAGCGGGGATTCTTCAGGTCCGTGGGCGCGTAGGCGGCGCCGCAGTTCTCGCAGTTATCGCCGTACTGGTCGGCAGTGCCGCAGCGCGGGCACTCGCCCTTGATGTAACGGTCCGGCAGGAACATGTCCTTCACCGGATCGTAGAGCTGCTGGATCGTGCGGCTGGCGATGGCACCGCCCTGCTTCAGGCGGGTGTAGATCAGGTTGGCCATCTCCTCGTTCTCGGACGAGTGAGTGGAGTGGTAGATGTCGAAGTTCACGCCGAAGTCGCGGAAGTCACGCTCGTGCTCGACCTTGACCCCGGCGATGAAGGCCTCCGGCGTAACGCCGGCCTTCTCGGCCGCCAGCATGATCGGCGTGCCGTGGGCGTCGTCGGCGCAGACGTAGTGCAGCTCGTGACCCTGCAGGCGCTGGTAGCGCACCCAGATGTCCGCCTGGATGTAGCCGACCATGTGGCCCAGGTGGATCGGGCCGTTGGCATAGGGGAGGGCGTTGGTGACGAGGATCTGGCGGCTCATGGGCGGACAGGTGTTTGTATGAGCTGGGATTATCGCACCGGAGCCGGGGTGGGGGACAGTTCAGTCCCAATTCATCGGCGGCGCCTAATCTGGCGGCGAGTCCTGCAAAGAGCCACCCGGAGGCACCCCATGACCCGCAAATTGCTCGCCCCCCTGATGCTGGCGCTCAGCGCCACGCTGCTGCCCCTGGAGGCGGCGTTCGCCCATCCGCCCGACTGGGCGCCGGCGCACGGGCATCGGGCCAAGCACCGCTACATGTACTACCCGTCCCACCAGGTCTATTACGAGCCGGCCAGCACCACCTGGTTCTGGCTGGACGGCGGCAACTGGCGTTTCGGCAGCCGCCTGCCGGTGTACTACCAGCAGTACACCCGCGGCGGCGTCTGGGTGGACCTGGAAGATGATCGCCCCTACCACCGGCACGACTACGTGGTCCGCCACTACGGCCGCCCGCGCCCGGTGGTGGTGGAGCACCACTACCATGACCGGCCGCGCAAGGTGGTGGTGGAGCACCGCTATGACGACCGCCGCCGTGGCAAGGATCACAAACACGACAAGCGTCACAAGCACGATCGCCACTGAACCTGGAGCCCGGCCCTGCGCCGGGCTTTTTCATGGGTGATCCGCCGCGCTTTGGTGATGACTAAATGTCATCGCCTGCGGCGGATCACGGGCGGCCAAGGAGGGCCGCCCCGGGGCTGAATCAGGAAATGAAGTCTCGCCATGGATGGCGGCACGGCTCCCTCCGACGGCCGCCCTGGGGCTGCTAAAATCCCCGCCTCATGAGCACCCTGACCCCTGAAGCCATTGCCGCGGTCCTGGACCGCCACATCCACCCCCTGATCGGCCGCAGCCTGATGGCTGCCGGTGCCGTGCGGCGCATCGAGGCCGGCCGCAAGCCGGCCATCGACCTGGAGATCGGCTTCCCCGCCGCCGGCCTGCGCGAGTCGCTGGCCGCCGCGGTGAAGGCCGAGGTCAAGGCCGCGCTGGGTGTCGAACCCGAGGTCCGGATCGGCTGGAAGATCCAGTCTCAGGCGGTGCAGAAGAACCTGCAGCCGCTGCCGGGCATCCGCAACGTCATCGCCGTGGCCAGCGGCAAGGGCGGCGTCGGCAAGTCCACCGTTTCGGTGAACCTGGCGCTGGCGTTGCAGGCCGAGGGCGCGCGCGTGGGCATCCTGGACGCCGACATCTACGGCCCCAGCCAGCCGCAGATGCTGGGTAGCCGCGACCGCCCGCAGTCGCCGGACGGCAAGAACATGCATCCCATCGTTGCTCATGGCCTGCAGGCCATGAGCATCGGCTTCCTGGTGCCGCAGGACGACCAGCCGATGATCTGGCGCGGCCCGATGATCGCCCAGGCCCTGGGCCAGTTGCTCAACGAGACGCGCTGGGACGACCTGGACTACCTGGTGATCGACCTGCCGCCGGGCACCGGTGACATCCAGCTGTCGCTGTCCCAGAAGGTGCCGGTCAGCGGTGCCGTGGTGGTCACCACGCCGCAGGACATCGCCCTGCTGGACGCCAAGAAGGCCCTGCAGATGTTCCGCAAGGTCAACGTGCCGGTGCTGGGCGTGGTGGAGAACATGAGCACGTTCTGCTGCCCCAACTGCGGCCACAGCACGCCGATCTTCGGCGAGGGCGGTGGTGCGCGCATGGCGCAGGACTACGGAGTGGAGTTGCTGGGCCGCCTGCCGCTGGATATCCGCATCCGCCAGCAGGCCGACAGCGGCAAGCCCACCGTGGCGGCTGACCCGGAGTCCGATCTTTCCCAGCTTTACCGCGACATTGCCCGCCGCGCCGCCGCGGGCCTGGCCTATGGCACGGCCGACGACGCGTTCCCGAGCATCGAGATCACGGAAGACTGATGAGCATCAAATCCGACAAGTGGATCCGCCGCATGGCGGAGCAGGGCATGATCGAGCCGTTCGCACCGCAGCAGGTGCGCCATGCAGCCGACGGTCACAAGATCGTGTCCTACGGCGTTTCGTCTTACGGCTACGACGTGCGCTGCGCCGACGAATTCAAGATCTTCACCAACATCAACTCCACCATCGTGGACCCGAAGGCCTTCGATCCTAAGAGCTTCGTGGACGTGAAGTCCGACGTCTGCATCATCCCGCCGAATTCCTTCGTGCTGGCGCGCACGGTGGAGTACTTCCGCATCCCGCGCAGCACGCTGGTGGTCTGCCTGGGCAAGAGCACCTATGCGCGCTGCGGCATCATCGTGAACGTGACGCCGCTGGAGCCGGAGTGGGAAGGCCACGTGACGCTGGAGTTCTCCAACACCACGCCGCTGCCGGCCAAGATCTACGCCAATGAGGGAGTGGCGCAGATGCTGTTCTACGAATCCGACGAGATCTGCGAGACCTCGTATGCGGATCGTGGCGGCAAGTACATGGGTCAGCAGGGCGTGACTTTGCCGAAGACCTGAAGCGTCTTCGGGTAGTAGCGAATCTGTTTTGTATTTTCTGTCTGCAATGAATCTGCCGCGCCGAGCCCACGTGGGCCCGGCGGGCAGCACTTCTCGTTTGTTAAAGAGACAGCCCATCCCAGGACCCTTTCGCGGATGCAGCGGCAGAGCCCTACTCGGTTGTCTGCCGAATGGTCTGTATCGGCGCGGAGCCCTGCGCCTGTAGCCCGAGGTGCACCTGGGCTCATGGGGATATTTTAGGTTCGGGGGCTCTGGGGACCTAACGGAGTTCCGTATTTCTTGCTGCGGCACCGCCGTCCTTGGCGAGGCAGCACTTCCGAATTGAGCCCCTGCCCGGCCATCCATGGCCGGGCGTTCGCCGGCGTGGAGTGCCCAGAACCGCACGGCACCACAGCCCCGGCTCACCCTTCGACGGGCTCAGGGCGAACGGTTGGGTTAACACTTTCACCCTTTACAGAAGCCTTCTCGGCAACTGCTCCTGCGTTGCCCTACCTCGGGCATCCATGCCCTCGTCCCCAGCCCCTCTCCCGCTAGCGGGAGAGGGGTTCCGCTTCTTTCCTGGCCTTGCAGTGATGAGCCGAAGAAGCTTTTTGATCACTCTTCCGGAGTCTCGGCGAGCGTGAGCGAGTGCTTTTGATGTACGGGCCCCTGTTGCATGGATGCCTGCGCGGTGGTCAGGCGCAGGGTCGAGCCGGACAGGATGTCCGGCCGAGGGGCCTCAGGCCATGGATGGCCTGTGGGCCCGACCCGTCGCGCCTGACCGCCGCGCAGGTTGCCCCGCTTCAGCGGGGCCGTCCGTGCTCAGGGTGTGTTTCTCTTGGTTACTTCTCTTTGCACAAGCACCAACAGTAGGCGCCTCTAGGCGAAGAGAAGTGACTCGCCCTTAGGCGAAATAAACCTCCAGGGATCAACCGTACCTGACCGGCGTAGTCGCCGGCACCACTACCGCAGCTTTTACCTGAAAGCTTCGCCCCTCACCTCGGCAACTACTCCATGCGTTGCCCTACCTCGGGCATCCATGCCCTCGCCAACCCTCTCCCCGCTAGCGGGGAGAGAGAGCAGAGTTGTGAGTGATGGCGTGCTCCTGCCAACTCGCCGGCGCCATCCCCGTCCACCTGCGGAACGCTCGCGCGAAATTGCTGGGGTCGGTGAAGCCCAGCAGCCAGGTCACTTCCGCCGCGCTGCGTCCCTGTCGCAGGTAAGACAGCGCCAGTTCGCGGCGCGTCTCGTTCAGCAGTTCCTTGTAGTTCGCGTTCTCCGCCGCCAAGCGGCGCAGCAGAGTGCGCGGTGTCAGCTTCAGCGCGGCGGCGACGGCCTCGCGGGAGGGTTCTCCGGCGGGGAGTTGGCGGATCAGGTGTTCGCGCACGCGTTGGGATACGGGCTGGGCATCGAAGCGGCCCAGGTAGGCGGCGGCAGCGGCGTCGTAGTAGCGCAGTTGTTGCGGGTCGGCGCCGGGCAGGGGCTTCTGCAGTTCGGCCAGGTCGAAGACCAGGCGGTCCTGGGGCTGGCCGAAACGGACCGGGCAGCCGAAGGCCTGGAGATAGGGCGCGGTGTCCGGCGGCGCGGCGTGGCGGAATTCGCAGGCCAGCAGGGCCTCATGATGGGCGGACAGGCCGCGGCCGAGCTGCACCGTGGTGGCCATGAAGGCCTCGAAGGCGGCGTGGGCCAGGGGTACGTCGTGGTGCGGTGGGCGGAACACCAGGGACAGGCGCGTGCCCTCCTGTTCCAGGGCGATGTGGGCGGCGTCGCTGACGATGCGCGAATAGCGCGCCAGGCGCAGGAGGCCGTCGTACAGGCTGGGGCTGATGACCAGGGCCGGGCCCAGGGCGTGGAGGGTGCCGGGCTGCACCTGTTTCGGCAGGTCCAGGGCGAAGGCGGGGTCGCCGGTGGCGGTCACCGCCAGTTGCCACAGGCGGGTCATGCCGCGCAGGGGGTAGCGGGCCTCGGGCTGCTCGCGGCGGGCGTAGTCCAGGCCGGCCTGGGCGAACAGGGCGGGGGCGTCGCAGCCGCGGGCCTGCAGGGCGCGGGCGATGGCGGCGGCCCAGGTGGCGAGGGTGGTCGGTTCCGGCAAGGGGCAGGCGGGGTGGGGTGCTTGGCGGAAACACTGTCCCAAACGGACCAGTCCTGCAAGCGGACCCCGGCTTAAGCTGGCGCAAATCATCCTGGGAGGAGAACCCATGACCCGTCCGACGATCCGTCCGACCGCTGCCCTGGCCGCCGCCGGCCTGCTGGCCCTGCTGTCCGCCTGCAAGGAGAAGGCAGCGCCCGCCGCGCCGCCGGTGACCAGCCCGGAGGCGCTCAGCGCCCACAGCGCCGAGTTCCGCAAGGAAGTGGTCAAGGCCGCCGAAGGCGTCTATGTGGCGGTGGGCTACGGCATCGCCAACTCCATCATGCTGGTGGGCGACGACGGCATCATCGTGGTCGACACCATGGAGGACGAGGCCACCGCGCAGGCGGTGCTGGCCGAGTTCCGCAAGATCACCGACAAGCCAGTCAAGGCGCTGATCTACACGCACTCGCACCCGGACCATATCGGTGGCGCGCGCATCTTCACCGGCGGCTCCGACGCGGTGCCGGTGTACGCGCAACGCGAGGTGATCCGCAACATGGATCGCACCACCTTCGAGCTGCAGGAGGCCATCACGCGCCGTTCGCTGCGCATGTACGGCCCGATGCTGCCGCCGGAGGAGATGGTCAACGTCGGCCTCGGCCCGGGCCTGGAGATCCACGAGGGCAGCAAGATCGACATCCTGCGGCCCAACAAGCTGTTCGACGAGAACCTGAAGGACAGCGTCGCCGGCATCGACTTCGAGCTGGTGCATGCGCCGGGCGAGACCACCGACCAGCTGTTCGTGTGGCTGCCCAAGCAGCGCGTGCTGCTGCCGGGCGACAACCTCTACAAGACCTTCCCCAACCTCTACACGATCCGCGGCACCACCTACCGCGAGCCGCGCCTCTGGGCCGACTCGCTGGACAAGATGCGCGCGCTCAAGCCCGCGGTGCTGGTGCCCAGCCACACGCGCCCGCTGCAGGGTGAGCAGCAGATCGACGAGATCCTGACCACGTACCGCGACGGCATCCGCTACGTCAACGACCAGGCCCTGCGCCTGATCAACCTCGGCTACACGCCGGACGAGATCGCGCCGCGCATCAAGCTGCCGCCGCACCTGGCGTCCTCGCCGTTCCTGCAGGAGTTCTACGGCAAACCGGGCTGGTCGGCGCGCAGCATCTTCAGCGGCAACCTCGGCTGGTTCGACGGCAACCCGACGAACCTGCAGCCGCTGCCGCCGGAGGAGCAGGCGCAGAAGATGATCGCGCTGGCCGGCGGTGCCGATGCGATGCTGAAGCAGGCGCAGGACGCCGACGCCAAGGGCGAGTCGCAGTGGGTGCTGCAGCTCACCGACTACCTGCTGCGCGCGCAGCCGGAGGCGGCGGAGGCCAAGCAGCTGCGCATCAAGGCGCTGCGCGCACTGGGTGAGCGCGAGGCCAATCCCAACGCACGCCACTGGTACCTGGTGACGGCGCGCGAGCTGGCGGGTGAGTTCAAGCTGCCGGGGCGCATCATGCAGCCCACCCCGGAGATGCTGGCGCAGCTGCCGCTGAACCGCTTCTTCGACGCGCTGACGATCAACCTCAACCCCGAGGCCTCGGCGGACGTCACCACCTCCGTCGCCTTCGAGTTCACCGACAGCCCGGAGCGCTACACCTACATCGTGCGCCGCGGCGCCAGCGAGGTGGTGCCGGAGTTGCGCAGCGATGCCGACATCGTGGTGCGCGTGTCCGGCCAGGCCTTCAAGGAGATGCTGGCGAAGCTGCGCAACCCGGCGATCGCCCTGGTGCGCGACTTCGAGGTCACCAAGGGCGGTAAGCTGGAGTTCGCCAAGTTCATGAAGATGTTCGAGCCGATGGAAGAGGGCCACTGATGCTGCGTCTCGCCATTCCCGCGCTGGCCCTGCTGCTGGCCGCCTGCGGCGGTAGCAGCGCGCCGGATACGGCCGCCGAGACGCCGCTGCCGCAGCCTACGCCCGAGACCCAGGCGATCGCACTGAACTGCAGCTGGCTGGTCCGCAGCGATCCGGACCTGCTGAACATCGCCTTCCCCGACGAGGCGGCCACGTACTGGGTGGCGGCCTTGCCGGCGCTGCCGGGCACGCGCCTGCGCATCGAGGGCGAGTACCCGCACTCGCGCTACTTCTCCTACAACGCCTATGATCCGGCGCTGCGTCCCACCGACGCCATCACCGACTACCAGCTCGACCCCAGCGAGGGCGGCAATCCCTACCGCAATGCCGGTGCTTCGCATGGGCGCTACGTCGCTTATCTCAAGCCGGGCACGGTGCCGGACGCGCGCGAGCCCAACACGATCTACGCCGGCAGCATCAACCTGCTGAACCGCGTAGACCTGCCCAACCCGGTGTGGCTGCTGATCTACCGCATCTACCTGGCCGAGGGCAGCCGTAGCGGCGGCGTGCCGCTGCCGAAGCTGACCCTGGAGACGGCGGGCGGCACGGCCACGCCGGTGGCCCTGGAGAGCTGCAACCCGCTGCCGCCCGAGGGCCTGCCGGGCCTGGTCAACGGCGTGATCCGCGACAGCAGCAATCCGCTGCCGGGCCTGCCGTTCCCGCTGGCGCCGAAGCAGCCGCAGATGGTGCGGTTCTACGGCCTGCCCGAGGCGCTGCGGCAGCTGGTCAGCAATGCCGTGGGCTTCCAGCTGCCGCTGGGCGCGATTACCGGTGCCGACACCGGCGGCGGCTTCCTCAGCAACATCGACAACGCCTACGTTACCGGCATCGCCAGCCGCGACAAGGGCTCGCTGTACATCCTGCGGGCCCGCGCGCCGCGTTACGCACAGCAGCCATCGGAGGCGCCGCTGGGCGCGGCCCAGGTGCGCTACTGGTCCATCTGCACCAACGAGTTCGTCAGCCAGCGCTACGTCGACTGCCTGTCGGACTTCGAGGTGCCGGTGGACGCGCAGGGCTACTTCACGCTGGTGGTGTCGGACCCGGCGCAGAAGCCGGCCAATGCCACGGATGCGAACGCCCTGAGCTGGTTGCCCTGGGGATCGATCTATCCGGACTCGGTCCTGATCTACCGCCACATGCTGCCCTCGCCGCACTTCACGCAGGCGGTGCAGAACGTGCCCTACGGCACGCCGCCGGTGGACGTGATGGGCGAGTACCTGCCGCGGATCGTCTACTGCGACAAGGCCACCATCGAGGCAGCGGAGACACCCGCAGCGGCGTTCGAGGCCTGCGCGGCGAAATAGCGGCATCCGGCATTGTCCGGCCGGCGTGAACCGGCTGGGCAATGGCCCGGGCGCGGGCTAGTAAAAATCACCTTGACGCAAATATTTCACTTGGCATCCCGACGGTCGCAGGCATCCTTGCCGCTTTGACGACCTGACCGACTGCCCATGCCCAAGCTCCTGCCGCGCCTGTCCGCCTCCGGCTTCCTGCTGCTGCTCTGTGCCTGCGGCAGCTCCGACCCCATGCCGGGAGCCGCGGGCCCTGGTGATGACAGCGCCAAGGTCTGCGATGCCTATGCCGGCCCGGCCCTGGCCTCGCTGAAGCATCAGCGTGGCGCGCTGCACGAGCACAGCTCCTACTCCGACGGCGACATCCACTCGATCCCGGCCGATTACTACGCCGCCGCCAAGGCGGCGGGCCTGGACTTCATGGGTGGCAGCGAGCACACCGACAACCTCGATCCGCTGGTGTTCATCTCGCTGGGCAGCGACTGCTTCACCACGCCCGATGGCTTGCTGACCTGCCTGACCCCCAGCGTGGATGAGTTGAACAAGTGGGAGTCGATCCGCAAGCAGAGCGAAGCCGCCAGCAGCGAGGATTTCCTGGCCTTCCGCGGATTCGAGTGGACGTCGGACCGCTTCGGCCACATCAACGTCTTCTTCGGCAAGGACCAGACCAATGCCAAGCTCGACGGTGGCTACCTGCTGACGATGGAGTCCTTCTGGAGCTGGTTCGACCGCTCGCCGGATACGCTGCTGCTGGGCGGCGGCAACGACAGCATCGCCATCTTCAACCACCCCGGTGACAAGACGCTGGGCGACTTCGATCCGGGCGGCAACTGGTGGAATTTGCGCCACGTGCCGCAGGCCGACGAGCGCATGGTCGGGATGGAGCTGTACAACGGTGGCAGCAGCGACCGCTACGTCGACTGGTATGCCCTGGCGCTGGACAACGGCTGGCACGTGGGCGCGGTCAGCGGCGAGGATGAGCACGGCACGAACTGGGCGTCGCCCGAACTGCCCAAGACCGTGATCCTGGCGCCGGATCTGGCCCCGGCCACGATCAAGGACGCCATGCTGGCGCGGCGCATGTATGCCGTCGTCGGCGGTGAGGACCTGGAGGTAGAGATGACGGCGGAGGGACACCCGATGGGTTCCCGCCTGGGCTGCGACCCCAACGCCAGCGTGCCGCTGCAGGTCTCCGTGCGCTACCGCGACGGCCGCAGCTTCCCGGGACGCATCGCGCTCTACGACAAGGCCGGCGAGCCGCTGCTGCGCAGTGGCGGCGGGCGGCTGGAATACGCGCTGCCGGTGTCGGCGAACGAACGCTGGTACTACGCACGCATCGAGAACGAGGCCGGCGAGGCGGTGGCGTATACCAGCCCGGTGTGGGTCAGGTCGCGCTGAGGCGTTGGCCGGAGAGCTACCGGCCCAAAGGCGTGTCCGTGCCGGCTGGAGCCGGGCATGCCGTCCGCGACGGGAGAGGTTCTTGGCGGGACTGGATACCGGCTTTCGCCGGTATGACGTCAGGATGAATCCAGTCGTCAGTCACCGGGCGAAAAATGCTTCAGCATCGTTCCAGGCCATCGAGGGAACGGGCGAGCGGCCTCAGCCGGCGGCGGCCTGCAGCTTGCAGCCGCTGAAGACGGCCTTGCCCTCACGTTCGATCGTGGCTTCGTCACCCTTGCCCCAGAACACCAGCTTGTCGCTGCCGTACTTCACGCCGGAAGCGGACGGGGCCTGGCTCAGTTCCACCGGCTCCTCGCCGGGCAGGGTGACGGCGACGCGCTCGGACTCGGCATCGAGCATCGCCACCGTGACCTTGGCGTCGCCCTCGCAGCGATAGAGCATGGTCATCGGCTGCGCCGTGGCCGGCTCCTCGATGACCACGTCCTCCGGTGCGGGCAGGGGAGCGGTGGCGGTCGGGGCTGCGGCAGCGGCGGCCTCGGGCTCGGCGCCACGCGAGCAGCCGGCGAGCAGGGCGGCGATCAGCAGCAGGCGCAGGGCAGGCATCGGCAGTCCTTAGCGGGGGCGCAGCGGCGTCCAGTTCTCGCCGTTGTCCGAGGTCAGGATGTTCTTGGCGTCGGCGGCGAGATACAGCTTGCCCCAGTAGCCATACTTGTAGCCGGTGTCGTCGTACTGGTTCGGGGTGCGGTCCAGGGCATCGCCGCAGGCCGGCAGCGGCAGGTTGCCCACCGCCTTCCAGGCCCCTTCGCCATAGACGCTGCAGCTGCGCTCCTCGACCTGCAGGACCGGCGAAGACGGCTGCAGCACTTCGGCCGTGGCCACCGGCAGGGTTGCCGGCTGCAGCGGCGCGGCGGCATCCAGGATCGCCTTGACCGCGTCGCGGTAGCCGAAGGCGCTCCAGCTGCGACCCTGGTCCTCGGAACGGTAGAAGTAGTTGTTGTCGGCGGCCAGCAGCTGGCGGCCGGCCAGGCCGAACTTGAAGCCCTGGCTGTTGAAGCCGAGGACGGACTGGTCCACGGCCTTGAGGCAGGATTCCAGCGAGCCGCGGCCCAGCGTCTGCCACTGGCCATTGTCGTAGGCACGGCACAGCGCCGCGGGGGCTTCCTGCGCGGCGGCGGCAAGGCTGGAAAGGCTGAGCAGCGCGAACAGCGCGGCGCGCATCGGGTGGACCATCTTCGACGCTCCTGGAATCGGGTGCGCCGACTCTACCACGCCGGCCCTGTCGGACCGACCCCCGGGCGGGGGATCAGGGGCCGGGGCTGGCAGCGGCGCCGCGGCCGCGGATGCGGGACAGCAGGCCCATCACGCGGTTGGCCACGCTGCCGCTGGCTTCCTCGGGCTGGCGGATCTTCTCCACCTGGTAGGCCGCGCGCAGCTTCGGCGCGTCGCGCAGGGCGCGGTGATGACGCAGGGCCGAGGCGATGTTCATGCCCAGGGGGCCGCGGCGCACCGGCTTGGGCAGCAGGCGGTAGACCTGGCCCTGGTTGATCAGGCCGATGAAGACGCTGACGTCCTGGAACGGCGTCAGCACCAGGGTGACCACCTCGGGGTGCTGGGCCTTGAGCAGCTTCAGCAGGGGCGTCACGGTCTCGCGCTTCACCACCAGCTCGGAGACGATCACGGCGATGTCGTGCTGCTCGATCGCGGCCATGGCCGCATCCAGGGTCTGGGCCCAGAGCACGCTCATCGAGGGGCCGACGATCTCCTGCACGGCCTGGACCACCTCGGCGTCGTCGTCGATCACCAGCAGGGTCTCGCCTGGGGCCGGCTGCTTGCCGGGCAGGGCCAGGGCCACCGGCGCCACGAAGCTGCCGGTCTCGGTGAACAGCGGCTGCGGCGGGGCCACCGGGCCGGCGGCCATCAGCGCGCGGGAGATGTCGGCGGCCTGGCGCACGGTGTCGCGCAGCTCGGCGGCGTCCCAGGGCTTGTTGATGAAGCGGAAGATCTCACCCTCGTTGACCGAGGCCACCACGGCTTCCAGCTCGGAGTAGCCGGTAAGCAGCAGGCGCATGGTGTTGGGCGATTTCTCGCGCACCTGACGCAGCAGCTCGGCGCCGCGCATGATCGGCATGCGCTGGTCGCTGACGATGACGTGCACCGGCTCGCGCCCGATGATGGCCAGGGCCTCGTGCGGGTCGGTGGTGGCGTGCAGGCGGTAATCGCCGCGGAACAGCATCGCCAGCGAGCGCAGGATGCGTTCCTCGTCGTCGATCAGCAGCAGCGTGGGCTTGGCATTCATTGGGGGGAGTGTCTCGGCTTCAGGCGGCGATCGAGGCCACCCGCTCGGCCGGTTCGGCCGACTGCCCCGCCGCCTCGAGCGGCAGGCTGATGACGAATTTGGTGCCGCGGCCCGCTTCCGACACCACGTCGATGCGGCCGCCGTGGGCCTGCACGATCTGGAAGCTGATCGACAGGCCCAGGCCGGTGCCCTGGCCGATCGGCTTGGTGGTGAAGAAGGGATCGAAGACCTTCTTCAGGACCTCCGGCGGCATGCCCTTGCCGTTGTCCTGGATATGGATGCGCACCCACTGCTCGTCGGCCTCGGTGCGCAGCAGCAGCTTGCCCTGGTCATGCTCGATCGCCTGGGCGGCGTTGGTCATGATGTTGAGCAGCACCTGGTTGATCTGCGAGGGCGAGCAGCGGATGTTCGGGATGTCGCCGAAGCGGCGGATCACCTCGACGCGCGCCTTGAGCACGTTGTTGGCGATCGTCAGGGTCTGTTCCAGGCAGTCGTTGATCGAGACGTCCGCCACGCGGGCCTGGTCCAGGCGCGAGAAGTTGCGCAGGCTGATCACCAGGTCCTTGATCGTGTCGACGCCGAACAGCGTGTCGCCGAACAGCGCGCGGGTGTCCTCCAGCAACTGGTTCTCGCGCAGGTCCGCCATCAGCGCGGCGCACTGCGCCATCTGCTCGCCCAGGGCCTGCTCGTCGGCGGATTCGTCGTTTAGCAACTGGCCCAGCTTGTCCTGCGCCGCGATCACTTCGCCGAGCTGGTCGAACACGCCCTGCACCATCTCGACGTTGTTGCGCACGTAGCCCAGCGGCGTGTTGATCTCGTGTGCCACGCCGGCCACCATCTGGCCCAGCGAGGCCATCTTTTCCGATTGCACCAGCTGCGCCTGCGAGGCCTGCAGCTGGCCGTAGGCCTCGCCCAGTTCGCGGGCGGCCTGGTCCACGCGGCGCTGCAGCGCCGAGAGCAGGTCGAGCACGATGCCCATGCCGAGATAGCGGCCCTGGTCCACGATCACGAAGTCCTCGGTGATCGGCGAACCCAGCTTGGCGGTGATGTGCGCCGCGGCCTGCTCCAGCGTGCTGCTGACGTCCACCACCAGCGGCTCGGCATTCATCGCCTGCGTCACCGCGCGCGGGCCGAAGATCTCGCGGCCGAAGCGGCGCAGGAAGATGCCGTTGAGGGTGTGACGGCTCAGCGTGCCCACGGGGACGCCTTCCGGCGTCACGATCGGCAGGCATAGCATTCGAGCGTACTGGGGCTCGAGGAAGACGTCGGCGGAGGCGTCGATGGTCAGCCGCGGGCTGACGGGTGCCACCGTCTGCAGCAACGCGGCGACCTCGCCGCTGGCGACGGGAACAGGCAGGGAAGGCGGCGCAGCGGTCATGGCCCTTTCAGGCTACGTGACCGCAGTTACGACTTTGTTGCAGCCTCGTTATGAGGACGCGTTCAGACGCCCGACGTCAGGCGGCCTTGATCTGCCAGCAGCGATGCGCCGGCGGCGGACGCTTGAAGTCCTCGTCCAGCGTCTGCGACGTGATGTCCTTGATGACCAGGCCAGCCAGTTGCTCTTCGTCCAGCTTGAAGCCGCGGCGGTTGGTGGAGAAGTACAGCACGCCGTCCGGCGCCAGCAGCGCGACGCAGCCCTGGATCATCTCGACGTGGTCGCGCTGCACGTCGAGGATGCCTTCCATCTTCTTGGAGTTGGAGAAGGTCGGCGGGTCGCAGAAGATCAGGTCGTAGCGCTCGCCGGGCTTGGTGCCGGCGATCTTGAGCCACTGCATGCAGTCGGCGCGCACCAGTTCATGCGGCGCCTGTGGCTTGGCCTTCCAGGGGCTGCCGCCCCGGGCGGGCCGGTGGATATGGTCGCGGCGGTCGCGCAGCGTGCCGGTCTGCTGGCTGTCGAAGCCGTTGAGGCGCAGGTTTTCCGCCGCCCAGTCCAGGTAGGTGTTGGACAGGTCCACCGAGACCGATTCGCTGGCCCCGCCCATGGCGGCGTGCACGGTGGCGGCGCCGGTGTAGCAGAACAGGTTGAGGAAGCGCTTGCGCGCGCTCTCTTCCTGGATGCGCTTGCGGATCGGCCGGTGATCCAGGAACACGCCGGTGTCGAGGTAGTCCTCGAAGTTCACGCGCAGCTTGCAGCCGTATTCGTCGATCTCCAGGAAGTGGCCGATCTCGTCGTGCTTCTCGTACTGCGCCGCGCCCTTCTGCGACTTGCGCATCTTGAAGTGGATGCGCGAGGCCGGCACCTGCAGGATCTCGCTGGTGTGCGTTAGCGCCTCACGCAGGCGGATCTCGGCCTTGACCGGGTCCACGGTCTTGGGCGCGGCGTATTCCTGCACGTGCACGTGCAGTTCCTCGTTGGCCTGGTAGAGGTCCACGGCGATGGCGTAGTCCGGCAGGTCGGCGTCGTAGACCCGGTAGTTGGTCACGCCGCTGCGCTTGACCCACTTGCCCAGGTGCTTGAGGTTCTTCTGCAGGCGGTTGGCGTATTCCTCGCCGCCGCGGGGCTGCGGCATGGCGGAGGCTGGGTTGATGTCGAAGTTCAGCAGCTTGGCCTGCAGCGCGCCGTTGAACAGCGAGTACATGCGGCCGGCGCGCAGGCCAAGGCGCGGACCCAGGTCGGCGCGGCTGGTGAAGACCGCGGCCTTCCAGCCGGGGAAGTGCTGCTTCAGCGACATGCCGAACAGCGAATACAGCTTGATGATCTCGCCCTCGGCGCCCAGGCGCTCGCCGTAGGGCGGGTTGGTCACTACCAGGCCCGGCTGGTCGCCGATGGCGCGTGCTTCCAGGGCGTCGCGCTCGGTCCAGTCGATCTTGCCGGTGAGTCCGGCCTGTGCGGCGTTCTTGCGCGCCGACTTCAGCGCGCCCAGGTCGACGTCGCTGCCCGCCATCGGCGGCAGTTTCTTCAGGCCTTCGTTGCGGCGCTCCACGGCCTCGGCATGCAGGTCGGCCCAGACCTTGGGGCGGTGGTCCAGCCAGGCCTCGAAGCCCCAGTGCTCGCGCATCAGGCCCGGCGCCACGTCGCCGGCCATCCAGGCGGCCTCGATCACCAGGGTGCCGGAGCCGCACATCGGGTCCACCAGCGGCGCGCCCTGGGCGGCCAGGGCCGGCCAGCCCGCGCGGACCAGGATGGCGGCGGCGAGGTTTTCCTTCAGCGGCGCCTCGACCCCGCGCAGGCGGTAGCCGCGGCGGTGCAGGCTGTCGCCGGCCAGGTCGAGGCTCAGTGTGGCCTGCTCCTTGTCCAGGTGCAGGTGGATGCGGATGTCGGGGTTGTCGGTGTCCACGTCCGGGCGCTGGCCGACGGTATCGCGGAAGTGATCGACGATGGCGTCCTTCACCTTCAGCGCGGCGTAGTGCGTGTGCGTGATCGTGGGCGAATGGCCGGCGACCTCGATGGCGAAGCGGTGCGAGGCGGTGAACAGGTCGTCCCAGGCCAGCTCGCGCGCGGCGCTGTAGAGCGCGTCGGTGCCGCCTTCGATCGGGAAGGTACGCAGGGGCAGCAGAACGCGGCTGGCCAGGCGCGACCACAGGCAGGCGCGGTAGGCCACGGCGGTATCGCCCTGGCAGGCGACGCCGCCCATGCGCTCCTTGACCTCGGTGGCGCCGAATTGGGTCAGCTCGGCAGCGAGCAGGGGTTCGACGCCGCGCGGCGTGGTGACGAAGAGGGGGAAGGCGGACATCCGCCAATTATCCCGTAAATCCGCGGATTCAGGAGGGCGGACGCGCCAACTCGCGTTCGTAGGCGTCCAGGATCGCCTCGCTGAAGCAGGCAAATATCACTTCCAGCGGCTGGCCGTGGGCGGTGACGAAGGCGCGAACCTCGCGCACGGCGATGGCGGTGGCCGCCGCCAAGGGGTAGCCGTAGACCCCGCAACTGATGGCGGGGAAGGCGATGCGCTCCACGCCGTTCTCCAGCGCCAGGCGCAGGCTGTTGCGGTAGCACCGCGCCAGCAGCTCCGGCTCGCTGGCGCCGCCGCCCTGCCAGATGGGCCCCACGGTATGGATGACGTGGCGGGCCGGCAGGCGGTAGCCCGACGTGATGCGGGCCTCGCCGGTGGGGCAGCCACCCAGGCCGCGGCACTCGGCCAGCAGCTCCGGGCCGGCGGCGCGGTGGATGGCGCCGTCCACGCCGCCGCCGCCCAGCAGGCTTTCGTTGGCGGCGTTGACGATGGCGTCGACGCCCAGCCGCGTGATGTCGGTGATTTCGGCGTAGAGCTGGGGCGCGGTCATGCGCCGCAGCTTAGCGCCAGAACGCTTGTGGGTGCGGCGCGAGCCGCGATCCGGCGAAGGATCGCGACTTGCGTCGCTCCCACGGGAGAGGGGTTACCAGGCGAAGCCGGCGGCCTGCGCCACGGCCGGCGTAGTGAAGCCGGGCAGGGCGTCGCGGCTGCGACGCGGCAGGGCGCGGGGCGTTTCGTGCTTGGCTTCCAGGCGCTCCAGCAGGTTGAGGCCGTCGGCCCAGGGGCCGTAGCCGCTGTCGGTGTTGATGTGGCCGGCATCGCCCAGGCTGAGGAATTCGCTGTCCCAGGTGGCGGCCAGGGCGCGGGCGCGCGACAGGCTCAGCCAGGGATCGGACTGGCTGCCGACCAGGATGCTGGGGATGCCCAGCGGCGCCTGCGGCAGCAGGCGGGTGATGCCGAACTTCTCCGGCGCGGCCGGGGCCACCAGCAGCAGGCCGCGGACCTTGGGCGCCACGCGGCGCAGGGCATGGACGCTGGCCAGTGTGCCGAAGCTGTGGGCGATCAGGACCACCGGCCGCGGGTCGGGATTCACGGCGGCCACCACCTGGGCGCTCCAGCGCTCCAGGTCCGGGGTGTTCCAGTCGGCCTGCTCGACGCGCGAGGCGCCCAGGGCGCGCTCCCAATGGGTCTGCCAGTGCCCGGGGCCGCTGCTGCGCAGGCCGGGAACGATCAGGTACCGCAATTTGGTTTGCCAGGTCATGTGAATCCTCCAGTTGCCGGCAGATTACTGGAGGGTCATCCAATTAAAAAGGAATTTGGAATTTTATTTATATTCCAGAAAGTATGGTTCTCGGTCCGCAGGCGCGATGTGCGACCGCCTCAGGCCCGCGCTAGGCTGGGGAATACATAGGGGAGCCCACCAATGAAGAAATCAGCAGGTTTTATCGGGCTAGGCCTGGCCCTGGGAGCCGCTATCGGGGCGGCCACGGACCAGGTGGCGGTGGGCGTCGCGCTGGGGCTGGTGGTCGGGATCGTGGTCGGTGCCGCCCAGGCTCGGCGCCAGGCGCCGCCCCAGGACGACCACTGAAGCCTCAGCCGAAGCGGGCATCGCGCCGCTGGATCTGCAGCAGCTCGAACGACGGCGTGGGCTCCTGCCAGGGGCGGCGCAGCAGGCCCAGCCCCAGGGCAGCTGCGGCGAGCGCCGCCAGGGCCGACCACAGCAGCAGCAAGGGCCGGCCTGTGTACTGCAGGGCGCTGCCGCTGGGCTCGGAGGTGTACAGGTCGGCCGTCAGCGGCTGGGCCGGGTCGTAGCGCACCCACAGCGGCTGCCCCGGCGCCAGCGGCTCGTCGCGCAGGAAGCGGCGCTGGTGGCCGTCGTAGCGCAGTTCGTAGAGATAGCGCTGCGGGCTGGCCCCGCGGTCCTGCGGTAGTTGCTGGGCCTGCTCGAGCAGCAGCGTGGCCGGCGCGTTGCGTCCGTCGCGATCCAGCGTGGCCGCCCGGCGCAGCTCCGAGACCAGGCCGGCCGCCATCGCCAGGGCGGCGGCGATCAGGGCGATGCCCAGCAGGCTGCGCAGGCCCTGCGGCAGCGTCGGCTGCGGGGTTTCGGGAAGATTCCGGTGGGTGGTGGACATGGCGGACTCCGGCTGTCGATGACGGCAGCCAGTGTCGCGCCGCGCCCTGTCAGGCGGCAGACACAGGGGAGGGCGGCTTGTGCTCCTTTCTGTACTCCTGGTGTTGTATCCAGGGAGGTACAGATCCCTATTCTTCGCGCTCCGCCCGGCGTCGCAGCCAGACCAGCCAGCCGGCGCCGGCCACCAGGATGGCGCCCATCAGGGCGTAGCCGCCGGGGCCGGGCTCGCGCAGCAGGGCGCGGAACTGGTGGCCGAAGGCGGTCACCAGCAGGTTGCCGGGCAGCAGGCCGATGAAGGTGCCGGTCATGAACACCCAGAAGCGCACGCGCAGGGCGCCGGCCGCCAGGTTGACGACACTGAAGGGTGCCAACGGCAGCAGGCGCAGGCCGGCGATGCCGGGCACGCCGCCCTTGCGCAGCATGCGGCTGAGCTTGTCGAGGCTGCGGATGTTCAGGGACTGCAGCCGCTCCTGGCCGTAACGGGCGCCCAGGCCATAGAACACGGCGGTGGCGACGAGACTGCCGCCCAGGGCGTAGACCAGGCCCAGGCCCGTGCCCATAGCCAGGATCACGGCGACGTTGAGCAGGGTGTTGGGAAACAGCACGGCACTGGCGCCCACGTACAGGCCCAGGATCACCGGGATGGCCCAGGGGCTGTGGCGCAGGCTGAACAGCCAGCGCGCGATCTCCCGCGGCTCGGCGTAGTCGTGCAGTGGGGTCCAGCGCCAGGCGCCGGCCACGATGAGGATGACGGCCAGCAATGCGGCGGCCGCGATCAGCGCGACCCTGCGGGATCCTTCCGCCTGGGAATTGGTATGGGGCATGCGTCCTTGCTTGCCGGGGGTGATGCCCTATCTGACCGGCAATCCGGCCAGCGGTTGCATCGGCTTTTCGCCGCTGCCGGGTTTCAGCGACCGGTGAACCGCGGCGCGCGCTTGGCCAGTGCGGCTTCCACGGCCTCGCGGTGATCCTCGGTTTCATGGGCCAGCGCCTGGAAGGCGGCGGAGAGCTGCAGCACGTCGCTGAGGCGCTGCTGCTGGCCCTCGCGCAGCAGGCGCTTGGACAGGCGCAGGGTCTTGGCGGGGTTGGCGGCGATGCGCTGCGCCATGGCCAGGGCCTCGGGCAGCAGGGATTCGGCCGGCAGCACGCGGGACACCAGGCCCAGGGCCTTGGCGGCGGCGGGGTCGATGCTGTCGCCGGTCAGGATCAGCTCCGAGGCGGCGGACAGGCCGATGATGCGCGGCAGGATCCAGGCGCCGCCGTCGCCCGGGATCAGGCCCAGGCGGATGAAGCTGGAGGCGAAACTGGCCTTCTCCGAGGCCAGGCGGATGTCGCAGAGGCAGGCCAGGTCCAGGCCCAGGCCGATGGCCGGGCCGTTGATGGCGGCGATCATCGGCAGCTCGCATTCCCACAGGGCCTCGATGGCGCGCTGCACGCCGCGGCGGTAGCTGGCGCGGGTGTCCACGGCGCCGTCGGTGGCGTCGGCGATGCCCTGGCGCTGGTGGATGGCCTGCAGGCTGCCGCCGGCGCAGAAGGCGCTGCCGGCGCCGGTCAGCACGATGCAGCTGGCGCGGCTCTCCTGGGCTTGCCGCAGCGCCGCCGCCAGGTCTTCGCAGTCGGACAGGTCGGCGATGGCGTTGCGGCGCTCCGGCCGGTCCAGGCGCAGGGTGACGACGTTGTTCTCGAGGCTGTAGTGAACGAAGGGATTGCTCATGGGGAATCCTGAAGCGGGGCGGCCAAAGGCGGCGAGCGTAGCAGGGCCGGGTAGGGCGGGGCATTTCTTGACATCGTTAAATTAACGACGTTAATGTTTGAACATGCCACGAGCCCAGCTGACCACCGACGAACTCGAAGCCATGCGCCGCCGCCTGTCCGCGGCCGGGCTGGAGATCTATCGCGCGGAGGGCCTGGAAGGTGTCAGCTTCCGCCGGCTGGCCGAACTGCTGAGCGTCAGCCACACGCTGCCCTACCGCTACTTCGACAACAAGGAAGCCTTGCTGGCGCGCATGCGGGTGGATGCCCTGACGCGCTTCGAGGCCGAGGTGCGCGAGCACGAGTCGCGCGCGGACGGGCCGATGGCGCAGGTGCACGCGGTGGCGGAGGCTTATGTCGCCTTCGCCAGCCGCAACCAGGCGGAGTATCTGCTGATCTTCGCCACGCACCAGCCGGCGGTGGAGCAGTACCCCGAGGTGATGGAGGCGCGCCGCAGCCTGTTCGAGCATGCGGTGGAGGTGCTGCAGCGCTGCATCGATGGCGGCCTGCTGCGCGGCGACGCCCGCGAGCTGGCCCACGCGCTGTGGGTGACGCTGCACGGCCTGATGAGCCTGCATGCGGCCGGACAACTGATGCATGGCAAGCGGCTGGACGAACTGGTGGAGCCGCTGCTGGGACGGCTGCTCAGCGCCTACAGGATCCAAAGCGGCACCTGACGCCGCGAACGTCGGAGGAGAGCCGATGAGCAAGACGATCGTATCGCTGGAACAGTTGAACGCCGAGGAAACGGCCCGCTTCCGTCAGCTGACCGTGGCACCGCCGCTGGCCTGGCCGACGGCGTTGCTGTGGCTGATCCTGGTGACGAGCTTCCTGTCGGTGTACTGGCTCTGCGGCAGCGGCCGCTGGCCGCTGTGGCTGGGCATGCTGCTGAACACCGGCGTGGGCTACATCGCCTTCAGCGTGGCGCATGACGCGATCCACCGCTCCATCTCGAAGAACACGCGGCTCAACGACTTCATCGGCCAGTCGGGCCTGAACGTGGTGCTGCCCTATGTGGACCTGCGCATGTTCCGCTGGGCGCACATCCTGCATCACCGCTTCGCCAACGGCGTGCGCGACCCTGACCAGGTCTTCCACGGCGTGTGGTGGACGCTGCCGTTCCGCTGGGCCTTCATCGACCTGTTCTACTTCGTCTTCGCGCTGCAGAACGGCGACAAGATCTCCCGGCCCTTCCTCAATGCCTGCCTGCGCCGCGCGGCGGTGTTCGTGCCGGCGCTGCTGGCGCTGGTCTGGGCGGGCTACGGCATGGAAGTGCTGATGCTGTGGGTCATTCCTTCACGCCTGATCCAGATGGCGCTGGGCTTCAGCTTCTTCTGGCTGCCGCACGTGCCGCATGACGTCTCGCAGGAGGAGAACTTCACCCGCGCCACGACGATCCGCCGCGGTCACGAGTGGTTCCTGGGGCCGGTGCTGCAGTACCAGAACTTCCACCTGATCCACCACCTGTATCCGGCGACGCCGTTCTACAACAACGGCAAGGTCTACCGGCTGATCGAGCGCGAGCTGCAGCACAAGGAGCTGGCGGTGCAGCACGGTTTCGCCATCCACCCGACGATCCACCCGGCTCACTGAATCACGGCAGGAGAGCACCGATGCGCCGCTACCAGTGCCGCTACTGTTCCCATGTCTACGATGAGCGCCTGGGCGACCCGGACAGCGGCATCGCACCGGGGACGCGCTTCGAGGATATTCCGGATGATTGGATGTGTCCGGAGTGTGGGGCGGCTAAGTCGGACTATGATCTGATCGAAGGGTAGTGCTCGGAAGTCCGCTATCAGCCAATTCTGTTGAAAAACTCCTCCATCCCTCGAACGCCGTGCGGTCGCTGATGTCTTAGATGCATCGGCGGCTTTGGGGGACGCGAGATGATGGGGCGGCAGAATGGCGGTCAGGACCGGTTGTTC
>JBPOHT010000036.1:0-80197 GCA_052035235.1 Pseudomonadota bacterium | reverse complement strand
GGTCGGGCCCACAGGCCATCCATGGCCTGAGGCCCCTCGGCCGGACATCCTGTCCGGCTCGACCCTGCGCCCGACCACCGCGCAGGCATCCGTGCAACAGGGGCCCGTACATCAAAAGCATTCGCTGGCGCTCACCAAGATCTCAGAGAAATGCAGTGGGGCGGGAAAGCGAAGCGCATCCCGCCTTCCGCAACGGCGGGATGCGCTTTGCTTCGCCTGCGGGCGCCCACTTTGGTTCGGCCTGGCGATTTTCGCTGCTAAGAATGCATCAGTAACAACACGAACACGAAAAAGGCGGCCATGGGCCGCCTTTTTCGTGCTTCGAAAAAATCAGAATTGATACCGCACAAACGCCTGCGCAAAGTCGCGATCCCGGTACAGGTTCGTCTCGCCGCCACCGAAGAACCAGCCATAGCCGACGGTGAAGGAGATCGCCTCCTTGTAGCGCGTCTCCAGATTGGCGATCACCTGCTTGCGGCCCTTGACGAAGTTTTCCGCCGGGCCCGGGCCGGTGCCGTTGACGTCGTGCATCCATACGATGAAGGGTTGCAGGCTGATGCCGGGCGCCACGCTCTCGTACTTGATGATGGTGATCAGGCGATAGCCCCAGGAGAACTTGTCGACGTAGTTGTCGAGGTTGGCCTGGTGCGGGTTGAAGCGCAGGCCGTCGCCGTAGATGTCGCCGGCATTCACGTCGTAGATGCCGTCGCCGTTGCGGTCGTAGTTGACGGTGCAACTGGGGTTGGTGGAGCAGGCCTGGCGCGAGCCGTCGGCACCGCTGCCGTCGGCGCCGGCGCTGGCATGCGTGTAGACGCCCGGTGCTTCGATCTGCAGCTGGTCCAGTGACGGCAGGTCGGGAATCCACACGGCGCCGAATTCGCCCACCAGCTGCACCTGGTCGGCGCCGATGGGGTTGTCGGTGTTGCCCAGCACCTGGGTGAAGCCGAGGTTGAATTGGAAGGTGTCGAACTTCTCGTAGCCGCGGATGTAGCTGTTCGGCGCGTTCTCGCCAACCACGCCGCCGCGGTAGGGAATGACGAAGCTGGGGAAGGCGCGGGCGGAGCCGGGCACGTGGCCGACCAGCAGGTTCAGGGTATCGCGGTAGATGATGTTGCCGTTGGCGTCGGTGAAGTCGCTGCTGCCGTATTCGTTGGTCACGAACTGGCCGCTCTCGTTGAAGCCGCTGCCGCCGCGCGAACCGGCGCAGCCGAGGCTGGCGTCGTGGCAGCGCGTCAGCGTGGGACCCAGCGCGGCAAAGGCCAGGTCGGTGACGGCGACCTGCAGAGGCTGGTCGGGGCGGTAGGCCACCTCACCCTGGATCGAGTAGTCGCCCAGGGTGGTGTTGAAGCTGAAGCCCAGCATCTTCAGGTTCTCGGGATACTCGAAGAAGGGCTGCGGTGAGTCCAGGGCAATGGCATTGGAATGCGGCTGGCCCGGCTGGCCGGTGAGCAGTTCGCCCAGGCCCGCGAGGTTGCTCAGGCCAAGGTCCGCCAGGATCGCCGGATTCGACAGGCCCAGCAGCAGGGCGTCGCCGGTGAGGCGCAGGGTGGCGCCGAGATTGGTGGTGACCGGCACGTTGGGGCAGGCCTGCAGGAAGCTGCTGGTGTTGGTGGCATTGATGCCCAGCGCATTGCCCTCGGCGCGGGCGCAGGAGGCCGCGGACGAGTTGAAGCTGACGTAGGGCAGCTTCGAGTGGTAGTTCATGAAGTAGAAGCCCAGCTCGGTGCCCGAGCCCAGGTTCTCGGCGTAGTACTTGAAGGCGATGCCGAACTGGCCCTGGTCGCTGGCCTCGCGGTCACGGCCGCGCTGGAAGGTGGTGGTGGTCGGCGTGATCAGCGTCAGCGGGTTGTCGGCATAGCCGAGCTGCTGGCGCGCGGTGGCGCCGGCATAGGCACGGTCCGGATCGTCGGGCGAGGTGCCGAAGGTCAGGTTGAGGTTGTCGATGGCATTGTTGGTGCCGATATCGTTGAAGCCGAAGAAGCTGCCCGGGGCCGGCGCGACCACCGGCTTCCATTCGAGCTGGTAGTAGGCTTCGACCGTGGCGTTCTCGAACACGTCCATGCTGGCGAACAGCGAGGCGATCGGCGTGAACACCTCTTCCACCTGGTAGCCGACGCGGTAGAGGTTGTTGGCGTCCACCGGCTGGGCCTGGTTGACCGAGCCGATCACCAGCAAGGTGGACTCGCCCCAGTTCACGGTCTGGCGGCCGAGCTTGAAGGAGATGTCCTTGTCGCCCCACAGGGGCAGGCGCCCGGAGATGTTGGCGTCGAGCCACTGCAGGTCGCTGCCGACCTGGCGCAGCACCTCGCCGTCACGCCGCTGGCTGCGCACGGCTTCGCCCTTGCCGTAGACGCGGGTGAAGAAGCGGTTGGATTCCGCGTTCCCCGTGGTGGCCACGCGGTTCACGTTCTCCGGCGTGATCATGTTGGGGTGGTAGTCGGTGAAATCGTTGTTGACGAAGTCGTAGAACGCCAGCCAACGCGCGAAGAAGCCGAAGCCGTTCCAGTTCAGCGTCAGGTCCTGCGTCACCTTGGCGACGCCCTGGACCATGTCACCCCGGCCGTAGTTCAGGTTGCCGTCGTCGTTGCGCATGCTGAACTGGCCGGGTGCGGCGGCCAGGTGCTGCGCCGGGTAGGTCTGCTCCTTGAACAGGCCCTGGCAGGACTGGTAGCGGCCGCCGCAGAGGTCGGGGTTCAGGTTGGCCTTGCCGACCAGGTCGGAGGCGCGGTCCTCCATGCGCCAGGCGCCACCGGCGGTGATCGCCGTGTTGAGCACGCCGGTGACCTCGCCGCCGGCGAAGTCGAAGGTGAGGGCCTGGGCAGGAGCGGCGCAGGCCAGGGCCAGCAGCGCCGGAATGGAACGGATCAACCGTGTGCGGCTGTTCTTCATGGGGGAACCCTCGTCAGGAATAGTGCCGTACCCTTCGTGGGGTTCGGTCGTGATTGGCGCCATCTTACGTCATGCGAAACGGCAAAAAAAAAGCCCGCTGGAGCGGGCTTTTTTCTACAAAAGTTGCTTCTCAGAACTGGTAGCGCACGAAGGCCTGTGCGAAATCGCGGTCGCTGTACAGGTTGTTGTCGCCGCCGCCAAAGTACCAGCCGTAGCCTACGGTGAAGGAAATGGCTTCCTTGTAGCGCGTCTCCAGGTTCGCCAGCACCGACTTGCGGCCCTTGACGAAGTTCTCGGCCGGGCCGGGGCCGGTGCCGTTCACGTCGTGGCTCCAGACGATGAAGGGCTGCAGGCTGATGCCAGGGGCGACGCTCTCGTACTTGATGATGCTGATGATGCGGTAGCCCCAGGAGAACTTGTCGACGAAGTCATCCAGGTTGGCCTGGTGAGGGTTGAAGCGCAGGCCGTCCGGGCCGTAGCTGCAGGTCGGGTTGGTGGAGCAGGCCTGCTGCTGTCCGCCCACGGCCACCCAGGGATTGCTCTGGGCGTTGTGCGGCAGGGACGGGTCTTTCAGCACAAAGCCCGAGCCGTCGGCACCGGCGGTGGCGCTGGTGAAGACACCCGGTGCTTCGATCTGCAACTGGTCCAGCGACGGCAGGTCGGGGATCCAGACCGCGCCGAACTCGCCCACCAGCTGAATCTGGTCCGCGCCGAAAGGATTGTCGGTGGCGCCCAGCACCTGGGTGAAGCCCAGGTTGAACTGGAAGGTATCGAAACGCTCGTAGCCGCGGATGTAGCTGTTCGGTGCATTTTCGCCGACCACGCCGCCGCGGTAGGGAATCACGAAGTTCGGGAAGGCGCGCGCCGAGCCCGGGCCGTGGCCCAGCAGGATGTTGACCGTGTCGCGGTAGGGGTTGGTGCCATCCTGGTCGAGGAAGTCGCTGGGGTCGTAGTGGACCTGGTTGCCGTTCTCGTCGAAGCCCTGGCCGCCGGCGAGCGAGCCGGCGCAGTTCAGGTTCGGGTCATGGCAGCGGGTCAGCGTCGGGCCGGCGGCGGCCTGCGACAGGTCGGCGATGGCGACCTGCAGCGGCTGGTCGGGGCGGTAGGCCACTTCACCCTGGATCGAGTAGTCGCCAACCGTGGTGTTGAAACTCATGCCGAACATCTTCAGGTCTTCGGGGTACTCGAAGAAGATGCGCGCGGTGTCCAGTGCCACGGCCGAGCGGGTGGTGCCGGTGGCATTCGGGTTGCCGCCGCCGGCGAGCGTCGGCAGGGCGCGCAGCAGGTCCACGATGCCGCCAAGGGGGTTCTGCAGCAGGCCCAGGTCGTTGAGGATGCCCGGCTGCACGAACAGGGGCAGGGCGTCGGTCAGCAGCTGGAACGAGGGTGAATTCGGGTTGAGCGCGTTGCCGTTGGTGAAGACCGGGTTGTCCTTGCACGCGGCGATGTACTCGAGCGTGTTGGTGACGTCGATGCCCATCGGGTTGCCCTCGCGGCGGGCGCAGGAGGCATCGGTGGACATGAAGCTGACGTAGGGCAGCTTCGAGTGGTAGTTCATGAAGTAGAAGCCGAACTCCGTACCGGAGTTGAAATTCTCGGCGTAGTACTTGAAGGCGAGGCCGTACTGGCCGCTGTCGCGCGCTTCGCGGTCCTTGTCGCGCAGCACGGTGGCCGAGGTTGGCGTCACCAGCGTCAGCGGGTTGTCGAGGTAGCCGGTCTGCGTGGCGGCGCTGTCGCCGCGGTAGGCGCGGTCCGGGTCTTCGGCGGAGCCGCCGAAGCTCAGGTTGGCGTTCATCACCGCGTTGTTGGTGCCGATGTCGGCGAAGCCGAAGTAGCTGCCCGGCGTGGGCGCTTCCACTGGCTGCCACTCGAGCTGGTAGTAGGCCTCGACGGTGGCGTTCTCGAACACGTCCATGCTGGCGAAGACCGAGGCGATCGGCGTGAACACCTCCTCCACCTGGAAGCCCACGCGATAGAGGTTGTTGGCGTTGACCGGCTGGGCCTGGTTGACCGAGCCGATCACCAGCAGGGTGGATTCACCCCAGTTGATGGTCTGGCGGCCGACCTTGAAGCTGATTTCCTTGTCCCCCCAGACCGGCAGGCGGCCGTAGAAATTGGCGTCAAGCCACTGCAGGTCGGAGCCGATCTGGCGCAGCACCTCGCCGTCGTTGCGCTTGTTGCGCACCACGCCGCCGGGGCCGTAGACCCGCTTGGTGGCAAAGTAGCGGTTGGAGACGTCGTTGTCGCCGGCGTAGCCGACCTGGCCGACGTTCTCCCGTGTGATGCGGTTGGGGTGGTACTCGGTGAAGTCGTTGTTGACGAAGTCGTAGAACGCCAGCCAGCGGGCAAAGAAGCCGAACTCGCCCCAGGTCAGGTTGATGTCCTGGGTGATCTTGGCGACACCCTGCACCATGTCGTGCTTGTCGTAGTTCAGGTTGCCGTCGTCGTTGCGCATGCTGAACTGGCCCGGCGCGTTGGACAGGCGCTGCGACGGGTAGATCTGGTCGCGGAACAGCGACTGGCACTGCTGGTACTGCTGGTTGCAGAGATCCGGGTTGAGGTTCGATTTGCCGATCAGGTCCGGGCTTTGCGCCTGCATGCGCCAGGCGGCGCCGACGCTGATGGCGGTGTTCAGCACGCCTTCGACCTGGCCGTCGAACAGGCTCAGGTTGAGGGCGGAAGCCGGGGTGGCGGCCAGCAAGCTGGACAGGGCAAGGGCGGGCAATGCCACGCGCCGCAGGGGGGCTGACGCCATTCGAATCTCCTCATCAAAAAAAGAACCGCATGGGGCCCTGATTGATGATGGCCGCTTATAGTGCGGCGCCCCGGCCCCTGATGGGGCGAATTCTAGCCAGTTTTTAGGCGCTTAACAGATGTTTTTCAGCTTGTCGCCGTTCGCGGTGCGGAGGCGGCCCAATCCCGTGCGAATTGCCGGGCAACACGCCCTGAACGCGAGGCGCGGTTCAGTGCCCAGCGCAGCGCCGATTTCTCGGTTTCCTCGTCCCAGGCGGTATGGCCCAGGTTGCCCAGGTGCAGGCGCACCAGGTCCAGGTACTGGTCCTGGTTGAAGGACTGGAACGACAGCCACAGGCCGAAGCGCTCCGACAGGGCGATCTTCTCCTCGGTGGATTCGCCGGGGTGGAGCTCGTCGTCGATCCAGTGGTACTCGCCGTTGTCGCGGCGCGATTCCGGCATCAGGTGCCGGCGGTTGCTGGTGGCGTAGATCAGCACGTTCTCGGGGGGCTCCTCGACGCCGCCGTCCAGGGCCGTCTTCAGGGCCGTCAGGGCCGGATCGCTGGACGCCACGGAGAAGTCATCCACGTAGAGCACGTAGCGCTCGCGGTGACCACGCAGCGGTGCCACGATCTCCGGCAGGTCGATCAGGTCGTGCGGCGGCACCTCCACCAGGCGCAGGCCGTCGCCGGCGTAGGCCGCCAGCATGGCCTTGACCAGGGAGGACTTGCCGGTGCCGCGGGCGCCGGTCAGCAGGGCATGGTTGGCCGGCAGCCCGCGCACGAAGCGCTCGGTGTTGCGCATCAGCAACTGCTTCTGCCGGTCCACGGCCAGAAGCTGGTCCGGCGGCAACTGCTGCACGAATTCCAGCGGCTGCAGGGCGCCGTGGCGCCAGCGGTAGGCCAGGGCGGGGGGCAGGGGGGCGGCGGTCGGGCTCATGGTGTCGGCTGAGGCAGAGGGTCGTCTGTGGATAGTAGGGAAAAACAAGGCCCGCCGAAGCGGGCCTTGTTCCTGCAACCACTATCTACCATTGATCAGCGGCCATCTGTCGAGCTCAGGCCAGCTTCCATCTCGCTCAGGCCAGCTTCTTGTGGCGCGAGCGGCGGTTGACGCCCGGCTCGGAGCCGGTGCGGCGGCGGAAGTCTTCCTCGTACTCGCGGTAGTTGCCTTCGAGCCAGGTCACCTCGCCCGAATCCTCGAAGGCGAGGATGTGGGTGGCGACGCGGTCCAGGAACCAGCGGTCATGCGAGATCACCATGGCGCAGCCCGGGAAGTCCAGGATCGCCTCTTCCAGGGCACGCAGGGTTTCCACGTCCAGGTCGTTGGTCGGTTCGTCGAGCAGCAGCACGTTGCCGCCCTGCAGCAGCATCTTGGCCAGGTGCAGGCGGTTGCGTTCGCCGCCCGAGAGCTCCTTGACGCGCTTCTGCTGCGACTCGCCCTTGAAGTTGAAGCGGCCGATGTAGGCGCGCGAGGGCATCTCGAAATTGCCGACGCGCAGGATGTCCAGCCCGCCGGAGATTTCCTTGAATACGCTGTTGTCGCCGTCCAGGTCGTCGCGGCTCTGGTCCACATAGGCGAACTGCACGGTCTCGCCGATCTTGACCGTGCCCTGGTAGTCCTTGTCCTGGCCGGTGAGGATGCGGAACAGCGTGGTCTTGCCCATGCCGTTGGCGCCGATGATGCCGACGATGGCGCCGCGCGGCACCTTGAAGTTCACGCCCTCGTACAGGGTACGGTCGCCGAACTTCTTGCCCAGGTCGCTGACCTCGATGACCATGTCACCCAGGCGCTGGCCGGGCGGGATATAGAGGTCCTTGGTCTCGCTGCGCTTCTGGTATTCCTGCGAAGACAGCTCCTCGAAGGCCTTGATGCGCGCCTTGCTCTTGGCCTGGCGGCCCTTGGGGTTCTTGCGCACCCACTCCAGCTCTTCCTTGATCGCCTTGGCGCGGGCGTCTTCCTGCTTCTGCTCGGTCTCCAGGCGCTTGTCCTTCTGGTCCAGCCAGGAGGAGTAGTTGCCCTGCCAGGGGATGCCGTGGCCGCGGTCCAGTTCCAGGATCCAGCCGGCGACATTGTCGAGGAAGTAGCGGTCATGGGTGACCGCGATGATGGTGCCCGGGAAGTCCTTGAGGAACTTCTCCAGCCAGGCCACCGATTCGGCGTCGAGGTGGTTGGTGGGCTCGTCCAGCAGGATCATGTCCGGCTTGGACAGCAGCAGGCGGCACAAGGCCACGCGGCGGCGTTCGCCACCGGAGAGCTTGGTGACGTCGGCCTCCCAGGGCGGCAGGTTCAGGGCCTCGGCGGCCTTGTTCAGGATCAGGTCGATGTTCTCGGCGTCGGCGGCGGCGATCTGGGCCTCCAGCTCGGCCTGGCGGGCGGCCAGCTTGTCGAAGTCCGCGTTCTCCTCGGCGTAGGCAGCGTAGACCGCCTCCAGGTCCGACTTGAGCTTGAGCAGCTCGCCGAGTGCTTCCTCGACGTTGCCGCGCACGTTCTTGGTCGGGTCCAGCTTGGGCTCCTGCGGCAGGTAGCCGACCTTGAGCCCCGGCATCGGGCGGGCTTCGCCGACGATGTCCTTGTCGATGCCGGCCATGATCTTCAGCAGCGTGGACTTGCCGGCGCCGTTGTAGCCCAGCACGCCGATCTTGGCCCCGGGGAAGAAGGACAGGGAGATATCGCGAAGGATTTCCTTCTTGGGCGGCACGATCTTGCCGACCCGGTTCATGGTGTAGACGTACTGGGACATGATGGGGCTGTTCGCTGGAAAGGCGGCAATTCTACCCCGTCCGCCGCCCGGGTTCGCGGGGCCTGGGGCGCTAAAGTGGTCTTTTGACGGTCGCCGGGTCAATATCGATCCGGACCCGCCGCCGGGAAGGCGGGGGATGACTCCCAGGAGCAGGACGCCGGATGGTTGCCAAGCAGAAAACCTTGTTCGAAGCCTTCAGCCAGCGAGCCCGCTGCGCCAAGCAGGGCAACGTCGTCATGATCGTGGTCGATGGCGGCGGGGCCACGGTGGTCTACACCGATGAGTTCCTTGGCGCCCAGAAATGGGCCAATTCGAAACTGAGTAGCGGCAACGTGGTGACCGATCGTGGGCGCTTCCTGGAGCAGTTCCAGGTCATGGTGGCGCGTCCGGGCAGCTTCTGCAGTACCAAGGGCAATGACCGCCAGCTGTTCAAGATGGCCAAGGCCATGCGTGCGGCCGGACACGACCTGGGCGAGTGGGCGCTGCCGCCTGAGCTGAAGGTCAACAAGCTGGTGGATCCGGACGACATCCAGGCAAAGCCCAAGGCAGCCCCGGCCGAACCGGCGCCGGCCGATGCCGAGGGCCAGGAGCAGAAGGAATAGCCGTGGCACTGGAGACGCCGGCCGGGAGCAGCCCGGGCACCGACTATCTCTCGCTGTTCGCCGAGTTGCTGGAGGATTTCGCCAGCCTCGACATCGAGTTGTCCATGGTCAGGCGGGCCCTGGGCCGCATCGCCGAGGCGATGAATGCCGAATCTGCCTCGCTATTCCTGCTGGAGGGGGAGCACGACGATCCCAGGGCACGCCTGGTCTGCCAGGCCTGCGTGGGCCCCAGCGACATCACGGGGCTATCCCTTCCCGTCGGCACCGGCATCGTCGGCCGTACGGTGCAGCGCGACGAGGCCCAATTGGTGGCCGATACGCGCCTGGACCCCGATTTCGTCCCGCCCTCGGCACAGATGGACTACCAGATACGCTCGCTGATCTGCGCGCCCCTGAGCGTCAAGGGCCAGCGCCTGGGGGCGGTGGAGGTGGTGAACCGGCGCGACTGCGACAACCTCTTTTCGGAGCGTGATTGCGAGGCCCTGGCCACCCTGGCCAATGCGGCGGCGCTGGCTTTGACCAATGCCAGGCTGATGCAGCAGCAGGTGGAGCAGGCCCGCACGCGGCGCGAGCTGGAGCTGGCGGCCAGCGTGCAGCGGGCACTGCTGCCGCGTGACAGCGTCAGCAGCGACTGGGTGCGCGGCGTGAACCTGCCCGCCCGCGGCGTTTCCGGCGATTTCTACGATGTGCTGCCGCTGCCCGGCGGCAGCATCGCCTTTGCCCTGGCGGACGTCTCCGGCAAGGGCATGAACGCCGCCCTGGTTGCGGTGAAGGCGGCGACGCTGTTCCGCAGCGAGGCGCGGCAGATGCGCAAGCCCGGCAAGCTGCTGGCGCGCATCGGCACCGAGCTGATGGAGACCATGTCCCAGGGCATGTTCGTGACCATGGTCGTGGGGATTTACGACCCGAGGACCTATACCGTGCGCTTCGCCAACGCCGGGCACGAGCCCCCGGTCTGGCGCGATCGCGACGGTCAGTACCATGCCTTTGCCGCCGAGGAGCCGCCGCTGGGGATCGTGGCGCCGGAGAGCGGGGTCTATCCGGAAACGGTGCTGAGGCTCGATGGCGGCAGCCTCTACCTGTATACCGACGGCTGCACCGAGAGCCGGGACGAGGGCGGTGCCATGCGCGGTGCCGAGGGCATCCAGGCCCTGATCGGGCGCTATGCCAGCCTGCCGCTGGCCGAGCGGGTGCAGGCGCTGGCGGACTCGCTGGCGCCGGACGGCGCGGACCTGCGCGACGACATCACCTTGCTGGTGGTGGAGGGCAAGGCGCCGAAGCGCGCGCGCCGTGACCTGCTGCTGCGCCAGTCCTTCCCCGCGGAAGCCACCCAGCTCAAGGTCATCCGCCATCTGGTGGCCGACATCGCCGGCAAGGCCGGCATGGCCGCCGAAACCGCCCAGGAACTGGTGCTGGCGGTGGACGAGGCCTGCCAGAACATCATCCGCCACGGCTACCGTGATCACGTGGGCGGCCGGATCGACCTGAGCATGCGTCGCATCGCCGGGCGCCTGACGGTGGAACTGGTGGACTTCGCGCCGCCGGTCAAACAGGATGAGTGCAGGGGACGGTCGCTGGAGGATCTGCGGCCTGGGGGCTTGGGGACCTACTTCATGTCGGCTCTGACCGACAGCATGAAATACCTGCGGCCACCGCGCGGGGCCGGCAACCGCCTGGCACTGAGCAAGCGCCTGGCACGCAAGCAAGACGGGGAGCAGGGATGAGTTTCCGCATCAACGAGGAAGGCGGCGCGGCCACGGTGTTCCTGACTGGGGATATCGACCTGGAAACCTCGCCGCTGGCGCGCCAGACGCTGCTGGAGGCCGTGGGCCGGGGCATGCCGGTGGTGGTCGACATGGGCGGGGTCCGCTACATGGACTCCTCCGGCATCGCCAGCTTGGTGGAGGCCTTCCAGAAGGCGAAGTCGGCCGGCCATGAATTCTCCCTGGTGCGCGTCGGCGGCACCGTGCAGAAGGTGCTGGCCCTGGCGCGCCTGGACAAGGTTTTCCGCATCCTCTGAGATATCCCGCGAACCACCGGTGACCTGATGCGCAATGCGGCGGAGACGATCGGACGCAACACGCTGGCCGGCATCGCCGAGCTGGGGTTGGCGGCTGTGCTGCTGCTGGAAAGCCTGGGCTGGATCTTCACCGGGGCCCGGCGGCGCCAGCCGGTGCGATTCTCCGCGGTGCTGGTGCAATGCGTGGACATCGGCCTGCGCGCGCTGCCCATCGTCACGGTGCTGAGCTTTGCCATCGGCGCCATGGTGGCGATCCAGGGCATCCACACCCTCAGCATCTTTGGCGCGGAGAGCCAGGTGACCCTGGGCATCGCACTGTCGATCACCCGTGAGTTCGCGCCGCTGATCACCGGCATCCTGGTCGCCGGCCGCTCCGGCTCGGCACTGGCGGCGCGCCTGGGCACCATGAAGATCAACGAGGAGATCAGCGCGCTGACGGTGATCGGCATCAACCCGGTGCGCTACCTGGTGGCACCCTCGCTGCTGGCGATGGTGCTGATGGTGCCGCTGCTGACCTGGTACTCCGACATGGTGGCGCTGCTCGGCGCCGGCATCTACGTCTCACTGGAGCTGGGCATGTCGTTCACTGCCTATCTCGGCGAATTGCGCCTGTACCTGGACAACCACGACATCCTGCATGGTATCGGCAAGAGTGTGTTGTTCGGCATGCTGATCACGCTGGTCGGGGTGGTCAATGGCCTGGGGGTCACCGGCGGCGCCGAGGGCGTGGGCCGCATGACCACGCGCTCGGTGGTGCATGCGATCTCGGCCATCGTGATCACCGACATGGTCTTCACTTTCTTGATGACCCGATGAGCACCGTGATCGAAGTGGACAAGCTGGTGGCCCGCTACGGCGAGCACACCGTGCTCAAGGGCATCGACCTGCAGGTGCAGTCCGGCGAGATCATGGTGATCATGGGTGGCTCGGGCTCCGGCAAGAGCACGCTGCTGCGCCACCTGCTGGGCCTGCAGGTGCCGCACTCCGGCCATGTGCGCCTGCTGGGCGAGGACATCAACGCCATCCCCGCGCAGCGCCTGGTGGATCTGCGCCGCAAGATGGGCGTGGCCTTCCAGGGCGGCGCGCTGTTCAGCTCCATGAGCGTGGGTGAGAACGTCATGCTGCCGCTGCGCGAGCATGCACGGCTGGACGAGTCCACCATGCAGATCATGATGCGGCTCAAGCTCGACATCGTGAACCTCGCCGGTTGCGAGAACCTGATGCCGGCACAGCTTTCCGGCGGCATGATCAAGCGCGCCGCCATGGCGCGCGCCATCATCATGGACCCACGGCTGCTGTTCCTGGACGAGCCCAGCGCCGGCCTGGACCCGGTGGTGGCGGCCTCGCTGGACGAGCTGATCCTGAAGTTGCGCGATGCCACCGGCATGAGCCTGGTGGTGGTTACGCACGAACTGGAAAGCGCCTTCAAGATCGCCGACCGCATCGCGGTGCTGGACCACGGCGACATCCTGGTTTGCGGCAGCGTGGCCGAGGTCAGGGCCAGCTCCAGCGAGCGGGTGCAGGCGCTGCTCAACCGGCGCATCCAGCCGTTGGAACTGAATCCCGAGGAATACCTGAAGCGCCTCACCGGCGGACCGGTGAGCGACGGAGCGATCGCATGATCAACCAAAAATGGAACCTGACGCTGGTCGGCGGCTTCGTGCTGCTGTGCCTCGCCAGCCTGGTGCTGACGCTGGCCTTCCTGGCCGGCCGCACCGGCAGCACGGAGACCTACTACACGCTCTACAGCAACGTCACCGGACTCAAGTTCGGCTCCAAGGTGCTGTTCGAAGGTTACCCGGTGGGGCAGGTCGAGGAGATCGAGCCCTTCGAGCAGCAGGGGCAGATGCGTTTTCGCGTGCGCCTGTCGGTGATCGAGGGCTGGAAGATTCCCAGCGACAGCATCGCGCGCTCCACCGCCAGTGGCGTGCTGGCGCCGCAGACCATCGAGATCTCCGCCGGCGTCAGCCCGCAGGCGCTGGCGCCCGGCGCGACCATCACCGGTGGCGGCGCCGGTGGGTTGATGTCCACCGTCGAGGGCCTGGCCGGCAACGTCGATGAGCTGACCGACGAGGCCTTGCTGCCGCTGCTGAAGAACCTCAACACCCAGGTCACCCTGCTCGGCACCATCCTGCAGGAAGACATCCGGCCGCTGGCGCAGAACAGCAACAAGGTCATGGCGGCCGCCTCCGCGGAGGTGCCGACGATCCTGGCCAACCTGCAGCGCCTGAGCGAGCGCACCGACCGCATGCTGTCGCCGCAGCGCGTCGAGGCCCTGGGCCGCACCATCGACAACGCCGACCAGACCATGCTGAGCCTGCGCCACAGCAGCAAGCAACTGGAGCAGGCCACCCCCGACGCGCTGGCGGCACTGCGCGAGCTGCGCCTGACGCTGGAGAGCCTGTCGCGGCGCTCCGAGTCCATCGCACAGAACGTGGAAAGCAGCACCCGCAACCTGCAGGAATTCAGCCGCCAGATCCGCCGCAGCCCCGGCACCCTGCTGCGGGCCCCGGAACCGCCGCGCGAAGACGGCCCGCCGGCCGAGGTGAAACCATGAAGCTGCTCCTGCCGATCCTGCTGGCCGCGCTGCTGGCTGGCTGCCTGTCCGCACCAACGCCGCCGCAGGAGGTTTACTACCGTCTGGAGCCTCCCGCCGCCGCGGCCCTCGGGGCCTTCGCGCCGCGCGTGGTGGTCATGCCCTTCAGTGCGCCGGGGGTCTATGCCGAGCGGCCGCTGCTGTGGGCGCGCGGGTCGGCCCTGCGCCAGTACTACCGTCACTTCTGGGCGGAGTCGCCGGGTCTGGAACTGCATGGGGCGCTGGTCGATTCGCTGCGGGCCTCCGGCGCCACCGAGGTCTACACCGCCGGCAACCGCGTGCGCGGAGATGTTTCCGTGCAACCGGCGATCCGCCAGCTGGAACTGCAGACCGAGGGTGGGCGCCGTGCCGTGCTGTCGCTGGAGTTCCTGGTCAACGACCGCGAGGGTCGGCCGCTGCGCAACCTGGTGATCAAGGGCGAGCGTCCACTGCCGGAGGGCGCAGAGCCCGAAGTCTACGTGGCGGCGGTGAGCCAGTTGGCCGGCGAGGCTTTCGCCCGGGTGGCGCGCGAGCTCTGGGCGCTGCAACCGATGTTGGCCACCGGCGCCGACCCTGCGCCGCTGGACGCGCAACCCTGAGCTATCGCATCAATCGCCGCGTGGCGTCGGCCAGCACGCTTTCATAGATCGCATCGGGCGTGGCGGCGCAGTCCAGCACCACCTGTTCATAGAGCTGCGGCAGCGTGCGCAGCACCCGGGCCTTCACCTCGGAGCTCTTGCGGCTGGCCGCTGCAAACACCAGCTCGCCGCTGGTGCGGAAGATCGGCAGATCGCCGAGGCTGCGCTCCGGTGCGGCCGCCCGGAATTCGGCGACCTCCGCCGTGAGCTGGGAGCAGGGTTGCTGCATCAGCGTCTGCAGGGCCGTGCTGCTGGCCGTCTGTGCCTGCGCCAGGCGGAAGTCCACCGGCAGGCGCACCAGGGAGGTCACCGGCCGGCCATCGGGACCGAGCTTGGGCTTGAACTGCCACTGGCGCACCGCTTCCTGGGCCGACTGGTCCAGCGCCGGGTAACCGGAGCTCTGGACGATGCTGACCGAGCCGGCGCTGCCGTCCACCAATACCTGTACGTCCAGCATCACGCGCCCCTCGTGGCCGGCCATGCGCTCCGCCTCAGGGTAGACCGGAGCGACGTTCACCGGCGCGGCCGGAGCCGCGAAGGGCGCCGGTGCCGGCAGGCTGGGGGCAAGCGGCTGCGCGGCCGCGGTACCGGCACAGGCGATCAGCAGCAGGGACAGCAGGGTGCGCATCGGCTCAAGGCTCTTCCATGGAAAACCGGGTGCATCATGCCATGGCGGCCGGCGATGATCAGGCTCCTGCCGGCGCTCCAGCAGCGCTCGTGCGGGTGATGGCCCTGCGGTGGCTCAGGCCGGGTTCTCCTCGTCCTGCTGATACTGGCCCGAGCGCGCCACGGGCGGTTCCATGGCGGCGCGGCGCATGCGCGCATTGGCCAGGCTGACGCCCCGCACCATCACTTGGCGGCGCGTCTCCACCACGAAGCCGTGGCGGGCAAAGAAGGGTTCCGCGGTGAGGCTGACGTCGGCGAACAGGCCGCCGATGCGCCGCCGGGTCGCTTCGGCCAGCAGGTGGCGCATCAGGGCGCTACCCACGCCGTGGCCGGTTTGGCCGCCGGCGACGAAGAACTGGTCGATGTAGCCGGAGTCCTGCAGGTCGGCGTAGCCGGCGATGCGGCCTTCGATCTCGGCCACGTAGGGGCGGTTGCCACGGATGCGGTTGTTCCACCAGTCCTGGTCATACTCGAGCGGCGCCCAGGCGTCCAGTTGCTCGGCGGAGTAATTCCGACGGGCGCGCTGGTGCACCGAGGAGTGGAAGACCTCGCGCAACGCGGCTTCTTCTCCAGGGCGATACGCGCGGATCAGCATGGCTAGGCGGGCGGCAGGCCGTCGAAGAAGTCGACCTTGCCGGTCTCCAGCGAGTACTCGGCGCCGACGACCAGCAGGCCGTCGTTGCGCACGAGGTTCTCCAGGATCTCAGAGCCCTGGCGCAGCTGATTCACCGAGACCCGCACATTGGCGCGCACGGCCTCGCGCAACAGGGCCGGACGGTCGTGGCGCAGCGGCGAGTCCATCAGCGGCGAGACCGAAGGGAGGATGCGATCCACGATGGTGCGCAGGTTGAGCGACTGGTTGCCGGCGGGGCGCGTCAACTCGTCCACCGTGGCTTCCACGGCGCCGCAGCAGGTGTGGCCCAGCACCACCACCAGTCTTGTGCGGAACTTCTCGGCGGCGAATTCCACGCTGCCGATCTGCGTTGGCGCCACGATGTTGCCGGCCACGCGGATCACGAAGAGGTCTCCCAGGCCCTGGTCGAAGACGATCTCCGCCGGCACGCGCGAGTCCGAGCAGCCGAGGATGATGGCGAACGGCTCCTGGCCGTTGGCGAGCTGGTTGCGCCGCGCCGCCTCGGCGGCCGCGTCCATGCTGCGGTCGCCGCAAACGAAGCGGTGGTTGCCTTCCTGCAGGCGTCGCAGGGATTCCCTGGCGTTGATCAAGTCCGTCTACTCCGCGATTTCGTCATAACCCCGCCCGAGGAACTGCACGAAGCAGTAGCCGTGCCCGAACGGATCGGCCATCAGCGCCAGCCGGCCCCAGGCATGCGTGGATACGGGCTGCTCCAGTACCGCGCCGGCGGCCAGTGCGAGCGCTACCGCGGCGTCGATGTCCGGGGTGACGAAGTCCAGGTGCAGCGGGGTCCAGTGCCGGCCGTAGCGCCGTGTTTCGCCCATGGTACCCGAAGCGGGCGAGCCGGCCGGCTTTTCCAGCAGCCAGAGCGGTGCGGGGCCGCCCAGCATCTCCAGGCCGGTGCTGCCCAGGCGACGCGCGGGCTTCAGGCCGAAGGCTGCCGTGTAGAAGCGCTCGGCCTTGCCGAGATCGTCGACGTCGAGATTGATCAGGAAGTCCATCTTGCCCTCCATGCGCCTGCATCCTTGCGGCGGAGGGCCATACTGCCCGAGTGGGGCAGCGCAGGGAACAGGGAGGCCGGCCTGGCGGCGGTGCCGCCGGGCCGGCCCTTCAGGCTCAGAGCTGCAGCACGTCGCGCGCCAGGACATCGACACAGGCGGCCGCACCCTTGTCGAGGTAGGACTTGAGCAGCGCGGCACGGTTGGCCAGCAACTGGTCTTTCGTGGGCGGGTTGGCGTCATCGCCCTGCACGGTCTGGCACATGGTTTCGGCGACCACCTTCTGGCTGGATGCGTCGATCAGGCGCAGGCGGGCGTTGTAGGTCACCTTGTAGTGCGCCCAGTCGGTGGGGTAGTAGTTGAACATCCAGCCGAGGGTCTTCACGTCGAGCAGGTAGTCGGCACCCGTATAGGTCGCCACCAGTGTGCTCACCTCGTCGCTCGGGGCCACGGCCTGGGACCTGACGAGCGCCACCTTGCGCGCCGCCAGCAAGCGCTCCGTGAGCGCCTTGCTGATCGCCAGTGCCGGGTCCGGGATGCCATTGTCGCGGACGATGCCATTGCCCTCGACGATCATGGCGCCCGCACCCGCGATGGCGAAGGCGGCCTTGCCCGCGGTGAACGCGGCAAAGTCGGGCATCGGGTACTGGGTGGATACGATGCGCTTGCCCTGCAACTGCGCGGAGGCTTCAGCCGTGAGGGGGCGATGATCGACGGAGGCGCAGCCGGACAGCAGGGCGGCCGTGAGCGCCAGGCAAATGCGGAAAGACATGGGTTCCTCTGGATATGGAATTTGGGGCTTGCGCGAGACCATGACCGGAGCCGCGCAGGTCTCGCGACGCGGTGATATGTAAACCCGCCGTTGGCCCTCGTCAAAGTGACGAGTGAGTCAGGTCGTGGCCCCCGGTGAAGCCCCCAAAACACAAGAGCCCGCAATGCGGGCTCTCATGCTTGGTCCAGGCTGCTCTACTGGATCGAGGATTCGCGCACTTCTCCAGGCGGTGATCCGTCGCCGAATACATCGCGGAAGCAGGGGTAGGAGGCGGCCATCAGGATCGGCAGCAGTACGATCAGGCCCAGGCCGAAGGGGATCATCGCCGCCAGCGCCAGGAGGATCGCGATGATGCCGAACACCGACAGGGCCCCGAGGTTGGCCATGCCGGCGGCGAAGCTGAGCTTGAGCGCATCCACGACCTTGACACCATGGAACACGATCAGGCCGGGAGCGAACCAGGTGGCCAACGAAAAGGCTACGGCCATCAGCAGGATCAGCAGGACGGCGATGATGGTGCCGACCCCGAAGCTTAAGTCCTGCATGTCGCCCGAGAATGCGGCGGTGCCGAAGACCAGGATCACCATGAGGGCACCCACGATGGCGATCACGATCGCGCCCACCAGGTAGGCCACGCCCAGCAGCAGCAGGGGTTCGCGCAATGGCGCCTTGAAGCCGCCCAGCAGGGCGTCCAGGCTCAGCGGATGGCCCAGGGTCTGCTGGCGGGCGCCCAGCAGGATGCCGCCGAGCACCATCGCGAACGTGAGATTCACGGCCAGGGAGCCGATGAAAGGGATCAGGGACAGCAGCATGGCCAGGATCATCCAGAGCACCAGCGCGCCGATCCACAGCAGCGGTGCCTGCTTGAACAGGCCAAAACCTTCGGAGATCCAGGCCAGGCCGCGGCCGGCGGAGACCTTGCGGAAGCGGGTGTCGGACATCGGCGTTTCCCCTGCGTCGGTGATGGGGTTGCATGCTACGGCATGGTGGGTGACGCGCAAGCGACAAACGGGAAGCCGTTCACAAAAAAGGGCGCGGCATGGCCGCGCCCCTGGATCATCAACCCGCGATCAGCGCCCGACCAGCGAGCGCGCGATCACTTCCTTCATGATTTCCGAGGTGCCGCCGTAGATGCGCTGGATGCGCGCGTCGGCCCAGTAGCGGGAGATGGGGTACTCGGCCATGAAGCCGTAGCCGCCGAAGAGTTGCAGGCAGGCATCGGTGACGCGGCCTTCCATCTCGGTGGTGGAGAGCTTGATCATGGCAGCGGTCGGCACGTCGAGCTTCTTCTCGGCATACAGCGCCACGCACTTCTCGGTGAAGGCGCGGTGCACTTCGATGTCGGTCTTGATCTTGGCCAGCTCGAAGCGGGTGTTCTGGAAGCTGGCGATGGCCTGGCCGAAGGCCTTGCGCGTGGTGACGTAATCGATGGTCTTCTCCATCGCACCCTGGGCATGGCCGATGGCGCTGACCGCCAGTACCAGGCGCTCGCGCGGCAGTTCGTCGATCAGGTGGCCGAAGCCGCCGCCGACACGGCCCAGCACGGTGGAGGCCGGCAGGCGCACGTTGTCGAAGAACAGTTCCGAGGTGTCGGCCGAGTGCAGGCCGATCTTCTCCAGGTTGCGGCCGCGCTTGAAGCCCGGCAGGTCGGTGTCCACGGTGAACAGGGTCGTGCCCTTGCCGCCGGCCTTGGGGTCGGTCTTGGCGGCCAGCACCACGACGCCGGCGTTCTGGCCGTTGGTGATGAAGGTCTTGGAGCCGTTGAGGACGTAGGTGTCGCCCTCCAGCAGGGCGCTGGTCTTCATGCCCTGCAGGTCGGAACCGGCACCCGGCTCGGTCATGCCGATGGCGCCGATGCACTCGCCGGAGGCCATGCGCGGCAGGTACTTCTGCTTCTGCTCCTCGGTGCCCAGGTGCAGGATGTAGGGCGCGGCGATGTCGGAGTGCACGGTGAGGTTGGAGGCCAGTGCCAGGAAGCCCATGCGCGCGGCTTCCTCCACGATCACGCAGGAGAACTCGAAGGGCGCGCCGATGCCGCCGTATTCCTCCGGCTGGTCCACGCAGAGCAGTCCGGCTTCGCCCATCTTCAGGTAGAGAGACTTGGGCAGGATGCCGTCCTTCTCCCACTTCTCGTAATGCGGCTCGACCTCGTCGGCGAAGAAGCGGCGGACGTTGTCGCGGAACAGCTCCAGTTCGTTGCTCACGGTGTTTCCTGTGCTAAGTGAAGAAAAATCTTTAGGGGCAGCTCTTGCGCTTCATCGGAAAGCTCAGGCCCATGGGGCGACCATCGCTGGTGCCCTCCAGGCGCATGGTGAGCTTGTCGGGGGCGGCGTACTCGTAGGAGATCTTGCGCGGGAAGGGGCGCTCGGGGTTCTCGAACACCACGCGGTTGGCCGCCACGCTGCTGGAGTTGTAGCGGCTCTCGTCGCCGCCGTACTGCTGCGAGACGAAATCGAAGCCGCCGCCGCCGCTGGTGACCAGGCGCATGAAGTCGTACTCGCGGGTGTAGCCCTCGCCGATGCGGCGCGACAGGCCCTGCATGCTGTTGCCGGTGGGCGTGGTCCACTGTTCCTCGTAGACGCCGTCGGCGGTGTCGAAACCCCAGCAGCCGGACAGCCACTTGAACTGCGTGACGCGCAGCGCCTCGTCGGCGGCGGGTTTGGCCGCCAGGGCAGGGGTGGCCAGCAGGGCCAGGCTCAGCATCAGGATATTGCGCATGTTGTCCTCCGGTTCAGCGGTAGCGCGACTCGATCAGGTCGATCTCGCGCACCAGCTTTCGCGATGTCTCGTCAGAGATGCGGCGGTGGCGGGCGAGGGTGAAAATCTCCTCGCGCTCCGCCTGCAGCGCGGCCAGGCGCAGCGTCCGCTCGATCTGGTCGGCCTGCCGCAACTGGGCCGCATCGGTCCCGCTGGGGGCAACATCATGCAGCCGGTTCTGGTACAGCGCCAGCAGCCGGGCCGCCGCCGCGGTGTACAGCTCCGCCTCTCCGGCACGGGCCGGCAGCTCCCGCTGGGCCTTCTCAATGGCCGCCACCGCCCTGCGCGCGGCGGCCAGGCGGGCCAGGTCCTCTTCCTGGCGCTCGGCCGGTTCGGCCGGCATCTGCAGGCCGCGCAGTACCCGGGGCAGGGCCAGGCTGGCCACGATCAGCGACAGCAGGATCACCGCGGTAGCCAGGAAGACCACCAGCTCGCGGGCCGGGAAGGGGCGGCCGTCGGGCAGCAGCAGGGGCAGCGTCAGCACGCCGGCCAGGGTGATGGCACCGCGTACGCCGGCCAGCGACATTGCCGCCACCAGGCGCCAGTGCGGGGGCTCCGGCCGCTCGCCCCGCCAGCGGGCCTGCATCAGGCTGAAGCGCAGCGAGCTCCAGACCCAGATGAAACGCAGCAGCGCCAGTCCCGTGCCGATTCCCAGGGCGTAGATCGCCAGCCACCAGGTGTTCATGTGGCCGGCTTCCTCGACCGAGCCCAGGGCGTCGCTGAGGATGCCCGGCAACTGCTCGCCGAGCAGCACGAACATGATGCCGTTGAGAGTGAACTGCACGGTGTCCCAGACCGCGGCGCGCTGCACGCGGGTGCTGGCCAAGGCCTGGCCGCTGAGCTCCACGCGGCTCATGGTGATGCCTGCCGCCACGGCGGCGAGGATGCCCGAGGCCGCCAGGTGCTCGGCCAACAGGTAGGCGCCGAAGGGCGTCAGCAGGCTCACCAGGATCGGCGAGCCGCTCTCCTCGCCGAAGTGCCGGGAAATCCAGTTCTGGGCGCGCGCAATGGCCAGCGTCACCGCCACGCCCACCGCGAGGCCGGCCAGCGCCACCCACAGGAAGGTGACCGAGGCCGAGGCCAGCGAGAAGCCGCCGGTCATCGCGGCCGCCACGGCGAAGCGGAAGCAGACCAGGCCGGAGGCGTCGTTCAGCAGCGACTCGCCCTCCAGGATGTGCATCATCCGCTTGGGGATCGGCGCGCGCGCGGCGATGGACGAGACCGCCACCGGGTCGGTGGGCGAGATGATGGCGGCCAGGGCGAAGGCCACCGGCAGCGGGATCGACGGGATCATCCAGTGGATCAGGAAGCCGGCACCGAGCACGGTGAACACCACCAGGCCCAGCGCCAGGGCCAGGATCACGCCGCGGTCGCGGAACAGGCCGCTCTTGGGGATGCGCCAGCCATCCAGGAACAGCAGCGGCGGCAGGAACAGCAGGAAGAAGATGTCCGGGTCCAGCTCCACGCCCTGCTTGAACACGCCGGAGATCACGGCCCCCAGGCCGATCTGCACCAGCGGCAATGGCAGGCTGAAGGGCAGCATGCGCACGAGATAGCCGCTGGCGAGCACCGCCAGCAGCATCGCCAGGACGACTTCTATCGACTGCATGCCGCTCCGTCGCGGCCGCTCATGGCCGCATCAGCCAATGTACCGCTTCACCAGGTCGCCGTAGGCGTCGATGCGCCGGTCACGCAGGAACGGCCACCAGCGGCGCACGTTCTCGCTGCGCGCCAGGTCCACGTCCACCACCAGCACTTCGGCCTCCTCGCCGGCCTTGGCCAGGAATTCGCCCTGCGGGCCGGCGACGAAGCTGTGGCCCCAGAAGCGCGAGCCCGGCCACTGCCCGGCGGGGTCCGGCTCGAAGCCGACGCGATTGGCCACCAGCACCGGCAGCCCGTTGGCCACGGCATGGGCCCGCTGGATGGTGACCCAGGCGTCGCGCTGGCGGGCCTGCTCGTCTTCCGGGTCCTGCGGGTTCCAGCCGATGGCAGTGGGGTAGAGCAGCAGGTCGGCGCCGGCCAGGGCCATCAGGCGTGCGCCCTCCGGATACCACTGGTCCCAGCAGACCAGCACGCCGAGCTTGCCGACACTGGTCTGGATCGGCGTGAAACCAAGGTCACCGGGCGTGAAGTAGTACTTCTCGTAGTAGCCCGGGTCGTCCGGGATATGCATCTTGCGATAGGTGCCGGCGATCTTGCGGCTGCGGTCGAACACCACGGCGGTGTTGTGGTACAGCCCCGGCGCGCGCTTCTCGAACAGCGAGGTGACCAGCACGATACCCAGTTCCTCGGCCAGCGCGCCGAACTGCTCGGTGGACGGGCCGGGGATGGTCTCGGCCAGGTCGAACAGGCTGGTGTCCTCGTGCTGGCAGAAATACAGGCCGGTGTGCAGTTCCTGCAGCAGCACCAGCTGCGCGCCGCGCGCGGCGGCCTCGCGGATGCCCTGCTCGGTGGTCTTCACGGTGGGCTCGCGCTCGCCGCTGCAGCTCTGCTGCACCAGGCCAACGCGGAGGATCTGGGTCTTGGTGGTCATCATGCGCTCCGGGTCAGGCCGCGGCGGACGGAATCTGCATCGTCACGCAATGCAGGCTGCCGTACTGGTGGATCAGGGTGCGGCAGTCCACGCCGATCACCTCGCGCCCCGGGAAGCAGGGCACCAGGCGGCGCAGGGCCTCGGCGTCGGTCTCCACGCCGTAGGTCGGCACCAGTACGGCACCGTTCATGATCAGGAAGTTCGGGTAGCCGGCCGGCAGGCGCTTGCCGGTCTCATCGAAGATCGCGGTCGGCAGCGGCAACGGCACCAGCTTGTAGGGCTCGCCGTTGGCCTGGCGCAGCGCCTGCAGCTCTGCTTCCATGGCCTTCAGGTCTTCGTAGTGCGCGTCCTTGGCATCGTCGCAGGCCTGGTAGGCGATGGTGGAGGCATCGCAGAAGCGGGCGACGGTGTCGATGTGGCCGTCGGTGTCGTCGCCCAGCAGGTCGCCATGCTTCAGCCACAGCACGCGTTCCAGGCCGAACCAGGCCTTGAGCTTGGCCTCGATGTGGGCCTTGTCGAACTGCGGATTGCGCGTGGGCGCCAGCAGGCAGCGCTCGGTGGTCAGCAGCGTGCCCTGGCCGTCGCTCTCGATGCCGCCGCCCTCCAGCACGAAGGCGATCGATTCCACCAGGGTGTTCCAGGCACCTTGCCCGGCCAGCCCTTGCGTGACCTCGTTGTCTTGCGAGGCATCGAACTTGTTGCCCCAGCCGTTGAAGACGAAGTCCAGGTGGATCGGCTTGCCGTTGCGGAACACGGTGATGGGGCCGTGGTCGCGGGCCCAGACGTCATCGGCCGGCACCGCGTACAGCTTCAGGCGGGCCGCCGGGCAGCCGGCGGCGACGAGGCGGGCGCGCAGGCCCTCCACGTCTTCGCCGCAGGCCACGATCAGGTCCTGGAAGCGGGTAATGGCGGCGGCCAGGCGCAGGAAGTTGTCCTCCACCGCGTCGAAACGCTCGGCAAAATCACCGTCCGGACGCGGCCAGGTCAGCTGGATGGCGGATTGCGGGGCCCACTCGGAGGGCAGGATCACGGACATCGGTCTCTCCACAAACGAGAAAGGGGCGCTTGCGCGCCCCTTTGGATACGGTTCAGCGGCCCGCGATTCTAGGGGCTCGCGGGTTGCAATTCATCCTTGTTCTGGATCGGCATCGGCACGCCCTTGACCACCACGTCGATCACTGAGCTGCGTTCGAAGAACACCGAGAACGTCGGGTAGTCCCAGCGCGTGATCGGCGGATGCTTGACCGAACCGCCACCCTTGGCCGGGTGCTTGGTCGACGGCTCTCCGAACTGCTGGCTGACGGTGGCCATGGAACTGCCGCGGGCGGGCACGCTGACCGGGGCGGACGAAGCGCCCTCCGGCAGAGCCAGCACATCGGCCTGGGCGGCGCCGGCGAGGGCGCCGAGCGCAACTGCGAAAGCAAGCAAAGTAGTGCGCATAACTCACTGACCCCGATCAGTTTTGCCGCACTATAGCACCCCGCGGGAGGGCGGCAACAGATGTCGGGTGCGGGAGCGCATTCCAGGGAACGCGCAGGCTCCGGCGCGGTCTGCCCAGAGCCAAGCACGCGGCGTCCATGCTGTAATACCCGGGCCAGAAGACCCAGAAATGCGAAATCCATTCGAACTTTACGCGGGGCTGCGCTACACGCGGGCCAAGCGGCGTAACCATTTCATTTCCTTCATTTCCGCCGCCTCCATGGCCGGCATCGCCGTGGGCGCCATGGCGCTGATCACGGTGCTGTCGGTGATGAACGGCTTCGAGCGCGAGCTGCGGACCCGCATCCTCGGCATGGCCTCCCACGCCACCATCTCGGCGTTCGAGGGTGGCCTGTCGGGCTGGCAGGACGCCGCGAAGAAGGCCGAGACCCACAAGGAAATCGTCGCCGTGGCGCCCTACATCGAGGGCGAGGGCATGATCCGGGTCGGCAGCGAGCTGTCCGGCACCCTGCTGCGCGGCATTGACCCGGAGCGCGAATCCCGCGTCAACGAGGTGGCCCAGCACATGAAGGCCGGCCAGCTCACGGACCTGAAGCCCGGCGAATACAAGATCGTGCTGGGCTACGAGATCGCCCAGGCCATGGGTGTCGGCCCCGGCGACAAGGTGGACCTGATGATCCCGCAGGCCAGCGTCACGCCGGCCGGCGTGCTGCCGCGCTTCCGCCGCTTCACCGTGGCCGGCGTGTTCAAGGTCGGCATGTACGAGTACGACCGTGGCATGGTGCTGATCAACCTGCAGGACGCGCAGACCCTGCTGCGCATGGGCGACAACGTCACCGGCGTGCGCCTGAAGCTGCACGACCTGTTCGAGGCGCCGCGCGTGGCGCACGAGCTGGCGCAGGACATGGCGGGCATCTACTTCGTGTCCGACTGGACGCGCAGCCACGCCAACTTCTTCCGCGCGGTGAAGACCGAAAAGATGGTGATGTTCATCATCCTGTCGCTGATCGTCGGCGTGGCGGCCTTCAACATCGTCTCGACGCTGGTGATGGTGGTGCAGGACAAGCAGGCCGACATCGCCATCCTGCGCACCCTGGGCGCCAGCCCGCGTTCGATCATGGCCATCTTCATGGTGCAGGGCTCGATCATCGGCGTGGTCGGCACGCTGCTGGGCGTGGTCGGTGGCATCGCCCTGGCCCTGAACGTGGAGCGGATCGTGCCGCTGCTGGAAATGCTGATGGGCGGCCCGGTGCTGGCGCCGGACGTCTACTACATCAGCGACCTGCCGTCCGAGCTCAAATGGAGCGACGTCACCAAGATCAGCATCCTGTCGCTGACGCTCGGCCTGCTGTCCACGATCTACCCGGCCTGGCGCGCGTCGCGCGTGCAGCCGGCCGAAGCCCTCCGTTACGAGTAGGGCCATGACGATCCTCAAAGCAACCAATCTCTCCAAGACCTTCGACGACGGACGACTGCGGCTGGACGTGTGGAGCCAGATCGACTTCGAAGTCGCCCGAGGCGAGCGCGTCGCCATCGTCGGTGCCAGCGGCTCCGGCAAATCCACCCTGCTGCACTGCCTGGGTGGGCTGGACGAGCCCAGCACCGGCGAAGTCTGGGTCGCTGGCGAGCGCATGTCGGCGCTGACTGACGCCGCACGCGGGCGCCTGCGCAACCAGTCGCTGGGCTTCGTCTACCAGTTCCATCACCTGCTGCCGGAGTTCTCGGCGCTGGAGAACGTGGCGATGCCGCTGCTGATCCGCCGCACCAACGAGCGGGAGGCCTACGACCAGGCCGGCGACCTGCTCAAGCGCGTGGGCCTGGGCGATCGCCTGCAGCATAAGCCGGGCGAGCTCTCCGGCGGCGAGCGCCAGCGTGCCGCGGTGGCGCGCGCGCTGGTCACGCGGCCGGCCTGCGTGCTGGCCGACGAGCCCACCGGTAACCTCGACACCAAGACCGCCGAACGCGTCTTCGAGTTGATGCTGGAACTGAACCAGGAGCTCGGTACGAGCCTGGTCGTCGTCACCCACGACCTGCGCCTGGCCGCACGCATGGACCGCATATGGACCCTGGACAGCGGCCGGCTGGTGCCGACCTCCGCGTCCTGATCCTCTGCTTCACGCTGGGCGTGCTGCTCGTGCACGCCTGGCGCGAGCTGCCGTCCTGGCCCTGGCTGGCGTTGCCGCTGGTCGCGGCATTGCCGCGCTGGCGCTTCCGCTGGCATTTCCTGTTCCTCGCGCTGGGCCTGGGCATCACGCTGTGGCAGGCGCAGCGGGCGCTGGAGCAGCGCTGGCCCGTGCAGCGGCACGGGGAGGTGCTGACGCTGCAAGGGCAGGTGTCCTCGCTACCGGAACAGCAGCGCGATCCGCGATCGCCGCAGCAGAACATCTGGCGCTTCCGTTTCGATCCCGAACCCGGCGATGGCCTGCCGAGGCACCTGCGCGTCAGCTGGTACCGCACCACGGAAACCGTGCGTGCCGGCGAATGCTGGCGACTGGAACTGAAGCTGCGCAGCCCGCATGGCTCGCTGAATCCGGGCGGCTTCGACTACGAAGCCTGGCTGCTGCGGGAAGGCATCGGCGGCACCGCCACCGTGCGCGCGGCGGCCCGCTGTGGCGAGGGCCAGGGCCTGTTGGCGTTGCGCCAGCAACTGCTGGAGGCGATCGACGGCTGGCTGCCGGGGCACCCGGCAGCGCCGATGGTGGCGGCGCTGACCCTGGGCGAGCAATCCGGCCTGCGCGATGCCGACTGGGAGGTCTTCCGGCGCACCGGCACCAGCCATCTGGTGGCGATCTCGGGTTTCAACATCGGCATCATGGCCGTGGTGGGTTTCTTCCTGGGCCGCTGGCTGTGGACGCTATGGCCGCCGCTGCTGTTGCGGATGCCGGCGCAGAAGGCCGGGTGGCTGATGTCAGGCCTGTTCGCGGCGGGCTATGCGGTGATCGCGGGCTTCGAGGCGCCGGTGGCCCGCGCGGCGCTGATGGCCCTGCTGGTGATCGCCGCGGGCTTTGCCAACCGCCTGGGGCAGCCGACGCGGGTGCTGGCACTGGCCTGGCTGCTGATCCTGCTGTTCGACCCCTTGGCGATCACCAGCCCAGGTCTGTGGCTGTCCTTCGGCGCGGTGGCGGCGATCTTCTACGTCGGCAGCGGGCGGTTGGCGACGCCGCACTGGCTGCTTGCCGCCGTGCTGCTGCAACTGATGCTCAGCGTCGTGCTGACGCCGCTGACGCTGTACTTCTTCCATGGCCTGTCCTGGCCGGCACCGCTGGTGAACCTGCTGGCGGTACCGGCCTTCGCGCTGATGACCCCGCTGCTGCTCGCCGCCATGCTGCTGGCGGCGCTGTGGCCGGCGGCGGGCGTGCCGCTGCTGGGCTGGAGCGCCGACGCCCTGGGCTGGCTGCGCCTGGGCCTGGAGCAGGCCGCGCACTGGCCTCAGGCCTGGATTGCCTGGAGCCCGGCCTGGCCGGCGCTGCTGCTGGCCCTGCTCGGTGCGGTGCTGCTGTTCGCGCCGCGCGGCCTGCCGCTGCGGCCGCTGGGGCTGCTGTGCTTCCTGCCGCTGGCCTTTGCGCAGCGGCAAGCGCCCGATGGGGGCCTCGAGCTGGCGGCGCTGGATGTCGGCCAGGGCCTGGCGGTGGTGGTGCGTACCGCGAACCATGCCCTGCTGTACGACGCCGGGCCGGCCTTCGAGGAGGGCTTCGACGCTGGCGATTCGGTGGTGGTGCCGTATCTGCTCAGTCGCGGCGTCGGCCGGCTCGATCGCCTGCTGCTGTCGCATGGCGACAACGACCATGCTGGCGGTATTCCGGCGGTGCAGGCACGCCTGCGCATCACCGAGCAGTTCGGCACCCCCGGTCATCCGCCCTGCGTCGAAGGCCTGCGCTGGCACTGGGATGGGGTGGACTTCGAGAGCCTGCATCCACCCGCCTCGGGCGAAGGCGACGACAACCATCGCTCCTGCGTGCTGCGAATCGAGTCGGGAGGGCAGGTGGCCTTGCTCACCGGCGACATCGACCGCGCGGCGGAACGACGGCTGGTGGAGCGCTATCCGGAACGGCTGCGGGCTGATCTGTTGGTGTCGCCGCACCACGGCAGCCGCAGTTCCTCGGCTCCGGAGTTCGTTGCCGCCGTGCAGCCTCGCGTGGTGATCCACGCCGCTGGCTGGCGCAGCCATTTCGGCCATCCGCGGCCGGAGGTGGTGACGCGTTACGAGGCCCTTGGTGCGCGGCAGTACGTCACCGGCGTGGAGGGTGCGCTATCGGTGTCGCTGCCGACTCCCGCCGCTGCCCCCATGGTCGAGGGCTGGCGGCGGCGTGCGGCAGCTTGGTGGAACGCGCCGCCGGAGCCCTAAATCAGGGGCCGTCGATGCGCTGGGTCAGCAGGGCTCCCCGGTTCGAGGAGCCCGTCCAGATGCCTGCCGCCCAGGAGAGCTGGTAGTCGCCATTCGCATGCAGGGAAATGCGTGGAAGTCCTGCGCTAGTGGTGTTCGGCAGTTGTCCGGCCAGCGTCATGGGCCCCAGCGCCCGGCTGTCCGGGCCAAAGACGCGGGACGCGATACTGCGGAACTGGCCCGGCTCTCCCAGTGGCCGCACCGCGATGATGATGTTGCCGTTGGCATCCGCCTCGATGAGTGGCGATTGCGGACCTGAGTACGTGGGCTTGTCGCGGAACACCTCGACCGGTGCCAGGCCCAGCGCCTTGCCGGAGGCGTCGTAGCGCCGCATGAAGGTGCCGCGGCGGCTCGCCTCGAGGCGCAGGGGCTGGTACTGGATCCAGGCGAGCGCATAGCCGCCGTCCGGGGTCAGCGCCACGGTGGGGCCGTCGAACACAGCCTCCCAGCTGACCAGCGATATGGCCTGGGAGGGCTTGCCGAGCTTGTTGCCCGCCGAGTCGAAGCGCTGGGCCTGGACCGATTGCAGGCCGGCCGAGAGGCGCTGTCGCAGGATTGGCAGCCCGGCGACCACGCCGGTCACCGAACCCGAGGTCCAGGCCACCACGAAGCCACCGTCCGGTCCCATGTCCACCGCCGGGCCGTCGGAGGCGTACTCGGAGGCAAAACCCACCCCGAAACCGTAGAAGCCGCTCGGATATACGCGGAACGGTCCGGATTTGCGCTCGGCAACCACCTCGGTACCCGCGAGCGCCGTGCCATTGGCGGCGTAGCGGCGGGCCAGGATCGGCCCTTCGTAGACCTGCCAGTAGGGAGGGTCATCGCGGACGCGACGGTAGGTGTGCCAGGTGATGACGAACTGGCCCAGTGCGTTCATCGCGATGGCCGGGTTGGTCTGGTCGTATTCGTCCGCGAGCCCGGCGGTGTCCACCGGCAGCGGTGCCGACAGGGGCGTGCCGTTGGCCGAATAGCGCCGCTGGAAGATGCGGCCCTGTCGCTCGATGCCGCTCTCCAGTACCGCGTACTGCTCCCACGCGATCACGAAATTGCCGGCGGCATCGACGGCGACCCGGGCATTGCCAACCGTGGCCGGGCTGGCGTCGACACGCAGTGCAGGGCCCTGCGCCGATCCGTCCGCGGCGATGCGCTGGACCATGAGGTGATAGGCCGTCAGGTAGTCGGGCCGGGTCGGAGCGAGCCAGACGTGGATCGCGCGGCCGTCGGGCAAGCGGGCCAGATCAGCGGTTCCGAACGGAACTGTCGGGGCGGCCAGTTCCGAGGGCGTGCCGATGGGGTCCCCCGGTGCCGCGAGCGGAGAACCCATGGAGAGCAGCAAGGCGGCAACGACTGAAACGGCGCGCGAGACGGGCCTGAGCGACATGGGACATTCTCCCCCGAGATGGCCATGAATAATGCTCCACAGCCTACTCCCGGGGCTGTGTCATGGAAAGCCGCAGCCAGAGCGGTCGTTCCAAGTACCCAAAACGAACGAGGCCCGCATGGCGGGCCTCGTTCGGGTCTCTGAAAGACGGCTCAGAGGATGGTCGGGTTCGGCGCGTCGCCGTACACGGCCTTGGGGTCGAAGGTCTTTTCCTTCTCCTCGTAGTTCAGCACGCGCACGTCCGGACCCTCGCCGGTGGGCACCGAGCGATAGAAGCAGGAGCGGTAGCCGACGTGGCAGCTGGCGTCGCCGATGACGTTGACGCTGAGCCAGATGGCGTCCTGATCGTCGTCGATGCGCAGGGAGACTACCTTCTGGGTCAGGCCGCTGGTGGCACCCTTGTGCCAGATCACCTTGCGCGAGCGCGACCAGTAGTGCGCTTCGCCGGTCAGGATCGTCTTCCTCAGTGCCTCGGCGTTCATGTAGCCCAGCATCAGCACCTCGCCGTTGTGGGAGGCGGTGGTGACGCAGGGGATCAGGCCATGCTCGTCGAACTTCGGCGCGAGCTCATTGCCTTCCTCGACCTGTTCGATCGTGACGCGGGGGAAGAATTGGATATCGGAAAAGGACATGTTCGATCCGGTTAACCATAAAAAGCGGGCGACATTATAGGCGCCAGCGCCTGCAAATGCTTCCCGGCTTCAGCCACCGGCACGGCCCCAGCCGCGCCGGCGCTCGCCCTCGGAGCGCCCGGGTCCGTTCGCCTGAGGCCGCTCGAGCCTCGGCGGAGGCGCCGATTCCACCGGGGGACGGGAGGGGCGTGACGGAGCCGCATCCGGCCGTTGGGCTCCCCAAAGGCCGGGTTTGCGGTCAGGACGCTCCGGGCGCGACGGCGGCTGGGCCTGCGGGGGCGGATCGGGACGGGTGCTGCCCCAGAGTCCGGTCGTCGGGCGATCCGGGCGATCCGGGCGATCCGGGCGGTCGGGGCGATCCGGGCGGTCGGGGCCCGTTCCCGGGCGCGGCGGCCTCGGGCCACCGTGGTCATGGCCACCGTGATCGTTGTGTCCGTAATCGCGGTCCGGGGGGCGGCTCGGACGGACGCCGTAGGCTTGCGGGCGGTAATAGCCGTAGCCCGGGCGGTAGTAATAATCCGGGGCCGGCCGGTACGAGTAGTAGTAGACGTCCGGACCGTAATAGGTCGGAGGGTAGGGATCGTAGGTGGAGTAGCTGTCGTAACCGTAGACCCGGCCGACCTCCTGCGGATAGTACGGACCCGTGGCGACGCAGCCCGCGAGCATCAGGCTCGGCAGGACAAGGACGGCAGGGAACAGGCGCATGGTCGTTTCCGGTAGTGGACGCCGCTACTTTCGCTCGGCGGGCATTAATCCGGAATGAATGGGGGCGATCTTGCGTTTTGCCAGCCCGTGCCGACGGGCGGTCGGCGCGGAAACCACTACCCGGCGCGGGCGATGGCGCCCTTCATCACGCCCTCGTAGGCGCGGACTTCCACCTGGCGGCCGGGGTGCTCGGCGTGGAGGGTCCGGGCAATGTAGCGCGCCAGCTTCTCCACCGTGGTGTCGCCGTCCAGCAGCTCGCAGCGCTGCGCCGGCAGCTCCAGGGCAAAGTCGCCGTCCACCGAGGTGTACTCGAAACGCACGCGCTCGACGCTGTCCAGCACCACGTCTTCCTGGGTGCCCAGGTAGATGTCCTTCCAGCGGTCGGCCCAGGCCTGTTCCAGCGCGGCCTCGCGCCGCCCGTCCAGGCGGATTTCGATGCGCGAGCGGTGACCGTGGGCGATGCGTTGGCAGTGACCGATGTGCTTCTTCAGGCCGTGGGCGTAGTGGTAGTAGGCCCCGTCCATCACCTCATGCCGCAGGTTCAGGCGCACTTCCGCGACGTTGGAGGGCACATGCTGCGCCACCAGGGGCTGCAGGTGGGCGGTCAGGCTTTCGGTGGTGATGGTGGGAGCATCCACCACGCAGATGGCGTCCGCGGGGGAGCGGTGCTCGATGGGGCCGTCGGCCGGGCCGCTGAAATGCAGCTCGCTACCCTGGCTGGTGTGCTGCAGCCTGAGGCCGGCATGGCGGTGCGGCACCAGCAGCTGGTGGTCACCGATCCCGTCCAGGACCTTCTTCAGGCGCTTCTTGACCTCGCCGAAGTCCAGCACCATGGACTGCTGATCCAGGTCCCCGGCCAGTTCGACGTCCACGATCCAGCTTTCGCCCACCAGGCCGCGCTGGGGGTCGAGGAAGGCGCAGTCCAGGACGGTCAGTTGCTCTACGAACAGGCGGATCATCCCCGCATTGTAATCGGTCGCAGGCGGTTCTTCCTGTTAAAATCCTGATTTCGCCCGAAGAATCATCGTAAAAGCCCTCATCATGGCCGTCACCCGCTTTGCTCCCAGCCCCACGGGCTACCTCCATATCGGCGGCGCCCGCACCGCGCTGTTCTCCTACCTGTACGCCAAGCGCTTCGGCGGCAAGTTCCTGCTGCGCATCGAGGACACCGACCGTGAGCGCTCCACCCAGGAAGCGGTGGATGCGATCTTCGAGGGCATGGCCTGGCTGGGGCTGAAGTCCGACTTCGCCGAGATCTACCAGACCCAGCGCTTCGACCGCTACGCGGAGGTGGTGAAGCAGATGCTGGCCGCCGGCACCGCCTACCACTGCTATGCCAGCAAGGAAGAACTGGACCAGATGCGTGCCGAGCAGATGGCGCGCAAGGAAAAGCCGCGCTACGACGGCCGCTGGCGCCCGGAGCGCGACAAGGTCCTGCCGACCCCGCCGGAAGGCGTGCAGCCGGTGGTGCGCTTTCGCAACCCGACCGATGGGCAGGTGGTGCTGAAGGACCTGATCAAGGGCGAGATCGTGTTCGACAACAAGGAACTCGACGATCTCATCATTGCCCGCGCCGACGGCGTGCCCACCTACAATTTCTGCGTGGTGGTGGACGACTGGGACATGGGCATCACCCACGTCATCCGCGGCGACGACCACGTCAACAACACCCCGCGCCAGATCAACATCCTGCAGGCGCTCGGCACTACGCCGCCGGCGTACGCGCACGTCTCGATGATCCTGGGCACCGACGGCGCCAAGCTCTCGAAGCGCCACGGCGCGCTGTCGGTCACCGAGTACCGCGCCATGGGTTTCATGCCCGAGGCGCTGCTGAACTACCTCGTGCGCCTGGGCTGGAGCCATGGCGACCAGGAGATGTTCACGCGCCAGGAGATGATCGAGAAGTTCGACTTCGATCATGTCTCCGCTTCGCCAGCGCGCTTCGACATGGAGAAGGCCTACTGGGTCAACCACCAGTACCTGAAGATCACCGACCCGGCCATCGTCGCGACGGAGTTCGACTGGCACCTGCGCCGCATCGGCGTGGACCCGGCCAACGGCCCCGCGCTGGAGCCGGTGATCGAGCAGCAGCGCGAGCGCTGCCGCACCCTGGTGGAGATGGCGGAGAAGTCGAAATTCTTCTACGCCGATCTCGACGGCTACAACGAGAAGGACGCCGCCAAGCACCTCACCGCCGAGGGCGCCGCCCTGCTCACCGAGCTCGCGGCGGCGCTGGAAGCGCTGCCGGAGTGGACCGCGCCGGCGCTGCACGTCGCCGTCAACGGCTTCGCGGAAGGCCGCGGCCTGGGCCTGGGCAAGGTGGCCCAGCCGATCCGCGTCGCCGTGGTCGGCATGGCGATCTCGCCGCCCATCGACCAGACCCTGTTCCTGCTGGGACGTGACCGAACGCTCGCGCGGCTCAAGGCCGCCGTCGCGTACGTCCAGAACAAGTCGTAAACCACTTTCGGCAGGAACTCATGGCAATCGAAATCACCTTTCCGGACGGCAACAAGAAGTCGTTCGATGCGCCCATCAGCGGCCTTGCGATCGCGCAGGGCATCTCCCCGGGCCTGGCCAAGAAGGCCGCCCTGGTCACCGTCAACGGCGAGCTCTGGGACCTGACCCGTCCCATCGACCGGGATGCCAGCATCAGCATCATCACCCGCGACAAGCCGGAGGCCCTGGAGGTCATCCGCCATGACGCGGCGCATGTGCTGGCGCAGGCTGTGCAGGAGCTGTTCCCCGGCACCCAGATCACCTTCGGTCCGTCTACCGAGGTCGGCTTCTACTACGACTTCGCCCGCGAGCAGGCTTTCAGCGAATCCGACCTCGAGCAGATCGAGGCGAAGATGCGCGAGATCGTGAAGCGCGACCTGCCCATCACCCGCGAGGTCTGGGAGCACGACGCGGCGGTGAAGCACTTCGAGGCCGCCGGCGAGACCTTCAAGGCCGAGTGGATCCGCGAGGGCATCGCGGCAGACGAAGAGCTGACCATCTACCGCCAGGGCGACAAGTGGCTGGACATGTGCCTGGGCCCGCATCTGCCGTCCACCGGCAAGCTCGGCAACGCCTTCAAGCTGATCCGCGTCGGCGGCGTCTACTGGCGTGGCGATGCCAACAATGCACAGCTGCAGCGCATCTACGGCGTGGCCTTCGCCACCGAGGATGAGCTGAAGGCCTATCTCAAGCAGGTGGAAGAGGCCGAGAAGCGCGACCACCGCAAGCTGGCGCGCCAGCTCGATCTCTTCCACCAGCAGGAAGAAGCGCCGGGCATGGTGTTCTGGCACCCCAAGGGCTGGGCCATCTGGCAGGCCGTGGAGCAGTACGTGCGCGGCGTGTACCGCAAGGCCGGTTACCAGGAAGTGCGCGGCCCGCAGATCCTCGACGTGAGCCTCTGGAAGAAGTCCGGTCACTGGGACAACTACCAGGACAACATGTTCTTCACCACGAGCGAGAAGCGCGAGTACGCGATCAAGCCGATGAACTGCCCGGGCCACGTGCAGATCTACAACGCCGGCCTGCATTCCTACCGCGACCTGCCGATCCGCTATGCGGAGTTCGGCGGCTGCCATCGCAACGAGCCCTCGGGCGCGCTGCACGGCATCATGCGCGTGCGTGCCTTCACCCAGGACGACGGCCACATCTTCTGCACCGAGGATCAGGTCGAGTCCGAGGTCACCGCCTTCCACAAGCAGGCGATGCAGGTCTACACCGACTTCGGCTTCACCGATCTGGCCGTGAAGCTGGCGCTGCGCCCCGAGAAGCGCCTGGGCACCGAAGAGGCCTGGGATCGCGCCGAGGACGCCCTGCGCGCCGCGCTGCGCGCCGCCGGCGTGGAGTGGACCGAGCTGCCGGGCGAGGGTGCCTTCTACGGCCCCAAGATCGAGTACCACCTGAAGGATTCGATCGGCCGCTCCTGGCAGGTCGGCACCATCCAGTACGACCCGATGATGCCGGAACGCCTCGATGCCTCCTACATCGACGAGAGCTCGCAGCGCCGCCGCCCGATCATGCTCCACCGCGCCATCGTCGGTTCCATGGAGCGCTTCATCGGCATCCTGATCGAGCACCACGCCGGCGCGCTGCCGCTGTGGCTGTCGCCGGTGCAGGCCGTGGTGGCGCCGATCGTCTCCGACGCCGACGGTTACGCCACCGAGGTCTGCGAGGCGCTGAAGGATGCCGGCCTGCGCGCGCAGACCGACCTGCGCAACGAGAAGATCAACTACAAGATCCGTGAGCACGCCACGCAGAAGATCCCGGTGATCGTCGTCGTCGGTCGCAAGGAGGCCGAGGAGCGCACGGTCACCCTGCGTTTCCGTGGCGAGGAGCGGCAGGAGACGCTGCCGCTGGCGGACGCGATTGCGCGCCTGAAGGCTTGACCAACCTCATTAAAACGTCATGCCGGCGGAAGCAGGCATCCAGTCCCTCAAGGAGCCTCCTGGGCTGGTTGCGTGACTGGACCCCGGCTTTCGCCGGGGTGACGACGGCTTTGCTTCTGTCGCTGCCCGCGGCCGCGCTGGACCTCAAAGGCTCCTGGCAGCAGGGCAGCCTGGTGGCCGGCCAAGTGGAGCCCGGTGCGCAGGTCTGGTTCAAGGATCGCGCCCTGCGGGTTTCCCCACGGGGCGATTTCGTCTTCGGCCTGGACCGAGACGAGCCGGCCGAGGTCGAGCTGCGCTGGCAAGGCAGGGGCGACAACACCCCGCAGGTTCATCGCTATGCCGTGGCGCCGCGCCCCTGGAGCATCCAGCGCATCGATGGCTTGCCGCAGGACAAGGTCGAGCCGCCAGCGGCCGTGACGGCGCGCATCGAGCGCGAGCAGGCCCTGCTCAATGCCGCACGCGATCGCGATACGGAGGGCCAAGGCTGGCGCCAGCGCTTCGCCTGGGCTGCCACCGGGCGCATCTCTGGCGTCTTCGGCAACCAGCGCATACTCAATGGCATCCCCAAGCAGCCGCATTACGGCGTGGACGTCGCCGTGCCGGTGGGCACGCCGATCCGTGCCCCGGCCGATGGCGTCGTCAGCCTGGCGGAGCCCGATCTCTACTTCACCGGCGGCACGCTGATGATCGATCACGGCCATGGGGTGCACTCGATCATGGTGCACCTGTCGGCGCTCAAGGTCGCCGTCGGGGCGCCCGTGCGGCAGGGCGAGGTCGTGGCGCTGTCCGGCAAGACCGGCCGTGCCACCGGGCCGCATCTGCACTGGGGCATCGGCTGGTTCCGCTCGCGCGTTGATCCGCAGACGCTGCTGCCGCCGATACCCGCGCAGCGACGCTAGCAGGGCCCCGCGGGTCTCGCGGTCCCGTCATTAATTTCTTAATGATAATTATTAGCATTATTGTTAAAATCACGGCTCGACCGATTCCGGTGTGCCGTGCCCGACCTGTTCCCCCATCGCAGAGCCCCCAGCCAGAGCGCGACCCTGTTCGCGCTCTGTGGCCTGCTGCTGTGCGCCTGGCTGGCGGCGCTGTCGCTGGCGCCAGGCCAGCGAATGGAGCAGGGCCTGTGGCTGGATCACGACATCGGATTCGGCTTGTCCGAGCATGGCGGCGACCGGGCGCCTCCGGATGAACTGTTGTCGGCCCGTGGCGCCGTCGCCAAGCGGCGCGTCGAGCCCTTTGAGTTGCAGCTACCCCAGGGTGTCGTTGTCCTGGCGGTGGCCCTGTGGTTCGACACGTTTGCCCTGCCGATCCCGGTTTCTTCACCCAGGCTCTCGCCTGAGGTTTCCACGCCGGTCATCCGGCATCCCCGCTTGCGCCGCTCCGGCGTGAGTCGCGCGCCCCCAGCCGCTTCCTAGTACCTCTGTCCTGCGCCCGGCGGACCTTCGTCCGCAACGGTGGCGCGTCCCTGCGGACCGTTGTTTCCGTCCCTGCCAGGTTCGCCATCCGCACCCGGGAACCCGCACCGCGTTCAGAAATCGCCGCGCCTGACCCCGCATGCAGCCGGGCAGGGCGGCTACTAGAAATCAATTGGGGCTTCAAATGAAGAGTGGTCGTTCGATGCGCCGCCCGGACCTCGTCCGGCGTGCGGCCTGGGTCATGTTTTCCCTTTCCGCGGTTTCCGCGCCTGCGATGGCGCAGTCCGACGATGCTGCCGCGCCCGTCGCTGCTGAAAAGCCGGTGGCTGTGCCTGCCGCTGCTCCGGCGGTCGCCGTGCACCTGGCGCCGGTCGTGGTGTCGGCTGCCGGCTTCGAGCAGAAGATCACCGAGGCGCCGGCCAGCATCACGGTGGTGACGCGCGAGGAACTGCAGAGCCGGCCCTACACCAGCCTGATCGATGCCTTGCGTGACGTCGAAGGCATCGATGTCGGCATGGAGAGCACCGACAAGAACGGCCAGGCCACCATCAGCATGCGCGGCCTGCCGTCGGACTACACGCTGGTGCTGATCAACGGCAAGCGCCAGAGCAACGTCGGCGATCTCTACCCCAACAATTTCGGCGGCGGCCAGTTCAGCTACGTGCCGCCCCTGGAAGCCATCGAGCGCATCGAGGTTGTCCGTGGTCCCATGTCCACGCTCTATGGTTCGGACGCCATCGGCGGCGTGATCAACATCATCACGCGCAAGATCACCGACCGCTGGCTCGGGTCCGTGACCACCGGCGTCACGCTCCAGGAAAGCTCGGTCTATGGCGACGAGAAGACCACCGACCTGTATCTGAGCGGCCCGCTGGTCGCCAACAAGCTGGGCCTGGAAGTGCGCGGCGGTTTCTACGACCGCGATGCCTCCAATCCCTCCTACGAGCCCCTGCCGCTGCCGGGCGGTGGCAACTGGCTGCCTGCCCTGGGCTTCGGCGCGGGCGGGCGCAGCGTGGCCTCTGAGTCCTGGAATGCCGGCTTCGCCCTGTCGTTCCGCCCCGCGGAGAAGCACGACATCGTGCTGGACTACACCGTCCAGAGACAGAACTACGACAACAGCCAGGGCCAGACCGGCACGCTGGACGGTATCGACTCGCTGTGGCGCAGCGCGGTCGTCAATCCGGTGGATACAGCGCCTTGCACCGGTGCTACCCCGAGCCCCAACTGCGTCCGCGTGGTGCAGCCGCGCGTGGGTTACACGCCCGAACAGCGCTATGACCGCGAGCAGATCTCGCTGACCCACAACGCCCGCTGGAGCTTCGGCAATTCCGAGCTGGCGGTGACCCGCAGCCTGACCGAGAATCTCGGCCGCTCGTTGCCTCTCACCGTGGCAGAGCGCGCCGAACTGCAGGACCTGTGGAACGACGTCTGCGCGCGCCGCGGCCAGGCGGCCAACTGCAACAACGGCACCGGCACCGCCGGCATCAATTCCAGCGGCCTGACGGTCGGGGAACTGCAACGCCTGAACGCCTTGCTGCCGCGCCCGCTGCGTGCGCTGGAGATCGACAGCCTGATCGTCGATGCCAAGCTCGACATGCCGATCGGCGCGCACGTCGTCACCGTCGGCGGCCAGTATCTGGACGCGGAGATGGAGGACGGCACCTTCGGCATGTTCGGCGGCGGTTTCCAGGATGGCACCATCCAGCCGCACAAGCAGTGGGCCCTGTTTGCGGAGGACAACTGGGAACTGCCGATGCGCCTGACCCTGACCACCGGCGTGCGCTACGACGACCACAATCGCTTCGGCAGCCAGATCAGCCCGCGCGGCTACCTGGTCTGGCGCGGGACCGACACTCTCACCGTTAAGGGTGGCGTCAGCACTGGCTACAAGGCGCCCAAGCCGAACCAGTTGTTCCCCGGCATCACCGGCTTCGGTGGCCAGGGTGTGAGCCCCTTCGTCGGCACGCCGGACCTGCAGCCGGAGACCAGCGTCAACACCGAATTCGCCGTGTACTACGACAATCCGGCCGGCTACAGCGCCAACATCACCTTCTTCCTGAATCGCTTCAAGGACAAGATCGCCAGCGGCGACAACATCGCCAATTGCGAGGTGGCGGCTCCGGGTGAGCGCTGCGTGGATATCGGCCCCGGCTGGGCGGGCCTGGGCTACACCACGTTTGGACAGAGCTTCAACATCGACAAGGCGGAGACCCAGGGCGTCGAGCTGGCGGGCCGCGTGCAGCTGCCGCTGAGCCTGACCCTGCGCGGCAACTACACGCTGACCGAGTCCGAGCAGAAGAGCGGTGCCAACAAGGGCAAGCCGATTCCGGGCACCACGCCGGCCAAGCACATGCTCAACCTGACGCTGGACTGGAAGGCCAACGCCCGCACGAACCTCTTCCTGACGGCTGAGGCGAGGGCGGATCGTTACCGCGACACCATCAACATCCTGGGCCCGGGCGGTGCCGTGGTGGGGACGCAGGATCGCTTCTACAAGGATTACGAGATCCTGCATTTCGGCGGATCCTTCAAGGCCAGCGATACCCTGACCTTCAACGGCCGTATCAACAACCTGTTGGACAAGGACTTCCTGTCCCGCAGCGGCTGCACGCTCAATGCCGCGCAGGACGCTTATGAACTCTGCATGGACGACTACAACGTGAAGGATCGTGCACGCAGCTATTGGCTCGGGGCCACGATGCGGTTCTGAGTCTTCTCGGTATCGCGCGAAGTCATTGATTCATTGGGGGAGGCTGCCGGAGGAATCCGGCGGCCTTTTCCCGTACCCGGCAGTCCGCCGGGCCATTGCAGGATGCGGGAGACAGGGCAGAAGACAAGATTGCAGATTTGAATACAAATGATTCTCATGTAGAATGAAAACCTGATCGCAGAATCGGCATTCATTCCGACTGCGCATACATAGGGCGGTTGATGGTGAAAGCCACCGGGGATTGGGGCGCCGCCCATACATCGAGAGTCTTCCTGGGAGTGTTGCAGATGAAATTCCGTATGACGCCTGTCGCGGCTGCGCTGACCGCGATGTTCGCTGTTCCGTCCATTGCCATGGCGGAAGATGCCCCCGTGGCGGCCCCGACCGTCGAGACCGCCCCTGCCGCGGCCGAGACCCCGGCGCCCGCCGCTGCTGCCCCCGACCAGGTGCAACTGCCGGCCGTGAAGGTCCAGGACCGCCAGGTCAACGAGTACAAGGTCGAAACCCTGCAGTCTCCGAAGTACGTCAAGCCGCTGCTGGATACGCCGCAGAACATCACCATCATCTCCAAGAAGGTCATCGAGGACCAGAACGTCCTGACGCTGCGCGACATCCTCGGCAACGTCCCGGGCATCACCTTCGGCGCAGGCGAGGGCGGCGGCGGCTACGGCGACAGCATCAGCATCCGTGGCTACGCCGGCAGCAATGACGTCACCACCGACGGCATCCGTGATAGCGGCCAGTACACCCGCTCCGATCCCTTCAACCTCGAGTCGGTCGAGGTGGTCAAGGGTGCCAACTCCGCCAACTCCGGCGCCGGTGCCGTGGGCGGTACGATCAATCTGGTCAGCAAGACGCCCAAGGCGGAAAAATTCGCTCGTGTCAGCGCTGGCCTGGGCACTGACAACTATTACCGTGCCACCGCGGACGTGAACCAGCCGGTGTCCGACAGCATCGCGCTGCGATTGAATGCGATGAAGCACGAGAATGACGTGCCGGGCCGCGACGTCGAGAAGTTCGAGCGCTGGGGCATCGCCCCCTCGGTAGCTTTCGGCCTGGGTGGCAACACGCAGTTCTCGCTGGCCCTGTTCCACCAGGAAGACGACAACACTCCGCAGTACGGCGTGCTGTTCCGCAACAATCGCCCGGTGCCGGGCGTGGACAGCAGCAACTACTACGGCTACAGCAACCTCGACACCCAGGAGACCAAGAACAGCGCGGTCACGGGTATCCTCGATCACAAGTTCAACGATGCGCTGAGCCTGCGCAACCTGTCGCGTGTTGGTCGCACCACGCAGTTCCTCATCGTCGATCCGCCGCAGGGCAACGTTTGCCTCGCGGCCGGCCAAACCGTACTGGGTGGCACGGCGACTTGCGCCGCGGCGGGCTACACGCCTTCCGGTCCGCGTGGCAACGTGCGCGACACCGTCAACGAGATCGTGTCCAACCAGACCGACCTGACCTGGCGTACCACGCTGGGCGGCATGACCAATGCCCTGGTGACCGGCGTGCAGTTCACGCGCGAGACCTTTGAGCTGGATGGTGGCAACACGCTGCGCAATGCCGACGGCAGTTCGCCGGCGTCGCTGCCGCTGATGGACATCTACAATCCCAACAACGTCTATGCCGGTGCGACCAACTACTTCCGCACCAGCAAGAGCGAGGGTGAGCAGAAGAACGCGGCCATTTATCTCTCCGATACGTTGGACCTGACCAAGCAGTGGGCCCTGACCGCGGGCCTGCGTGTGGAGCGCAACGAGGGCAGCTCCACGACCTACACGGTCAAGACCTATACGGCACCGACGACGCCTAACCCGACCCCAGACAACACCAACCTGGGCAGCATCACTGCCAAGGGCGTGCCTGCCGAGAACGAGGACACCCTGTTCTCGTACCGCGCCGGCGTGGTGTTCAAGCCGGTGGAAGCGGCGAGCATCTACGTCAACTACGGCAACTCGCAGACCCCGTCCAAGGCCTCCGTGAATGGCAGCTGCACGCCGGTGACGACGCCGCCTCCGACTCCTCCGCAGACCAACGCCAACTGCAACGTCGATCCGGAAGAGGCCCGCAGCTACGAGATCGGCGCCAAGTGGGATCTGTTCGACGCCAGGCTGCAGCTCACCAGCGCGATCTTCCGCATCGAGCGCACCAACTTCCGCGTGGCCTCGGTGGATCCGACCCTCCCCGAGCAGCAGCTCGACGGCGAGAGCCGCGTGAAGGGTTTCGAGCTCGGCGCCACCGGCCTGATCACGCAGAAGTGGTCGGTCTTCGGCAGCTATGCCTACCTGGACAGCGAGATCAAGCGGAGCATTGCCAAGGAATCGACTGCGATTGACACGCAGAAGGGCCAGGACCTGCCGAATACCCCGAAGAACGGCTTCAATCTCTGGACCACCTACAAGCTGCCGCTGCGCCTGGAAGTGGGCTACGGCGCTCAGTACCAGGGCAGCGTGTTGCCGAACAACTCGGCTGCCGCACCGAACGATGTCCGGGTGGATAGCTACTGGGTCCACAAGGCTTCGCTGGGCTGGCAGGCGAGCCGTGAGTTCAACTTGCGCCTGAACCTGAACAACCTGACCGACGAGGAGTACTACACCCGCGTGCGTGGCACCGGTTGGGCCACTCCGGGCGAGGGCCGCCAGGCCGTGCTGACGGCGAACTACGAGTTCTGATCGTAGTAACGCAGCAAGAACCCCACCCGGTATATTGGGTGGGGTTTTTGCTTTTTCCGAGGACGCTACATGCTGCTGAAGATTCCGGGTGTCTTGACGGCCGAACAGGTAGCGCAATGCCGTGCTGCCCTGGAGCAGGCCGACTGGGTCGATGGACGCGTGACCGCCGGCCACCAGTCGGGCCGCGTCAAGAACAACCAGCAGTTGTCCGAGGACCATCCGGTGGCGCGGCAGTGGGGAGATTTCATTTCCCAGACACTGGCGCGCAACATGCTGTTCCGTTCCGCAGCACTGCCGGCCAAGATCTACCCGCCGCTGTTCAACCGCTATTCGGGCGGCGGCAACTTCGGGGTGCATGTGGACAACGCCGTGCGTGACGTGCGTGGCACACCGCATCGCGTGCGAACGGACATCTCCGCCACGCTGTTCCTGGTGGAGCCGGATGAGTATGACGGTGGGGAGTTGGTGGTCGAGGACACCTATGGCGCGCAGAGCATCAAGTTCAGCGCCGGTGACATGGTGTTGTATCCCGGCACCAGCCTGCATCGCGTCAATCCGGTCACCCGGGGTATGCGGCTGGCCTCCTTCTTCTGGATCCAGAGCCTGGTGAGGGAGGATTCGCAGCGAAGCCTGCTTTTCGACATGGATACCGCGATCCAGCGATTGGCTGTCAACGTACCGGACCATCCATCCGTTACTCAGTTGACCGGGGTGTATCACAACCTGCTGCGCCGCTGGGTCGAGGTCTGAGGGAAGGGGATGGAAGCCAAGCAGGATCAAAAGCGCCGGGCCTTCTGGCTCAAGCATCTGCACCAGTGGCACTGGATCAGCTCGGCCCTGTGCCTGATCGGCATGATCCTGTTCGCGGCCACCGGCATCACCTTGAACCATGCCTCGCAGATCGAGGCCAAGGCCAAGGTGGTGACGCAGACGGCGCAGTTGCCGGAGCTCCTGCGGGAGCAGATTGCGGCTGCGGCCGAAGAGGGAGGCAAGGGCGCCTTGCCGCCGGCGCTGGCCGCCTGGCTACAGGAATCATTGTCCCTGGAAGCGGGATCGCGCGAGCCGGAATGGAACGACGGCGAGATCTACCTGACGCTGCCGCGGCCGGGCGGCGACGCCTGGGTCAACTTTGACCTGGAGAGCGGCGAGGTGGAGTACGAGCAGACCGATCGGGGCTGGATTTCGTACTTCAATGACTTACACAAGGGCCGCAATGCGGGCGTGGCCTGGGGCTGGTTCATCGACGTGTTCGCGGTGGCCTGCCTGATTTTTTGCATCACTGGCCTGTTCCTGCTGCAGATTCATGCGGGGAACCGGCCCACCACCTGGCCGATCGTCGGGCTGGGACTGGTGATTCCGTTGGTACTGGCGATCCTGTTCATTCACTAAAAACTTCCGAGGCTCCCACATGCGTCACCGCATTCCCCTCGTTCTCTGCAGCATGCTGCCGGGCACCGTTCTGGCCGCAAACCTGGACCTGTCCATCGACATTCCCCGCCTGGACGTGGCCGAGTATCACCGTCCCTACGTCGCCGTCTGGCTGGAGCGTGAGGACAAGAGCGTGGCCGCCAACCTGGCGGTCTGGTACCAGCAGCCCAAGAAGGGCGAGAAGGCCCCGGCCGCCGCTGCCCCTGCTGCGCCCGCCGCTGCTGCCGGCGCGCCAGGCGGCATGCAGGGCGCTGCCGCCAACGTCCAGGGCGGTGCCAAGTGGCTGCCCGACCTGCGCCAGTGGTGGCGCCGCAGCGGCCGCGAGCTGACACTGCCGGCCGACGGCATCACCGGCGCCACCCGCGCACCCGGCGAGCACTCCCTGAGCTTCAACGTGGCCGACCTGCCGGCAGGCCAGTACAAGCTGGTGGTCGAGGCGGCGCGCGAGGAGGGTGGCCGTGAACTGGTCGACGTGCCCTTCCAGGTGCCGGCCAAGGATGCGCAGACCATCAAGGCCAAGGGCTCGCGCGAGCTCGGCGCCATCTCCCTCAGCGTCAAGCCCTGAGCCCCCGACGGAGCAACGACATGAAAAACCTGATCAAGCCGCTGGCCCTCGCTGCCGCCCTCCTGCCGCTGTCCGCCCTGGCGCACAAGCAGTGGATCGCCCCCTCCAAGACCGTGTTGAACGTGGATCAGTGGGTCACCTTCGACGCCGGTTCGTCCACCGATCCCTTCGTGCGCGACCACAACGCCGCGCGCCTGGACAACCTGGTCATCACCGCGCCGGACGGCAGCACCGTGGTGCCGGAGAACCAGGCCTCCGGCAAGCTGCGCGCCACCTTCGACCTGCAGCTCAAGCAGCCCGGCACGTACAAGATCGCAGTGGTCAACAGCGGCATCAGCGCCAGTTGGGACGACAACGGCCAGACCAAGCGCTGGCCGGCCCGCGGCGCGCCGTTCACGCCGGAGGGCTTCGCCCAGGAAGTGCCCAAGAAGGCAAAGGACCTGAAGGTCACGCAGTCGATCGGCCGTCTGGAGACTTTCGTCACCGCCGGCAAGCCCAACGACACCGCGCTCAAGCCCACCGGCAAGGGCCTGGAGCTGGTGCAGGTCACCGGCTTCAACGATCTCTACACCGGTGAGTCCGCCACCTTCCAGTTCCTGCTCGACGGCAAGCCGGCGGCGGACGTGGAAGTGGAGGTGGTCGCCGATGGCACGCGTTATCGCAGCGCCGTCAACGAGATCGAGCTGAAGACCGGCAAGGACGGCCGCTTCACCCTGGAGTGGCCGCAGCCGGGCCTGTACTGGCTCAGCGCCTCGGTGCAGGACAGGAAGGCCGACAAGCCTGCCACCGAGCGCCGCAGCAGCTACACCGCCAGCTTCGAGGTGCTGTCGCCCTGAGGCCAAGCGCACGACGCCCGTCGCCCTTGATGGGGTGGCGGGCGTCGTCTGCTTTCCGGCATCCCGCATGAATCGCGTCCTCGTTCCGCGCAACCTGAGCCCGCAGTCCCTGCCGCCGCATCCGGACGGCGGGAGCCTGCACGCGCTCAAGGGCCACAGCATGGGCACCACCTGGTCGGTGCTGCTGGTGGCGCCGGCGGAGGACCTGCGCTGGCTCGGTGCCGGCGTGCAGCAGGAGCTGGATCGCGTGGTGGCGCAGATGAGCCACTGGGAACCGGACTCCGACCTGTGCCGCTACAACGCCGCCGCGCCCGGCAGTTGGCATCTGTTGCCGGCGGAATTCCTGGAGGTGCTGGAAGCGGCGCGGGAGTACGCGCAGGTCAGCGACGGCGCCTTCGATCCCACCATAGGCCCGCTGGTCGATGCCTGGGGCTTCGGCCCGGTGCCGCAGCGCGGCAGCCCGCCCTCCATTAGCGAGATCGACGCGGCGCGGGCGCGCATCGGCTGGCAGCGCCTGCAACTCGACGAGGCCGGCAAGCGTCTGCTGCAGCCAGGTGGCCTGCAGCTGGATTTCTCATCCATCGCCAAGGGCTATGCCGTGGACCAGCTGGCGCGCTATCTCGGCCGCGCCGGTGTCGATCACTGGCTGGTGGAGGTTGGCGGCGAGTTGCGCGGCCAGGGCTGCAAGCCCGACGGCCAGCCATGGTGGGTAGAGCTGGAGCGTGTCGGCGAAGAACTGCCGCATACGGTGCTGGCCCTGCATGGCCTGGCGGTGGCCACCTCCGGCGACTATCGCCGCTATTTCGAACATGAGGGCCGGCGCTACGCGCATACGCTGGACCCGCGCAGCGGCTGGCCGGTGACCCATGCCTTGGCGTCGGTCACGGTGCTGCACCCCGAATGCATGCCGGCCGATGCGCTGGCCACCGTGCTGGGTGTGCTGCACCCTGACGAGGCCTACGACTTCGCCACGCGGCACGACTTTGCCGCGCAGTTCGTGCTGCGTAGTGGCGCGGGCTTCATCGAGCGCCTGACGCCGGCTTTCGAGGCACTGGCCAGTGATTGACTGGCTTTCCACGGCGGACGGGCAGCGTGCCCTGAAGGCGGGTGCTGTAGTCCTGGCCTGGCTGCTGCTCTGCGCCTTCATCGCCGGGTCGCGCGCCCGAGCGCGCCGCCGTCTGCGGATACCGGCTCCGGCCGGCAGCAGCCCCATCCTGGTCGCCTACGCCAGCCAGACCGGCTTCGCGCAGCGCCTGGCCCTGCAGACGGCGCAGTCGCTGCAGGCCAGCGGCGCGCCGGTGCAGCTGTATCCCCTGGGCGAGGTGACGGCGGCCATGCTGCAGTCCGCCGGCCGCGTGCTGTTCGTGGCCAGTACCACGGGCGAGGGTGACCCGCCCGATACCTGCATTCCCTTCGTGCGCAAGGTCATGCGCGCGGACGCAGACCTGCAGGGCTTGCACTATGGCCTGCTGGCCCTGGGCGACCGTGAATACCGCCATTTCTGCGGCTTCGGTCATGAGCTGGAGCGCTGGCTGCGCCAGCACGGCGCACAGCCGTTGTTCGACGCCGTGGAGGTCGACAACGCCGATGAGGGTGCGCTGCGCCACTGGCAGCACCACCTGGAACTGCTCGGTGGCGGGCAGCCGTTGCCGGACTGGAGCGCGCCCGAGTACCAGCGCTGGCGCTTGGTGGAACGTCGCCTGCTGAACCCCGGCAGCTTCGGTGGCCCGGCCTATCATCTCGCGTTGCAGCCGTTCGAGGGCATCCCCAAGTGGAGTGCCGGCGACATCGCCGAGATCGGCCCACGCAATGCCCCACAGCGCGTCGCCGAGGCCCTGCAGGCTATCGGCCTGCCTTCGGCCACGCCGATGCCCGACGGCGAAGCCCTGTCCGCGTGGCTGTCCCGCAGCCTGCTGCCGCGGGAGCTGGCCGAACTGCAGGGCATGACGACGCAACAGCTTGCCGAGAGCCTCCGGCCGCTGCCGCACCGCGAATACAGCATCGCCTCGATTCCCGCCGATGGACGCCTGGAACTGCTGCTGCGGCAGATGCGCCAGCCCGACGGCAGCCTGGGCCTGGGCTCCGGCTGGCTCACCGGGCACGCCGAACTGGGCGGAGAGATCGCATTGCGCATCCGCGAAAACCCCGGCTTCCAGCCGCCGCCGGACGCCCGCCCGCTGATCCTGGTCGGCAACGGTACGGGGCTGGCCGGCCTGCGCGCGCATCTCAAGGCCCGTGTTGCGGCGGGGCACCAGCGCAACTGGCTGGTGTTCGGCGAACGCAGCGCGGCCCACGATGCGTTCCATCGGGACGAGCTCGAGGCCTGGCAGAAGGCGGGGTTTCTCGAGCGCCTGGACCTGGTGTTTTCCCGTGACCAGGAGCAACGCCTTTACGTGCAGGACCGCCTGCGCGAAGCCGCGCAGGAGCTGAAGGCCTGGGTCGCCGAGGGTGCCTCGGTGTACGTCTGCGGCAGCCTGGAGGGCATGGCGCCCGCCGTGGGGCGCATGCTGGCCGAGGTGCTGGGTAACGAGACCGTGGAGAGCATGCTGGAGCAGGGACGATATCGGCGCGACGTCTACTGAGACCCGAAAAGGTCGCAGGAGCGGTGTTCTTTCGGTTCTTGTACCTCTGCTGCTAGGCTGCATGCCTTGCATCGGACTGCACACCCGCCATGACGCCCGCGCGCGCTCCGCCCTTCGCCCAGATCGAGATCACCACGATCTGCAATTACCGCTGCTTCTATTGCGCCGGGCGCGACATGCCGCAGCGGCACATGCCGATGGAGAAGTTCCTCGACATCCTGCAGCGGCTGCCGGATAGCGTGCGCCAGGTCTCGCTGCAGGGCGAGGGCGAGCCCACGACCCATAACCGCTTTCGTGACATGGTGGCGGCGGTGCAGCAGCGCGGCATGACGCCGTACACCATTACCAATGCCAGCCTGGTCCGCGACCCCCAGTGGTTCGCGCAGGTCTTTCCCCTCATCGGCATCTCGATCGACACGCTGGACGCGGAGCTGTCTGAATCCATCGGGCGCATCAAGCTGCACCGCGCGCTCAAGGGCGTGGACCGGCTGATCGGGGCGATGGGCGCGCAGCGCATCGTGCTGCATACGGTGGATTTCGGTCAGCCGCTGGACGCGATCCTGGCCTGGGCGCAGGACAAGGGCTTCGGCAAGCACGTGGTGCAGCCGCTGCAGGGCAAGGCAGACTACGTGCGCAGCTACCGCTACAAGCCTCCGCAGCGGGAACTGCCTTCCGAGCTGCCGTTTGCGCTGCAGTGCCGGTACTTGGAGCGCGATCACACCAGCTACTACACGCTCGATGGCATCGAGCTGCCTTGTTGCTTCATCAAGGACACTTCATCTTTCAGCTCTGCAGCCGATTTGCATGCCTCCCTCGCGGCGGGCCGTGTACCGCCGTCCTGTTCCGGCTGCCGCGAGGTCCGGCGTGCCGAGGGGCAAGCCACCACAACCATAGCCGCACGCTGAACCGCCTCCGGAAGCGATAGACGTGAAATACCTGCGACAGGATGAGCGCCAGACCTGGCTGCTCGATGACTACCTGACTCATGTGGCCTCCGCCTCGGCGGACTGGCCCGGCGATCTGAAGGATCTGGCTTCTCTGCAACGACTCGGTCTGAGCGGGCGCGGGAGCCTGCATGACTCCTGGCTGCAGAGCAGTCGCATCGACTCGGGCGACCTGCGCCAGAAGCATGCTGAAACGAATATCGAGATCGTTCTGCTGGGGGCATATCACGACCGATACTTCAGGTTGCGCTATATGGGTGTTGTGGAATACCGGCTGGATTCGCAGGGTCCGCGCGACGATCTGCTCGTGCATGAGATCTACCGCGAGGACGATCTCTGGGTGCACGAAATGCTGTTCGCCAGCGGCAGCACGGTCCATATCCGCTGCCGGTCGATGACGTTCGAGGAATCGATGTAAGTCGCAGGCCTGCGGCTATCGAGAAGCCCGCCCTGCGTGTTCCGCGCGCCGGCCGTTCGCACTTCTACATGCTCCGTGCGAACGGCCGGGGGAGGGCAGGTGGCTCAGCTTTTCGTCTTCTTCGCCGAGATGTACATGGCGATGTCGGCCTCCATCACCACTTCCTGTGCGCTGTTGCGCACGCGCACCGGCACCACGATGTCACCGGTGAAGTCGGCGGCCAGCGGCTGCGGCAGCTCGGCGCGCGCGACCAGGTCCGTGCTGCCTTGCTTCACGTAGCGCACGGTCATGCCGCGCGGGATCCAGCGCAGGCCACGGGGCAGGGAGGTCTCCATCATCGTGCCGGCAGCCAGCTCCGCCATGGCGCACATGGCGATGGCGTTCACCGAGCCCAGGTGGTTGTGCACCTTGCGCTGGTTGCGGATGAAGACCTCGGCCAGGCCGGGCTTCAGCTCGCGGAAGGTCGGCGAAATCGAGGCGAAGTAGGGTGCGCGCCAGGTCACGGCGCGCGAGAACAGCTTGCGGCCGAGCGGATAACGGCTCAGGCGGGAGAAGGTTTGGGCCAGTTGGGTCATGGGAGTGCTCAAGGGGAAGGGGAATTCGTCTGGGGCAGGCGCAGGGCCTGGGCCAGCCAGTCCGCGGTCTCCTGCCAGGCCGCCTGCGGCATGCTGGAGCGGAAGAAGCCGAAGTGGCTGATCTGGCGCAGGCCATGGTCGGCCGGCTGCAGCACGCGCACCTCGGTGCGGGCATTGCGGTAGAAGCCGGCGAGGGCCTGCACGGCCTTGAGCGGGGCGTAGAACATGTCGTCGCCGATCGCGTAGAAGCGCATGGGGCCGCGGTAGGACGCGAAGTGCTGGCGGATCGGCTGGCCGCTACGGTGGGTGATGTAGTCCGGGTGACGGCACCAGCTGGCCCACTGCAGGGCGACGCCGGCCGGCAGTTCGGCGCCCATGACGGCGGCGGGCACCCGCCCGAACAGCGCGACGGACCCCGGCAGCACCACGTGCCACAGTGCCGCCATCACCGGGCGCAGGCGTTGTGGCCAGTGGCCCCAGTAGCCGCTCTGGGAGGCGATGGACAATGCCGCCTTGGCTAGGTGGTTGTTGTCGGCCAGCCCCAGCATCTGGCCGCCGGCGGAGTGCCCCACGGCGGCGATCGGCAGGCCCGGGTAGCGTTGCTGCAGCCAGCCCAGGGTGGCGGCCAGGTCATGCTCGCCCCAGTGGCGCATGCGCAGGGACGCACCGCTCACCTGCATCGGCCAGACGCTCTGGCCGATGCCGCGGTAGTCGTAGGTCAGCACGGCGAAGCCGCGCTCTGCCAGAAACTTTGCATAGGCCGCGTAATAGCGGCGCGGTACGCCGGTGGCGGCGTTGATCTGCACCGCGGCGCGCGGTGGGTTCTCGGGCTCGTAGAGCGTGGCCGCGAGCGGGTGGCCGTCGCGGGACTCCAGGGTGGTGTGGATTTCGCGCATGTTCGCGCTCCTCAATGGATTGAGGCTTCAGGCTAGGCCTGCGCGCGCGGGGCGACAAACGAAATCCGGGAGGCTTTCGGATGAATTCAGTTCACTTGAAGAGATTGCCGGAGGCCAGCAAGGCCTTCAGCCAGTCGCGGAAGGCCGTCACATCCGGACGGTCGGCGTCGCGAGCGCGGTGCAGCAGGTAGTAGCCCTGTGGCACCTCGATCTTCAGCTGCGGCCAGGGCGCCGCGAGGCGCCGGCGCTTGAGCAAGGGGTCCACCATTGGCATCAGCCCCAGCGCCAGGCCCAGGCCCTGTTCGGCCGCACGCAGGATGGCCAGGTAGCTGTCCAGCCAGATGTCGCGCTTGCCCTTGCCCAGGGTGACCCCGGCGGCCTGCGACCACATGGCCCAGCCTTCGGCCATCGGCGAGGAGTGGATCAGCGAGATCTCGCCCAGGTCGGCGGGGCTGCGCTTGCGCAGTTCGCGGGCCAGGGCGGGGGTGCAGACCGGCAGGGCCCACATGGTCATCAGGTGCTCGGCGGTCAGTTGCGGCCAATGGCCGTTGCCGAAGCGCAGGGCCAGGTCGAGGTCTTCGTGCAGCAGGTCCACCGGCCGCAGGTTGGTGTCGATGCGCACGTCGATGTCGGGATGCGCTTCCTGGAACGAGGGCAGGGCCGGCAGGATCAGCTCGCTGGCGATGAAGGGCCCCATGCTGACCTTGAGGCTGGCCCGGGCATGGCGCTGCACCACGCGATGGCTGCCGTCGCGCAGGCGCTGCAGGGTGTCGCGCACCACGGCGAGGTAGGCCTTGCCGCCGTCGGACAGCTCCAGGGAGCGGTTACCGCGGCGGAACAGATCGAAACCAAGGAAGGACTCCAGCGCCTTGATCTGGTGGCTGATCGCCGAGGGTGTCAGGTGCAGCTCTTCCGCCGCCAGCTTGAACGACAGCCGCCGCGCCGAGGCCTCGAAGGCTTCGAGCGTGTGCAGCGGCGGCAGGCGGCGGAATTTCATCGGGATCGATTGTAGCGGGCATGAAAAAGCCCGGCGTCGCGGGGCGAGGCCGGGCCTGGTCCAGACAGTGGGGATCAGTTCTCCCAGATGACCGTCTTGCGCGACCCGAACCACTGGTCGACGTTCGGCTCGTAGCGCTTCTCGATGATGTTGCGGCGGATCTTCATCGTCGGCGTCAGGAAGCCGTTGTCGATGTTCCAGGTGTCCTTCACCACCACGGTGAACTGGATCTGCTCATGCGGGTCCAGGGTCTCGTTGACCTGTTCCATCAGCGAGGTCAGCTCGGTGCCGATCTCCGCACGGTCGCCACCGGCGGCGATGTGCTTGCGCGCATCTTCCGACAACAACACCAGGGCGAAGGTCGCCGGCTGGTTGGCGCCGCCGATGCAGACCGCCTCGATCTTCGGGTGGCTGCCGAGCTTGTTCTCGATGGGCACGGGCGCCACGTACTTGCCCTTGCTGGTCTTGAACAGTTCCTTGACGCGGCCGGTGATGCGCAGGCGGCCCTGCTCGTCGATCTCGCCCATGTCGCCGGTCTTGAAGAAGCCGTCCTCGGTGTAGCACTCGGCGGTCTTCTCGGGTTCCTTGTAGTACCCCAGCATCTGCGCCGGGCTCTTCACCAGGATCTCGTTGTTGTCGCCGATGCGGCAGGAGACGCCGAGGTTGGTGGGGCCGACGTAGCCGACGCGGGCGTTGCCCGGGCGGGTGAAGTGGGAGTAGGCGAAGTTCTCGCTCATGCCGTAGGCCTCCAGCAGCTCCAGGCCCAGGCTGCGGTACCAGGACACGGTGGGGGGCGGCAGCGGTGCGGCGCCGGTGAAGGCCACGCGCACGGAGTCCAGGCCCAGCTGCTCGAGGATCTTGCGCTTCACCTTCTTGCCGAGGAAGGGAATGCTGAACAGGACCTTCTGCTTCTTCAGCGGCAGCTTGTCGAGCACGCCCAGCTGGAACTTGGTCCACAGGCGCGGCACCGAGAAGAAGATCGTCGGGCGGGCGCGGCGCAGATCGGAGACGAAGGTTTCCAGGGATTCTGCGAAGAACACGTGGAAGCCGTGGTAGGTCGAATTGTTCTCCACCACCAGGCGCTCGGCGACGTGTGCCAGCGGCAGGTAGGACAGCATGCGGTCATGCTGGTTGGCGGGGATGACGTCGCGCATCATCGTGCCGCAGACGTTGAACGAGCGGAACGTCTGCATCACGCCCTTGGGCTGGCCGGTGCTGCCCGAGGTGTAGACGATGGTGGCCATCTCGTCGAGCGGCCGGTCGGGCTCGCCCTGCAGCGGCGCCGTCCTGGCGATGATCTCTTCCCACTGGCTGCCCGGTGCGCTGGCGGGTGCCAGCGGCAGCTTGATGGTCGGCATGTCGGCCGGGACGCCAGCCTTCATCTGCTCCCACTCGTCGAGCTTGCCGATGAACAGCAGCTTGGACTCGCTGTGGTCCAGGATGTAACGCACGGTCTCGGCGTTGAGCGTGGGGTACAGCGGCACGCTGACGTGGCCGGACATCATGATGGCCCAGTCGGCCAGTATCCAGTGCGCGGTGTTCTTGGCCAGGATCGCGACCTGGCTCTTCGGCGGCAGGTTCAGCGACTGCAGGTGTGCCGCCATGCGGCGGGCCTCGTCCATGGCCTGCTTCCAGGTGTAGTCCACCACCTTGCCGCCGCCCACGGGCTGGGTCAGGTGAATGGTGTCGGGAGTGGTCTTCTCCCAGTGATACAGGCAGGCCAGCGGCGTGCGGGCGTCGTTGGTCTTGCTCATGCTTTTCTCCTCGGTTTGCTTTTATTCGTTTGCACAGCGGGTACAGCGGGTGATGCCGATGCCGTATCCACGTACGGCATCAGGAAGCCGATCATGGCGGCCACCGCGGCGTCGCGGTAGGCCGGCGTGATCGAGCCGTGTTCGAAATAGGAGCGGCGGAAACAGGCGGTGGCGATGTCCACCGACAGCGTCGTCACGTCCGGCTGCCCCTTGGGCAGGCGGACCCCCTTGTCCTTCCATACCGCGCGCCCCAGGTCGCCCAGGTGCTTGATGGTCATTTCCTGGGCCCGGAAGCTGTCATCGGTGACCGCGCCGCCCAGGATCAGCAGGCGGGCCACCGGGTTGGCCTCGTAGAAGCTCACGGAATGGTCCACCACCGCGCCGATCGCCTCGCGCAGCGTCATGCCGCGCAGTTCGTCGGCACGGGCACGGAACTGGCTCTCTATCTCGACCAGGTAACGCGCCACCAGTTCATTCAGGATGGCGTACGGGGTGGGGAAGTACGCGTAGATGCTGCCCCGGGTGTAGTCCAGTCGCTCGGCCAGCACCGGTACGGAAAAGCCGGACAGGCCGGCTTCCATCAGCAGCCTCTCGGCCTCGGCCAGGATACGGTCGAAACGGTCCCGTGCACGCTGCTGCGTGGGCTGTCGCGCGATGGCGAGCGGGTCCAGGGCGTCGTTCATGACGGAAGTAACCTCATAGGGCTTCCATCATAGCCGCGCCGGGGTGCCGACGTACCGTTCGTTTAAGGCCAAACGCAGGGCAGAACAGGCCCCCGCCGGCTTAGAACATCTGGGTGTTCTTGACGTCGTCCGAGACCGGGGCGGCGTTGCGGGAAGGGATCCAGTCGCCGGTGATCATCTGCCCGTAGGACATGCCAGGGCCGACCATCGGGTAGACCGAGGCCATCGGGTCGATGATCACTTCCAGGAAGGCCGGGCCCTTGAACTCGATGAATTCCTTGACCACGCGGGGCAGGTCGGCCTTGTTGCTGACGCGCACGGCGTAGCGGTAGCCGTCGGCCTCGGCGGCCTTGATGAAGTCCTTCTGGTGCAGGCTCTTGTCGGAGCCGGCGTAGCGGCTGTCGAAGAACAGGCGCTGCCACTGCTTCACCATGCCGTCGCCGAAGTTGTTCAGCACCACGACCTTCACCGGGGCGCTATAGGTGGTGGCGGTTTCCAGCTCGCCCAGGTTCATGCGGATGGAGGCGTCGCCGTCGATGTCGATGACGATCTTGTCCGGGCAGGCGAACTGGGCGCCCAGGGCGGCCGGCAGGCCGAAGCCCATGGTGCCCATGGAGCCGGAGGTCAGCCACAGGCGCGGCTGGCGGAAGTCGAAGTATTGCGCCGCCCACATCTGGTGCTGGCCCACGCCGGTGGCGACGATGGCTTCGCCCTGGGTGATCCGGTTGATTTCCTCGATCACGGCATGAGGCTGGATGTGATCGCCGCCACGCTCGTAGTTCATCGGGTGCTTCTGCTTCAGCTCGGCGATGTGGGCGTGCCAGGCGCTGTAGTCGGGCTTGAGGCCCTGCTCGCCCAGGTAAGCTTCCACGCAGGCCAGGGCGTTGTTCAGCTCGCCCACGTGATGCCAGCTCACGCGCTTGACCTTGTTGATCTCGGAGGGGTCGATGTCGAAGTGGGCAATGGCCTTCGCATTCGGCGCGAACTTGGCCGGCACGCCCGCCACGCGATCGTCGAAGCGTGCGCCCACGGCGATCAGGAAGTCGCAGTCGTCCACCGCGTAGTTGGCGAAGGCGGTGCCGTGCATGCCCAGCATTTCCAGCGACAGCGGGTCGGTGGTGTCGTAGGCACCGATGCCCATCAGGGTGGTGGTCACCGGGATGCCGAAGGCCTTGGCGAAGCTGCGCAGCGAGGCCGAGGCTTCGCCGTGGATCACGCCGCCACCGGCGTAGATCAGCGGGCGCTTGGAGCCCTTGATCAGCTCATGGAACTGCGCCAGCTGCTCGGCCGAGAGCCGGTTTTCATAAACCTGCTTGAGGCGGGCGCGGTAGCCGGGGATGGGCAGCACGCCCTCACCCTTGAAGATGCCGTTCCAGTTCTGCACGTCCTTGGGAATGTCGACCACCACCGGGCCGGGGCGGCCGGTACGGGCGATCTCGAAGGCGGTGCGGACCGTGGCCTCCAGCTTGGAGGGGTCGGTCACCAGGAACACGTGCTTGGCCGCCGAGCCCATGATGGTGCTGATCGGGGCTTCCTGGAAGGCGTCGGTACCCACGGCGCCGGTCGGCACCTGGCCGCAGAGCACCACGATGGGGATCGAGTCCGCCATGCAGTCGCGCACTGGGGTCACGGTATTGGTGGCGCCGGGGCCGGAGGTCACCAGGCAGACGCCGACCTTGCCGGAGGCACGGGCATAGCCGGCGGCCATGAAGCCGGCGGCCTGCTCGTTGGCGGGCACGATCAGGGGCATCTTTTCGCCGCCGTTCTCGGCGCGGTTCTCGCGATTGAAGCGGAAGATCGCGTCGTAGGTGGGCAGGATGGCGCCGCCGCTGTAGCCGAATACCGCGCCGGTCCCTTCGTCAGCCAGCAGCTGGACGACGATTTCCGCACCGGTCATGGCCTTGCCGGCGAGAGGGTGGGTCGAGGGTTTCAGGACAGCATTCATGGCATTCCGGGCCCATTCCGGCCAAGCGGCGAGAGAAGCGCACATTATGACATGGCATTTCGGGGGCAGTCATCCGGAAAAGCACCGGAAAAGAGCCGAAAACTATTGCGCAGACGCCAAAAGGCGCTTATCTTGCGCGCCCTTATGCGTCACATCATTACAATCCTGCTGCAAAACGAAGCCGGCGCCCTGGCGCGCGTGGCCAATATGTTTGCGGCACGCGGCTACAACATCGACTCGCTTTCAGTCGCCCCGACCCATGACCCGACCGTCTCCCGCCTGACCCTGGTCACGGCCGGCAGCGAAAGCGTCATCGAGCAGATCATCAAGCAGACCCGCAAGCTGATCGACGTCGTCGAGATCGCCGACCTGTCCAGCACCGACCACATCGAGTGCGAGCTGCTGATGGCCAAGGTCGCCGTGGACGCCGAATCCGCCCGCAAGGTGGTGGAGTGCGTGCGCGAGCACCGTGCCCAGATCCTCGACGAAACCGAGGACACCCGCATGATCCAGCTGGCCGGCACCGGCCAGGAGATCGATGCGCTGGTTGCCGAACTGGGCAAGATCACCAGCATCCTGGAAGTGGACCGCAGCGGCGTAGCCGCCATGGCCCGCGGCCGCCGGGTCGTTGTCGCCGCCTGACCCCCGAAACCTCAACTTATCCGACGCCGGCTCCGTGCCGCGTCATCCATCAGCACCCCTGGAGCCAACCGTGAGCATCAACGTCTACTACGACAAGGACGCCGACCTTTCCATCATCCAGTCCAAGAAGGTCGCCATCGTCGGCTACGGCTCGCAGGGCCATGCCCACGCGCTGAACCTCAAGGACAGCGGTGTTGATGTCGTCGTCGCCCTGCGCCCGGGTTCGGCCACCGCCAAGAAGGTCGAGGCCGGCGGCCTCAAGGTCAAGAGCGTGGCGGAAGCCTGCGCCTGGGCCGACGTGGTCATGGTGCTGACGCCGGACGAGTTCCAGTCGCAGCTGTACAAGAACGAGATCGAGCCGAACATCAAGAAGGGCGCGGCGCTGGCCTTCGCCCACGGCTTCGCGATCCACTACAACCAGGTGGTGCCGCGCGCCGACCTCGACGTGATCATGGTCGCGCCGAAGGCCCCGGGCCACACGGTGCGCAGCGAATACACCAAGGGCGGCGGCATTCCCGACCTGATCGCCGTCTACCAGGACGCCAGCGGCAACGCCAAGAAGCTCGCGCTGTCCTACGGCTCCGCCATCGGTGGCGGCCGCTCGGGCATCATCGAGACCACCTTCAAGGACGAGTGCGAGACCGACCTGTTCGGTGAGCAGGCCGTGCTCTGCGGCGGCGCCGTCGAGCTGGTCAAGGCCGGCTTCGAGACCCTGGTCGATGCCGGCTACGCGCCGGAAATGGCCTACTTCGAGTGCCTGCACGAGCTCAAGCTGATCGTCGACCTGATGTACGAAGGCGGCATCGCCACGATGAACTACTCGATCTCGAACAACGCCGAGTACGGCGAGTACGTGACCGGCCCCAAGGTCATCAACGACGAGTCGCGCAAGGCCATGAAGCAGGCCCTGCTCGACATCCAGACCGGCAAGTACGCCAAGGCCTTCGTGGCCGAAGGCCAGACCGGCTACCCGGAAATGACCGCCATGCGCCGTCTCAACGCCGCTCACCCGATCGAAGTGGTCGGTGGCCAGCTGCGCGCGATGATGCCCTGGATCGGCAAGAACAAGCTGGTCGACAAGTCGAAGAACTAAGAAGAACCAGAAGCGCGCAAGCGCGGTGGCAGACCTCGGAGGGCCGCTGGAAAGCGGCCCTCCTTTTTGTTGGCCGCGGAATGCACGGACAAGGCAGGAACCCGGGCCTTGTCCGTGTTTTCCGTGTGATTCCGTGGCAAAAGGGCTTTTCCAGGGCGGCTTTTTGGATTCCCCCTTTCCAAAACAGTAAGATGCGCAAAATTCCTGAGGAACGGTCCATGGACGACAGCGCGCCGGCCAAGAAGCGCCGCAAGGGCATCTACCTGCTGCCCAACCTGTTCACCACCGGCACCCTGTTCGGCGGCTTCTACGCCATCGTCATGGCCATGGATGGGCACTTCGAGGCGGCTGTGTACGGCATCTTCGCCGCCATGATCGCCGATGGGCTGGATGGCCGCGTGGCGCGCTGGACCAACACCCAGAGCGACTTCGGCAAGGAGTTCGACTCGCTCTGCGACATGGTGGCCTTCGGTATCGCGCCGGCCATCCTGATCTACGCCTATTCCCTCAACAACCTGGCCGACTACCGCTGGATCGGCGGCAAGCTGGGCTGGGTGATCGCCTTCACCTATGCGGCCTGTGCGGCGATGCGCCTGGCGCGCTTCAACGTGCTGGCGGCCATCGCCAGCTCCAACAAGGATTTCTACGGCGTACCCAGCCCGGCCGCGGCCGCGGTGGTCACGTTCTTCGTCTGGAGCTGCGTGGACGACAGCCACTCCCTGTTCGCCTGGGTGGCGGGCCATGTGCCCATCGACGGGCATGATGCCCTGATCGTGGCGGCGCCCCTGACCCTGGCCACGGCGCTGTCGATGGTGTCCAGCTTCCGCTACAACAGCTTCAAGAAGCTCAACCTGAATGCGCGCCTGAAGTTCCTGTCCTTTGCCTCGGTGGTTGGCGTGCTGGCCCTGGTGCTGATCGACCCGCCGCGTATCCTGTTCATGCTGTTCTTCGCCTATGCCCTTTCGGGGCCGGCGGTGGTGCTGTGGCGCAAGCTGCGCAAGACCTCTCCGGCGGGGCCAACGGCATAGCGAGGGGGGACTGGCGGTTTGAAACCGCTCGCGCTTTTGGTCTAAGATTTCAGCATGTTCTTCGCAAACGGCCAATTCGCTGTTTCCGCTGCGCCCCAGGGCGCACGGCCGTTTGCGCGCGCGCTTCTTAGCTTCCTTCTTCTGTCGTAAGACAGAAACCATAGCGCGCGCCCGCACGGGGCCCAAACCGTGCAAAACCACCGAAACACCCCAATCTCCCGCCGCTGGGAGTAGAATCCATGGATTCACCCGACGGCACCTCTTGTGAGCTAAGCCCATGAGCATGTTGAAGAATCCCGAGACGAAGTACCGTCCTTTCGCCCCCGTCCGCCTGGCTGACCGCCGCTGGCCGGATGCCGTCATCACCCAACCCCCGGTCTGGCTGTCCACCGACCTGCGCGACGGCAACCAGTCGCTGATCGAGCCGATGAACCACGATCGCAAGCTGGCGATGTTCAACCAGCTGGTGAAGATCGGGTTCAAGGAGATCGAGGTCGGCTTTCCCAGCGCCTCGGAAACCGAGTTCGCCTTCCTGCGTCACCTGATCGAGAAGAACCTGATCCCGGACGACGTGACCGTCCAGATCCTGACGCCGGCCCGCGAACCGCTGATCCGCCGCAGCTTCGAGGCCCTGAAGGGGGCCAGGCGCGCCATCGTGCACTTCTACAACGCCACGGCGCCGATCATGCGCCGCGTGGTGTTCAACATGAGCCAGGACCAGGTGCTGGACGAACTGGCCGTGGCCCATGCGCGCCTGATCCGCGAACTGGCCGATGAGCGCCCGGAGACCGACTGGGTCTTCGAGTATTCGCCCGAGATGTTCTCCGGCACCGAGCTGGATTTCTCCAAGCGCGTGGTCGATGCCGTGGTCGATGCCTTGGGCGGCACCAAGGAAAAGCCGGTCATCATCAACCTGCCGTCCACGGTCGAGCACTCCACGCCGAACATTTTTGCCGACATGATCGAGTGGATGCACCGCAACCTGGCGCGGCGCGAAGCGATCATCCTGTCGGTGCACCCGCATAACGACCGCGGCACCGGCACCGCCGCTGCCGAGTTTGCGATGATGGCTGGCGCCGACCGCATCGAGGGTTGCCTGTTCGGCAACGGCGAGCGCACCGGCAACGTCGATATCGTCAACCTGGCGCTGAACATGTACACCCAGGGTGTGCACCCGGGCCTGGATTTCTCCGACATCGACGCGGTCCGCAAGACCGTCGAGTATAGCAACCAGCTGCCGATCCATCCGCGCCATCCGTACGTGGGTGATCTGGTCTTCACTTCGTTCTCCGGCTCGCACCAGGACGCCATCAAGAAGGCGTTCTCGGCGCGCAAGGAAGGCGACATCTGGGAGATGCCCTACCTGCCGATCGACCCGAAGGACCTGGGCCGCAGCTACGAGGCGGTGATCCGGGTGAACTCGCAGTCCGGCAAGGGTGGCATTGCCTACCTGCTGGAGCACGAATACGGCCTGGTGCTGCCGCGCCGCCTGCAGATCGAGTTCAGCCAGGTCGTGCAGGAATTGACCGACACCACCGGCAAGGAAGTCACGGCCTCCGATATCGAGTCCGTGTTCCGCCGCAGCTACCTGGAGGCGCAGAGCCCCTACGGCTACGTCGCGCACCATCTGGTGGAGGATTCCAAGCGTGACTCGGTGGAACTGTCCACGGAGATCAGGGTGGACGGCAAGGCGCAGCGGATTTCCGGCCAGGGCAACGGCCCGATCGACGCCTTCATCAACGCCATGTCCAAGGTCGTGGGTGAGCGCCTGACGGTGCAGGACTATCACGAGCACGCCATCGGCGCGGGTGCCGATGCGGCGGCGGTCAGCTACATCGAGCTGAAGCTGGGCAGCGGCAAGACGCTGTTCGGCGTCGGCCGGGACGCCAACATCGTCACCGCCTCGCTGAAGGCCATCCTGTCGGGCGTGAACCGCGCGCTGGCGCAGGCGGCCGAGGGCAAGCAGCGCGCGGCCTGAGCCACGCGCTGCAGGCAGCGGCGGCGCGGGTACAATGGCCTTCATGCATTCGCCTCACCGCCAACAGGTGCTCGATGCGCTCGGGATCGAGCGCTGGCAGTTGCGTGTGGGTGGTGAGCCGGCAGAGGCCGTAGCGGACCCGGTGACGGCGGAGGCTGCGGCTCCGCCGCCGGTGCCCGTGGCTCGGCCGGCTGCGCCGCCCCCCGCCGCGCCACGTTCGCCACCGGCGGCGCCGGCCAGTCCGCGCCCGGTGGCTCCCCCGGTCCAGGCGCGCGCCGCGCCTGCTTCGGCGCCGCTGATCGAAGTCCCCGCCGATTGGGAAGGCCTGCGGGCGGTGGTCAAGGACTGCCGCCAGTGCAAGCTCTGCCAGACCCGCACCCAGACGGTATTCGGCGTGGGCATCGATACCGCGCCGCTGATGGTGGTGGGCGAGGGGCCTGGAGCTGACGAGGATGCGCAGGGCGAGCCTTTCGTGGGGCGTGCCGGCAAGCTGCTGGACGAGATGCTCAAGGCCATCGGCCACTCGCGCCGCGAGAACACCTACATCGCCAACGTGGTGAAGTGCCGGCCGCCGGGCAACCGCGATCCGGAGACCGACGAGGTCGAGTCCTGCCGGCCATACCTGGAGCAACAGATCCGGCTGGTGAAGCCCAAGCTGATCGTCGGCCTCGGCCGCATTGCCGCCCAGCGCCTGCTCAACACCGACGCGCCGCTGTCACGCCTGCGCGGGCCGCTGTATCACTACGGCCCCGAGAAGACGCCGCTGCTGATCACCTATCACCCGGCCTACCTGCTGCGCAGCCCGCGCGAGAAGGCCAAGAGCTGGGAGGATCTGAAGAAGGTCCACCGCTTCCTGCGTACGGGTTCCCTGACATGAGCGCTCGCCGGTGAGTGCCCAGCCGCAGGAGCTCTGGCGCCTGGCGCCGATGCATCCCTCGCACCTGCAGCAGGTGCTGGAGATCGAGCATCGCGTCTATACCTTCCCCTGGAGCGAGGGCATCTTCCACGACTGCCTGCGCGTGGGGTACAGCTCCTGGGTCGTCACCAATACGCTGGGCGAGGTGCTGGGCTACGCGCTGATGAGCATGGCGGTGGGCGAAGCCCACATCCTGAACCTCTGTGTCAGCCCCGAGCACCAGCGCCGCGGTATCGCGCAGTTCCTGATGCGCCACCTGCTGATGGTGGCGCGGGCCGGCAACGTCACGCTGGTGCTGCTGGAAGTGCGTGTATCCAACCGGCCGGCCCAGCGGCTCTACGACCAATTCGGCTTCAAGCGGCTGGGGCTGCGCAAGAACTACTACCCGGCCGATGGCGGGCGCGAGGATGCGCTGGTGCTGGGGCTGGACCTGGTCTGACCTGAATAGACGATAGGGAGCGGGGCGATGGGCAGTGTGCCGGGCAGCCGCAAGCAGCGAATCTCCTGGGCGTTCTACGACTGGGCCAACTCCGCCTTTGCCACCACCGTGATGGCGGGCTTCTTCCCGCTGTTCTTCGCGCAGTACTGGGCAGGTGATCTCGCGCCCGGCGAGCGTACCTTCTGGCTCGGCGTGGCCAGTTCGGTCTCCAGCATCGTGGTGATGATCCTGGCGCCGCTGCTGGGTGGCCTGGCCGACCGGCGCGGCTACAAGAAGCGCTTCCTGTTCGTCACTACGCTGCTGGGTGCCTGTTCCACCGCGGCGATGTACTGGGTGGCCAAGGGTGACTGGGGCACGGCGCTGCTGCTGTTCACGCTGGCGTCCATCGGTTTCTTCGCCGGCACCTCGTTCTACGACTCGCTGATCGTCAACGTGTCCTCGGAAAAGGACATGGACCGCACCTCGGCGCTGGGTTATGGCCTGGGCTATCTCGGTGGTGGCCTGCTGTTTGCGCTCAACGTGTTCATGTTCCAGAAACCGCAGAGCTTCGGCCTGGAGAATGGCGCCGAGGCGATCCTGCTGTCGTTCCTGATGGTGGGTATCTGGTGGGTGCTGTTCTCGCTGCCGCTGTTCCGCAACGTGCAGGAGCATCCCAAGCCTTCGGCGGGTAACGACTGGCAGGAGCTCAAGGCGACTTTCCGCCTGATCCTGACGATGAAGCCGGTGCTGTACTTCCTGGGCGCCTACTGGCTCTACATCGACGCGGTGGACACCATCATCCGCATGGCGGTGGATTACGGCGTGAAGCTGGGCTTCGATCCCGGCTCGCTGATCAAGGCCTTGCTGCTGGTGCAGTTCCTCGGCTTTCCGGCGGCGGTGGCCTACGGCTGGCTGGCGGATCGCTTCGGCACCAAGACCATGCTGTACGTTGCCATCGGCATCTACATCGGCGTGACCTGCTGGGCCTACACGCTGCAGACCGAGGCACAGTTCTACTGGATGGCGGCGGCCATCGCGACGGTGCAGGGCGGCATCCAGTCGCTGTCTCGGTCCTACTACGCCAAGCTGATTCCGCCCGACCAGGCCGGGCAGTTCTTCGGGTTCTACAACATGCTGGGCAAGTTCGCCGCGGTGCTCGGCCCCATCGTGGTCGGCCAGACGGCGCTGCTGGTGGACAACCAGCGTCTGCCGATCCTGACCTTGCTGCCATTCTTCGTGGTCGGCGCGTGGTTGCTGAGCAAGGTGGAAGGGCCGGAAACGCGCAAGACGACGTAGCGAACGCCGACTACGGCAGCTCTTCGACGGCGAAGTTTTCGGGCCGCTTCGCGCCGACCCTTGTGTAGAACTCGAACACCGGGCGCATGTCCTGTTCCCAGTCGCCGGTAGGGCGAAACAGCCACTCGATGCCGGCCTTCTTGCGCTGGTAGTCGATATAGGCCACGGCTACCGGCACGTTTGCGGCCTGCGCCATGTGCCAGAACCCGCGCTTCCATACCGTGACCCGGGAGCGTGTGCCTTCCGGCGTCAATGCCAGCAGCAGCGTCGGCCGGGACTCGAACACGCGCACCGTTTCCGCCACCAGCCCGCCGGGCACGGAGCGATCCACGGGGATGCCGCCCACCCGGCGGAACAATCCTCCCAGTGGGCCCGCGAACAAGCTGTCCTTGCCAAAGAAGTTGAAGTGCAACTGGGTGACGAAGATCGCCGCCAGCCCGTAGACAAAGTCCCAGTTGGAACTGTGCGGCGCCGCGATGATGATCAGCTTGGGCTCGTCCGGCAGGCGCACGTCAACGCTCCAGCCGGCCAGGGTCAGGATGCTGCGGCCCAGCCAGTAGCGGAAGCGGTTGGGTGCTCGCGGAACCGAGGGGCCGGCGTCCACGATGAAGCGATCCGAGCCTAGTGGGGGCATGAGCTCGATTCTGTCCTTCAGGTACGTATGGCCCTGATGGCCTGAGCCAGTTCTTCCTGGAGTGCGGGCGTAGCGCCCTCCAGGTATCTGAGCTGCTGGTAGGCCTCCGCCGCCCGCCGCACTGCGTCGGCCAGCTCCGGCTCCTCCAATGCGACCCGCTCGGCGAAGGTGTCAGCGCCTTCGGAAGGCCGCTGCGCGATGCCGGCGCGCAAGAGCCGCTTTTGCAGCTGAGTCCAAAGCTTGACGGCAACTTCCGGGTTGCGCGCTGGTGCGAACTGACGCAACAGCAACAGGCCGATGATTCCCAGCACAAGAGAGGTGCCGATCGTCAGTGCCAGGATCATTCCCGTCCAATCGCGGATGCCGAATTGCTGCAGGAAATCCATCTGCACTTCCGGACCGTAGGCCAACACCCAGCGATTCCACTGGGTATTCATCCACTCCCAGCGCGCACGCAGGCCCAGGTCGAACAATGCCATGCCATCGCGGCGCAGGAAGTCCGGCAGTTCGTCGGTAGCGCTCATGGCCTCCGTCAGCCCGCTTTCGATCCGGTTCGGCGCAACGGCGGCAGTCGGATCAACCCTGACCCAACCCTGATCCTTTAGCCAGACCTCACTCCATGCATGCGCGTCGGCGTCGCGGACCGTGTAGAAATCGCCGAGCACATTTTTCTCGCCTCCCTGGTAACCCGTAACCACTCGAGTTGGCAGTCCGGCGGCGCGCATCAGGAAAGTAAAAGCGCTGGAATAGTGCTCGCAAAAGCCGCGGCGGGTGTTGAACAGAAAATCATCTACGCTGTCGCGGCCCAGCGTAGGTGGTCGCAATGTGTAGACGAAGGGCTGCTCCCGAAACATGCGCAGCACGGCATCGATGCGTTGCTGTGGTTCCGGGTACTGCAGCTGTAGTTGACGGGCCAAGGCTCGCGTGCGCGGGTTGAAACCAGAAGGGAGCCGAAGGTTGAGACCACGCACCAGAGAACTTAATTCCGGCTCCAGTACATAGCGCGGATGGGACGTCAGGACATACAGGTCGCGCTCCAGCACATCCCTGCCGCGCACCAATTGGTGCTCCGAAGCGATCGATGCTTCGGATGGGAGGCTGCCCGGATCGGGGAGATCCATCGCGAACAACCAGGGCCCGCGATGGGGCTCCATGATCACTTCGTAACGGAAGCCAGGCTGCAGCAGCTCTGCCGTGACATGGCGTTTGATCCCCGACCAGGAGCTGGGCGACCACTCCCGACCGTCGAACGAATCCAGCACCGGGCCGCGCCAGTAACGGGCACGAGGTTCGGGGACCTGGTCCAGGAAGCGCACGCGAAAAGCGACTCGGTCCGACAGGATGAGATTCGAGATGTCTCCCGGTGACATTTTGTCACTCATGCCACTGCTGAGGGCGGCGCCGGTATCGGACGGGAGTCCCCATATCGGCCCTGGGATGCGGGGAAACAGCACAAAGAAGAGCAGCATCAAGGGGAGCGATACTGCCACCATGCGGGTGCCTTGCGTCATGATCTGGCGCAATGGCAGGGCGCGGCCGGGATGGTTCACATCGATCAGTAACGCGGTGATCAGCGAGGTGCAAAGCAGCAGGTACCCAGCGGTCCATATCTCCTGTGAGTACAGGAAGTGGGTCAGCAGGATGAAGTACATCAGGAATACCGTGACCATCACGTCCCTGCGCGATTTCATCTCCATCAGTTTCAACACGGCCATGATGACCAGCAGGGCAGTGCCCGGCTGCTGCCCGCTGATGCGCCCGTAGCTGGCATAGATGCCGACAAAAGCGAGCACGGCAAGCAGGGTCCGTAGCCAACGCGGAGGTAGCGTCCACTGACGCAGCGAGATGAGCAGGCGCCAGCCGAGGCCTGCCACTACCAAGGCAATTTCCCAGGCCGGCATTTGCGGCAGGTGGACTCCCAGGACCAAGGCGAGCACGCCGATGAGGCGCAACAGCGATGTCTGGTTCAGGTAATCGGCTGCGGATTCGACTTTCATCGGCTTTCAGCGCGGATGGAACAGCGCCAGAGCGCGCAAGCATTCGTGCTGGTGAACGTCACCGCGGTTGGGTGATAGCGTCAGTCCTGGCAGGCGCAGCCCATAAGGGTAGTGGCGATCCTCCATGTCCAGCACCCAGCGTGTCAGCTGCGACAAGCGTGCCTCGATATCCAGATCAGGGAGGCTGTCCCAATCCAGCCACATTTCACGATCCAGCAGCTCCGTGAACTGTTTGACCATGGGCGACTGCGGCGACTTCGGCAGGCTCTTCCAGTGAACCGACTTCATGGAGTCGCCGCGTTGATAACTACGCAGGCCGGCAAATTCATCCTGTCCAGCGGCGTTGCTGGGCATCTGGCCCAGTGCACCCGCCACCGGCGGCGGCTGTCGTCCCGGCGCCGCCGGCTTCGGATACACCAGGCAGGCCATATCCAGGTCTGCCCAGGTCCACGCATGGAACAGGCCCAGCGGAAACTCTGTGGAAATACTGAAGACTCGTGATGGAAGCCAGCCGCGTTGCTCTGCAGGCAGCGTGATTCGCATGGAGGCAGTGCCCTGTTCCGGGACATCGGAGGTGACTGGCGGATCGGATTCCTTGGGCCAGGCGAGTGCGAAGCTATAACGTTGAGCGGGGGCAGGGTTATCGACCAGTACTTCGAAATGAGCGACCTCTCCAACGAATACCGGTTGCGTCTTGCCGGCACGCAGTTGCACGTTCACCAGATTGCCGTGAGTGTGGTGCATGCAAACCAGTCCCAGTGCTCCGAGCAGGAAAGTGAGCGCGAAGCCCATGCTGTTCGAGTAGTTCATGGAACCGGCCAACATCACGGTTGCCATGAAGGCGAAGCCGTACCCGAAGCGCGTCGGCACGATGTAGACCCGTGTCCGCAGCACACTGATAGGGCCTGGCTGGCGCTTTACACGAGCCATCACCCAGGCGTCGATTCGATCCTGCACGAAGCGGACCGGGTGAAGCAGCAACTTGATCACCAGCCAGCCACGCATGGGCCGGCTCAGGGAATGGCGACGCGTGCGAGAATGTCGTCAGCCGTAGGAGCGCCGCCCTCGCGATCGCTGGCGGCAATCAGGCGGTGGTTGACCACGGCGGCAAATACCGCCTGTACGTCCTCCGGAATCACGCCCTGGCGGCCCGCCAGCAGGGCCCAGGCTTGGGCGGCGCGCTTGAGCGCCAGTGCCGCGCGCGGCGACAGGCCTTGCCTCAGGCCGCTGTGGTCGCGGGTATGGCGCACCAGCGCCAGGATGTAGTCCACGAGGGCCGGCATCACACGCACCGCCTTGACCTGCGCCTGAAGCTCCAGCAACTGCTGCGGCGACACGGCCGGCTGCACCTCGGCCAGCAGGTCGCGGCGCTCGCGTTCCAGCAACAGGGCCTTCTCTGCCTCAGCGGCCGGGTAGCCCATCGAGATGCGCATCAGGAAGCGGTCCAGCTGCGATTCCGGCAAGGGGAAGGTGCCGATCTGGTTCGCTGGATTCTGGGTGGCGATGACGAAGAAGGGGTCGGGCAGGGGGCGGGTCTCGCCCTCGGCCGTCACTTGGCGCTCCTCCATGGCTTCCAGCAGGGCCGACTGGGTCTTGGGGCTGGCGCGGTTGACCTCGTCGGCCAGGACCAGCTGCGAGAAGATCGGACCCGGATGGAAGCGGAAGCCGGCCGCCTGCGGCTCGTAGATCGACACGCCGATGATGTCGGCTGGCAGCAGGTCGCTGGTGAATTGCACGCGCTGGAAACCCAGGCCCAGGACCTTCGCCAGGCTCAGCGCCAGCGTGGTCTTGCCCATGCCGGGGATGTCCTCGATCAGCAGGTGGCCGCGGGCGAGCAGGCAGGCTGTCGCCAGGCGGATCTGGTTGTGCTTGCCGAGGATGATCTGGTTGAGCGCGTCGAGTGCCGGCTGGATGGCGTGGGTCATCGGTGTCTGGGTCGTCTGGATACCCCAGTGTATACGCAGCGCCGCCGGCTGCGGATGAATGGCAGTTCCGGCCAGCCGGCGCTCCTCCCGGGGCGTTTGCGACCCCGCCGGAACTGGGCCACCATACCGGGCATTCAATATCCGGAACCGGAGATCAGGTGGACCGATACAGCCGCGAACTGAACCGCGAACGGGCACACGCGACCGACTACCGCACCTGGTACGAGGCCTCCGATGAGCTGGACCGTCGCGACGGCCTCACCGAGTGGAAGGAGGACGACACCTCCAACGACTACGACTGGCGCCTGATCCGCTCCCGCCTGCGCCAGATCCGCCAGTACCGCGAGGACCGGGCCTGGATCAAGCTGATCCACCACCTGCGCCAGGGCCTGCACTGGAACCTGGGCAACACCGGCAACCCCGAGCTGTACGGCATCTGCCGCATCAGCACCAAGCACCTGATCCGCGACTACATCACCGAGGTCGCCTCCGCCCTCAACGAACTCTGCGACCTGGAGCTGGCGGAATTCCCGCATGCCGCCAAGCTCAAGTTCTTCGAGGAGGTGTGGCAGTCCTACGGCCGCTCCGCGCTGATGCTCTCCGGCGGCGCCACGCTGGGCCTGTTCCATGTGGGCGTGGTCAAGGCGCTGTTCCGCGAGGGCCTGGTGCCGGCCGTCATGTCTGGCTCCAGCGCCGGCTCCGTCGTTGCCGCCACCGTCGGCAGCCGGGCCCAGCATGAAATCGAAGAGCTGATGGATCCGGAGAGCGCCTATTATCATTTCTGGCGCATCCTGCCGGTCCGCCACATGCTGCGCCGCGGGGCCGTCATGGACCAGAGCCAGCTCAAGCGCGCCATCGCCAAGAACGTCAAGGACCTGACCTTCGAGGAAGCCCAGAAGCTGTCCGGTCGCATCACCAACATCACGGTCTCGCCGGCGGGCGTCAACCAGCAGCCGCGTCTGCTCAACCACCTGACCTTCCCGTACCTCTACATGCGCGAGGCCGTGCTGGCTTCCTGCGCCGTGCCCATCCTGTTCCCGCCGGTCATGCTGATGACGCAGGACGAGAACGGCGAGCGTGTACCCTACATGCCGCTGCTGCGCTGGAACGATGGCTCGCTGAAGTCCGACCTGCCGACACTGCGCATGCGGCGCCTGCACAACGTCAACCACTTCATCGTCAGCCAGACCAACCCGCACGTGCTGCCCTTCGTCTCCAGGCACGAGCCCAACACCCGTGGCCTGCTGCGCTCGGCGCGCGCCTACGCCTACGCCACCGTCAGCGGCCAGGCTAAGGGCATCCTCGACCTGGCGCGCTCCAACATGCCCAACGGCGTCCTGCGCACGCCCTTGGATACGGCCAGTTCGATCCTGGACCAGGATTACCGCGGTCACATCAACATCTTCCCCGAGGTGAGCATCTGGCGTTACGCCAACGTCACCGCCAACCCGACGATGGAATCGATCAAGCGCTTCATGCTGGAAGGCGAGCGCGCCACCTGGCCGCGCATCGAGATGATCCGCAACCAGACCCTGATCAGCCAGACGCTGGACCAGTGCAAGGAAAAGCTGGAGAGCGCTGGTGCCGTGGTGGATGTGCCGCGCGGCAAGCCGGAGCTGAGAGTCGTGAAGGGTGAGGGGGCGCGCTTAGGCAAGGCCTAAATGGCCTTGCCTGCGCCACCGAACGCCCGGCCATGGATGGCCGGGCCGGGGCTCAATCAAGTGACAGAAGTCCCGCCACGGATGGCGTAACCGCAGATCGTTGCCTCTCAAAAAAGCCCGCCATCCGGCGGGCTTTTCGTTTTGGCTGAAGCTCAGAGCGCGCTGATCCTCTCGACCTGTGACTTCAGCGCCGCCATGTCCTGCTGCTGCTTGGCCAGCAGGTCACGGCCCTGCTGCTGCACCTGCTCCGGCGCCTTGCCGAAGTTGGGGTTGGACACGCGGGCTTCGGTCTTGGCCATGTCGCTTTCCAGCTTGGCGATCTGCTTGGCCAGGCGGGTGAGTTCGGCATCCTTGTCGATCAGGCCAGCCATGGGCACCAGCAGGGTCATCTGGCCGAGCAGGGCAGTGGAGGACTCCGGCGCGGCTTCGTCGGCGGCGAGTACGCGTGGAGCTTCGACGCGGGCCAAGAACTGGATCGCGTCCTGCAGGCGCGCCAGGCGTTCGCTGTCGGCGGCACCGGTGTTCTGCAGCAGCAGCGGCAGCACCTTGCCCGGGGGAATATCCATCTCGCCGCGGATCTGGCGCACGCCCAGGATGAAACCCTTGAGCCACTCGATGTCGGCCTCGGCGGCTTCGTCGATCTTGGTGGTGTCGGCGACGGGGTAGGGCTGCAGCATCAGCGTGGGGCCAGTCTTGGCGGCCAGAGGGGCGACGCGCTGCCAGATCTCCTCGGTGATGAAGGGCATCAGCGGGTGCAGCAGGCGCAGGCTGGTTTCCAGCACGCGCACCAGCGTACGGCGCGTGCCGCGCAGCACGGCTTCGTCGGTGGAACGCAGCGCCGGCTTGGACAGCTCGATGTACCAGTCGCAGTACTCGTTCCAGATGAACTGGTAGAGCGACTGCGACAGCAGGTCGAAGCGATAGGTCTTGAAGTGCTCCGCGACCTCGAGCTCCAGCTTCTGCAGGCGCGAGGCGATCCAGCGGTCGGCGGCGGAGAGGGTGTAGGGCAGGCTTTCGTCCTGGCCGCAATCCTGGTTCTCCGTGTTCATGAACACGTAGTTGGCGGCGTTCCAGATCTTGTTGCAGAAGTTGCGGTAGCCGCCGGCGCGGCTGGCGTCGAAGCGCACGTCGCGGCCGGTGCTGGCCAGGGCCAGGAAGGTGAAGCGCAGCGCATCCACGCCCACCGGCTCGATGCCGTTGGGGTACTGGCGGCGGGTGGCGGCGTCGATCTTGGCGGCGAGCTGCGGCTGCATCAGACCGGTGGTGCGCTTGCGCAGCAGGTCTTCCAGCGTGATGCCGTCGACCAGGTCCAGCGGGTCCAGGACATTGCCCTTGGACTTGGACATCTTGTTGCCCTCGGCGTCGCGCACCAGGCCGGTGATGTAGACCTCGCGGAACGGCACCTCGCCCATGAAATGCAGGCCCATCATGGCCATGCGGGCGACCCAGAAGAAGATGATGTCGAAGCCGGTGACCAGCACGCTGGTGGGGTACCAGCGCTTGAGGTCTTCCGTGGGATTCGGCCAGCCCAGGGTGGAGAACGGCCACAGCGCGGACGAGAACCAGGTGTCGAAGGTATCGTCGTCCTGGGTCAGCTTCACGCTGTCGGCGAGCTCGTACCTGGCGCGTACTTCGGCTTCGTTGCGGCCGACGTAGTGCTTGCCGTCCTCATCGTACCAGGCGGGGATGCGGTGGCCCCACCAGAGGTTGCGCGAGATGCACCAGTCCTGGATGTTGCCCAGCCACTGGTCGTAGGTGTTGATCCAGTTCTCGGGCACGAACTGCATGCGGCCGTCCTTGGCGGCGGCCAGTGCCTGTGCCGCCAGGCCCTTCATGTCGACGAACCACTGGTCGGTGAGGAAGGGTTCCACGACGACGCCGGTGCGGTCACCACGCGGCACCATCAGCTTGTGGTCGTCGATCTTCTCGACCAGGCCGAGCTTCTCCAGGTCTTCCACCACGCGCTTGCGTGCGTCGTAGCGCTCCAGGCCGCGGTAGGCGGCGGGCGCTTCGTCGTTGATGTGGGCGGTGGGGGTGAAGACATTGATCAGCGGCAACTGGTGGCGCTGGCCGACGGCATAGTCGTTGAAGTCGTGCGCCGGGGTGATCTTGACCACGCCGGTGCCGAACTCGCGGTCGACGTAGTCGTCGCCGATCACCGGGATCTCGCGGTTGCACAGCGGCAGCTTCACGTTGCGGCCGATCAGGTGCTTGTAGCGCTCGTCTTCCGGGTGCACGGCCACGGCGCTGTCGCCGAGCATGGTCTCGGGGCGCGTGGTGGCAACGGTGAGATGACCGGAGCCGTCGGCCAGCGGGTAGCGGAAGTGCCAGAGCTTGCCGTTCTCTTCCTTGCTCTCCACTTCCAGGTCGGAGATCGCGGTGAGCAGCACCGGGTCCCAGTTGACCAGGCGCTTGCCGCGGTAGACCAGGCCGTCTTCGTGAAGCTTGACGAACTCCTCGGTCACGGCATTGTTGAGCATCTCGTCCATCGTGAAGCGCTCGCGCGTCCAGTCGACGGAATTGCCCATGCGGCGGATCTGGTTGGTGATGGTGTTGCCGGAGTATTCCTTCCACTCCCAGACTTTCTCGAGGAACTTCTCGCGGCCCATGTCGGTGCGCTTGATGCCCTGCGCGGCGAGCTGGCGCTCCACCACCATCTGGGTGGCGATGCCGGCGTGGTCGGTGCCCGGCAGCCACAGGGTGTCGTAGCCGGCCATGCGGTGATAGCGCGTCAGCGCGTCCATCACCGAGTGCTGGAAGGCGTGGCCCATGTGCAGCGTGCCGGTGACGTTGGGCGGCGGAATCACGATGCTGTACGGCGGCATTGCCGCCCGGTCGCCGCCACGGATCTGCGCCACGGTCTCGGGGGTGTACCAGCCGTTCTTTTCCCAGGCCTCGCACCAGCGGGATTCAATGGCGCGGGGGTCGTAGGTCTTGTCCATGGGATTCAGCGTCTTGTCGGGGGTTTGCGCGGCGCGCAAAACGGCCGCACAGATTACAAAAAAACGAAGCAGACCGCAGTGGCCGCGCCCACTTTCATCCCCGACAGGCCCAGGGCGAAACGGATCGCATGGGCGCCTCAGGGGCGCGATTCGTAGCCCTTGAACCCTTCCACGCGCCAGGCCTCGTAGCGGCGGCGTAGTCCGGGGTAGGCCTCGGTCTCCAGGTCCGGCAGGCGCTCGAAGCGGCTGAAGCGCAGCAGGACCTCGGTGGCGGCCGGCCCGGCGGTCACCCAGAGGAAGGGGCCGTTGTCGCCCGCCTGCAGGGGCATGGTGAGTTGGTAGTGATCTTGCGGCGGTTGGCCGGGGAGCACCCAGACCCGAGGGTCCTGCAAGGGGCGGGCGTAGTAGAGCAGGGAGGCCGTCAGCGGGCCGTTGTCCGTCAGCAGGCGCAGGTCGCCGTATTCCTGGATCTCGCGCTGCGCCTGATAGCCGATCTGGTCCCAGCCGCGAAGCTGCTCGAAGGCGTCGTAACGGGTTTCCAGGGGTTTGCCGGTGGCCTTGAGGACGGCCGGGTAGTGGTAGAGGGCCACGCCCAGTACGGCATTCAGCGCCAACGCTCGCAGGATCCACTGCCGCCGCTCGCGGTAGAGCGCCGCCACCAGCACGGCGGCGGCCAGGTACAGCGGCATGGCCCAGGTGGCGGAGGCATAGGTCAGCAGGGCGATGCCGCAGATCAGCAGCAGCGGCGCGGCGCAGAAGGCCAGCAGGAAGCGCAACTCGCGCGTGGCGCGGCGCCACATCGGCAGACGGGCCAGGCCCAGCACCAGCAACACCAGGCTGAGCGGACCGAAGATGCCGAACTGGGCGACGAAGAATTCGAACAGGGCGCGCGGGTGGAGCAGGGATTCGCCCAGCTGCGAGATTTCCGCGTGAATCCGGTAGGTCACCAGGTCGTGGTCCAGGTTCCACAACACGTTGGGCAGCAGCACCAGGGCGGCGATGCCGGCGGCGACGTACAGGCGAGGGTTGAGCAGCAACCGATGCTCGGCGGGGTGGCCCAGGGCGAAGGCCAGCACGCCGAAGACGAAGAAGGCCATGTTGTAGCGCGACAACAGGCCCAGGCCACAGCACAGGCCCAGCAGCAGCCAGTCACGCCAGCGGTTGCCCTGCACGGCGGCCCACAGGAACCACAGCGCGGCCGCCCAGGCCAGCAGCAGCGGCGCGTCGGGGGTGACCACGATGGCCGACCAGAACAGCGATGGCATCAACAGGAACAGCAGTGCGGCATCGCGCCCGGTGGTGGGTTCGTAGAGCCGGCGGCCCAGTGCATAGACCAGCAGAGTGGTCAGTGGGTACAGCAGCAGCGGGATGATCTTGATCACGCGCTCCGCGTCGCTGGCCCAAAGCTCCCCGGCCAGGTGGATCAGCCAGGCGATCATCGGTGGCTTGGAGTAATAACCCCAGTCCGGTGACTGTGCCCAGGTCCAGTACAGGGCTTCCTCACTGGACAGGCTGATACCGTCGGCCTGCGTCCAGGCCCAGTAGCGGTACAGCGACACGGCGACCGCCAGCAGGAACAGCGGCCAGGGGCGTGCCAGGAGGTTCATGCAGGCCCTCAGAGGTTGTGGGTCTTCAGCTCGTAGCCGCGGTCGCGGTAGAACTTGTAGCGCTCACGCGACTTGGCCCGCGCCTCGGGGTTGCCGGAAACCAGTTCCAGCACGCGATCGAAGCGGCTGAAGTAGCCTGGCACTTCCAGGCTCAGGTTGATCAGGGCGCCGTGGTGCGTTTCCGGCGGCTCGCCGTCGCCGATCAGCACGGCCGGCAGCGGCTCTTCCGGCGGCCGGCCGAGGTAGATCTCATGGGAGATGAAGCCGGCGCCCTGCTGGAAGCTCCAGAGGGCGCCGTCGAGTTCGTCCGCCAGGCTGGCGCCCGGTGCGTTGACGTACACCTTCATGCCGGCCCCGGTCGCCTTCTCGCAGAGCTTGCAGGCGGTCAGCACGCTGTTCTCGGTGCTGCCCTCCGGCAGGATGTAGAAGTCGATGCGGGTCATGGCGGCGCGCGGTGGCAGCCGGGGCGGGTGCCCCTACCGACCACCGCCCTGTCTCATTCCTCGGTCTTCTTGGCGGCGACGTTGATGAGCCACTGGCTGAGCTGCGGCACCGGGCGGCCGCTGGCCTTCTTGCCGACCCAGGCGGTGCCGGCGATGTCCAGGTGAGCCCACTTCATCTTGCGGGTGAAGCGGTGCAGGAAGGTGGCGCCGATGATGGCGCCGGCCTCGCGGCCCCCGCGGGTGGCGATGTTGGCCACGTCGGCAAAGTCGCTGCGCAGGTTCTCGTCATACTCCGGCCACATCGGCAGTTCCCAGGCGCGGTCGCCGATCTGCTCGCCGGCCGCCAGCAGGGCGCGAGCCAGGGCGGAGTTGTTGGCGAACAGGCCGGAGGCGTGCGAGCCAAGGGCCACCACGCAGGCGCCGGTCAGCGTGGCCATGTCCACGCAGAGGCTCGGTTCGTAGAACTTCTCGGCGTAGGTCAGTGCGTCGCAGAGGATCAGGCGGCCCTCGGCGTCGGTATTGAGCACTTCGATAGTGATGCCGGCCATGCTGGTGACGATGTCGCCCGGCTTGACCGCGTCGCCGTTGATCAGGTTCTCGGTGGCGGGAACGATGCCCACCACGTTCAGCGGCAGCTTGAGTTCGGCAATGGCGGTCAGTGCGCCGAACACCGAGGCGCCACCGCACATGTCGAACTTCATTTCGTCCATCTGCGCGGCGGGCTTGATCGAGATGCCGCCGGCGTCGAAGGTCAGGCCCTTGCCGACCAGGGCGATGGGCTTCTCGTCCTTGGGGCCATGCAGGTATTCCATGACGATCAGCTTCGGCGGCTGGCTGGAGCCACGCGCCACGGACAGGAACGAGCCCATGCCGAGCTTCTCCATCTCCGCCGTGTCCAGCACCTTGGTCTTGATGCCGGAGCCGGCCTTGCCCATCTTCACGGCCTGCTCGGCCAGGTAGGTGGGGGTGCAGAGATTGCCCGGCAGGTTCGCCAGGTTCTTGGCCAGGTTCACGCCCTTGGCGATGGCCAGGGCCTCGGCCAGGCCCTTCTCGCCGGCCGGCAGGTCGGAGCGGCGCGGCACGTCGAAGGTGTAGCGCTCCAGCTTGGAGGCGGGCAGGTCCTCGCGGGCCTTCTCGCCGCGGCACTCGTCGAAGCGGTAGTAGGTGTCCTCGGTCACCAGGGCGGCCTGCTGCACGTTCCACTGGTAGTCGCGACCCTTGATGGGCAGGTGGGTGATGAAGTTCACCGCGTCGATCGAGCCGGTGGCACGCAGCGCCTTGGCGCTGGCGATCATGGCCTTGCGGAAGGCGGCTTCGTCGAAGCTGCGTTCCTTGCCCAGGCCCACCAGCATCACGCGGTCGGCAAAGGTGCCGGGCACGTTGTGCAGCAGCAGGGTCTGGCCCAGCTTGCCGTCCATGTCGCCGCGGCGCATGACGCTGCCGATGATGCCGTCGCCGGCGCGGTCGATGGTTTCGGCGGCTTCGGAGGGCGCGCGGCGGTCAAAAATGCCAACAATGACGCAAGCAACGCGCTGCTTCTCGGGATTGCCGCTCTTTACGAAATATTCCATGAACTCACCTGACGCCTGCCGTCCGGGTAGGGCCCGGGCCGGAATTCTGTTGTGGGTGCTCGCTGAGGGGAAAAGCCTACCGCTGCCGCCTGGCACGCGAGCGCGCGGCAGGGGGAGGGGCGGGCGGCATTGTATCGGCAATTTTTTTGCCAACCAAGCTATTTTCGTGAAATACAGTAGTTATTTGGTAGGCTTTTCTGGTCCGGGCGGACTTCTGGCGTGAAATGCACTGTTTTTGCCTGCAGGCGTACAGTTATCCACCGGAAGAGGTGACACGGGCTCCGGGATCGGCATAATTGCGATCCGCCCCCATCGCCGGACCCCATGCGACTCGGCATTCTCGGACGCTATCTGCTGCGCGAAGCCGCCGGCGCCCTCGTCGCGGTAGCGCTGGTGCTACTGGCAATCATGATCTCCGCGCAGTTTGCCCGCTACCTGGCGCAGGCGGCGGGCGGGACGCTGCCCAAGGACCTGCTGCTGAGCGTGGTCGCCCTGACCAGCCTGCAGTACCTGATGATCCTGATCCCGTTCTCCGCCCTGATGGCGGTGATGCTGACGCTGGGGCGCCTCTACAAGGACCAGGAAATCGCGGCCATGAACGGCTGCGGCGTGGGCGGCGGCCGTCTGTACCGGCCTTTCCTGATGCTGGCGGTGGTCATGTCGCTGCTGGCCGGTGCCTTCAGCTTCCAGATCGGTCCCTGGGCCGGTCGCCAGGCGGACTTCCTGCTCAAGGACGGCCGTTGGCTGGTGCAGTTCAACCCCTTCGAGGCAGGGCGCTTCAAGGAAGTGGGCAATGGCCGCGCCGTGTTCTATACCGACCGCGTCGACGACAACGGCAACCAGCTGGGCATGGTCTTCGGCGAGTTGCAGGACGAGGGCGGCAGCAGTGCGTTGACGGCGCGTTCCGGCCGCTACGTCCAGGACGCCGACGGCAGTCGGCACCTGGTGCTGGAGGACGGCTGGCGCTTCCAGGGCGAGCCGGGCAAGGGCGAGTACGACATCACCCACTACCGGACTCTCACCTCGCGCATCCAGTTGCCTGAGTTCGTCTACAAGTCGGAGGCCCGCAAGGTCCGGCCGACCCTGGAACTGCTGGGTTCCAGCGACCCCGCCGACCGTGCCGAATGGCACTGGCGCCTGGCTTCGCCGATCAGCGTGTTCCTGATGATCCTGATCGCGGTGCCGCTGTCGCATATCGCTCCGCGGCAGGGGCGCTACGGCAAGGTCGTGATCGGTATCGTGGTGTACCTGCTGTACTCCAACCTGTTGACCTTCGGCCAGACCTACCTGGCCAAGGGCAAGATGCCGGAGGTTCTGGGCCTGTGGTGGATCCACGCCATGGCGGCGGTGCTGGCACTGACGCTGATCGCCAGGCGTGAAGGCTGGATGCGCAAATGACGTTCATCAGTCGCCTCGACCGCTACATCATGGGGCATATCTTCGGCCTCACCGCCATCGCCGCGCTGGCGCTGTCGGCGATCTATACCTTCATCACCTTCGTGTCCGAGTCCGGCGACATCGGCAAGGGCAACTATGGTGTCTGGCAGCTGGCGGGCTACGTGCTGTGGCAGATTCCCACCAGCCTGCAAGTGCTGCTGCCGATCATCGCCCTGCTGGGCACCCTGATGGGCCTGGGTACGCTGGCGGCGCAGAACGAGATCACTGCGATGCGCGCGGCCGGCATCTCCCTGACCCGTATCGGCCGTGCCACGCTGATGGCGGGCCTGGTGATCGGCGCCATCAACCTGGTGCTGGGCGACTGGCTGGCGCCGATGGGCAAGCAGAACGCCACCGAGCTGCGCGAGCAGTACCGCCGCGGCCGCGTGCCGGGATCCATCGACCAGCCGGTGTGGCTGCGCGAGGGCAATGTCATCCTGCATGTGGGCCAGGTGAAGACCGAGACCGAGGTGGCGGACATCGTCGCCTACAGCTTGCGCCCGGATTTGGGCCTGGCGGCGGTCGTGCATGCCGAGGAGGCCAGCTACGTGGACGGGCGCTGGCAGGCGCGCAAGGTGCGGCGCACGGATTTCGGCGAGGACGGCGCCAAGGTGGCGGAACTGCCCGAGATGGTCTGGGAGGGCAACATCTCGCCGGAGGTCCTGCGGCTGGTGATGCTCAAGTCCAATGCCATCAGCATCCGCGGCCTGATGAGCCTGACCAGCTACCTGCAGGCCAATGGCCTGGATGACCGCCAGTACCGCCTGGAGCTGTACCGCAAGCTGATGGCCCCGTTCACGGTCATGGCAATGATGTTGTTCGCCGTGCCTTTCGTGATGGGGTCCCTGCGCGATACCGGCACCGGGCAGCGCCTGCTGTTTGGCGTCCTGGTGGGCGTGGCTTTCTACATGACCAATGAAGTGACCGCCAACACCGGACAGATCGGCGGCTGGCCGCCGATATTGTCCGCGGGCCTGCCGACCTTCCTGCTCGGCGGCGTGGCGGCCTGGCGGCTGGTGCGGGCGCGCTAGCGCCGGCCTGGGGCCTGTTAACGCTACCGTGGTCGCTGCGATCACGGTAGTGTTAACAGGCCCTAGGCTTTCTGCTTCGGCTCCACCACCACTTCGCAGCCGCTGAGCCAGTCCTGCGGCGCGCGCTTGCGTGCGTCCAGCAGGCTCAGCACGAAGGCACCCGTCAGGATCGCCAGCACGGCGACGCTGGGCAGCTCGTAGTTCGGATGCCGGGCGGCCAGCGTGGGAGATGACAGCAGAGCCACCGCGATCATCGGGGCGCCCCACACCACGCTCATCACGGCGTAGCGCACTGCCGCGGTAGGCCAGCGCAGCGCGCTGCCGTCGAGCCGCCGGACCCGCAGCTGCCAGACGCGCATGCCCAGGGTCTGGCCGCCGTTGGTCCAGGAGCCGCCAAAGAAGCCCAGCCCCACCGCGAACAGGCAGAACCTCAGGGCCTTTTCGTTTTCATGGGCATCCACGCCGAGTGCCCAGCAGCCGATCCCGAAGAAGATCACCGTGGCGAAGGCCAGGCCGACGAGCAGCAGGCCGTCGTACACGGCGGCGGTCAGGCGCCGCCACAGCGGCGCGGGGAGGGTGGTCTCGGTCACGATCGATCAGGGTCTGGGTGCTTCAGGGGCGCGCAGCATACCCGCCGGGGCGCCCGGCCCGCACCCCACGGCGCTCAGGGCGCCTTGGCTGCGAGCGCTGCCTCGATCGCCTGCACCAGCTTGGGGTCTTCCGGCTTGGTCCGCGAGGACCAGACCTCGATCGGCTGGCCGTCGCGGCCGATCAGGTACTTGTAGAAGTTCCACTTGGGCGCCGTATCGGTACGCTTGATCAGGGCCGCGAACAGCGGGTTGGCCTTGTCGCCGCGCACGTCGCTCTTGGTGAACATGGGGAAGCTGACGCCGAAATTGAGCTTGCAGAACTTCTGGATCTCCTCGTCGCTGTCCAACTCCTGCCCGGCGAACTGGTCGGAGGGGAAGCCCAGCACCACCAGGCCCTTGTCCTTATAGGTCTTCCAGAGCTTCTCCAGCCCTTCGTACTGCGGGGTGAAGCCGCACTGGCTGGCGGTGTTCACCACCAGTACCACCTTGCCGCCGTAGGTCTCGCAGAGCGACTCGACCGGGCCGAGCAGGCGCTTGGCAGAGGCGTTCAGGGGGCTGTTGGCGGGGCAGGCGGCGCTCGCCATGGGGGCGGCGGCGAGGAGGGCGAGGGTGAGCAGGAGGGGGCGGATCATGGGGGCTCCGGGGTTTTATTCCCCAAGCATACGATGGAAATTCCGGTATGGAGGCGGGTGGTGAAGGGGTGAAGCCCATCTCCCCTTGCGGGAGAGGGGTTGGCGAGGGCAAGGATGCCCGAGGTAGGGCAACGCAGGAGCAGTTGCCGAGGAGAGGGGGGCGGGATCGAGTGCCGCTGCTTGCCGATAGTGCGCCCCTCACCCGTCGCTACGCTCCGACCTCTCCCGGCGGGAGAGGTAAGAAGGGCGGCCCTACCGGGATTGTCAGGCCCATCCATGGGCCTGACCCCTCGGCGGGGCCGAGGGGCTGCTGGCGCTGCGCGCCAGATTGCTCCTGGCAATCCGGTCGAACCTGCGGTTCTCATCCCGTCCGTCGCGCCAAAAAACAAAACAAAAAACCCCCAGTCGGGGGCGTTTTTGGGTGTTGTTTTGCGCACCTAACCGGAGTAGAACAC
>JBPOHT010000030.1:0-199309 GCA_052035235.1 Pseudomonadota bacterium | reverse complement strand
GGGAAAGCGCAGCGCATCCCGCCTTGAGATATTCCAGGAGGCGGGATGCGCTGCGCTTTCCCGCCCTACTGTGCTAAAGGCATTCGTGTCCCTCGATACACCGCTACGCGGCACTCGGGAGGAACGGTCTGTTTCTCGCTTGAAGATCCAAGAAAACGTTCACCCCGAGTAGCGCAGCGTATCGAGGGGCCTGACGCACTTGGTTGGAATGCATTGACGCCTATGAGCGTCTTCGCCATCACCCACCGCGAAACAAGCGCAGGAGTCTCCAGGCGAAGAAAGTCATTTGCCCGTAGGCGAAGCAAGACGTCGGTGAACCACCAAAGCTGACCGGCGTAGCGTGTAGAGGCCAGATCAGCCCGCCTCAACCACCCGGTTCGCCAAGGCCGCGAACTGCTCGGCGCTCAGGCGCTCCGCGCGAATCCCAGGATCGATCCCCACCTCCGCGATCTGCGCGGCGCTGAGGATGCCCTTGAGGCCGTTGGACAGCGTCTTGCGGCGCTGCGAAAAGGCGGAGGTGACCACGCGGTCGAAGGTCGCCCAGTCGCGAATCTCGAAGGAAGGCGGGCGCGGCACCAGGCGCACGATGGCGGAGTCCACCTTCGGGGCGGGGCGGAAGGCGCCGGGGCCCACGTCGAACAGGTGGGACACTTCGGCGCGCGCGGCCAGCGAGACGCTGAGGCGGCCGTAGGCGTCTTCGCCGGGCAGGGCGGCCATGCGGTCCACCACTTCCTTCTGCAGCATGAAGTGCATGTCGGCGATGGTGCCGGCGAACTTCAGCAGGTGGAACAGGATCGGCGTGGAGATGTTGTAGGGCAGGTTGCCGATCAGGCGCAGGCGGCGGCCGTCGGCGAAACGGGCGTAGTCCACCTTCAGCGCGTCGGCCTGCAGGATGTGCAGGTTCGGCGAGTTCCCGCAGGCTTCGACCAGGTGCGGGATCACGTCGCGGTCGATCTCCACCACCTGCAGCTCGCCGGCCAGGCGCAGCAGCGGCGCGGTCAGCGCGCCCAGGCCCGGGCCGATCTCCACCAGCCGGTCGCCGGCCTGCGGGTTGATCGAGCGCAGGATGCGCTCGATCACATAGGGATCGTGCAGGAAGTTCTGCCCGAAACGCTTCTTGGCGGCGTGGTCAATGCTCAAGACGCGTGGCTCCGTTCCACCAGTTGCAGGGCGGTGTGGATCGCCGAGACCAGGCTGCCGTGGTCGGCGCGGCCGCTGCCGGCCAGCTCCAGGGCGGTGCCGTGGTCCACCGAGGTGCGGATGATCGGCAGGCCCAGGGTGATGTTCACGGCCTCGCCGAAGCCGGCGAACTTGAGCACCGGCAGGCCCTGGTCGTGGTACATCGCCAGCACGGCGTCGGCGCCGTCGAGATGGCGCGGGGTGAACAGGGTGTCGGCCGGCAGCGGGCCCTCCACGCGCCAGTTCAGGGCGCGCAGTTCGTCCAGTACCGGGCGGATCACGTCGATCTCCTCGCGTCCCAGGTGGCCGCTTTCGCCGGCATGCGGATTCAGGCCGCAGACCAGGATGCGCGGGCGGCGCAGGCCGAAGCGGGATTCCAGGTCGTCGTGCAGCACCTGCAGCACGGCGCGCAGGCGCTCCTGGGTGATGGCGTCCGGCACCTCGCGCAGCGGCAGGTGGGTGGTGGCCAGGGCCACGCGCAGCTTGTCGGCGGCCAGCATCATCACCGGCAGCGCCGTGCCGGTCATCTCCGCCAGGAACTCGGTATGGCCGGTGAAGGGGATGCCGGCCGCGTTGATGATGCTCTTCTGCACCGGCCCGGTAACCAGGGCATCGGCATGGCGTTGCTGGCAGGCACGGGTGGCCTGACGCAGGGTCTCGAGCACGTACTCGGCGTTGCGCTCGTCGAGCTGACCGGGCAGGGCCGGTGTCGCCAGCGAGACCGGCAGCACGCGCAGGCGGCCGGTCTCGTGTTCGCGCGGGTCCTCGCCGAAGTCGACCTCGCGCACTTCCAGGGCCAGCCCCAGGCGCTCGGCGCGTTCGCGCAGCAGCTCCGGGTCTGCCACCGCCACCAGTTCGGCCGGCCAGGCCCGCTGGGCGGCGGCCACGACCAGGTCAGGGCCGATGCCGGCGGGTTCTCCCGGCGTCAGCAGCAGGCGCGGCAGCATCGGGGGATGCCGGTCGGTATCAGGACTTCTGCGCCGCAGCGGCGGCATCGTCCGGCAGGCGGTACTCGATGTAGGCCTCTTCACGCAGGCGGCGCAGCCACAGCTCGTACTCTTCGGCGGCCTTGCGGTTGCCGATGGCCTGGCGCGCGCGGGCGCGCTTGGATTCCTCGGTGGTGTCACGCACGCGGCGTTCGATCACGCTGGCCACGTGCCAGCCGAACTGGGTGCGGAACGGCGTGCTGATTTCACCCGGCTTGAGCTGGTCGAGGCGGACCTGGAACTCCGGCACGAACACGCCGGGCGGCTGGAAGCCGAGATCGCCGCCGCTGTTCTTGGAGCCCGGATCGTCGGAGAACTCCTTGGCCAGCTTCGCGAAGTCTTCGCCGGCCTGGAGGCGGTCGTAGAGGTCGCGAGCCAGCTGGCGAGCCTGGTCGTCGGTGCGCAGCGTGTTCTGCTGGATCAGGATGTGGCGGGCCTGGGTCTCGCTGACGCTCTTGCGCTCTTCACCGCCGCGCACGCTGACCAGCTTGATGATGTGGAAGCCGCCGGTGGTCTCGAGCAGCTCGCTGACCTCGCCCGGCTTGAGCTTGGCGGCGGTGGTGGCGAACAGGGTCGGCAGGTCGCTGCCCTTGCGCCAGTCGAGGTCGCCACCCTGCAGGGCCTGCTGGCCGTCGGAGGAGCCAATGGCGATCTGGCCGAAGTCGTCGCCGGCCTTGATGCGCTTGAGCAGGCCTTCGGCCTTGTTGTGCGCGGCGGTGCGCACCTCGCTGCTGGCGCCCTCGGGGATCGCCACCAGGATGTGCGACAGGCGGTACTCGACGTTCTCGTTGCCGCCGAACTGCTGCAGCAGCAGGTCCACGTCCTGGTCGGTGACGGAAACGCGGCTCTCCACTTCCTTGCTGCGCAGGCGCTGCACCAGCACCTCGTCGCGGACCTGCTCGCGCACGGCGAGGTAATCCAGGCCGTCCTTGCGCAGCTCGGTGGCGAACTCGGACAGGCTCAGGCCGTTCTTCTGCGCGATGCCGGTCAGCACCTCGTTGAGCTCGCGGTCGTCGATGCGGATGCCAGCCTGGGCAGCGCGCTGGGTCTGGATGCGGGTCAGGATCAGGCGTTCCATCACCTGGCCACGCAGGGCCTCGTCGGAGGGCGGCTTGATGTTGCGCTCGCGAATCTGGCGCTGGGCATCCTCGATCGAGCGGTCGATCTCGGACTGCAGGATCACGCCGTCATTGACGGCGACGACGATCCGGTCCAGCACCTCGGCCGCCTGCGCGGACAGCATCGACAGGGACAGCAGCAGACCGGCGGACCAGTGACGGATGTTCATGGGATTCGGTGGGAGACTTCGTTGGGATGCCGTGAGGGCGGGATTATCGCCGATGCGGAGGGAAATGCTCGCTGCTCGGACTGCGACAGGGGCCATCAAGTTTCATGCCGAGATTAAGTATCGGCATTTTTTATATTTTTATATGAATAATCACTCGTAGAAGTCGCTATCCGACTGCAGCAGCCCGGTGCCGCCGGAGCCGATCTGGCCCAGGCCCTTGAGGGCGAGCTGCACATAGACGCCGCTGCTGTACTCACCGGCGGTGGTGGCGATGTAGCGGCGGTAGGACGTGCGCAGGGCCCAGCAGCAGGTTTCGTACTGCAGGCCGGCCTGGCTATCCAGGGTTTGTTCGTCCTCCAGCGAGTAGCGCCAGCGTCCGGCGACACTCCAGCGCTGCCACAGCGGCGTGGACAGGATGACGTCGGTCTGCTCCAGCTGGCCCTCGCGGTAGCGGTAGCCCAGGTCCAGGCGGCGGCGGTCGCTGCGGTAGCTGAAGCCGAAGCTGGTGCGGTTGAATTCGTTCTCGCTGGGTGACCACTGGGCCGCCAGCACGGTGCGCAGTGTCTCGGTGATGCGGTAGTCCAGGCTGGCGATGAAGTCGGTGGCGCCGCTGTCCGGTGCGGTGCCGCCCGGCAGCGTCACGCGCGGTGCCTCCAAGCGGAACAGCTGGCCGACGCTGGCGCTGAAGCGCGTGACGCCGCTGTCCGGGTCGAGCTGGCGCAGGGTGGTGGCGATGGCGACGTGATTGGCGTCGGACAGGCGGTCGCGGCCCAGGAAGCGGTTGTGCGAGAACAGCTGGGTGAACTCGAAGTCCGGCTCGCCGCCGTCGAACACCGGCTGGTCGTCCTGGTTCTCGTAGGGTGTGTAGAGGTAGAACACCCGCGGTTCCAGCAGCTGCAGCTGGTTGCCCGAGGTGAAGCGCTCGAAGCGCAGGCCGTACTCGGCGCTGAAGGTCGGCAGGCTGCGGCTGGGGTCGGTGGTCTGTCCCGGGACGAAAGCCGTGTCGGTGAGCTTGTAGGTGGTGTAGTCGTACTCCAGCTGCCCCCGGGCGAACCAGGCCGCGCCTTCGCGCTCGGTACGCAGGTAGGGGTGCAGGGCGACACGCTGGCCCTGCACGGACTGGTCGCGGGCGAAATTGACGTACTCGCCGACGAAGCCGGCGCGGGTGTCGAGCAGGCTCTTGCGCGTCTCGGCATCCACCACCACCTGCGGCAGGCGGCGATAGGGGTCGTCCACTGCCACCAGCGACGAAGCCAGCGGCTGGAAGTCCTGCACCAGGGCCTGTACGCGGTAGGCGGCGGGGGCCTGGTAGGTCAGGCGCGCGTTGCGCTCCAGGTGGGTGATGGCCGTCAGGTCCAGGCGGCCGCCGAAGTCTTCCAGGTAATTGCGGTCGCTGGTGCCGTCATAGAGCATCGACAGCGCCGTGCGGCTGTTGAGCAGGCTCTGGTGCTCGAAATGCAGGTAATCACGCATTTCGTCGGTCTTCTTGTCGCGGCTCAGGTACTCATAGCGCGCCTCGCCTTCTCCGTTGCCCAGCAGGTAGCGGAAATCGGTGGCGATCTGCGTGCCGCGGTCGGTCATCAGGCGCGGCGTCAGCGTGGCGTCGTAGTTGGGCGCCAGGTTCAGGTACAGCGGCACCTGCATGTCGAAGCCGGTGCGGTCGGAGTCGCCGATGGTGGGGTAGAGCAGGCCGGTGTGACGGCGGTTGTCGATCGGGAAACGGAACCAGGGCGTGTACAGGATCGGCAGGCCCAGGAAGTCCAGGCGGGCATTGCGGGCGGTGCCGAAGCCTGTCTCCTTGTCCATGCGGATGTCGCCGGCCTTGAGTTCCCAGCCGTTCGAATCGGGTGCGCAGGTGGTGAAGCTGACCTTCTCCATCTCGGCCTGGCCCTCGCGGTTCAGCGCCAGGCGCTCCGCCTTGCCGTGGGCCGAGCTGGACGGCATGGTGAATTCGCTGCGGTGGAACACGCCGGTCTGGGTGTCCAGGTTGAACTCGGACTCCTGCGACCGCACGCTCATCTCGCGGTTGCGGAACACCGATTCGGCGTTGACGCGCACGGTGTTCTCGCGGTCGTCGTAGTCCATCTGCTCGGCGCTGAACAGCTTGTCGCCCTGGCGCAGACGCACCGAGCCGATCAGCTTCGACAGACCCTCCTCCTCCAGTGCCGCATGGTCGGCATTGAGGATCACCTGCTCCGGATCCAGGGTCGGCTCCGGCGCTGCGATGCCGAAGTCCAGCTGCGGGCAGGAGGCATCACCCTCGGTAAGCGCCCAGGCGGGGGCGGAGAGGCTCAGGCCGGCCGCCAGGGCGAGCCAGTGCAGTGGGGGGCGTGTCAGAAAAGGCAAGGCGGGTTCTCGTTGGCCCCGAAGTATGGTTTTTGAGGGCCGGCCCTGTCCATTGCAGACTGCCCCATCGTGTAAGCTGGCGTGATCATCCCGTGACCTAATCCGTGAACCCTTCCTCCACCGATCTCGACCCGCGCGCCCGGCGCGCCCGCGAGTGGGCCCTGCGTGAGCTGGGCCTCGCCGACGCCGCCTTCGCCCCGGCCTCCGCCGACGCCAGCTTCCGCCGCTACTTCCGCCTGGAGCACCAGGGCCAGAGCTGGGTGCTGATGGACGCCCCGCCCGAGCGCGAGGATTGCAAGCCCTTCATCCACGTCGCCGGCCTGCTGCTGGGCGCCGGCCTGCACGGCCCGCGGATCCTGGCGCAGAACCTGGAGGAGGGCTTCCTGCTGCTGGGCGACCTGGGCCGGCAGACCTACCTGAACGTCATCGACGGCGATAACGCCGACGCCCTGTTCGCCGACGCCATCAAGGCCCTGGTGCAGTGGCAGCTGTCCACCCGCCCCGGCGAATTGCCGCCCTACGACGAGGCGCTGCTGCGCCGCGAGCTGGCGCTGTTTCCGGACTGGTACGTGGCGCGTCATCTGCAGCGCAGCCTGAGCCCGGCCCAGGCCGCCACCCTGGAGCGCATCGACAGCCTGCTGGTGCACTCCGCGCTGGCCCAGCCGCGGGTCTATGTGCACCGCGACTACATGCCGCGCAACCTGATGATCTCCACCCCCAACCCCGGCATCCTGGACTTCCAGGACGCGGTGGAAGGCCCGATCAGCTACGACGTGGTGTCGCTGTTCAAGGACGCCTTCCTGTCCTGGCCGGCCGAGCGCGTGCGGGCCTGGGCGCAGCAGTACTGGAGCGCCGGCCGCGCCGCCGGCCTGCCGCTACCGGCGGACTTCGAGTCCTTCTTCCGCGATTTCGAGTGGATGGGCCTGCAGCGCCACCTGAAGGTCATTGGCATCTTCGCGCGCATCAACTACCGGGACGGCAAGCCGCACTACCTGGGCGACGTGCCGCGCTTCATCCGCTACGTGCGCGAGACGGCCGGACGCTATGCCGAGCTGCAGCCGCTGGTGGGGTTGTTCGACGAGCTGGGCATGCACGCGTGAGCGGCTTCCGTGGATGTTTTCAGAACCGCTCACACCGAGTAGCGCCGCGTAGCGTCGCGTATCGAGGTGCGCGCTGCCCCTCGATACACCGCTTCGCGGCACTCGGGGTGAACGGTCCGGTGGGTGGGCCCTCATCCGGTGGGCGGGTCACCCAATGACCAAGGCCTTCATCCTGGCAGCGGGCCGCGGCGAGCGCATGCGCCCGCTGACCGACCACACACCCAAGCCCCTGCTGGAAGTGCGCGGCAAGCCGCTGATCGCCCACCACCTCGACGCCCTGGCGGCTACCGGCGTGCGCGAGGTGGTGATCAACCTCGGCTGGCTGGGGGCGAAGCTCCGCGAGCATTTCGGCGACGGCAGCGCCCATGGCCTGCACATCTCCTGGTCCGACGAGGGCTGGCCGGCGCTGGAGACCGGTGGCGGCATCCTCAAGGCCCTGCCGCTGCTGGGGTCGGAGCCGTTCATCCTCATGAACGGTGACGTCTTCACCGACTTCCCGATGGCGCGGCTGGTGTCGCGCGCGCAGGCCATGCCGGCGAGCGACCTCGCGCACCTGGTCCTGGTGCGTAACCCGCCGCAGCATCCGCGCGGCGATTTCGCCCTGGCCGATGGTCGCCTGGTGGAGCCGGCACCGCCGCAGCACACCTTCAGCGGCCTCTACGTGCTGCGCCCTGAGCTGTTCGCAGGCAGCCAGCCCGGGCATTTCGGCGTGGTGCCGCTGCTGCGGGCCGCCGGTCAGCGCGGGCAGGTGTCCGCGGAACTTCACGAAGGACAGTGGTCCGATGTGGGCACGCCGGAGCGGCTGGCAGCCCTGCAAACAGGAGTGAAAGCATGATCAAGGTATCCAAGGCGGCAGACGGCAAGCTCAAGCAGCAGGTCCAGTACGGCGAGTACAGCTTCTGGTCCGACGAGCCTGTCGACGTAGGCGGCGAGGACCAGGGACCTTCCCCGTTCGACCTGCTCGACGCCGCGCTGGGCAGCTGCACCGCGCTGACCCTGACCCTGGTGGCGCGCCGCAAGGGCTTTGCCCTGACCGACGTGCGCGTTGAGGTGGACCACGAGAAGGGCGCCGACGGCAACCATGTCATGCACCGCCACATCGAGCTGGTGGGCGACCTCAGCGGCGAGCAGCGCGAGTACCTGCTCGGCATCGCCAACAAGTGCCCCGTGCACAAGACCCTCAGCGGCAAGATCGACATCGACACCGCGCTGATCTGAAACCCATCAAGACCCAAGCCATGACCGCACAGCCGCCCGCCACGCTGCCGTCTCCCTCCGAACTCGCCGACCGCGTGCAGCAGGTGCTGGAGCGCGCTCGCGCCCAGGGCGCCACCTCGGCCGAGGCCAGCCTGTCGGCCAGCCGCGGCTACTCGCTATCGGTGCGCAAGAGCGAGGTCGAGAGCCTGGAGTTCCAGCAGGACCGTGACCTCGGCGTGACCGTCTACTTCGGCCAGCGCAAGGGCAACGCCAGCACCGGCGACTTTTCCGACCGCGGCATCGCCGATGCCGTGCGCGCCGCCTGCGACATCGCCCAGGCCACCGGCGAGGATCCCTGCAACGGCCTGGCGGACCCGGCGCGCATGGCGCGCGAATTCCCGGAGCTGGATCTGGATCACCCCTGGGACCTGTCGCCGGAGCAGGGCATCGAGTTGGCCAAGGCCTGCGAATCCGCCGCCTTCGCCGCCGACGCCCGCATCAGCCAGAGCGAGGGTGCCAGCGTCTCCAGCCATCGCGGCGTGTCGGTCTACGCCAACAGCCACGGCTTCATCGGCCACCGCCACGGCTCGCAGCACAGCATCAGCTGCGCCGTGGTGGCGGGTGAGGATGACGAGATGCAGCGCGACTACTGGTACTCCGGCGCGCGCCGCCCGGCCGACTTGCTGTCCGCCGAGGCCATCGGCCGCCGCGCCGGTGAGCGCGCCGCCGCCCGCGTGGGTTCGCGCAAGCTCACCACCCGCCAGGCCCCGGTGCTGTTTCCGCCGGAACTGGCACGCGGCCTCTGGGGCCACTTCATCGGCGCCATCTCGGGCGGTTCGCTGTACCGCAAGGCCAGCTTCCTGCTCGACAAGCTCGGCCAGCCGGTATTCTCGCCGCTGGTGCGCCTGGAGCAGCAGCCCTTCCTGCCGCGCGGCTCTGCCAGCGCCGCCTGGGACAGCGAGGGCGTGGCCACGCAGGCACGCGTGCTGGTGGACGACGGCGTGCTGCAAGGCTGGCTGCTGGGCAGCTATTCCGCGCGCAAGCTGGGCCTGCAGAGCACCGGCAATGCCGGCGGCGTCTACAACCTCATCGTGCGTCCCGGCGACAAGGACTTCCAGGCACTGGTGCGCGAGATGCACGAGGGCCTGATCGTCACCGAACTGCTGGGTCACGGCGTCAACGGCGTGACCGGCGACTACTCGCGCGGCGCCGCCGGCTTCTGGGTGGAGAACGGCGAGATCGCCTATCCGGTGCAGGAGCTGACCATCGCCGGCAACCTGCTGGAGATGTACCTCAACATCGCCGCCCTGGGCAACGACGTGGACCTGCTGGCTGGCACGCGCAGCGGCTCGGTGCTACTCAAGCAGATGACCATCGCCGCCTGAGATACAGCGGCGGCGCGTTTGCGCCGCCGGCTGTGGCTGCCGCGGGCGCGGTTGTGCCCGTATCCTTGGCCTGCTCCTCCCCGGACTCGCCATGGCCCACACCCTCCCGCTGTACCAGCTCGACGTCTTCGCCCCGCGCCTGTTCGCCGGCAACCCGGCGGCCGTGTGCCCGCTGCAGGCCTGGCTGCCGGATGCCGTCATGCAACGGATCGCCGCCGAGAACAACCTGGCCGAGACGGCCTTCTTCGTGCCTGACGAGACCGGCGAGGCGGACTTTCTGCTGCGCTGGTTCACTCCATCGGTCGAAGTGGACCTCTGCGGCCACGCCACGCTGGCCAGCGGCCACGTGCTGCTGGAGCTGCTGGGTTGGTCGGCGCCGCGCGTGCGCTTCCGCACCGTAAAGGCCGGCGTGCTGCAGGTGGAGCGCGGAGAGGGCGGCCTGTGGCTGGACCTGCCGGCGCGCCCGGCCGTGCCGCTGGCGCAGATTCCCGCCGGCCTGCCGGAAGCGCTGGGCGCACAGCCGGTGAAGGTGCTGGAGTACAGCGGCATCTGGCTGGTGGTCTACGACTCGGCCCGCACCATCGAGGGCCTGCCCGTGGACCTCGCTGCGCTGCGTCGCCTGCCGGCCCGTGCGGTCTGCGTCACTGCGCCGGGACGACGCAACAGCGAGGACTTCGTCTCACGCTTCTTCGCACCCAACATCGGCATCGACGAAGACCCGGCGACGGGCTCGGCGCATTGCCTGCTGATGCCGTACTGGGCACAGCGGATCGGGCGCAGCGAGCTGGCGGCGGCGCAGTTGTCGGCGCGAGGGGCGGTGCTGCGGTGCCGGCTGGAGGGTGACCGCGTATGGATGACTGGGCCGGTGCATCTGTACTCACGCGGGGAGATCGTCGGCCTGCTGCCGGAATCGTTCGCTTCTTCAGAGTAGCCCCCTCTCCCCGCCTGCGGGGAGAGGGCTGGGGTGAGGGGCGCACGCTTTCATTGAGTAGATAAAGCTGTGATGCCGGCGACTACGCCGGTCAGGTGCGGCTGATCCTTGAAGTTTTATTTCGCCTAAGGGCGAGTCACTTTTTCTTTCCTTGTCGAAAGAAAAAGTAACCAAAAAGAAAGGACACCCTCCATCCGCGGCCCCGCTTTGGTGGGGCAACCTGCCTGGCGGTCGAGTGCGACGGGTCGGGCCCACAGGCCATCCCTGGCCTGAGGCCCCTCGGCCGGACATCCTGTCCGGCTCGACCCTGCATTCGATCCCCAGGCAGGCGCTACTGGAAGGGGACCCGGTACATCAACAGCATTCGCTCGTGCTCACCAAGATGTATCTCATCCCAGCCTTCGAGTTGCTCTGGGGCGTGGGGAAAAAGAAAAGCCCCGCGTCGGCACCGATCGCGGGGCTTTCCTGTTTCTCTGCAGGCTTTAGTGCCGGAAGTGACGCACCCCGGTGAACACCATCGCCATCCCATGCTCGTCCGCGGCGGCGATCACCTCGTTGTCGCGCATCGAGCCGCCCGGCTGGATCACGGCAGTGATGCCGGCGGCAGCGGCGGCGTCGATGCCGTCGCGGAAGGGGAAGAAGGCGTCGGAGGCCATCACCGAGCCCTTCACTTCCAGCTTCTCGTCGGCGGCCTTGATGCCAGCGATCTTGGCGGAGTAGACGCGGCTCATCTGGCCGGCGCCCACGCCGATGGTCTGGTGGTTGCGGATGTAGACGATGGCGTTGGACTTCACGAACTTGGCCACGCGCCAGGCGAACAGCAGGTCGGCCAGCTCGGCCTCCGTCGGGGCGCGCTTGCTGACCACCTTGAGCTGTTCACGGCTCATGGTGGCGTCGTCGCGGTCCTGCACCAGCAGGCCGCCGGCCACGCGCTTGTAGTCCAGCGCCGGTGCGCGGTTGGCGGGCCACTGGCCGCATTCCATCAGGCGCACGTTCTGCTTGGCGGCGACGGCGGCCTTGGCCTCGGCGGTGGCGGTGGGGGCGATGATCACCTCCACGAACTGGCGGTCGACGATGGCCTTGGCGGTGGTGCCGTCCAGCTCGCGGTTGAAGGCGATGATGCCGCCGAAGGCGGAGGTCGGGTCGGTCTGGTAGGCCAGGTTGTAGGCGTCCAGGATCGAGCCGGCCACGGCCACGCCGCAGGGGTTGGCGTGCTTGACGATCACGCAGGCCGGCTCGTCGAAGCTCTTCACGCATTCCAGCGCGGCGTCGGCGTCGGCGATGTTGTTGTAGGAGAGTTCCTTGCCCTGTACCTGCTTGGCGGCGGCGATGGTGCCGGCCTCGGGGTTCTTCTCGGCGTAGAAGGCGGCGCGCTGGTGCGGGTTCTCGCCGTAGCGCATGTCCTGCAGCTTGTTGAACTGCAGGCCCATCACGGCCGGGAACACGGCGCGGTTGCCCTCACTGTCGAGGCTGGAGAGATAGGCGGCGACCATGCCGTCGTAGCGCGCGGTGTGGCTGTAGACCTTCACCGCCAGGCGCTCACGGGTGGCGCGGGTCACGCCGCCGGCATCCATCTCGGCCAGCACCGGGGCGTAGTCCACCGGGTCCACCACCACGCTGACCCAGGCGTGGTTCTTGGCCGAGGCGCGCAGCATCGCCGGACCGCCGATGTCGATGTTCTCGATGGCGTCCTCGCGCGAGCAGTCGGGCTTGGCCACGGTCTGCTCGAAGGGGTAGAGGTTGACCACCAGCAGGTCGATCGGCGCGATGCCGTGCTGCGCCATGACCTCGCCGTCGATGTCGCGGCGGCCCAGCAGGCCGCCGTGGATCTTCGGGTGCAGGGTCTTGACGCGACCGTCCATGATCTCGGGGAAGCCGGTGTGGGCGGAGACTTCCACCGCCGGCAGGCCGGAGTCCTTCAGCAGCTTGTAGGTGCCGCCGGTGGACAGCAGCTCCACGCCGCGGCCATGCAGTTCGCGGGCGAGATCGACGATGCCGGTCTTGTCGGACACGGACAGGAGGGCGCGCTTCACCGGGGTCTTCATATGGATTGCCTAGGTTGCTTCAAAGAAAAACCGCGCCTGGGAGCGCGGTCGGTTCGGGTGCCTGTGCTTACAGCGCCGTTGGCTTGATCTTGTACTGCTTGAGCTTCTTTCGCAGCGTGGCGCGGTTCAGGCCGAGCATCTCGGCGGCCTTGGACTGGTTGCCGTCGCAGTACTTCAGCGTGGCACGCAGCAGCGGCGGTTCCACCTGGTCAAGAATGGTGTCATACAGGTTCTTGGGCGCATGTCCGTTGAGCGCACGGAAATAATCGTCCAGACACTCGGCAACCGAATGGTTCAGTGGCTTGATGTCTGAAATCTTGTAAGCGGACATGGAGTCTTCCTTGACGCGCCCAGCGTGTGGCGAGTCAGAAAAAAGCGGGCGGCAATAATACTCCCGCCGCGCTTGGGAAAGAAGCTCGAATTCGGCAGCCTTTTGTGACGACTCAGCTTGACAAGCGACGCTGCAGCATGTCGTCGATGAAGCGCTGCCAGGTCTCGTCCGGCGTCCACACCGCCTGCAAGTCCTGCGAAGCCGCTTCCACAGTCTCGCCCAAGTTCAGGACGCGATGGAGAAACATGAACGTGGACACACGCATGTTGAGGGCGCAGTGGACGAACAGCTTCTGGTGTTTGTACTGATCCAGTAGGGCGACGAAGCGGTCGAAGTCCTCGGGGGTGGGCTGGGTCCAGGTCACCGGCAGGTGGTGATAGGGCAGGCCCAACTGCGCGCAAATCTGCGATTCGTCGCGCAGCCAGTTGGACGAGGCCTCGGTGGCCAGGTTGATGACCGCGGCATAGCCGGCGCGGGCTAGCACCGGGAAGTGTTCCGGCTGCGGTTGGCCGGCGGTGGCGATGCGCTCGCCGTAGCGGCGGAAGCTGATCAGTGCCGGCGTGCGGCATTGGGCGCTGATGCGGGTCCAGCCTTCCTTGCTGACGTCGTCATGGAAGTCGAACCAGGATTCGTAGACGCCGTGGATCTCCTCGGCGTGGCGGTCCAGCAGGCCGGCCAGCACCAGCTCGCCACCGGGGCGGATCGACGAGGCCAGCAGTGGTGCCAGCTGCATCAGCGGATTGGCCAGGATGTTGGCCAGCACGATGTCGGCGGGGAAGGGCACGAAGGCGTCCGGCAGCATGGTCTTCACGCGGTCGGCCACGCCGTTCTGCTCGGCGTTGTCTCGCGTGGCCAGCAGCGCCTGCGGGTCGATGTCCGTGCAGATCGCCTTTTCGGCGCCGAGCAGCAGCGCGGCGATGGCCAGGATGCCGGAGCCGCAGCCGAAGTCGAGCACGGTCTTGCCGCGCAGGTCCTGGCCGGACAGCCATTCCAGGCACAGCGCCGTGGTGGGATGTGTACCGGTGCCGAAGGCCAGGCCCGGGTCCAGCTTGAGCACCGTGGCCTGCGGGTCCGTGACCTCGCCGAGCTTCTCGTGCGGCACCACCCAGAAGTGCTCGCCGAAGCGCAGCGGCGGGCAGTCCTTGAGCCACACGCGCACCCAGTCCTGGTCCTCGATCAGCTCGGTCTTGAAGGTCGCCTCGGCGCCGTCCGGCAGCAGCTCGCGCAGGGCGGCGATCACCGGCTCCAGGTCCGTGTGTTCGGGGAACAGGCCCAGGGTCACGGTGTTGCGCCACAGTGGCGTCTCGCCCGGGGCCGGCTCCAGCACCGGGTCGTCCTCGGCGTCGACCATGCTCACCGCGCTGGCGCCGTTGGCCAGCAGGATTTCATCGGCGAACTCGGGGTTTGCGCTGGAAACGCGCAGTTGCAGCCAGGCCATGGTTATTTCTTCTCGGGATGAATCTGGTTGACGGTGGCATCGACCGCACCGCGGCCGAGCAATATCTGCAGCGCGTCGCCGGGGGCGGCCTGCGCGGCGTGGGTCAGGGCGCGGCCCTGGGCGTCGAGCGCGATGGCGTAACCGCGCTCCAGCACGGCACGCGGGTTCAGGCTGGCCAGCAGCGAATCGGTGCGCGCCAGCCGCGCCTGTGCCTGCTGCAGCGACAGGCCCAGGCGCCCGCGCAGCAGGTCCTGCGCGTGGTCCAGCTTGCGCCGCTGCTGCGCGATGGCCAGCAGCGGCGTAGCCGTGCCCAGGCGCGTTTGCAGGTGCTGGCGCCGCTGGCCGCCGCGCTCCAGGCGCTGCAGCACGGCGCCCTGCAGGCGGGTGGCGAATTCGTCGAGCCGCTGCGCGTCATCGCGCAGGCGGCGGCCGGGGTGCAGCAGCTCCAGGCGGCGGACCTGCCGTTCCAGGCGCTCGCCGTCCTGGCGTAGGGCGCGCTGCAGTGCGTGCGCCAGGCTGCGCTCGCGCGCCAGCAGGCGCTCGGCCCATTCGCCGATATCCGGGCTCACCGCCTCGGCCGCGCCGGTGGGCGTGGGCGCGCGGTGGTCCGCGGCGAAGTCGGCGATGGTGAAGTCGATTTCGTGTCCCACGCCGCTGACCACCGGCACCGGGCAGGCGCGGATGGCGCGGGCCAGGGCTTCGTCGTTGAAGGCCCAGAGGTCCTCCAGCGAGCCGCCGCCGCGGGCCAGGATGATGACGTCGGGCCGGGCGCCGGGCAGGGCCCGCAGCGCGCGGATCATGGCCGGCGCCGCCTCGGTGCCCTGCACCGGCACGGCCGCCAGGATCACCTCGGCCAGCGGGAAGCGGCGCGACAGGGTACTCAATATGTCCTGCAGGGCGGCGCCGGTGCCGGAGGTGATGACGCCAATGCGGCGCGGCACCGCCGGCAGGTCGCGCTTGAGGTGCTCGTCGAACAGTCCTTCAGAGGCCAGCCGGCGCTTCAGCTCCTCGAAGGCCCGCAGCAGGGCGCCCTGGCCGGCGGGTTCCAGGTGTTCCACCACCAGCTGCAGGTCGCCGCGGGCCGGGTAGACCGTGACCTGGGCACGCAGCAGCACCAGGTCACCGTCGCGGGGCTGCGGGCGCACATGCAGGTTGGCGTTGCGGAACATGGCGCAGCGCAGCTGGGCGCGGGCATCCTTGACCGTGAAATACCAGTGGCCCGAGGCCGGGCGGGACAGATTGGAGATTTCCCCCTGGATCCAGACCCGCGGCAGGCTGTCTTCCAGCAGCCCGCGCAGGGTCTCGGCCAGCTCGGAGACCTGGTAGACGGTACGGCGGGAGGGGTCCTGGGAGCGGTCGGATGGCGGCATGAATAATGTCCGGGCCATCGAAAGCGAGCCGGTACCTCTGTATAATATCGTTTTGGCGGAGCCATATTAATGACGAGAATCGAGAGCGAAGCCCTCACCTTCGACGACGTTCTGCTCTTGCCCGCGTATTCCGAAGTCCTTCCGCGGCAAGTAGATACCTCCACGCAGCTGACCCGGAGCATCCGGCTCAACATCCCGCTGCTGTCCGCAGCCATGGACACGGTGACCGAGGCCAAGCTGGCCATCGCCCTGGCCCAGGAAGGCGGCATGGGTATCGTGCACAAGAACCTGACCCCGGCCCGGCAGGCCGCCGAGGTCCGCGCGGTCAAGAAGTACGAAAGCGGCGTCATCACCGACCCCATCACCGTACCCCCGACCATGACCGTGGGCGAGGTGCTCAAGCTGACCCGCGCCAACCGCATCTCCGGCGTGCCGGTGGTGGACGGCAAGGAGCTGGTCGGCATCGTCACCAGCCGCGACCTGCGCTTCGAAACCCGCTACGACGAGCCGGTCTCCCGCGTCATGACGCCCAAGGATCGCCTGGTGACGGTCAAGGAAGGCGCCTCGCGTGAAGAGGTCATCGCCAAGCTGCACGAGCACCGCATCGAGAAGGTGCTGGTGGTCAACGGCGGCTTCCAGCTGCGCGGCATGATCACCGTCAAGGACATCCAGAAGTCCAAGGACTTCCCGATGGCCTGCAAGGACGAGCGCGGCAGCCTGCGCGTCGGCGCCGCGGTCGGCACCGGCGGCGACACCGAGGAGCGCGTGTCCGCCCTGGTGGAAGCCGGCGTGGACCTGGTGGTGGTCGACACCGCCCACGGCCACTCCAAGGGCGTGCTGGACCGCGTCAGCTGGATCAAGAAGACCTGGCCGGATCTGCAGGTCATCGGCGGCAACATCGCCACCGGCGACGCCGCCCTGGCCCTGGTCAAGGCCGGCGCCGACGGCGTCAAGGTCGGCATCGGCCCCGGCTCCATCTGCACCACCCGCGTCGTCGCCGGCGTCGGCGTGCCGCAGATCGGCGCCGTGATGAGCGTGGCCGCCGCCCTGAAGGACCGCGGCATCCCGCTGATCTCCGACGGTGGCATCCGCTACTCCGGTGACTTCGCCAAGGCCCTGGCGGCCGGCGCCTACACCGTGATGGTCGGCTCCATGCTGGCCGGTACCGAGGAAGCCCCGGGCGAGGTCGAGCTGTGGCAGGGCCGCTCCTACAAGTCCTACCGCGGCATGGGTTCCATGGGCGCCATGGCCCAGGGCTCCAAGGACCGCTACTTCCAGGACACCACGGCCGAGGTCGAGAAGCTGGTGCCGGAAGGGATCGAGGGCCGCGTCGCCTACAAGGGCCCGATGTCCGCCATCGTCCACCAGATGGTCGGCGGCCTGCGCGCCAGCATGGGCTACACCGGTTGCCAGAACATGGAAGAGCTGCGCACGCGGACCAAGTTCGTGAAGATCACCTCGGCGGGCATGCGCGAATCGCACGTGCACGACGTGACGATCGTGAAAGAAGCACCGAACTACCGCGCCGAGTAAGAGAACCACGCCCCGGCCTCGCCGGGGCTTTTCACATGACGTCCATGAACATCCATAGCGACAAGATCCTGATTCTCGATTTCGGCAGCCAGTACACGCAGCTGATCGCGCGCCGCGTGCGCGAGCTCGGCGTCTACTGCGAGCTGCACCCCTGGGACATCAGCGACGAGGACATCCGCGCCTTCGGCCCCAAGGGCGTGATCCTGTCCGGCGGTCCGGAGTCGGTGATCGAGGCCAACTCGCCGCGCGCGCCGCAGGCCGTGTGGGACCTCAAGGTGCCGGTGTTGGGCATCTGCTACGGCATGCAGACCATGGCCGTGCAGCTCGGCGGCAAGGTCGATCCGGGCTCGGTGAAGGAATTCGGCTACGCCGAGATCAGAGCGCACAGCCACTCGCGACTGCTCAAGGACATCGAGGACCGCGCCAACGACGAGGGGCACGGCCTGCTCGACGTGTGGATGTCGCACGGCGACCACGTCTCGCAGCTGCCGGAAGGCTTCAAGCGCATTGCCTCCACCAAGGACGTGCCCATCGCCGGCATGGCCGACGAGGCACGGAACTACTACGCGCTGCAGTTCCACCCGGAAGTCACCCACACCACCCAGGGCGCGCGCCTCTATTCGCGCTTCCTGCATGAGATCTGCGGCTGCGGCGACGCCTGGAAGCCGGGCCGCATCATCGAGGACGCCATCGAGACCGTGCGCAAGCAGGTCGGCACGTCCAAGGTGCTGCTGGGCCTCTCCGGCGGCGTGGATTCGTCCGTCGTCGCCGCGCTGCTGCACCAGGCCATCGGCGACCAGCTGACCTGCGTGTTTGTGGATCACGGCCTGCTGCGCCACCAGGAAGGCGACCAGGTCATGAAGATCTTCGCCGACCACCTCGGCGTGAAGGTCATCCGCGTGGATGCCGAGGAACGCTTCCTACGCGAGCTGGCTGGCGTCAGTGACCCCGAAGCCAAGCGCAAGATCATCGGCCGCCTGTTCGTCGAGGTCTTCGAGGAAGAGTCCAACAAGCTGCAGGGCGTGGACTTCCTCGCCCAGGGCACCATCTACCCGGACGTCATCGAGTCCGCCGGCGGCAAGACCAAGAAGGCTCACGTCATCAAGAGCCACCACAACGTCGGCGGCCTGCCCGAGCGCATGAAGATGAAGCTGGTGGAGCCGCTGCGCGAGCTGTTCAAGGACGAGGTGCGCGCCATTGGCGTCGAGCTCGGCCTGCCGCGCGAGATGGTCTACCGCCATCCCTTCCCGGGTCCCGGCCTGGGCGTGCGCATCCTCGGCGAGGTCACCAAGGCCGCTGCCGACACCCTGCGCCTGGCCGACCACATCTTCATCGAAGAGCTGCGCCGCAGCGGCTGGTACGACAAGACCTCGCAGGCCTTCGCCGTGTTCCTGCCGGTGAAGAGCGTCGGCGTCACCGGCGACGGCCGCCGCTACGAGCCCGTCATCGCCCTGCGCGCCGTGCAGACCATCGATTTCATGACGGCACACTGGGCGCACCTGCCCTACGAGCTGCTGGACGTCTGCTCGCGCCGCATCGTCAACGAGATCGCCGGCGTGTCGCGCGTGGTGTACGACATCTCCGGCAAGCCACCCGCCACCATCGAGTGGGAATAGCGGCTCACGCCGCGGTAACCCGAGCGTGGATCGTCTCGGTCAGGTTCTCCGCCTGGCCGGGATCGATGCGCTCCTCCGGCTGAAGCCGAAGACGGCCGTCTACTCCGCCCGCTCCGCCGCCAGCGCCAGCGCATGCTCGCGCAGGTCGCGCGGCCACGGCGCCATCTGTTCCGCCAGGCGCTCGCGATCCCCCGCATACAGCGCACGGATCGCTTCCTCGAAGCCCGGCAGGTCACCCGCCGTCGCCGACATGAAGTGGTAGGCGCGCTCCTGCGCCTGCCGTGTCCGGCCCTTGTCGCCCTGGGCGCGGCGGGCTTCTTCCACGAGCTTGCGCAGTGCCACGGACGCACCGCCGGGCTGCGTCGCCAGCCAGTCCCAGTGCCGCGGCAGCAGTGTCACCTCGCGTGCCACCACGCCCAGCTTCGGGCGTCCGCGGCCCTTGGCTGTTTCCGTCGCGGTATCCGGTGAGGCAGGCGCCAGGCGCGCGGTCAGTTCCTCGTCGCTGCCACGCAGGTCCACGTCGACGGAGCGGCCGGTGTCGTCGTTGAAGATCAGCACCGGTCCGGGAGCGGACTGGGCCAGCGCGCGGCGCACCTCGAGGGCGACCGCGGACAGCGGGCCGGAGGCCAGGCGGCGAGGGCCGTCGAAGGCGGTAAAGGAGAGGGTCATGAGGCAGACCTGATATCGGGATGCCTATTTATATCCGGGTATAAATATCCAAGTCAATATTACCCGGGTTAAATTATCGCGAACCGGGCTCAACGGGCTCTCGGCCGGGCAGCGGCACCGGGGCCCAATCGCGCATCCCGGCCCAATTCCGCCACCAGGAAATCCAGCACCGCCCGCACCCGCGCCGGCAGGCTGCCGGGTTTGCCGAGGTATACGGCGTGGATCGGCTCCACCTCCATCGGGTTGTAGCGCTCCAGCACCGCCATCAGGCGCCCGGCGTCGAGGTCGGCCTGCACGTGGTAGCGCGACAGGCGCGCCAGCCCCAGGCCCGCTACCGCCATCTGCCGCAAGGCCTCGCCGTCGCTGCTGCGCAGGCGACCCTGCACCGGCACATCCGCCACCCGCCCGCCCACGCGCAACGGCCAATCCGGCACGCGGCGGCGGTAGCTGAAATCCAGTTGCCGGTGCGCACGCAGGTCGTCCGGCTTCTTCGGAGTACCGTGACGCGCGAGATAGCCGGGCGCACCGACGATGACCTGCGTGGTCCCGCCCAGGCGCCGCGCCACCAGCGCGGAGGAGGGCAGCGGCCCCCAGCGCACCGCGATATCGGCGCGCTCGTCAATCAGGTCCACCACGCGATCGGTCAGCGCCACGTCCAGCGCCAGTTGCGGGTACTGCTCCATGAACTTTGGCAGCAGCGGCACCAGCACCTGCGAGCCGAACGAGGTGCTGGTATTGATGCTCACGCGTCCGCGCGGCGTGGCATCGGCGGCCACGCCGCGTTCCGCCTCATCCATGTCCGCCAGCACGCGCTGGCTGGACTCGTAGAACTGCTGCCCCTCGGCGGTGAGCTGCAGCTTGCGCGTGGAGCGGTGCACCAGCTGTGTGCCGAGCCGGGCTTCCAGCCGCCCCACCAGCTTGCTGATGGCAGAAGGCGTCATGCCCAGCGCGCGGGCGGCGGCCGAGAAGCCGCCGCGGTCCACTACGCGCACGAAGGCCTCCATCTCCCCGGAACGGTTGGTCTCGATGCGGGCCATGGCGGATTCCATCTGTGAATTGAAGTCACAAGTGTACGTCCATGGTTCCGGATATTCACCTGAACCCGGCAGGCATAGAGTGCGCGCCACTATGCCAATCGCACTCCTCGCACTCACCGCTGGCGCCTTCGGTATCGGCACCACGGAATTCGTCATCATGGGCCTGCTGCAGCAGGTGTCGGCCGATCTCGGCGTGTCGGTGGATACCGCCGGGCTGCTGATCTCCGGCTACGCGCTCGGCGTCACCGTCGGGGCGCCGATCCTGACCCTGGCCACCCGTTCGCTGCCGCAGAAGGCCGTGCTGCTCGGCCTGATGGCCATCTTCACGCTCGGCAACCTCGCCTGTGCCCTGGCACCGGACTACGGCTGGCTGATGGCCGCACGCGTGCTCACCGCGTTGGCCCACGGCACCTTCTTCGGCGTCGGCTCCATCGTCGCCACCTCGCTGGTGCCGCCGCAGCGTCGCGCCTCGGCCATCGCCGTCATGTTCACCGGCCTTACCGCCGCCACCTTGTTGGGCGTGCCGGCCGGAGCCTGGTTGGGTCTGCATCTGGGTTGGCGTGCCACCTTCTGGGCCGTGGTGATCATCGGCCTGCTGGCCTTCGTGGTGATTGCCCTCTGCGTGCCCACCTCCAGGCGGGCTGCGGACGAGCCCCTGCCGCCGCTGCGCGAGGAACTCGCCGTGCTGGCGCGTCCGCAGGTGATGCTGGGCCTGGGCATCACCGTACTGGGCTTCGCCGGCGTGTTCGCCGTCTTCACCTACGTGCAGCCACTGCTGACGGAGGTCTCCGGCATCGCATTGGGCAGCGTGTCCGCCGTGCTGCTGCTGTTCGGCCTCGGCATGGGCGCCGGCAACTTCCTTGGCGGCGCGCTGGCCGACCGCGTGCCACGCCGCGCCGTGATCTGGACACTCGCCGCCCTGGCGCTGGTGCTGGCGGCGATGCCGCTGGCCATCGGCACACCGTGGATGGCCGTGGTCTTCTTCGGCGCTCTCGGTATCGCGTCCTTTGCGACGGTCGCACCGCTGCAGTTCGCCGTGCTGGAGCAGGCCAGCGGCGCCGGGCAGACGCTCGCTTCCAGCCTCAACATCGCCGCCTTCAATCTCGGCAACGCGCTGGGTGCCGGTGCCGGCAGCCTGACACTGGCCCAGGGCTTCGGCCTGCGTGCCCTCGGCACCGCCGCACTGCTGTTCACCCTGGCCGGCCTCGCGCTGGCCCTGGCAGGTCACATCCTGCAGCGGCGCCAGACACCTGCCCGCTGCGAGACCGCGGCCTGAGCCGCATCCATTTTCCTGGAGCAAGACACATGGAATACCGCTTTCTCGGACACTCGGGCTTCAAGGTACCCGCCCTCGGCTTCGGCGCCGGCACCTTCGGTGGGCAAGGCCCGCTGTTCAGCGCCTGGGGCAACACGGACGTCGCCGCCGCGCGTCGCATCGTCGACATCTGCCTGGACGCCGGCGTAAGCCTGTTCGACACCGCCGACGCCTACTCCAGCGGCGCCTCGGAGGAAATCCTCGGCGCGGCGCTGAAGGGCCGCCGCCAGCGCGCCATTGTGTCCACCAAGCTGGCGTTGCGCGTGGGCGAGGGCCCCAACGATGTCGGCGCCTCGCGCCATCACCTGATCGAGGGCGTGCATGCCGCGCTCCGGCGCCTGGACACGGATCACATCGACATCCTGCAACTGCATTCCTTCGACGCGCAGACGCCGGTGGAGCAGGTGCTGCGCACGCTCGACCAGCTGGTGCGCGAGGGCAAGCTGCGCTATCTCGGCGTCTCCAACTTCTCCGGCTGGCAGCTGATGAAGTCGCTTGCCGCCTCCGACCGACTGGGCCTGGAGCGCTATGTCGCCAACCAGACCTACTACTCGCTGATCGGCCGTGACTACGAGTGGGAGCTGATGCCGCTGGGCCAGGACCAGGGCGTTGGCGCCCTGGTCTGGAGCCCGCTGGGCTGGGGCCGCCTCACCGGCAAGATCCGCCGCGGCCAGCCGCTGCCGCAGGGCAGCCGCCTGCACGAGACCGCCGGCTTCGCGCCGCCGGTGGCCGACGAGCACCTGTACCGCGTGATCGACGCGCTGGAGGAGGTCGCCGCGCAGACCGGCAAGACCGTGCCGCAAATCGCCATCAACTGGCTGCTGCAGCGCCCCACTGTGGCCAGCGTGCTGATCGGCGCACGTGACGAAGCACAGCTGCAGCAGAACCTCGGCGCCCTCGGCTGGCAGCTCAGCGCCGAGCAGATGGCCCATCTCGACGCCGCCAGCCGCGTGACGCCGGCCTATCCCTACTACCCCTACTGGAACGGCCAGTTCACCGAGCGCAGCCCGGTGGCGGTATCCGCGTAGCGAAACGCTGACGCCGTGGTGATTTGCTGGTATTGATACGGCCCGCCGTTCGATACCAGCAAATCCCCATGTCCGAGACCATCACTGCCGAAGACGAGCACTGGATGCGCCACGCGCTGCTGCTGGCGCGCCGCGCCCAGGAAGCGGGCGAGGTGCCGGTGGGCGCGGTGCTGGTGAAGGATGGGCGCGTGGTGGGCGAGGGCTGGAACCGCCCGATCAGCGATCATGATCCCAGCGCGCATGCCGAGATGCTGGCCATGCGCAGTGCCGCGCAGCGCATCGGCAATTACCGCCTGCTCGACACCACGCTCTACGTGACGCTGGAACCCTGCGTGATGTGTGCCGGCGCCATCATCCATGCGCGCGTCGGGCGGCTGGTCTATGGCGCGCCAGACCCCAAGGCCGGCGGCGTGCATTCGGTCTACGACGTCATCGCCAACCCGCGCCTCAATCACCGCCTGCCCTGGCAGGGCGGCGTGCTGGAGCCGGAGTGCGGCCAGATCCTGCGCGACTTCTTCCGCGCGCGGCGCGGCAAGGCCACTACGACCCCGTAGAAGCGGCCGTCGGCCGCGATCTTTCGCAAAGCTCGCGGCTGAAGCCGCTCCCACAAAAGCGGGAAGAACTAGCCCGCCAGGTCCAGGATCGCCGCCGTGTTCAGGTGCCCGCGCTCGCGCGCGATCTCCGCGGCGGTCTTGCCGTCCTCGGTGCGGCCGGCGCGGTCGGCGCCGCGCGATACCAGGAGCTTGCACAGGCCGTCGAAGCCGCGCGAAGCCGCCAGGTGCAGCGCGCTCACGCCGCTGCCGCCCACGTACTTCACATCCGCGCCGAAGCCGATCAGCAGCGGCGCCAGCGCCTCGCCCGCGGGGCCGGCGATGGCGGCATGCATCGGCGTGTTGGCCATCGGGTTCTGCGAGACCGCTTCCATCGGCGCGCCCAGGCCCAGCAGCACGAACAGCGCCTCGCGCGAGCCGAGGAAGGCCGCCAGGTGCATCGGCGTCCAGCCGTCGGGGCTGTACTCGGTGGTCAGTGCCGGCTGCGCCGCCACCAGCTCCGCGACGCGTCGCGCGTCGTTGCAGGCCGCCGCCTCGAATACATCCAGCGGGCGGAAGGCCTTCAGCAGCTGGGCGATCTCCAGCGCGCCGTTGTACAGCGCGAACATCAGCGGCGACAGCCCGCCGGGGATGGCATCGGTGGCCTGCGAGGCATCGCGCTCCAGCGCGGCCTTGGCGGCTTCGAGATCGCGTTGCTGGATGGCCAGCATCAGGGGGCGGACAGCGGTCATGGCGGTCAGGGGGCGGCGGGAAAGGCGCGCAGCCTAGCCCCGAATGGGGCGGGGCTCAACCCTCCATCGTCGCCGGAACGGGCCGCCAACGAAAAAGGGCCTGCATCGCTGCAGGCCCTGATTTCTCGTTTGGTGGACAGTACAGGGCTTGAACCTGTGACCCCCGCCGTGTGAAGGCGATGCTCTACCGCTGAGCTAACTGTCCGAGGGGCGCAAATAATAGTGAGACAGCCGCGCAGCGTCAAACCGGCGCCGCCGCTCAAGCGTTCTGCAGGCCGAGCTGGCGGGCCAGGAAGTCGATCATCACGTCGGCCGCGGCCTGCTCGTAGTCCGGCGTGATGCGGCGGTGCGCGATGTAGGAATGCCGAAAACAGGTGGTGGCCACATCCACCGCCAGCGTCGCCACGTCCACCGGTTCGGCCGGCACCACCATGCCGCGCATCTGCAGCAGCTGCCGTGCCAGCCCGCCGAGATGGCGCACGGTCAGCTCGTAGCTGCGGTAGCTCTCGTCTGTCACCGCGCCGCCCAGGGCCAGCATCATCCCGGTGGGGTGCTCGTTGTGGAATGCGGCGGCAGCCTGGACGATCGCGCGCACCACGTCCTGCCACTCGCGCCTGGCGAGCTGCGCCGCGTCCGCCACCAGCGTCTGCTCAAGGCCTGCGAAATGGCGGCGCACCAGCTCGTTCAGCACCGCGTAGGGCGTGGGGAAGAACTTGTAGATGCTGGCGCGGGTGTAGCCCAGGCGGGCCGCCACGGCGGGAATCGAGAAGCCCGACAGGCCTTCTTCTGCCAGCAGGGCCTGCGTCTCCTGCAGCACCAGCTCGAATCGGTCGATGGCTCGCTGCTGCTGGGGCAGGCGGGCGAGGGCGCGCTGGTCTACGGCGATGTTCATGCAAAGCAGGATACCCGCTCGCAGAAGTTACAGCAGTAACTTTCTGATGATGCTGGGAGTTCCGGCGCCTTCCATTGAGTCTGCATTCACCGGCTTGACGGCATAAAGCGACAAGAGTAGCTTTTTAATAAAGTTACATAAGTATCAACATGCGATCTGGAGAGGGCAGCATGGACACCCGAGTTTCCACCCCACGGCTTCCCGGCCGGCGCCAGGCCTTGGCCAGTCTCGTGAGAAGCGAGCTGGAGGCTCGCCCCCTCGGCTATCCCACGCTGCGGGAAATGGCGGAGAAGCTCTGCGTGTCCACGCGCACGCTCAAGCGTCACCTGCGCGACACCGGCGCCAGCTATCGGCAATTGCTGGACGGCGCACGCCAGCTGCATGCCACGGAACTGCTCGCGCGCCCCGGCCTCACCGTCGAGAAGATCGCCGAGCGGCTGGGTTACAGCAGCGGCGCCAACTTCTCGCGCGCCTTCCAGCGCTGGGTCGGCGTGGCGCCGGGGCAGTATCGCGGACGCATGGAGCCGGATGCTTCGGCGGCAGAAGACATGCCGCGCCCGGCGGCCATCCGGGAGCCGGCGGGATACGGCGCCTCGCCTTGACAGCGCGAGGCGGCAAACGCTACTTTTGTTAAAGTTACATAAGTAACTATTTGTCGGTGCGCTTCGGGAGAGGCTTGTGAAGAGATTCGGGTTTTCGGCGCCGCGCCTGGCGACGCTACTGCTGTGTGCGTGGTTGTCGGCCTGTGCCCCCGGCCGCAGCGACGAGGTGTCGGGCGACAACGGCACGGCACGCAGCGTGGACGAGCACTTCAGCAGCAACGTGCAGCCCGCCCTCGGCTTCTGCCGCACCTGCCATATCCCCGGCGCACCAGGCGACGTGGAGGACGGCAAGGACTTCATGCTTTCCACCAACGAGGCGGAAGACCTGAAGAACCTGCGTGACAGCTGGGAGCGCCTGGGCAAGAACAACCCCACCTCGCGCATCCTGCTGATGGCCTCCGGGCAGGAGACCCCGCACACCGGCGGCGCCAAGTGGCCGGTGGGCAGCGTCGAATACCGGAACATGGAGATCCTGCTCAAGTGCTTCGAGAACCCGGCCACCTGCAGCCTCGCCGGCGGTGTGGAGCCAGGCGAGCTGCTGCCGCTGCTGGGCAGCAAGCGCGGCGGTCACTACTGGTTCGACTACTGCGAGGGCAAGTCGGACGAGACCGAAGTGCCGCAGGATCCGCGCGAGCTGGTGGTGGAGGGTGTCGACGCCGGCAAGGCCGTGCTGATGAACGCCCACTGGAAAACTTGCCAGGAAGACAATCACCCTGGCACCTGCGGCGAGCTGCGGGCCCGCTCCGAGCGCGGCTACCGCCTGGTGGCGGCCACCGGCGCGATCGGTGCCGGCACCATGTTCGGCGGCGACTCACCGGACCCGATGTTCGCGTTCCCGGCCGAGGACTACAACACGCTCTGGGACCGCGTCCTGCGCCTGCCCAACCGCCCCGACAACTTCGACCAGTTGCTGGCCGAGCGCTGGGGCATGCCGCTGCCGGACAAGTCCAATCCCTATCCGCTGCCGGATGAAGACCCGAACGCCAGCAATGGCGGCAGCGGCCAGTTGCCGCTGGGCCTGACGCAGCTGCGCAACCCCGACGGCAGCTGGACCGGCAAGGTCGGCGTCACCTGCAACATTTGCCATGGCGGCGCGGTGGGCACGGCGGCGGATGGCGAGGGCCTGGGTCCGATGTACGGCACCAACTCGATCTCCGACATCACCGTGATGTTCACCGACCTCGGTCGCATCGCGCCGCAGCAGTCGCTGCTGGCGGTGATCTCGCAGAACAAGGTGCGCGGCACCGGCAACATCACCAACTTCCAGCTGTTCGGCACGCTGACCTTGTTCGATGCGCTGATCCCCTACCTCACCGTGCAGACCCAGCCGTCCACCGGCACCGAGGATCCGCCGGTGTGGTGGAACGTCGGCAGCCGCCCGATGAAGTTCTTCGACGCGGGCATGCCGACCGACGCCAAGCGCATCGAGCTGTCCTTCCACTTCCCCAATGTCGCCTCGCCGAACAACGTCGAAGGCAAGCAGTGGATCAAGGACCACATGCAGGATGGCGACAGCTGGATGATGTCGATGCGCTCGCCGCGCTGGCCGGAACCCAAGCTCGGGAAGATCAACATCGCGATGGCGGAGCAGGGCGCGATCCTGTTCCACAGCAAGGACCTGTGGGCCGCCAAGCTCAACAACCCGGTGCGTCGCCCCGAGGGCGGCAACGGCTCCTGCGCCAGCTGCCACGGCGCCTACTCGCCGCGCTTTGTCCACGACTCCGCGTTCCTGGCCACGCCGCTGTTGGAAGGCATCGCCGCCTACGTCACGCCGATCGACATCATCGGCACCGACACGCGCCGCCTCGACGGCCACAGCCAGGTGGTGTCTAACTACGCGCGCCAGAACTGGTTCGCCTACAACGACGGCCCGAAGAACGATGCCGGCGTGCCCACCTGCGGTTCGCAGAACGACGTCGCCGTGCGCGGCGACCGTGAGCTCGGCTACCTCGCCCCGCCGCTGCACGGCGTCTGGGCCACGGCACCGTATTTCCACAACGGCGCCGTGCCCAGCGTCTGGGAAGTGCTCAAGCCGGCCGACCGCAAGCCGATCTGGCGCCGCCTCTCGCGCCCGGCCATCGAGAACGGCATCGCCGGCTTCGACTACAGCCTGGAGACCGGCTACAACGCCGTGGACATGGGCTGGAACTACGAGGCGCTGCCCTGCGGCACCGGCTCGCTGCCCTTCATCGACTGCAACCCCAGCGGCGGCAGCAGCGTGCAGGACCTGCTGGGCCTGGTCTGGGCCAACGGCGGCCTCGCCTGGAACCTGCTGAACCTGCCGATCCTCACCAACGGCCAGATCGAGGATCGCAAGATCTACAACAGCAACTACTACAGCCAGGACAACGGCGGCCACGAGTTCACCAGCGTGCTCACCGATCAGGAGCGCAGCGCGATCATCGAGTACCTGAAGACGCTGTGAGCCTATCTGTGAGCCTAGGACGGAAACGAAGAAGGGGCGCCGAGGCGCCCCTTCTTCGTTTTGCTTCCCTCTCCCGCTGGCGGGAGAGGGTGGCCCGTAGGGTCGGGAGAGGGTTGCTGTAGAACTCGCGTCGAGGTGCCAGGCCTGCGATCAGCGCAGCGCCAGCCCCAGTCGCTTCGCCAGGAACGCCAGCATCACGTCCGCGCCCGCCTGCGTGTATTCCGGCGTCATCTTGCCGTGCAGGAAGTAGCTCATGCGGAAGCTCGCCGTGCCGAACTCCACCGCCAGCGCGGCGACGTCCGGCGAATCCTCCGGCACCACGATGCCGCGCTGCGCGAACAGGCTTCGTGTCAGCGAGCCGAGCCGCGCGATGGTGTATTCCAGCGCGCGGAAGCTGGCGTCGGAGATCGGCCCGGTCAGCAGCACCACCTGCGCCGCCGGGTGGCGGCTGTAGTAGTCGGCCGCGGCGTGGATCATGCGCGTCACCATCTCCTGCCAGTCGCTGGCCGCGGCGATGCTCTCCGCATAGCTGGCCAGGTGCTCCTCCAGCGCCGCGAGCTGGCGTTCCGCCAGCTCGTTGAGCAGCGCGTAGGGTGTGGGGAAGAACTTGTAGATCGTCGCCCGCGGGTATTCCAGGCGTTCCGCCAGCGTGGGGATCGAGAAGCCCGAGATGCCCCCTTCCAGCAGCAGCTCCTCGGCTGCCGCCAGCACCAGGTCCACACGGTCCTTGGCGCGCTGCTGCTGTGGCTTGCGGGCGATGAAGGCGGGGTTGTGCGGAGGTTTTACGGCTTCGTTCACGATTCGTCCTTGACGCCAAACGGCAACTAATGTTACCTATTGCGAAAGGCAACAAATGCCCCTTTTATAAAAATAGTGGTGCGGGAGGAGAGGATGCAGCGTCAGGCGATGGGGAAGGCCGTGCTCGGCCTGTTGGTATTGGGACTGGTGGCCTGCGCGCCGGGACGCAGCGATCCGGTGTCCGGCGGCGGCACGGCGCGCAGCATGGAGGAGCACTTCGGCAACAACGTGCAGCCCGGCCTGGATTTCTGCCGCACCTGCCACGTGCCCGGCGCCCCTGGCGACGTGGAGGACGGCCGCGACTTCATGCTCTCCGCCGACCGGTCCCAGGACCTGGCCAAGCTCAAGGCCAGTTGGGAGCGCCTGGGCAAGAACAACCCCACCTCGCGCATCCTGCTGATGTCTTCCGGCCAGGAGACGCCGCATACCGGCGGTGCGCCCTGGCCGGTGGGCAGTGCGGCGTATCGCAACATGGAGATCCTGCTCAAGTGCTTCGAGAACCCCACCACCTGCAGCCTCAGCGGCAGCGTGGACCCGGGTGAACTGCTGCCGCTGCTCGGCAGCACGCACGCCAAGACGCGCTGGGAGACCTACTGCACGGACCAGCCCGACGATGCCGTGCTGCCGCCCGATCCCCGCACCCTGATCCAGCCCGGCATCAACGAGAACCGCGCGGTCTACTTCAACGCCTGGTACCAGGACTGCCACGTCAACCTGCCGGAGAAGGAGCAGGCCCCCAAGACCTGCGGCGCCTATCGCGAGCGCCGCGACCGCGGGCGCGCTGCCTTCCTGGATACGCTGGCGGTGGGTTCGCAGAGTGCGCAGGACTACAACGACAGCTGGAAGGACTGGGGCCTGGATGAGCGCCCGGCGAACTTCGACGAGCTCTACACGCTGCGCTACGGCTACAACCACGCGCCGTTCCCCAATCCGTATCCGCTGCCGGGCGAAGACCCCAACGCCAGCGGCGGCGGCTCCGGCCAGTTGCCGCTGGGCAAGCGCCAGCTCAAGGACGCGCAGGGCAAGTGGACCGGTGTGATCGGCGAGGTGGCCTGCTTCGGCTGCCACGGCGGGCAGATCGGCGACGCCAGCGACGGCGGTAGCAAGATCGGCATGAGGCACCTGGGCCTGGGCAACAACAACGCCGACACCATCATCCAGGCGGCCGACGGCGGCTCCGCCTACGGCATCTCCATCGGCGTGCCGCTGCTGCTCAATCCCTTCGCGCTCGGCGGCGACCAGCGCGGCCAGAACAACGCGGTGGCCGGCTTCGAGCTGCTGTTCATGCTGCTGGACTACGACAGCCTGGGCCTGAATCCCAACGCGCTGAAGCTGGCGCAGAACTCGGCGCAGCCACACCCCACCGCCGAGCAGCAGGACACGCCGGCCTGGTGGAACTACGGCCACCGCGCGCGCAAGTTCTTCGACGGCAGCCAGTCCATCGACAGCACGCGCATCGTGATGGCGGCCGGCGTCGGCGAGCTGGCCTCGGTGATCACCGTGGACGGCAAGGCCTACCGCGATCGCATCGAGCAGTTCGACCAGGACCTGGCGGCCTTCTTCCTGTCGCTGGAATCGCCGGTGTATCCGGGCGACATCGACACCAAGCTGGCAGAGCAGGGCGCCGTGCTGTTCCACAGCAAGGACCTCTGGGGCAGCGGCGTCAATGCCGACAAGCCCAAGCCGGCCGGCGGCAACGGCTCCTGCGCCAGCTGCCACGGCGCCTACTCGCCGCGCTACATCCATGACCCCGCCTATCTGGAAGACCCGGTGCTGGGCGGCATGGCTGCGCACCTGATGCCGCTGGACGTGATCCGCACCGACACCGCCCGCGCCGACGAGCTCTCGCCCTACTTGCGCGAGGCCTACGGCACCACCTTCTGGGGCTACCCGGACGGCGTCGAAGGCTGGACCTCGCCGGACGAGAAGAACCTGGTGACGGAGCAGCTCGACGACGGCCTGCCGCTGGCGTTGCGCCCGCAGGGCCTCTGTGGCTGGGAGCGCGAGCTCATCGGCTACCAGGCGCCGCCGCTGCACGGCACCTGGGCCACCGCGCCGTACTTCCACAACGGCTCGGTGCCCACCATCGAGCAGGTGCTGAAGTCCTCCGACCGCCCCGCGATCTGGCGCCGCCAGATGCAGACCATCGGCGAGGTCAGCGGCTTCGACCAGAGCCTGAGCCGCGCCTACGACTTCCAGCGCCTGGGCTGGAAGCACGACGTGCTGGCCTGCGGCGACCTGCCGGGCAACCCGCTGTTCAACTGCAACCCCGTGTTGCCGGAGCAGCCGTCGGTGACGCAGGTCGTGATGAACCTGCTGTATTCCGGCTTCAACTGGTCGGCGCTGGTGGTGGTGCCGGACCTGCTGCCGGGCGGCCAGGACAAGCGCTTCGTCTACGACACACGCAAGCTCGGCAACGGCAATGGCGGACATGATTTCTCCGACGTGCTGACCGAGCAGGAACGCAAGGCCGTCATCGAATACCTGAAGACGCTCTAAGGCGCAGAAAGCAGGGAGAGGAGCGACATGAGGATCGTGGCAATGACGAAGACCGGCCTATGCCTGCTGGCCCTGGCGCTGGCGGGCTGCGGCGAATACGGCGGGCGCAGCGATGGCGTGCAGGGCGGCAGCGTGGCCGCACGGAGCATGGAGGAGCACTTCAGTGGCAAGGTGCAGCCTCAGCTCGATTTCTGCCGCACCTGCCACGTGCCCGGTGCGCCCGGCGACGTGGAGAACGGCCGCGACTTCATGCTGGCCAAGGACCGGGCCTCCGACATGGAGAATCTGCGTGCGAGCTGGGAGCGCCTGGGCAGGAACAACCCCACCTCGCGCATCCTGCTGATGTCCTCCGGGCAGGAGACGCCGCACAGCGGCGGCGCGCCCTGGGCGGTGGGCAGCGCGCCGTACCGCAACATGGAGATCCTGCTCAAGTGCTTCGAGAACGGCGCCGGCTGCGCGGCGCTGCTCGCCGGTGGCGTGGACGCGGGCACGCTGTTGCCGCTGCTGGCCGAAGGCCACCGCGGTGGCCACGCCTGGTCGCGTTACTGCAAGGACAAGGACGATGCCGCGCTGCTGCCGGTGAGCCCGGTGACGCGGGTGCAACCGGGGGTGAACGAAGGCAAGGCGGTGTACTTCAACGCCTGGTACAAGAACTGCCATGTCGACGCCGGCCCGGAGGATGCGGCCCCCAAGACCTGCGGCGAATGGCGCGGTCGCATCGAGCGCGGTGGCACCCTGGTCAAGGGCAACGGCGCGGTGGGCGCGGGCAACTTCTTCGGTGGCGATTTCTCCAGCGTGATCGGCATGCCGATCACGGTGGACGGGTACAACAGCATGTGGCAGAGCTGGGGCCTGTCCGAGCGGCCGGCAAACTATGACCGCATCGTGGCGGAGCGTTGGGGCACGGCGCTGCCGCATGAGCGCAATCCCTATCCGCTGCCGGGCGAGGATCCCAACGAGACCGACGGCGGCTCCGGCCAGTTGCCGGCCGCGCTGACGCAACTGCGCAATGCCGATGGCAGCTGGACCGGCAAGGTCAGCGGTACCTGCCATCTCTGTCACACCGGCCAGGTCGGCGTGGCGGGCGAGCAGGGCCTGCCGGGGGCCATCTACGGCACCAACAGCCTGTCGGACATCGGCGTGGTGGGCCGCGACCTGCTGGCGGCCGGTAGTGTGGGTGGGGCGCTGCTGCCGGTGCTCAACAAGGTCCGCGGCACCGGCAACATCACCAACTTCCAGGTCTTCCTGCTGCTCAAGCCCACCGCGGCGCAGCTGCTGTCGTGGATTCCGACCAATCTCTCCGCCTCGACCGGCACCGAGGATCCGCCGGTGTGGTGGAACTATGGGCATCGCCCGCTGAAGTTCTTCGACGGCGGCATGTCGTCGGACGCGCAGCGTATCGCGATCTCCGCCTATGACCCGCTGCTGGCGATGAATCCCGTGCCGCTCAACCTGGAGGCCACCAAGGCCTGGGTCGAGGCGCATGACCAGGATGCGGTGGCCTGGCTGCTAAGCCGGCAGTCTCCGGCCTGGCCCCGGACGGTGGACGTGCCGCTGGCGGAGCAGGGCGCCATCCTGTTTCATTCCAAGGACCTGTTCGCCCTGCCCGCCAATGCCGCGCGCGAGCGGCCCAAGGGCGGCAACGGCTCCTGCGCGAGCTGCCACGGCGCCTATTCGCCGCGCTTCGTGCACGACACCAGCTATCTGGAGACGCCGGAGCTCGAAGGCATCGCCGGCTACATCGTGCCACGTGACCTGATCGGCACCGACCCGCGCCGGCTCGACGGCAACACCCAGGCGGTCTCCAACGGCTTCGAGGATTCCTGGTACGGCTATCCCGAGCAGAAGGGCACCGAGAACGACTGCGGCGACCAGAACCTGGACCGCATCCGCGGTGATCGCGAGAACGGCTACCTGGCGCCGCCGCTGTACGGCGTCTGGGCCACCGCGCCGTATTTCCACAACGGCTCCGTGCCCAGTGTCTGGGAGGTGCTGAAGTCCTCCGAGCGCAAGCCGATCTGGCGCCGCGTCTCGGCGCCGAACGACACCGGGCTGGACGTGGTCATGGGTTTCGACGCCAGCTTCCAGCGTGCCTACGATCAGCAGAAGCTCGGCTGGAAGTACGACGAGATTCCCTGCGGCATGGGCGGGGCCTTGCCCTACATCGAGTGCAGCCCCTCGGACCCGCAGGGCAATCCCTTGCTGGAGCGCATCCTGTCAGCGATCTATGCCAACGGCGGCCTGGCCTGGAACATCCCGAACCTGCTGGCCATTCCCCTGAGCAACGCCCAGGTCGAGGCGCGCAAGATCTACAACACGCGCCAGTACAGCCAGGACAACGGCGGCCACACGTTCACCGACGCGCTCACCGATGCCGAGCGCAAGGCCATCATCGAGTACCTGAAGACGCTGTAGCGTTGCATAAACCTCGCTGCCCGCCCTGGGCCTGTTTCAGGGCGGGCAGCGATTTCCTGACCTATGTCGGGTATGGCCCCGTTTGCGTGGAGTGTCTCCGGCCGGCGGGATGGGGGAGCGCGATGGGGCCGGCCCGTGGTCACCAATCTCAACCCCTTGTCCGCAATTCTCATCCCACCCGCAAAAGGTCGGGGGCATGCTCCGGGGAATGCCGGGCGCAGATCCGGCAGGCATAGCTATTACTACAAGTATCACGAGGGCCCCCTGCGATGATGGAGAAGATCAAGCCCGCGGCTCGCGCCGCGGCGCTGTTGCTGCTGTCGCTGTTCAGCCTGCCGGCCTGGTCGCTGACCTTCGACCTGGACGACAACGGCGAATGGAACGCCGTGCTCAACACCACCATCACCGCCGGCGCCGCCTGGCGCATGCAGGATCGCGCCAGCGACCTGGTGGGCAAGTCCAACCTGGACCCCAATGTCTGCGGGCGCGCCGCCAACGGCAATGCGGCCTACCAGGGCTGCCAGGGCCTGTTCCGCACCCAGACCCATCCCGCTACCAAGCTGGCCAACTCGCCGGGCCAGTTCACGGTGAACGCCGACGACGGCAACCTGAACTACGACAAGCACGACATCGTGCAGGCGCCGCTGAAGATCACCCAGGATTTCACGCTGACGCACGGCGACTTCGGCCTGTTCGTGAAGGGTTTGTACTTCTATGACTTCGTCAACAACGACTTCATGGAGAAGCACCCCAACCGCATCACGCCGGAGAACATGTACGACGTGGGCATCGTGTCGCTGCCGGGTCGTGAAGTGATCCCGCTGCCCATCGGCCTGCCCAACCTGCCGCTGACGCAGCGCAGCGACTCGGTGGCCTGCCCGCCCTCGCGCAATCCGGGCATCGGCCCCTGCGGCCTGGTCTACGGCCCGGGTGGCATGGTGCGCAGCAAACGCAGCGACAGCGAAACCCTGCGCCAGATCGGCACCGACCTGCAGCTGCTCGACGCCTACGTCTACGGCAAGCTGCCGCTGTGGGGCGACAAGGACCTGACGGTGAAGCTCGGCCGCCAGACCGTGAACTGGGGCGAGTCCACGCTGCTGGTGTTCGGCTCCATCAACCAGGTCAATCCGGTCAACGCCAACAACTTCTACCGCACCGGCTTCCTGGTGGAGGAAGTGTTCACCCCGGTGGGCATGCTGTACGCGTCCATGGAGCCCTTTGACGGCGCCACGCTGGAAGCCTTCTACCAGTACGAGTGGGAGCCGCTGGAAGCCCCCGCGCCGGGTTCCTACTTCGCCTTCCTCGACGTGGGCAGCAACAACGCCATCGACAACGTCAACCTCAGCTTCGGTGGCTCCGCGGAAGACCCGAAAGGCGTGGGCCGCCTGATCGACAACCCGCTGTCCGGTATCACCAATACCTCGCTCACGGCCCAGCGCCTCAAGGACAAGGAGCCGGACGGCGGCGGCCAGTACGGCGTGGCGCTGAAGTACTACTCCGAGGACTTCAACGCCGGCACCGAGTTCGGCTTCTACTTCATGAACTACCACGCGCGTAATCCCTACGTCAGCGTGATCTCGGTGGACCAGGCCTGCTCCAAGAACGTGACCAGCACCGTGGGCTTCATCCTGGCCTGCCCGGACGTGCCGCTGCTGCACTCGGTGCTGCAGCCCAACGACCCGCTCGGCGCCACCAGCAGCGCGGTGCCCTTCGACAGCCTCAAGATCCAGCTCGAATACCCGGAGGACATCAAGCTGTTCGGCGTGTCCTTCAACACCACGCTGGGCGACTTCTCGCTGCAGGGTGAGGTGGCCTACCGTCCCGACGAGCCGCTGCAGGTGGATCTGGAAGACCTGGTGTTCGCCGGCTTCGGCCCCACGCTGAGCAACTGCCACCTGGCGCCCGGTTGCGCCGGCAGCGGCAGTCTCACCGGCGCCGCGCTGGGCGTGCTCGGCCCGCAGCTCTCCGGCCTGGTGGACCAGCTGCTCAACGGCCTGGGCATCAACTTCCTCGGCGGCATCGGCGCCAACCCGGACGGCTCCGTGAGCCTCTACCCGGGCAGCGATTACGTGGTGGACGCCAACGGCACTCCGGGCTCCTACAGCGACACCTTCGACCTGATCATCGGCCACGTTCCGGGATCGGGCCGCGCCTTTCCGTCCTTCGTGATCCCCTACCGTGGCGGCGTGGTCGGCACCAACCCGGCCAACAGCTACATCCGCGGCTGGGAGGAGTTCGACACCTTCCAGTTCAACCTCGGCGCCACGCACGTGGCCGGCGCTACCGACAACCCCTTCGGCGCCGACCAGGTCATCACCCTGTTCGAGCTGGGCGCCACCTGGGTGCCGGGCCTGCCGGACCTGGACCAGCTGCAGCTGGAAGCCCCGGGCACCTACACCCACGCCAGCGCCGGCGCCGACGGCAGCGGTGCCGACCGCTCGCAGCAGGCCTGCTCCACCAACCCGGCCTGCTCCTTCGGCCCGGACGGCCTGCGCTTCAACCCGCACCAGCAGGAGCTGGGCGGCTTCCCGGACAAGCTGTCCTGGGGCTACGTGATCATCAGCCAGATCAAGTACGAGTCCGTGCTGCCGGGCATCTCGCTGATGCCGCAGCTGACCTGGAAGCACGACGTGAACGGCACCGCGCCCGGCCTGGCGACCAACTTCGTCTCCGGCCGCAAGAATGGCGACATCGGTCTGGAAATCCGCTACAAGTCCAGCCTGGCGTTCAATCTCGGATACACCTGGTTCACGGGGGGCGGCTCCTACAACCTGTATCGCGACCGTGATGCCGCACGCGCCTTCGTACGACTGCAGTTCTGACGCACCCATACCTAGAATGAGGAGACGGAAGATGCACAGCAGGATCACGATCACGGCGGCGTTGGCGGCCGCGCTGTTCGCCGGCGCGGCGGGGGCCAAGGTCGGCCCGGATGAAGCGGCCAAGCTCGGCCAGGACCTGACCCCTGTGGGTGCCGAGAAGGTCGGCAACAAGGAAGGCACCATTCCCGAATGGACCCCAGGCAAGCAGCGCGGCAAGCTCAAGGGCGAGTACCCCAACAACCCCGAGACCGACAACGACAAGCCGCTGTACACCATCACCAAGGCCAACATCGGCCAGTACGTCGGCAAGCTGAGCGAAGGCCACAAGAAGCTGCTCAACACCTACGACAGCTACAAGATGAACGTCTACCCGAGCAAGCGCGTCGTCGCCTGGCCGGACGTCATCTACCAGGCCACCGCCGCCAATGCCACCACCTGCGAGATGGTGGGCACCGACACGCCGAACAACTGCAAGCTGGGCTTCCCCTTCCCGATCCCCAAGAGCGGTGCCGAGCCGATCTGGAACCACAAGCTGAAGTTCCGTGGCGAGGCCGCCACGCGCTACAACAACCAGTTCATCGTGCAGCCCAACGGCGCCTACCAGCAGACCAAGATCGTGGAGGACGTGACCTTCGGCTACGGCTCCATCAAGAAGGCCGTGCCGCTGACCACCACCTCCGGTGAATTCCTCAAGTACCTGTCCAAGACGGTGGAGCCGCCGCGCATGGCCGGCACCTACATCCTGGTGCACGAGAAGGCCGGCACCGGCGCCGCCGGCCGCGCCGCCTGGCTGTATTCGCCCGGCCTCAAGCGCATTCGCCGCGCCCCCACGGTCTGCTGCGACAACCCGTACGAAGGCACCGACGGCCACCAGTTCTACGACCAGGTGGACATGTTCAACGGCGTTCTCGAGCGCTACAACTGGAAGCTGGTGGGCAAGAAAGAGGTGTACATCCCGTACAACTCCAACAAGATCGCCGGCAACACCATCAAGTACAAGGACCTGATCCGTCCCAAGCACATCAACCCCGACCTGCCGCGCTACGAGCTGCACCGCGTCTGGGTGGTCGAGGCTACGCTGAAGGAAGGCACCAGCCACACCTTCAAGAAGCGCCGCTTCTACATCGACGAGGACAGCTGGAACATCGCGATGGTCGACGACTACGACAACCGCGACCAGCTCTACCAGTTCCAGGAAGGCCACGTCGGCTTCGCCGCCAACGTGCTGGCTAGCTTCACGATCCCGGAAGTGATCTACCACTTCACCTCCGGCCGCTACTTCATCACCGCCGCCTTCAACGAGGACAAGCCCTACGACCTCACCGTGAGCTTCGGCGACGACTACTTCAGCGCCAGCTCGGTGCAGAAGATGACGACGAAGTAAGCCGTCGCAGTAGGCCGTCTTGAAAGGCCCCGTTCGCCCCGAGCCCGTCGAAGGGTGAACAACCAGGCCAACTCCCTCTCCCCGCATGCGGGGAGAGGGCAGGGGTGAGGGGAAACCCCAGGTCCGTTCCGGCCGTGAAGCCCAGCGGCCGTGATCTGGCCCTACTCAATCCTCGTCTGCACCGGGTATCCGGTGCGACGACTTCACGGAGCATGCCGGGGGGCTTGCTCCGTTTTTTTGTCCCAACAAAAAAGCCCGGCACAAGGCCGGGCTTTTTCATGAACATCGCAAACCTCAGAAATCCGTGCTCACACTCAGCACCAGGCTGCGCGGCCCACCGGCCACCAGATAACCCGCGTTGGAATAGCCGCCGACGGACGCCCAGTAGTCCTTGTCCAGCACATTGTCCACGCGCGCGCGGAAGGTGAAGAGGCGACCACCCAGCTCCGTGAGGTAGCGCGAGCCCAGGTCCAGGCGCGTCCAGCTCGGCGCCTCCAGGGTGTTGGCATTGTCGGCATAGCGCGAGCCGGTATAGAGCACGCGACCATCCACCGCCAGGCCGCGCAGGACAGGGACATCCCATTCCGCGCCCAGGCTGGCCTGCAGTTCCGGCACGCCGATCACCTGGTTGCCTTCGGTGGCGTCGCCGGTCTTGCGCTGTTCGGTATCCAGCCAGGTTACACCGCCCAACAGGCGCAGATCGCGGGTCACGGTGCCGTATACGGTGAGTTCCGCACCCTGGTGTTGATCTTCGCCGCTGGAGGTAAAGGTGTTGTTGATCACCAGCGAGCGTGGCCGCGTGGTGGAGAACAGCGCCAAGCCTACGCCGATGCGTCCGTTCTCGAACTTGGCGCCCACTTCCTTCTGCTTGGAGACGTAGGGCTTGAGGGTTTCTCCCGCATTGTCGAGAGGCACGGCAGGCGGATTCGGCGGCGTCGGCGGAGGGGGGATGGGAGCCGTCTCACCCTGCGTCAGGCCTTCCACATAATTGGCGTAGAGCGAAAGCTGGGGCGTGAGGCGATACACGATGCCGGCCAGGGGGCTGACGCGGCTGTCGTCATAGTCCGAACTCCGGGCGCCCGTATCGTTGTTGAAATTCTCGACGCGCAGTTGCTGGTGCCGGGCGCCGGCCGTCAACAGGAGGCGCTTGTCGAGCATCGACAGGGTGTCGCCGATGGCGACACTGCTCATGCGCGTGCGGCCGGTACGCGAGGGATTGCTCAGGGTGCCGCCCTTGAATCCGCCGCCACTGAAGGCAGGCAGCGGTGAGTAGACCGGGTTGTAGAGATTGGTTGCCTGCGTGTTGAAGAAGTCCCACTCGTAGGCCGTGTCCTTCTCCAGGTCGAACCAGGATGCGGAGATGACCCACTCATGGCCTACGGGTCCGGTCGTCAGCTTGCTGCGCAGACCTAGCTCACCGGTGTCCACACTGTCTTCACGCGTGTTGTCGAATCGGCTGGTGGTACCGGCGCCAGTATCGGCATTGGTGACGTCGAGGTTGGCCAGCGAGTTGGCCTCATCGCTGCGGCGCATGCCGTAGGCCGCCCAGGCCGTGAGATCCGGCGTGAAATCGTACTCGCCGCGTAGCGTACCGAAGAGATCGCGCTCGTCGGAGTAGGTCCAGGGCTGCGCGAAATTGCTGCTGCCCCTGGGCGCATCCGGCACGCGGGTGACACCCACCAGGGAAACGTTGGTGCGCGTCTCCTCCAGCTGGTTGTCCTGCCAGCCGAGATCGCCCGAGATGCGGAAGTTGCTGCCGCGCCAGTCCGCGCCCACCGACACCAGGCCCAGTTTGGCGCCCTCATCGTCCACCGCCGTGCCGCCGTCGCGGTAGGCCGCGTTGACGCGCACGCCGCCCTGTTGCTCGCTGCCGAAGCGGCGCGCCACGTCCATCGCCACGTTGCCGGTGTCGCCGGCCCCATAGCCCACGGTCAGGCGCGTGAGCGGCTCGTTGGGCGCCCGCTTGGGCAGCAGGTTGATCGCGCCGCCCAGGCCACCACCGCCCGGGTTCGCGCCATTGAGGAAGGCCGAGGCGCCACGCAGCACCTCCACGCGTTCGAACAGCTCGGTGGCGATGTACTGGCGCGGCAGCAGGCTGTAGAGCCCGTTATAGGCCACGTCATCCGAGCCCAGGATGAAGCCGCGGATGAAATAGGACTCCTGGAAGTTGCCGAAGCCGCGCGCCGTGCGCACGGTGGGGTCGTTCTGCAGCACCTCGCCGACGCTGCGCGCCTGCTTGTCCTGGATCAGTTCATTGGTGTAGCTGGTGATGGAGAACGGCGTCTCCAGGTGGTCCCGAGTGCCGAGAATGCCCGCACGCCCACCCTGCGCCACCTGCCCACCCGCGAAGGCCGGGGACAACCCCTCCTGGGAGGCGTCCGCACTGGCCGTCACCGACACCGGGGCCAGCTTCACCGGCTCCGCCTCGGCTGCGGGAGCCGGCGTAGCCTCTGCTGGAGCCGCCTCCTGCGCCTGCACTAGGCCAGGGGAGAGTGAAAGGGCGGCAATGCCGAGTACAGCGGGCAGCGAACGTGAACGCATGAGGGTTCCGGACTGGACTTGCGGCCTGAGACCGGGCGGCCGCAGGGTTTAATTGAGAATTATTATCATTATAAAACCATCTGGGGCAATAGATTTTTTGTCGGGGAGGATTGGGATATGGGAGGGTGGGCTGTCTCGAATACCCGTTAAAATCCGCGCCCGCTCCCTCGTTCCCCGGTACCCCGCCATGGCCGTCAATCTCCATCCCCCCGCCTCCCTGCTGCCGGTGGCCGGCGCCCGCTTGGGCAGTGCCGAGGCGGCGATCAAGAAGCCGGGCCGTAAGGACCTGTTGCTGGTGGAGCTGGTGCCGGGCTCGCGGGTGGCGGGCGTGTTCACGCGCAATGCTTTCTGCGCGGCGCCGGTGCAGCTCTGCCGTGAGGCTCTTGCCGCCGGTACGGCGATCCGGGGGCTGCTGATCAACTCGGGCAATGCCAACGCCGGCACCGGCACGGCGGGCCATGAGGCGGCGCGTGAGACCATGGCGGCGGCGGCGGCGCAGCTGGGCTGCGCGCCGGAGCAGGTGCTGCCGTTCTCCACCGGAGTGATCGGCCAGAAGCTGCCGGCGGATCGGGTGAAGGCAGCGCTGCCGGCGGCCCAGGCGGACCTGGTTACGGAGGGCTGGATGCAGGCCAGCCGCACCATCATGACCACGGATACGCTGCCCAAGGGCGCGAGCCGGCAGGTGCAGACCTCGCAGGGCCTGGTGACGGTGACGGGCATCTCCAAGGGTGCGGGCATGATCTGCCCGGACATGGCGACGCTGCTGGCCTTTGTCGGCACCGACGCGCGCCTGACGCCGGCGGCGACGCAGGCCTGCCTCGATGCGGCGGTGGGCAAGTCTTTCAACTGCGTGACGGTGGACGGCGATACCTCCACCAACGATTCCTGTGTGTTCTTCGCCACCGCCCAGGTGGGCACGGCGGAGGTGGACGAGCAGCATCCGGACTACGCGATCATCGCGGCGGCGGTGACGGAGGTCTGCACGGAGCTGGCGCAGGCCATCGTGCGCGACGGCGAGGGTGCCACGCGTTTCATCACCATCGAGATCGCGCACGCGACGAGCGAGGCGGAGGCGCGCCTGGCAGCCTATGCGCTGGCGCACTCACCGCTGTTCAAGACGGCGGCCTTCGCGGGTGACGCCAACTGGGGCCGCATCCTGGCGGCCGTGGGCCGCAGCGGCATCCAGGGGCTGGACGTGTCGCGCATCAGCGTGCGCATTGACGACGTGGAGCTGCTGGTGAATGGCGAGCCGCACCCGGACTACCGCGAGGAACGCGGCGCGGCGGTGTTCGCCAAGCCGGAATACCGCATCCGCATCGACCTGGGCCGGGGCGATGCCGGCGTTACGGTGTGGACCTGCGACTTCAGCTACGACTACGTGAAGATCAACGCGGAGTACCGCACCTGAACGACTGCCGTTGCCCGGCCGGCGCCGGGTTACTCTAATCTGGCCCCGTTCCTCACCCCTGCCCCTCTCCCGGGGGGAGAGGGGTTCATCTCGATTGTTGGACCTTGCTCAATGGAAGCCATCAAACCGGTGCTGGCAGTAGCCTGCGGTGTACTTGTTGCGGGTGGCAAGGTGCTGCTGGCGCAGCGGCCGGTGGGCAAGGTGGCGGCGGGCTCCTGGGAATTCCCTGGAGGCAAGATCGAGCCGGGCGAGACCACGCGGCAGGCGCTGGAGCGCGAACTGCACGAGGAGTTGGGCGTGGAGGTGCGCGGCGCACGTCCGCTGATCCGCTTTCGCCACGAGTACAGCAATCGCACGGTGCTGCTCGATACCTGGCTGATCGACGGCTTCGACGGCGAGCCCCATGGCCGCGAGGAACAGGCGTTGGTTTGGGTGACGCCGGAGGAGCTGGCGGCGCACCCGCAGGTACTGCCGACGGTGCTGCCTATCGCCGGTGCGCTACGCCTGCCGGCGGACTACGTGTTCACGCCTGCGGATGCCGGAGGGGATCTGCTGCTGGAGCGCCTGCCGAGCCTGCCGAAAGGCGCGCTGCTGCGTCTGAGGCTGCCGGCGCTGGAGGATGCAGGCTATGCGACGCTGGCGCGGCGGCTGGCCCCGGCTTGCCGCGCGCTGCGCCTGCGGTTGGTGCTGGACCGCGATCCGGCGCTGTCGGTGGAGTTGGGTGCGGGCTGGCACGCCTGCGCGGCGGCGCTTGCAGCGCTGGAGCAGAGGCCGGCGGGGCTGGAATGCCATGCGTCCTGCCACACGCCGGAGGAGTTGGCGCGTGCGGCGCATTTGGGCTTTGCCTCGGCGGTGCTGGGGCCGGTGCGGGCCACGGCGACACACCCTGGGGTGGCGCCGCTGGGCTGGCAGCGCTTTGCGGACTGGACGGCGCCGCTGCAGTTGCCGGTGTATGCGCTGGGCGGAGTGGGGCCGGCGCAGAGGGACGAGGCGTTTGCCGCTTACGCGCAAGGCGTGGCGGGGATCCGGGCTTATTGGTAGGAGATTGGGCCTCGGAGCCGTTCACCCTTCGACAGGCTCAGGGCGAACGGTAGAAGTTTCACGCGACTACGACTACGACTACTGCGGCCGCGGCGTATGCGGTGGCGGCAGGTCGGCGGCGTCGTTGAAGTCGTCCTGCGACTCTGCCGGGATGCTGTAGCGCTCGCCGAACCATTCGCCCAGGTCCAGGGTCTTGCAGCGCTCGGAGCAGAAGGGGCGCCAGGGGTTGGAAGGGTCCAGCTGGGCGGGCTTGCCGCACTGCCTGCAGGCGTACTTGCGGGTGGTCACAACGCGCAGCACTGAATCTGGAAAGGTACGTCGACGGCGGCCTGGTGGCTGCGGGCGTTGACGTCGCCGGCCGACATGAAGCGCACCGTGAAGCGGTGCTTGCCGGCGCTGATCTCGGGGTACACGCGGGCGTCCACCGGCACGGTGACGCGCAGCAGCACGCAAGGGGCCTGCGGGGTCTGGATGTAGATGCCGCCGCGGGCCACGGCCTGCTGGGCCGGCACGCTGTTGCGCAGCAGCTTCAGGTAAAGGTTGATGGCCTGCTCGAAGGGACGCAGGTCGGCAAACCAGGCGTCGAGGTCGCCGCGGTTCTGCGACTCGGGGCGCGACAGCCAGTGGTGGTAGATCGGCAGGTCGAAGGCGCAGGTGCCGCCCGGGATGCTGGCGCGGCTCAGCACCGTGGTGAGGAAGTCGTTGCCGCGCAGCAGCGAGTTGGCGAACTGCGTGGCCAGCTGCTGCATGCCCTGGACGGCCTGCGTGATTTCGGTGAGCACGCCCTTGAGCAGGGCAGGGTCCACCCCAGGCTTGCTGGACAGGCGCGTCAGGTGGGCGTGCTGGTCGGTCAGCTCCTTCAGGATCTCGTTCTTGAGGTCCGAGCGGGAGATGACCACCAGGATGTCCAGCAGCGCGTGCAGCGTGGCGCGGGCGCCGAAGGGGGTGCCGTCGGCCCGGTGATGCTGGTGCTGGGCGAACAGGAATTCCAGGCGCAGGAACGTCCGGACCTTTTCGGTCAGCGGTTGTTCGAAGGTGACCAGCTCGGCTGCAGGGGTCACGGGTTCAGGGTTCGCCAGGGAAGGGGGAATTGTGTCCTAGATCACACTACGGGGCAAACTCAAGCCCCGAGCGTAGATCTCGCCCGTGCGGGCGATCGACAGGTAGTAGGCATGCAGTTCTTCCACGGCGGCCCTGGCGGCGGCCACGGAACCGGTGTTGGTGATCACGTCATGGGCCGCGGCCAGGCGCTCGCGGCGCGAGGCCTGGGCCTGCAGCATGCGCTGGGCCAGGTCCTCGCTGATGCGGTCGCGGTCCTGCAGGCGGGCGAGCTGGGTCTCCGGCTCCACGTCCACCACCAGCACACGGTCGACCAGGTCGCGCATGCCGGCTTCCACCAGGATGGCGACGCTGAGGATGCAGTAAGCGGAGCCCTGGGCATCGCGCCACTGCGTCATGCGCTTGCGGATGTGGGGATGGGTGATGCCCTCCAGGGTCTTGCGGGCGTCTGGCTCGGTGAAGACACGTTCACGCATCTTGCGGCGATCGAGCTGGCCGTCCGCGGCCAGGTACTGGCGGCCGAAGGTGCGGGCGATTTCCAGTAGCGCGGGAGCGCCCGGGGCCACCACCTCGCGCGCCACCAGGTCGGCGTCCAGCACCGGGACGCCCAGTTCCATGAAGAAGTCCGCAACGAGAGACTTGCCGCTGGCAACGCCCCCCGTCAGACCGACGGTGAGACGAGGCATCAGTAGGTGCTCAGGTACGCCGATTTGATGGCTTCGCCCCAGATGAGCCACAGCCAGCCGGCAGCCGCCAGGTAGGGGCCGAAGGGGATCGGCAGTTGGCGATCTCGGCCGCGCACCACGATCATGAGGATGCCCACGACCGCGCCGACCACCGAAGAGAGCAGGATGATGCCCGGCAGGGCGGTCCAGCCCATCCAGGCGCCGAGTGCGGCCAGCAGCTTGAAGTCGCCATAGCCCATGCCTTCCTTGCCGGTGACCAGGCGGAAGAGATGGTAGACCGACCAGAGGCTGAGGTAGCCCGCGGCGGCGCCGATCACGGCGCTCGGCAGATCGATGAAGACCGGCACCAGTGCCAGCAGCAGACCGAGCCACATCAGCGGCAGGGTGATGGTGTCTGGCAGCAGCATGGTGCGCAGGTCGATCACCGTCAGCGCCACCAGGGCCCAGGTCAGGGCGAGTGCCCCCGCCAACTGAAGGCCCCAGCCGAAATGCCAGGCACAGGCCAGTGACAAGAGGCCCGTAACGGCTTCGACCAGAGGGTACTGCACCGAGATGGAAGCCTTGCAGGAGGCGCAGCGGCCTCGAAGCATCAGCCAGCCTAGCACCGGGATGTTGTGCCAGGGCTTGATGCCCGTCCCGCAAGAGGGGCAGCTGGACGGGGGATGGGACAGCGTAAGCTTTTCCGCCGGCTCCTCGGGGAGTTCGAGTATCTGTCGGGCTTCCTGCTTCCAACTGATCTCAAGCATGCGTGGCAGGCGCAGTATCACCACGTTGAGGAAGCTGCCCATGATCAAGCCGAGCAGGGCGCATACCAGCATCAGGAGAGCGGGGCTGCTTTGCAGCCCCTCAATGAATGTCATGACGGAATCTTGATCGGTTTGTCAGATGGCCTGGCCGAGCTTGAAGATCGGCAGATACATGGCGGTGACCAGACCGCCTACGACGATGCCGAGGAAGGCCATGATCATCGGCTCCAGCAGGCTAGAGAGCGCATCGACCATGGCGTCCACTTCCGCCTCGTAGAAATCGGCCACCTTGGAGCACATCTCGTCCAGAGCGCCGGACTCTTCGCCGATGGCGACCATCTGCACCGCCATGTTCGGAAAGATGCCCGACTGCTGCATGGTGAGCTGCAACTGCTGACCGGTGGAGACGCGGTCGCGCATGACGAGGATGGCTTCCTCGAACACGATGTTGCCCGCGGCACGGGCAACTGATTCCATGGCTTCCACCAGGGGCACGCCCGCAGCGAACATGGTCGACAGTGTGCGGTTGAAGCGAGCGATGGCGGACTTGTAGAGGATATCGCCAACTACGGGAACCTTGAGCATCACACGATCCAGGAAGCGCCGGAAGTTGCGTGAGCGCCGCTTCGCTTCGAACAGGCTATAGCCGCCACCGCCTACGATTAAGATGATCAGCCACCACTTGGCTTGGATGAATTCGGACATGCCGATCACCATCTTGGTGAAGGCCGGCAGGTCCGCGCCAAAGCCTTGGAATAGCTCGGCGAAGGTCGGCACCACGAAATACAGCAGAATGCCCGTCACGATGAACGCCACGACCAGGACGGCGGTGGGGTAGGTCAGCGCCTTCTTGACCTTTTTCTTGATCGCTTCGGTCTTTTCCTTATAGGTCGCGATCTTCTCCAGCAGGGTCTCCAGTGCGCCGGATTTTTCGCCTGCATCGATCAGGTTCACGAACAGGTCGTCGAAGTACAGCGGATACTTTGCCAAGCTGGAAGCAAAGGAGTTGCCGCCCTCGATATTGGCCTTGATTCCCAGGACCATTTCCTGCATCGAGGCATTTTCGTGGCCGCGGCCGACGATTTCCAGCGCCTGCACCAGGGGCACGCCGGCCGCCATCATCGTGGCCATCTGACGGCTGAAGATGGAGATGTCGGTAGATGTGATCGCCTTCTTCTTTGAGGCGGCGAAGAGGGCCAGTTGCTTGTTGACCGAGATGGGATTGATGCCCTGCTTGCGCAGCTGGGTCTTGATCATGCTCTCGCTAGGGCCGACGCTCTGCCCCTTGACACGCTGGCCCTTGCGGTCGAGCCCTTCCCACTTGAAGGTGTACTCCTTGATCGCCTCGATCTTCGGAGCCTTCTTCTGCCTTGCGGTCTGTGTTGCCTGCGCCATGAATCCCCCGTGCCCTTTTTTAATCGCCGGCTGTACAGGCGTTGGCCTGGGCCAGGTCGATGTGTCCATCCTTGACCTTCTTCAATGCCGAGCGACGCAGATCGAGTATACCTTCCTTCTGTGCCTGGTCCGCGATGTCCATGGCGTTCCCGCCCTCCATGAGAATACGGCCCATGGCGTCGCTGAAAGGCATGACCTGGTAGATGCCGGTGCGGCCCTTGTAGCCGTTGTCGCACTGGTCACAACCTACGGCTTCATGGACAACGAAGCCGGGAGCATCGATTTCCGGCTCACTGAATCCCTGGTTCAACAGTTCCCCACGCGGAATATCGGCGGGACGCTTGCAGACCTTGCATAGGCGGCGCGCCAAGCGCTGGGCGATGATCAGCCGTAGTGTGGAAGCCAGGTTGTAGGCCGGCACGCCCATGTTCATAAGGCGCACGAGGGTCTGCGGCGCATCGTTGGTATGCAGCGTGGACAGCACCAAATGTCCCGTCTGGGCCGCCTTGACCGCGATCTCGGCTGTTTCCAGGTCGCGGATTTCGCCGACCATGATGACGTCCGGGTCCTGACGCAAGAAGGCCTTCAGGGCGGCTGCAAAGGTCAGGCCGACCTTGGGCTGCACGTTGACCTGGTTGATGCCGGGCAGGTTGATTTCTGCCGGGTCCTCGGCCGTGGAGATGTTGATGTCGTCGGTATTAAGGATGTTGAGGCCGGTGTACAGGGAGACAGTCTTTCCGGAGCCGGTGGGGCCGGTGACCAGGATCATGCCCTGTGGCTCGGCCAAGGCCTTCATGTAGGCATCCTTCTGCTCTGGCTCATAGCCTAGCGCGTCGATGCCCAACTGCGCACTGCTAGGGTCCAGGATACGGCAGCAAATCTTTTCGCCGAACAGCGTCGGGCAAGTGCTGACGCGAAAGTCGATGGCCTTGGTCTTGGACAGGTGCAGCTTGATGCGGCCGTCCTGCGGCACACGGCGTTCCGCCAAGTCCAGGCGGGACATGACCTTGACGCGGGCGGCGATACGCACCGCCTGGCTAATAGGAGGCTGCGATATGGTCTTGAGTTCGCCATCCTTGCGATAGCGGATGCGATAGGTCTTTTCGTAAGGCTCGAAGTGGATGTCCGACGCGCCCTGGTTGATGGCGTCGATCATGATCTTATTGACGAACTTGACGATCGGCGCGTCCTCGGCATCGGAGCGCGTGACCTCGGGGCCTTTGTCCTCCTCGCCATCGCTGATGTCGATGTCGGCAAGATCCTCGTCGTCCACCTTCATGTCCGAGGCGCTCAGAGCGTTGAGGGCTTGCTCCAACGCCTTGGTCAGCTTGTCCTCTTCCACCAGGATCGCTTCGGTCTGGTTGCCGGTGGCGAACTTGATTTCGTCCAGTGCCGCGAGATTGGTCGGGTCTGAGACGCAGACGTACATCTTCTTGCCGCGCTTGAAGATCGGCAGCGCGTGCGCCTTGCGCAGGACCTTTTCGCTGACTTCCCGGTAAGCCGCGGCATCGATCTCCAGGGTCGAGAGGTCCGCCAGCGGCACGCCGAATTCAGTGCTGGCAGCCTCCGCGACACGCGCAGGGGTAGCCAGTTTGGATTCGACGACCAAGCGGACGAAGGGGGTGCCGGATTTGATCGACTGCTGCTGCAGTTCGCGGCCCCTGTCTTCGCTCAGGAGGCCATCCGCCACCAAGCGACGAGCCAGGCCGCCCAGAAAGGCGGCGGGGGTCGGGGTTTGCGGGCTGATAGCCATGAAGAATCTCCGGTAACTGCTTGAAGACTATCCGAAGCTGGCCCGCAAAGCATCCCCGTGGCGCAGGTTTGGCCGACCGCCTCCAGGGTGGCAGGGGTGGCAAGGGCGAGAGGCAAAAAAAACGCCGCCCCGAAGGGCGGCGTCTGGTGCATCAGCCTACAGTCTTAGCGGCACTCGGCAGGCACGAACTTGGCGATCGAGCCCTTGCACGCCCAGGCAATGTTGCCGTCGACGTTCGGGGTCGGGGTCAGGGTGACAGTCACTGCGCCGGCCTTGGCGGTCGTGATCAGGGTCACCTTGCCGTTGGTGTCATCGCACGCCATGCTGGCGAGGTTGACGGTGCCGACAGTGGTGTTGGTGACGCCAGCGCAGTTGCCGGTGGCGCCGACCACGCCGCCGTTGTTGGCGATGTTTTCGCCGACGGTGGCCTTGGCAGCGGAACCGACGACCATGGCTTCAGAAACGCGGCCACGGACGGTGTAGTCCTGGTAAGCCGGCAGCGCGATAGCGGCCAGGATGCCGATGATCGCCACAACGATCATCAGTTCGATCAGCGTGAAACCCTTCTGCATTTTGTTCATGTATTGACTCCTTGGATCCATTTGGAATGAGCTTGGGCTCGCCGGAAGTAAAGCAGAGGTTATGCCAGCCCTCCGTTACTGGCGGATGCATATTTTTCAAGTACTTGGGATCGTAATGACGGACTTGAATTGACAAAATTTGTCCAAGAATGACAAAAATTAGACCAATTCCGTGCTCGACAAGCTTGGCATGCAGAGCGTAGGCCCCACGGCATCCTTCGTGCTTGTTTCTGCTGCCAACAGATATGTCGTCCCTTTGCGAAGTGGGCGACAATAAAAGAATTCTTAGGAGAGTCCCTCGCATGCCCAGGTCCATCCCGCGTGGCTGGCTCTATTTTTTGTTTGCGGTTTCCGGCTTCGCCGGTCTGATCTACGAGTCAATCTGGTCGCATTACCTCAAGCTGATGCTGGGGCATGCGGCCTATGCACAGACCTTAGTGCTGGTCATCTTCATGGGCGGCATGGCGATCGGCTCCTGGTTGGCCAGCCGCTGGTCGCAGAGTGTCGCGCGCCCCCTGCTCTGGTATGCAGCAGCCGAGGGGGTGCTCGGTATTTCCGCACTGGCCTTCGACGGCATGTTCCATTTGATGCAGGGTTGGCTGTTCGACTCGGTCGTTCCGGTGCTCGGCTCGGCCTGGATGGTGGATCTGGTCAAGTGGACTGCCGCTGCCACGATCACCTTGCCGCAGGCCATCCTGTTGGGCGCCACCTTCCCATTGATGAGTGCTGGCCTAGTCCGCCTTTATCCACAGGCACCGGGCAATACCCTGAGTTGGCTGTATTTCACCAATAGCTTGGGGGCCTCGGCCGGCGTGCTGAGCAGCGGTTTCTACCTGATCTCCCAGGTAGGGTTGCCGGGCACCATCCTGACGGCGGGGTTGCTCAACTGCGTCCTAGCGCTGGCGGTCTATGTCATGGAACGCTCCACTGCTGCGCCGCCGCGAGCGGCGGATGTGCCCCCCGTGTCGAGTTCGTCTGGGCCGCAGATGACCGTGACGGCAATGCTGGCCACGGCACTGCTTACCGGCGCAGCGTCCTTCCTCTATGAAATGGGCTGGATTCGCATGCTAAGCCTCGTGCTTGGTTCCGCGACCCATTCTTTCGAATTGATGTTGTCGGCTTTCATCCTGGGTTTGGCGCTGGGCAGCTTCTACATTCGCCGCCGCATCGACGGTGCCGCCGACCCTCTGCGCCTGCTGGGCTGGATCCAAGTGATCATGGCCCTGCTGGCCTTGCTGAGCCTGCCCCTGTACCTGCTGACCTTTGACGCCATGGCGGCAGCGGTTCAGGCACTGATGCCGACCGAGCAGGGCTACACGGGCTTCATCCTGTTCTCTCATTTGCTGTGCCTGATGTTGATGCTGCCCGTCACGATTTGTGCCGGCATGACCTTGCCGTTGATCACGACGGCACTGCTGCGCAGTGGCCGGGGCGAAAGCAGCATCGGACGCGTCTATGCGGCCAATACGCTGGGGGCCATCATTGGTGTCCTGATGGCGGTGCATCTGGTGATGCCGTTGCTGGGTCTACGGGCGGTGGTGGTGGCGGGGGCTCTGATTGACCTGGGCCTGGGTGTGTGGCTGCTGCTGCGCGGCCGGGAAGTTCTGGGCGGTGTGCAACGTGCTGCACTTGCCACCGCGCTGCTGACGGCGCTGGGTCTCGCCGCATCTGTGCAATTTGATCCGCTGCGAATGGCTTCGGGCGTTTTCCGTACAGGGAAGGCTACGGCCACGGGGGAGGTGATTTTCCACAAGGACGGCAAGACATCGACGGTAGATGTGCAGCGACAGGGCAATGGTGATTTGTCGATCGCCACCAATGGTAAGGTCGATGCGGCCATCTACGCTGGCAGCCTGTCCGCCGACGAGTACACCATGGCACTGTTGGCAGCGTTGCCGATGTCGATCCTGCCGGATGCGAGGCATGTGGGGGTCATCGGCATGGGTTCAGGCATGACGACGCATACCCTGCTGTCGAACCCGCGGCTGGAGCGGGTCGACACGGTGGAGATCGAGCCTGCGATGGTCGAGGGTGCTCGCCAGTTCGGTGAGCGGGTAGAGAACACCTTCAACGACCCGCGCAGCCGTATCGTCATCGATGATGCCAAAACCTATTTCGCGCGCAATCGCGAGTCGTACGACATCATCATTTCCGAGCCCAGCAATCCCTGGGTCAGTGGTGTTTCGACTCTGTTCTCGGTCGAGTTCTATCGCCAGATTAAGCGTTATGTGCGGCCAGGGGGCTTGTTCGTGCAGTGGCTGCAGGTTTATGAGACTGACGTGCCCTTGCTGGTCACGGTCTTCACTGCGCTGCAGTCGGAATTCGCGAACTACCGAGTTTTCTACGCCAACGATGGCGACCTGCTCATCGTGGCGAGCGCGGATCGCGAGATGCCGCCGTTGCAGGATTGGGTGCTCAAGGAGTCGCGCATAGCCGAGCAATTGCAGCGAGTGCATGTGCTCACGCTGGCGGACCTGGAGTTCCGCATGCTGGCTTCCCGCAAGACCCTGGGCCCCTACTTCGATGCATGGAACCTTTCCGCGAACTCCGACTATTTCCCGGTGCTGGATCTAAATGCCCCCTCTCGCAGATTCATGCGCAGATCCGCCGTGGCGCTGTCCGAGCTGTATCCTTACAGCTCGCGCCTGGAACGTAATGAGCGGATGGACATTCCAAGGCATGCACCAGCTTCGCCCTGGTTCAATGCAGTCCTTGTGCAGGCAGGACTGATCGACCGCTACTATGCCAAACAGGGAATCCGCGAGCTGTCGGCCGAGATGCACAGCACGATTCTCCCGATACTGGACGACCTGCGGCCGGCGCGTGGCAACTGTGACCCGGCATTGCTCCGGCGCAGCTGGCTTCCAGCCCTGAAACTGATCACACGCGCTTACGGTCCTTATCTGTCGACAAATTCCGGCAAGGAGATTTCAGCCGATTTCGCCGCTACGGGATGCATGCCTTCCACGGATGCCGAGATGCGGAACTGGCTTGAGTTGGTGAAGGTCATGACTGCGCGCGATTGGCAACGCCAACTCACTTTGGTGTCGCAGATGCTGACGGAAGCGGGACCACGTTCACCGGATGCCACGTTCCTGTTCGCGGAAGCGATCTTGGCAGCGTTGAAGGTGGGAGGGGTTGCTGAAGCCAATCGTGTGCTGGCCAAGTTCGGTGACTTCCCCGTGCAGGGTGAATTCATGCACTACCTGATTTCCAATACCAACTAGAACCGGCCTACCGGGAGTCATAGCGAATGAACAAGCCCATTCCGCGCGGCTTGCTGTATGCCCTGTTTGCCCTGTCGGGCTTCGCCGGCCTGATTTATGAGTCGATCTGGTCACACTACCTCAAGCTGATGCTGGGGCATGCGGCCTATGCGCAGACACTGGTGCTGGTGATCTTCATGGGGGGCATGGCGATTGGAGCCTGGCTGACCGGTCGCTGGTCTCAGGGTGTGGCACGACCGTTGCTCTGGTATGCAGTGGTGGAGGGTCTGCTTGCCCTGAGCGCCTTCTTCTTCGATCCGCTATTCCGTGCCGTGCAGGGCTGGTTGTTCGATGGCTTGATCGCCGGCCTGGAAACTGGCCCTGTGATTGATGTGGCCAAATGGGGCATAGCGGCGATGATGACGCTGCCGCAGGCGATCCTGCTGGGTGCTACCTTCCCGTTGATGAGCGCTGGACTGCTTCGCGCGCATCCACAAGCTCCAGGATCGTCGCTGAGTTGGTTGTACTTCACCAACAGCCTCGGTGCTTCCGCGGGGGTGCTGGCCAGCGGTTTTTATCTGGTCGATAAGGTTGGCCTGCCGGGCACGATCTTCACCGCGGGCCTGATCAACGCGCTGTTGGGATGCACAGTCTATTTGGCAGAGCGTTCTGTGAACCCGGCACCCCCGCTTGCGGCTCGCCGCGAGGCAGTGGCATCAGGTTTTCGCGTCGGCTTACCCGTAATGTTGCTAACTGCGGCGCTGACCGGCGCAGCCTCCTTCCTGTACGAGATTGGCTGGATTCGCATGCTGAGCATGGTGCTGGGCTCGGCGACCCATTCTTTCGAACTGATGCTGTCGGCTTTCATCCTGGGCTTGGCGCTGGGCAGCCTCTATATCCGCAAACGAATCGACACCACGGCCGATCCCCTGCGCCTGCTGGGGCGGATTCAGATAGCAATGGCGCTGCTGGCGCTGCTGAGCCTGCCGCTCTACATGCAAACCTTCGACGCTATGTCGGCGGTGCTCAAGACCCTGGCTAAGAATGACTATGGCTATATCGGCTTTACCCTCTTCTCGCACTTGGTCTGCTTGGCGTTGATGCTTCCGGTAACCTTCTGTGCGGGCATGACGTTACCGCTGATTACTGCGGTACTGCTGCGGGCAGGTCATGGCGAGGGCAGCATCGGCCGAGTCTATGCGGCCAATACATTGGGCTCGATAACCGGCGTACTGCTGGCGGTACATCTGGTGATGCCGGTGTTCGGTCTGCGCTGGGTGGTGGTAAGCGGCGCTATGGTCGACTTGGCCTTGGGCGTCGCCTTGCTGCTGCTGGCGCCCTCGGCGATGAGCCGAGTGCGCTACGTTGCCGTAGCGGCCGCGGTGCTGCTGGCGCTGGGCCTCACGACACGTACCGAACTCGATCCCCTGCGCACCTCTTCGGGCGTCTTCCGCGGGGGGGCCGGTCGCGTTCAGGCGGAGATCATGTTCCATCGCGATGGCAAGACCGCGACCATCGATCTCAAGCGCACACCCTTCGGCACAATTGTGATCTCGACCAATGGCAAGCCTGACGCCGCGATCAAGCCGGGCAGTACCTCGCTGGACGATTACATGATGGTGCTGGCAGCCGTAACTCCGATGGCCATGCTGCCCGAGGCGCGCCAGGTTGGCGTAATCGGCATGGGCTCGGGGCGCACGACCCATAGCTTCCTGTCGAACACGGCACTGGATCGGGTGGACACCGTAGAGATCGAGCCGGCGATGGTGGAGGGCGCCAAGCTGATCGGAGATTCTGTAGAGCGGACTTTCACCGATCCGCGCAGCCACATCATCATCGAGGACGCCAAGACCTACTTCGCGCGTCGGCGGGTGCAATACGACATTATCATGTCGGAGCCGAGCAACCCCTGGGTCAGCGGCGTGGCGACTTTGTTTTCCACCGAGTTCTATTCGCAGGTGAAGAAGTACCTGAAGCCGAACGGCCTGTTCGTGCAGTGGGTGCAACTCTACGAGATCGATGTGCCTTTGATCTCCAGCATCCTCAATGCGTTGCAGGGACAGTTCCAGGACTACCGGATGTACTACACATCGGGTGGCGACATGCTGATCATCGCTAGCCACGACCGGGCGGTGCCAGAACCTGGCGACTGGGTGTTTCGTGATCCCGGACTGGCGCCGATGCTGGATGCGCTCAACGTGAAAGCCAAGGCCGACTTTGACCAGCGCCTACTCGGCACGGCGCGCACGCTACGCCCCTATTTCGCGTCCTTCGGCTACCCCCCCAACTCGGACTACTATCCGGTGCTGGATCAGCGCGCGGCGCGGCTGCGCTTCCTGCAGCGACCTGCGTCGGATCTGGCTAACATCATTCCCTATTCGACACGCCTTGAAGACCTACCGACCGCCGGCACTCCCACGAAGGAAGTACTGGGACTGGACGACAGCGAGGCGCTGGTTCAGGCACGCCTGATCGACCGCTATTACGCTGATCGTAAAATTGGCATTCCGGACGGAATATCAGACGGAGTGATCCGGTTGATGGACGACCTGCAGCCTCGCCCGGGCCGCTGCGACAGCTTGGGGTTCCAGCGCAGTTGGTTTGCGGCTATGCGAAACCTGACCAATGCCTATGGCCATTTTCTGGCTTCGCAGACCGCTCGCGCCGTAGCGAGCGATGTGGAGGGCTCAACCTGTGCCGCTTATCTAGACGAGGAAATGCGCGATTGGCTGGGGCTGCTCCAGGCCCAGACTGCGAGAGACTGGTCAGCTAGCCTGGAGTTGTCGCGGCGCTTGATGAGGAGCAGTGGCCCACAATCGCCCCATGCCCAGACTCTGCTCTGCGAGGCCCTGCTGGCCGCTATCCGGCTTCAGGGAGCTGAGGGAGCACGGGCGGTACTTCGCGAGTTCCCAGACTTTCCTCGCGACGGCCAAGGGGCTCGCTATCTCCTGGCCAACATTGATCTTGGGCCGATCCCGTAATCCCGCCGGGGCAGCGCCGGGGTCGAGGTGCTGCGGGGGGGCGGGCGGCTGTTAGACTACACCTCCCTTTGTCCGTCCGCCGCCGCCGATGCAAGATCAGTACGCCCCCGCCGAAGTCGAAAGCGCCGCCCAGGCGTTCTGGGCCGAGAACAAGTCCTTTGAGGTGAAGGAGGACGCCGGGCGGGAGAAGTACTACTGCCTCTCCATGTTCCCGTACCCCTCGGGCAAGTTGCACATGGGGCATGTGCGCAACTACACCATCGGTGATGTGATCAGCCGCTACCAGCGCATGCTGGGCAAGAACGTGCTGCAGCCGATGGGCTTCGACGCCTTTGGCCTGCCGGCCGAGAACGCGGCCATCGCCAACAACACGCAGCCGGCGAAGTGGACGTATTCCAACATCGACTACATGAAGGTCCAGCTCAAGCGGCTGGGCTTTGCCTATGACTGGTCGCGCGAGCTGGCGACCTGCCGGCCGGAGTACTACCGCTGGGAGCAGTTGCTGTTTACCCGCCTGCTGAAGAAGGGCCTGGTCTACCGCAAGAACGCGGTGGTGAACTGGGACCCGATCGAGCAGACGGTGCTGGCCAACGAGCAGGTGGTGGATGGCCGGGGCTGGCGTTCCGGTGCGCTGGTGGAGCGCCGCGAGATCCCGCAGTGGTTCCTGAAGATCACAGCCTATGCCCAAGAGCTGCTGGACGACCTGGACCGGATGCCGGGCTGGCCGGAATCGGTCAAGACCATGCAGCGCAACTGGATCGGCCGCTCGGAAGGCCTAGAGCTGCAGTTTGCGGTGGAGGGCGGCGGTGAGCCGCTGACGGTCTACACCACGCGCCCGGACACGCTGATGGGCGTGACCTACGTGGCGGTGGCGGCCGAGCACCCGCTGGCGCTGAAGGCCGCGGCGGGCAACCCGGAGCTGGCGGCGTTCCTGAAGGACGCTTCCCGATCCGGCGTGGCCGAGGCGGATGTGGAGACGATGGAGAAGAAGGGCATGCCGCTGGGCATCTCCGCGATCCATCCGATCTCCGGCGAGAAGGTGCCTGTGTGGGTCGCCAACTTCGTGCTGATGGGCTATGGCACCGGCGCGGTGATGGCGGTGCCGGGGCATGACGAGCGCGACTTCGCCTTTGCGCAGAAGTATGCGCTGCCGATCCGTCAGGTCATTGCGGTGGGCGACGAGGCCTACGACCTCTCGCGCTGGCAGGACTGGTATGCCGACAAGACCCATCCTCAGATGCGGGTGGTGAACTCCGGTCGTTTCGACGGGCTGGACTACGCAAAAGCCTTTGCGGCGATGGTGGAGCACTTCGAGCAGGCCGGCACGGGCCAGCGACGCGTGAACTTCCGCCTGCGTGACTGGGGCGTTTCGCGCCAACGCTACTGGGGCTGCCCGATCCCGGTGATCTACTGCGCGAAGTGCGACGCGGTACCGGTGCCGGAAGACCAGCTGCCGGTGCGCCTGCCGGAGGACGTGGCCTTCACCGGTGTGAAGTCCCCCATCAAGGCCGACCCGGAGTGGCGCAAGACCAGCTGCCCGAGCTGCGGAGGCCCGGCCGAGCGCGAGACGGACACCTTCGATACCTTCTTCGAGTCGAGCTGGTATTTCGCCCGCTATGCCTGCACGGACAGCGACACGAAGATGCTGGACGAGCGCGCCGACTACTGGCTGCCGGTGGACCAGTACATCGGCGGCATCGAGCACGCCATCCTGCACCTGCTGTACGCACGCTTCTTCCACAAGCTGATGCGCGACGAGGGCATGATCCGCAGCGATGAGCCTTTCACCAACCTGCTGACGCAGGGCATGGTGATCAAGGAGACTTATTACCGCGAGGACGCCAGCGGCAAGAAGACCTGGTACAGCCCGACCGACGTGGACCTGGAGCTGGATGCCAAGGGCCAGCCGGTAAAGGCGATCCTGCAGGGTGACGGCCAGCCGGTGGTGATTGGCGGCGTCGAGAAGATGTCCAAGTCCAAGAACAACGGCGTGGACCCGCAGGCCCTGGTGGATCTGTACGGTGCCGATACGGCGCGCCTGTTCGCGATGTTCGCGGCGCCGCCGGAGCAGTCGTTGGAGTGGCGCGACGACGGCGTGGAGGGCGCGACGCGCTTCCTCAAGCGCCTGTGGCGCGGCGTGCAGCAGCACCTGCAGGGCAGCCCGGCCGGCGAGTTGGACAGGAATGCGCTGACGGCGCCGCAGAAGGCGCTGCGCCGCAAGCTGCACGAGACCATCGCCAAGGTCGGTGACGACTACGGTCGCCGCAAGACCTTCAACACCGCCATCGCGGCGGTGATGGAGCTGATGAACGAGGCGCTGCGGTTCGACGATGCCTCCGCCCAGGGGCGCGCGGTGTCGCAGGAGCTGTGGCAGAGCGTGGTGCTGATGCTGAACCCGGTGGTGCCGCATATCAGCCATGCGCTGTGGCAGGGCTTGACCGGCCGCGACGACCTGCTGGTGCAGCGCTGGCCGCAGGCCGACGCCAGCGCGCTGGTGCGTGACAGCATTGCCCTGGTGGTGCAGGTCAACGGCAAGCTGCGCGGCAACATCGAGGTGCCGGCAGGCGCCAGCCAGGACGAGATCGTGGCGGTTGCGCTGGCGGACGAGAACGTGCGCAAATTCACCGACGGGCAGGCGATCAAGAAGAAGGTCGTGGTGCCGGGTAAGCTGGTCAATTTCGTCGTCTGAGGATCGCCATGCGCAAGATGGGCCGCGGGATCGTGCTGGGAATGGGACTGCTGCTTGCGGGCTGCGGCTTCCACCTGGCCGGCAAGCGGCCGCTGCCGCCGGCGCTGTCCTCGGTCTACATCGACAGTGTGACGCCCTACCAGGTGTCGGAACCGCCGCTGGAGACGGCGTTGCGCGCCGGCCTGCGCCGCCGCGGCGCGGACGTGGCGGGCGAGATCGACAAGGCCAAGACCATCGTGCGCCTGAGCGAGCTGAAGGACCGCCGCGAGGTGTTGTCGGTGGGGCCGGACGGCAAGGCCAGCGAGTACCTGCTGGTCAGCTCGGTGCGCTACGAGGTGATCAGCGGTGGCCGTGCGCTGTTGCCGCCGGACACGCTCAGCGCCTCGCGCGACTACAGCTTCCAGCCGGCGCAGGTGCTGGCCAAGGAAGCCGAGGAGCAGCGCCTGCGTGAGTTCATCCAGGGTGAACTGGCGGAGCTGATCATGCTGCGCCTGGAGGCGAAGCTGGCCCGAGCTGGCGATCCAGCAGCGCCAGCGGATGTAGTACCTCCGGCGCCTTGAGGCCGGCGCGGCGCAGACCCGCCGCCAGGTGCAGCGAGCAGCCGACATTGCTGCTGACGATGTAGTCCGGCTGCAGTTTTAGTGACGCCTCCAGCTTGGGCTGCAGCAGGCGGTCGGCGTCTTCCGGGTGGGTGATGAAATGGCTGCCGGCCGCGCCGCAGCAGGCCTGCTTGCGGTCCAGTTCCACCAGCTCGATCTCCGGGATTTTCTTCAGCAGGGCGCGCAGGGCGTCGCCGCCGCCGGTGACGTTGCGCTGCGTGCAGGGCTCGTGCACCGCGACGCGGGCGCGTAGCGGGCGCGGCTGCAGCGCCGCCGGCCAGCGCTGCAGCAGGAAGCGGTGGATGTCCTGCACCTGGGCGCGCAGGGCCGCGCCCTCCGTCTTGCCCAGCAGGTCCGGTGCGTCCAGCAGCGTGGCGCTGCAGCCGCTGGCGGTGCCGAGCACGGCCGGATAGCCGGCAAAGGCCCCGGCGTTGCGTTGCATGCAGGCGCGGGCTTCGTCCATCAGCCCGGCGTGCTGGTACAGGGCTCCGCAGCAGCCCTGCCCGGGCGGCAGGGCTACGCGCAGGCCCAGGCGCTGCAGCAGGCGCTGCGCGGCGGCCAGCGATTTCGGGTCGGCCAGGTCGCTGGCGCAGCCGATGAACAGCGCGGCATCGGCGGGGCCGTCCACGCCCGTGGCACGGGCGCTGAAGGGCAGGGCGGGCAGCGATGGCAGCAGGGAGTCCAGCCGCGCGAGGCGGCCACGGCCGAGCAGGCCCAGGCGTCGTGCCAGGGTCTGCAGGCCGCTGGCCTGGTAGAGCCACAGCAGCAGTCCGGCGGCCCGGCGCGGTTCGCGCCGGGCCAGCACCGCGCCGATCAGGCGCGGCAGTTGCCGCCGCTGCGGGAGTTGCTGATTGAGCGCGGCGCGGCCGGCGTCGATCAGGCGGCCGTAGGGAACTTTCGCCGGGCAGACGGACTCGCAGGAACGGCAGCCGAGGCAGCCGTCGAGGTGGGTTTCCAGCTTCGGCGTCGGCGCGAGGCTGCCGAGTGCCAGCCCCTGCATCAGCGCGATGCGCCCGCGCGGCGAGTCGCCCTCGTGCTGGGTGATCCCGTAGGTCGGGCAATGGGGCAGGCACAGCCCGCACTTCACGCACAGGTCGGCATCGGCGATCGGGAAGGAAGCGGCCATGTCACATAATAGGCGTTTGCCCGCCCTGAAAAATCCAAAAATCAAGGAAACCCCATGAACCGCGCCCTTCTCGTTCTCGCGCTGTCGTCCTGCTCCCTGGCCGTCCAGGCCGCTCCCTGGTCCGGTGAGGTGGGGCTGGGTTATCTCGGCACCAGCGGCAACAGCGAGACCACTTCGTTCAACGGCAAGCTGGGCCTGAACTACGTCAACGGTCCCTGGAAGAACGCCTCCACCGCGTCGGCCATCAGCTCCTCCTCCGACGACGAGGGCAGCACCGCCGAGCGCTATACGCTGGGCAACAAGCTGGACTGGGGCTTTTCGGAGCGAGACTACATCTTCGGCGTGGTGGAGTGGGAAAAGGACCTGTTCGGTGGCGTGCGCGAGCGCACCTCCGAGGCGGTGGGTTATGGCCGCCACATACTGACCGGGCCGGTGCACCTGCTGGACGCCGAGATCGGCGCCGGTGCGCGGCAGTTGCAGAACAACGACCCGGGCCGCACGCGCGAGGAAGACATGATTGGCCGCGCCTTCGGCAAGTACCAGTGGAAGCTGTCGGAGACCGGCACCTTCATCCAGAGCCTCAAGCTGGAGTCGGGCGACGACAACACCTTTACCGAGTCAGTCACCGAGCTGAAGCTGTCGGTGGTGGGCAACCTGTTCGCGTCGCTGAGTTATACGATCAAGAACAACAGCGAGGTGCCGGCCGGTACCGAGCGCACCGATACCTTCGCGGCGGTGAACCTGTCCTACGCGTTCGGCAAGAGCCCGTAAGGGCGTAGAATCGCAGCCGTGCCGCGAGGCGGAGCCAGCGAATCCATGACCAGCTATTACCAGCACCACGTCTTCTTCTGCTGCAACCAGCGCAAGCCGGGTGAGCGCACCTGCTGCAACGACAAGGGCGCGACGCGCGTGCGCGACTATGCCAAGAAGCAGATCAAGAACCTGGGCCTGGCGGCGCCGGGCAAGGTGCGCATCAACATGGCCGGCTGCCTGGAGCGCTGCGAGGAAGGCCCCTGCCTTGTGGTCTATCCGCAAGGCGTCTGGTACACCTACGTCGACGAGGACGATGTCGACGAGATCATCGAGCGCCATATCCAGAAGGGCGAGATCGTGGAGCGGCTGCGCCTGCCGGACACGGCGCCGGGCGCATGATCCGCCAAGTGCTGCGCATGGGTGACCCGCGCCTGATGCGGGTGGCCCAGCCGGTGGCGGAGTTCGGTACGCCGCTCTTGCGCGCGCTGGTGGAGGACATGTTCGACACCATGCGCGATCTCAGCGGTGCGGGCCTGGCGGCGCCGCAGATCGGCGTGGACCTGCGCGTGGTGATCTTCGGCTTCCAATCCAGCCCGCGCTATCCGCAGGCCGAGCCGGTGCCGGAGACGATCCTGATCAACCCGGTGCTGACGCCACTGTCCGACGAAATGGAGGACGGCTGGGAAGGCTGTCTCTCGGTGCCCGGCCTGCGCGGCGTGGTGCCGCGCCATGCGCGCCTGCGCTACCAGGGCTTCGACCTGGAGGGGCGGCCGATCGACCGCAGCGTGAGCGGCTTCCATGCGCGGGTGGTGCAGCACGAATGCGACCACCTGGACGGGATCCTCTACCCGATGCGGATACGGGATTTTTCGCGGTTCGGGTTCAACGAGGTCTTGTTTCCTGGGCAGAACGTCGCGGACGATTGAGATTGCTCTTTCCCGGCCGGAGTCGAGGGATGTGCAGTCACCGGTGAGGTGCGTAACCGCCGCAGCACCACCCTCACCCCAACCCTCTCCCGCCAGCGGGAGAGGGAGACAGGCAGGGACGTTTCCCCTATAGCAGCGGCGAATTGATGTTGAGCGGGTCTTTCTGCGGCGGCGGGGCTGAGGGCTCCGGCGCGGTGTCGTCAATGGTCGGCTCTCCGGTGAGGAAGCCGAGCATGTCGTAGTAGGTGCGGATGTTGCCGACGTAGGTCATCGCCTCATAGCCGCGGGCGTAGCCGTAGCGGGTCTGGCTGAACCAGCGGGGCTTGGTCAGCAGCGGCAGCGAGGCGCGTACGTCGATCCAGTGGTTGGGGTTGCCGCCGCGCTTCTGCGTCAGCACGCGGGCATCCAGCAGGTGGCCGATGCCGAGGTTGTAGGCTGCCAGGGCCATCCAGGTGCGGTCCGGCTGCTTGATCTCCGGCGGCATCTGGTCGATCAGCATGCGGATATAGGCCGCCCCGCCGCGGATGCTCTGCACCGGGTCTTCGCGGTTGGCGACCTTCATGCGGGCGGCGGTGCTGGTGGTGAGCTGCATCAGGCCGCGCACGCCGGTGGGGCTGACGGCGTTGGCGTTCCACTGCGACTCCTGGTAGCCCATGGCCGCCAGCAGACGCCAGTCCAGGTTGTTCCTGGTGGACCATTCCTCGAAGTGCTTGCGGTAGGCCGGCAGGCGCGTCTCGGTGTGCATGGCCAGCGTCAGCGCGCCGAAGGCATTGACCTGCTCGATGTGGCCGAAGTGGCGCTCGCGGATGCGAGCGAGTTCGTCGCGATCCAGGGTGCGCAGGTACTCGGTGACCGGAGCGAACAGGCTTTGGTCGTCGCCGAGGGGAAAGGCCCAGGCGATGTCTTCCGATACGGCGATGGGAAAGGCGACGCGCAGGTTGGGGTAGTAGCGCTGGTTGATCGCCAGCAGGTCGGAGTTGGCCACCGTGTAGGCCAGCTGGTTGTTGGCCACGGCGTAGAGCAGGTCTTCGGTCGACTGGTCGGCCACTTCGTCGAACACCAGGCCGGGGAAGACGGTTTTCTGCAACTGGCGCAGGCGCTCGGCGTGGACGCTGTCCTTGGCGACGCTGAAGTGGCCGCGCAGCGCGCCCAGGTCCTTGGGCTTGGGCTCGCCCATGCGGTAGACCAGTTGGGGCACCACTTTCTGTACCGGCGGGGTGAAGCGCACCAGGCGCTCACGACCCTCGCTGACGGTCACCGTGGCAGCGGCGAAGTGCGCCCGGCCGCTGCGGACCATCTCGATGGCCTGGGGAGCGGATTCCGCCAGCACCACCTCCAGCTTCAGCTCCAGCCGCGACGCCAGGGCGTTGGCCAGGTCGTATTCGTAGCCGGTGGCGCCGTCGCCGCTGACGTAATAGGTGGTGGGGCTGTTGGTCATGGCCACCCGCAGCACCCCCAGCCGCCGGGCCTGGTCCAGGGCGCTCATCCGGGGAGAGCAGGTGGACAGTGCCAGGGTTCCCCCGACGACCAGCCCCAGGCCGATCCAGGTCAGGATCCGGCGAAAGGTGGAGGAAGGAGTAGGCGTTTCGGCTGGGTTCATTTAGAATTCGCGCCTTCGCAGCGTCTGGCCTTGGTCCGGACGCTAGCACAGGGCCCCGGATTCTCGCAGAAACCAGCCCTGGAAGCCCCTCTGGAGAGGTGGCAGAGTGGTTTAATGTACCTGACTCGAAATCAGGCGTACGTTCATAGCGTACCGGGGGTTCGAATCCCTCCCTCTCCGCCAAACAAGCTTGAAAAGCCCCCGAAAGGGGGCTTTTTCATTTGGCGGGCGGGCGGGATTCTAATCCCCGGTATCAAAGGAAGGTTCGACCATTGCCGCGTAGTGGCCATTCCGCTGCGAGCCAGGCGCTGCCGCGCCTTCGAGTTCCCCTCTTCATTCCCTGCTCTGAAAGGCTAAAAAGCCCACATTGAGTCGGCTTTTCCATTCTCTGGCGGGCCGAGCCCGGTGAGGACGAACAATCTGGCTACTCCGTAGCACTTCATGCAAGCGCGAATGGTCATCTGGACCATGCGAGGAGACGTGATGTTGAAAACAAACTTGCTCGCCGTGGCAGTCGCGATCCTCAGCGGCCTGTTTGCCCCGACATCCGCACGGGCTGCCGACGATCCCGCCGACGCCCCCGTCGCGAAAGCGGCCTGCCGAGAGGGGCGGGGCGACGCGAATCGTTGTGCGTCCTACAGCTATTACCTGCACAAGGGGATCGGCGTGGCGGCGGATCATGCGCAAGGCCTGCGCTACGCCCGCATGGCTTGTGAGCGCAAATCAGGGGCCGGATGCCTCAACGCGGCCGTGGTGCTGCGCTGGTCCGACACGGTCCCGCAGAACCTGCCGGAGGCGCTCCAGTTCGCCGAGCGCGGCTGCGCCCTGTCCTACGGATCGGCCTGCCTGATGCTGGGCAACATGCGTCGGGATGGGATCGGGGCCCTGGTGAATAGCCGGGGCGCGGTCCAGGCCTTCGACCAGGCCTGCGCCCAGGGCAAGGGGGAAGGCTGCCGGCTGGCGGGCAGGCTTTACGCCGACGGGTTTGGCGACGTGCCCCAGAACGAGGTCGTCTCGGTGGCCTCGCTCCGCTCCGGCTGCAGGCTGGGCGACATGGAGTCGTGCGCCCTGGTCGGATACATGTCCCAGAACGGCCGGGGCATGACGCGGGACGCCGACCTGTCCGTACGCGAGTACATGCGCGCCTGTGCGAGCAAGGTCGACTTCGCCTGCGGCAATATAGAAGGCATCCGCAGGGCCGGCGCTGGAACTTTCGGCTACGCGGAGTTGATGGCGCGCGAGGTGACGGCGCGGGCTTTCCCGCCGCAACTGCCGGCAGAGCAACGCTTCATCCTCGCCTCCGCGACCCTGGGCCGCGACCCCGCGCTGGCCATTGCGGGCTATCAGGTCCTGGCGGAAGACGGGTTGGCCGACGCGGCCTATGCCTTGGGCCAGATCTATTATTCCGGTCAGGGCGCGCCGCAGGACGTGCACAAGGCCGTCCAGTATTTCAAGCAGGCGGCGGACCGGAACCATCCCTACGCCCAGTTCGTCATGGCGCACTTCTATCGCTCGGGCTTCATCGTCGGCCGGAACGAAATCTGGTCGATCCAGATGATGCGCGCCGCTCACGAGACCGGAGGCTTGGCCGAGGCCGGGCCGATCTGGCGTGCCTGGCAAAACGAGATGGACGGTCGCTACGAAGAGCGGGACCGGCAATATCGCGAAATGCGGCGCGAGAGCGAAGAGTCGCAACGCGCCGCCGAGAGCGCCAACATGGCTCGTCTCTGGGGTCTTTATTCAGGTGGGCAGAACCGGCAGGAAAACGGCCAGGTCTGCGGCATCATCTACCGCAACAACCAGGCACATCAGGAGTGCATGGCCCGCGAGACCTTCGACAACTACTACAACCCCAATCGATAACCCGCCGGTCTTCGATCTGAGCAGCAAGAAAGCCGACATCGAGTCGGCTTTCTTGTTTCTGGCGGCGAGGAAGGGATTCGAACTCCTGGCACGTACAGGAAAGCTCGATCCTTGCCGCGCAGGGGCGATGCGAGTTCCGCAGCCGCTATCGGGTTCGCTCGTCGCGCCGTGACGCTGCGGAGGCTGGCGGGTGGCCTGAGCGTACCCGGCAGGCTATGCCTATACTCCCGGACGATCCCGGCGTGTCGCCGGGCGGAAGCCAACCTGCATTACGGCGAGGCTCAAGACGGACATGGATGCCAGTCCCCCGGCGACGGGCGGCCCGAAGAAGCGCCGCCGCGCCCCGAAGGCCGGAGTAGGCCTGCCTGCTCGACAGCAGGCGGCGCTGCTGCGTGCTTCGTTTGATTCACTGTTGGTGTTCAGGGGGCTGCTCAGTGCGGGCGGCGGGCTGCTGTGCGTGGAGCCGGCGCTGCCCGGGGCTGCTGGGCCTGACGAAGGCCTGGAGCAGGTCTTCTGGGCCTTGCCCTGCTGGCAGATATCGGAGCGCCAACGGCAGGATCTGCGGACGGCGGTGGAGTGCGCGGTGCAAGGGCAGACCCTGCGCTGCGATCTGGCCCTTCGCGGCGAGGGCGGGCGGGCGCGTCCGGTCGAGCTGACGCTGTGCCCGGTGAGGGATGCGGCGGGTATGGTCCTGCATGTCGCCGCCGAGGTCCGCGACCTGGCGGTGAGCGGATCAGCGGCCTCGCCCCCCCAGGGTGAGCGCGAGGAGGCCCTGGCGGGTGAATTGGCGGCGGTGCGGCGCCTGCATGCGATCGGGCGCCGCATCAACGAGAGCGGCAGCCTGCAGGGACTGCTGGAGGAGATCCTCACCAACACCATGCAGGTGCAGGGTGCGGCGTTTGGCAGCCTGCAGCTCTGGGATGCCACCACCAGCAGCCTGAGGATCGTCACGCAGAAGGGTTTCGACGCCGAGTTCCAGCGACGCTATGCGGTGGTGCGTGCCGACACACCTTGCGCCTGCGGACTGGCGATGGCCCGGCGCGAGCGGGTGATCGTGGAGGACGTGGAGACGGAACCCTTGTATGCGCCGAGCCGGGAGGATGCGCGCCGGGCGGGCTATCGCGCGGTGCAGTCCACGCCGCTGATTTCGCGGGAAGGGCGCCTGCTGGGGGCGCTGTCGACCAATTTCCGCCAGCCGCACCGGCCCTCGGATGACCAGCTCAAGCTGACCGACCTGTTCGCGGCCCAGGCCGCGCTGGCGATCGAGCGGCTGACTGCCGGCGAAGCCCTGCGCCTGGCAGAGACGCGGCTGCGTGCCTCGATGACGGCGGGGCGCATGGCCTCCTGGTACTGGGACGCGGCCAGCGGGCAGACCAGCGCCTCCGACACCCTGGCCGAGCTGTTCGGGCTGCTGCCCGGTGAGCGCTGGCGCGGCGGCGAACAGGTCCTGCGCCTGCTGCACCCGGAGGACGCGGAGCGGCACCTGGAGACCCTGCGCGCCGCCGCGGGCGGTGGCTGGCACAGCGAGTTCCGCATCATCCGCCCGGTCGATGGCGAGATTGCCTGGCTGGAGGAGTGGGCGGATGCCACGTCCGATCCGCAGACCGGCAAGCTTGGCATCGCGGGCCTGGTCTGGGATGTCAGCGACCGCAAGAACGCGGAGCTGCGTGTGCAGGAGGGCGACGTCCGCTTCCGTGCGCTGGTGCAGAGCGTGCGCGACTACGCGATCCTGATGTTGGACCCCCATGGCTACGTGATCGAGTGGACCGAGGGCGCCGAGCGCGTGAAGGGTTATCAAGCCGAGGATGTGCTCGGCAAGCACTTCGCGATGTTCTTCACGCCGGAGGACGTTGCCGACGACGCGCCGTCACGCGAACTGGCGGAAGCCACCGCCAATGGCCGCGCCGAGCGCTATTCCTGGCGTGTGCGCAAGGATGGCAGCCGCTTCTGGGGCCATGAGATCGCCACGGCGGTGCGCGGGCTGGACGGCGAGCTGCTGGGTTTCACCAAGATCAGCCGCGATCTCACCGAGAGCAAGCGTGCCGAGGAAGCATTGCGCGAGGCGGACCGGCGCAAGGATGAGTTCCTGGCGACGCTGGCGCATGAATTGCGCAACCCGCTGGCGCCGATCCGCAACGGCCTGCAGATCCTGCGCTTGATGCGGCAGAGCGATTCGCGGTTGCTGGGCACGGTGGACATGATGGATCGCCAGCTGACACACATGGTGCGTCTGGTGGACGATCTGCTCGATGTCGGGCGCATCAGTTCCGGCAAGCTGCAACTGCGGCGGCAGGCGCTGGACCTGTCCGAGGTCCTGGCCGGTAGCGTGGAAGCCGCCCGCGCGCTGATCGACGCGCACCGGCACGAACTGAGCATGGACATCGTGGCGCCGGACATCCGGTTGGACGGCGACCTCGACCGCCTGACCCAGGTGTTTTCCAACCTGCTGTCCAATGCGGCCAAGTACACCGAGCCCGGCGGGCATATCCGCCTGGCGGTGTGGCGCGAGGCGGACACCGCCGTGGTCAGCATCAGCGACGATGGCATCGGCATTCCGCCCGCCGACCTGGAGCATGTCTTCGACCTGTTCTCCCAGGTGCGCGCGCACCAGGGCCGCGCCGAAGGGGGGCTGGGTATCGGCCTGTCGCTGGTGCGTAACCTGGTGATGCTGCACGGCGGCAGTGTCAGCGCCGAGAGTGCCGGATCGGGCATGGGCAGCAGCTTTACCGTGCGCCTGCCCTTGCTGGCGGATGGCCCGCCGCTGGAACTGCCGCCGGCCCTTCCGGATGAGGCGCCCTCGCTGCTGCGCGTGCTGGTGGTGGACGACAATGCCGATGCGGCGAATTCGCTGGCGGCGTTGCTGGAACTGCAGGGACATGCCGCAGCGGTGGCGCACGACGGCGCGGAGGGCCTGGCGCTGGCGCAGAGCTTCCGGCCCGACGTGGCGATCCTCGATATCGGCATGCCGCGCATGGATGGCGTGGAAGCGGCCCGTCACCTGCGCGCCCTGCCGGGCGGTGATCGTGTGCTGTTGCTGGCCCTCACCGGACTGGGCCAGGCCGCGGACCGCGAGCGAACCCGCGAGGCGGGCTTCGACCATCACCTGGTGAAGCCGCTCAACCTGGCCTTGCTGGCCGGCCTGCTGGCGGAGCGGGCTGAGGTGGCGAAGGCCAGCTGAAGCTCAGGCCCAGGGATTCAGGGCCGTGGGCCGCGCGAGACCAGCAGCGGATAGGGATTGACCGCCGTGCCCTGCCACCAATGCTTCTCCGGGCCGAGCATGAAGATGGCGAAGTGCAGGTGTGGTGCCGCGGGATCGGCGTTGCCGGTGGAGCCGACGTAACCGATCACGTCGCCGCGTTTCACCTCCTGCCCCTCCACCAATCCGTCGGCGTAACGCTGCAGATGGGCGTAGTAGTAGGCCAGGGTTTCGCCCGGGTCGAACTGGTAGATCGTCAGCCCGCCCGGCACGCTGGTGAAGAGCTTGACGATGCGTCCATCGGCGGCCGCGACCACCGGCGTACCGGCCGGGGCCATGATGTCGATCGCTTCGTGCACCCGCGAGCCGCCACGGCCATCGGCGAAGCTGTCGCTGAGCTGATCCGCGGCGACGCCGGACACCGGAACCAGCAGTGCGGCCGGAGCGGGCGTGTGTTCGCCGACCAGGGAGCGTTCCGCGTCGATCGGGGTGTCGGGTGATTCCGGTTGGCGGGGTATCTCAGTCGGCGGAAGCGCCGCAACCGGAGTGGCGGCCACGACAACGACGGGCGCCTCGGTCGTGGCTGCCTCGGTCGGTGTACTGGCCGACCACAAGGCCACGACGCCACCCACCATGAGCCCGGCGAGCAGGGTCCAGAAGATGCGCATGGCTGGCGGCCTCCTGTCTCAGCGCTGCAGCAGGGCCGGCGTGCCGGGCTTGACGGCATCGGCCAGCGCGGCAGCATCCCAGTTGCTCAGGCGGATGCAGCCATGCGACTGCGTCTTGCCGATGGTGCGTGGCTCGGGCGTGCCGTGGATGCCGTAGTGCGGCTTGGACAGGTCGATCCACACCACGCCGACAGGGTTGTTGGGGCCCGGCGGAATCTTGGCCTTGCTGTGGCCTTCCTCGGCGTCCCAGAACAGCTTGGGGTTGTAGTGGAACGGCGGATCGCGCGACACACCGTTGATCTTCCATTTGCCCAGGGGCAGGGGATCGTGGCGGCTGCCGATGGTGGCGGGGAAGCGCGCGGCGACCTGGCCCTGCTCGTCGAGCAGCGACACCGACAGGTCGGAGCGATCCACCACCACCTTCGAGGCGGCGGGCAGGGCGCTACGCGAGACGCTGGGCACCACGATCTCGTCGCCGGCGCGGTTGAAGTCCTTGTCCTTGTTGAGCAGGCGCAGCAGTTCGGGGCTGACGTGGAAGCGTTCGGCCAGCGCTTCCTCGGCGGAGGTGTAGCCCAACGCCGTCAGCTTGGCCTTCTCCATCATGTCTTCCGGGATGGCCTGGTAAGGGCCGGCGACGTCGGCCTCCGTGAGGCGGTAGCTGACCAGTACCGGTGCCGTGTCTCGGGTCAGTGCCTCCCAGCTCTTGGCGTCGATGCGGCCGGTGGCCTTCAGCGAGTGGCGGCGCTGCCAGGCGGCTACCGCGCGCTGCATGTTGGAGCCGTACTCGGCGTCGATCTCGCCGCTGGGGAAGTGGGCGCGGTCGAGCAATACCTGGGCCCTCAGCACGGCCAGACCCTTGGCGCCGGCCGCCAGGTCGCGGGTACTCTCGAGACTGTCTTCCGGAGCGGCGGCCTGCGAAGAGGGCTGCTGTGCGAGCGCCGGTGCGCTGGCCAGGGTCAGGGCGCAAAGCGCCGCAAGAATCCATCCTTGTTTTTGTGAGTTCATGTCCCATCCTTGGGAGCTGTTTGCATTTCGACCCGCGGCGATTCCGCAGGTTCAGGATCAGGATGCCTGGGCCGGCTGTCTGGCAGATGAATGCGCCGGGCGCCCAAAAGCAAAAGGCCCGCTTGCGCGGGCCTTTTGCTTTACTGCGTTGCCGTCTCAGCTTTCGCCGCAGCTCGAGGAGCCCGGGTACTTGGCCTCGTCGACCACGATCACGTCGCGGATCCACTGGTTGACCAGGTCATAGCCCTCCTGGTCGACCACGCTGCGGGCCAGCGGCGGCATGCGTGCGGCCGGTGTCGTCGCGGTGGGGCCGATGCGGAACGGCAGGATCGAGTCGGCCAGGTTGCCCGGGTTGATGTCGTGGAAGCGACGGCCTTCGTCGGTACCTTCGCGGCCGGTGGCGGTCGGGCGCTTGCAGATGCCGTAGGTGCCGTCGACCTTGCGGATCGAGTCCAGGTACATGCCGGTGCTGGCGGCGAAGCCGCGCACGTTGTGGCAGTGCTGGCAGTTCACTTCCAGCCAGGCGCGGGCGCGCGATTCGATGTCTTCGTTGGAGCCGGCGGGGAAGCCGGCGTCGCCGGGCTTGTTGAAGGCCGGGACGCGCTCCAGCTTGGTGGCGATCTGCGTGGTCGGGTCGACACCCAGGTCGGTCGGGCAACCAGCGAGCAGGCCGTTGCTGCACCACCAGGCGATCTGGTTGTGGCCGGTCACCGCGTGCGGCGCGTCCTTCACGAAGTTGGATTCCGGACGGTAGGGCTTGTTGAGGAAGCGCGTCTTCAGGCCGATCGGGGCGGAGCCGGGTTCGCCGTCCTCGCGCGAGTGGCAGCTGAGGCACTGGTTGCCGTGCGGGATCAGGTAGTCGGGCGTGGAGCCGGTGTGGGTCTTGCCGGAGTCCACGTCGGTGGTCTTCCAGTGCACGGCGGCGGTACCGCCGCCCAGCGCGAGCTTGGCGACGCGCTTGCCGTCCACGGTCTCCCAGACATACGGCAGGCCCATCCAGCGCACGTTGCCCTTGGAGTTGACGCGCTTGATCAGCAGGCGCGTTTCCACCGGCACTTCGGTGCCCGCGGCCTCGTCGGCGAAGGTGAAGGTCTTGGCGATGATGGTGCCGACGGGGAAGTCGAAGGTCATGTTGGCACCGGTCACGGCGCCGCCTTCCTTGGCGTCATGGTAGGTGGCGGTCTTGCCGTCGGGGATGAAGACCTGGCGGTATTTCACCGAGTAGTCCGAGAACAGCTTGCTGTTCAGCGAGAACGGCGTGCCGCGGCCGTTGGGCGCGCTGCGCGGATCCTGCGCGTCGGCGAACAGCTGGTACTGGTCCAGCGTCGGGCAGTTCACGCTGGCGGCGGCGAAGTTCACGGTGCCGGCCTTGCCGGCGCCGCAGAGCTTGGCGGTCTGGGCTTCGGTCGGCGCCGGGTCGAACTGGCCGGTGCGCTTGAACTCGGCGATGACCACCGGCGGCAGCTTCTCCAGGTTCTTGCCGTAGGCGGTGGGGCACTGGTGCGGCTTGATGTCGTAGCTGGAGGCCAGCTGCGTCAGGTCGGTGGCGGTCAGGCTGGTCAGCACGTTGCCGATCAGGCCGGCGGGGTTGCTGGGATCCACGGTGGCGGCGGCGATCACCAGTTCCAGGCCCTTGAGGCCGTGGAAATTGGCGAAGCGGGCGCCGCGGCCATCGAAGACGTTGTCGTCGTCGATGCAGGAGGCCCACCAGTCCGGAACGATGCGCTTCTTGTCGGCCGGGTTGAACTTGTACTGGTTGTAGTGGCACTCGGGGTTCGGGTGCTCGCTGCCGAGCAGCGGCTTGCCGCGGTTGTCGGCCGGCACCTTGTTGCCGTTGGCATCCAGCGGGTAGGGGCAGTCGGACCAGGTGTCGAGCAGGCCGTCCCACATGATGTGGGCGCCGCGGTAGCCCAGCGCGCCGGAGCCCAGGCAGTGCTGGAAGTTCAGCGGGTTGAGGCAGGCGGCGGTGTTCTTCAGGCCGATCAGCACCGGCAGCAGGCGCGCGACGTCGCCGTTGACCAGGTCGCCGACGCTCGGCACGGGCAGCTTGTTGCCGTTTTCACGGAAGGTGTTGCCCCAGATGTGCATGCCTTCGGTATACCAGTCGATGCGGTTCTCGACGGGGCGGCCCAGGCCTTCCGGGAAGAGCTCGTAGCTGGCGTGGATGATGCCGGCGGTGTTGTTGTTCTCGAAGGTGTTGTTGAAGACGTCGATGCGGTCGTAGGACAGCGTGATCATGCCGCTGCCGGAGGGCACGTTGCCGACGAAGCCGCCCGAGGTGAAGTTGTAGGTGTTGTTCATGCGCGAGGTGTTGCCGTGCATGCGCGAGCTGTCGCCGTACTGGCGCAGGCCGTCGAGGTCGTAGATCAGGAAGCCGCCGGTGTTGCACTCGGCCAGGTTGGTGTCGTACTCGCCGCCGCGCACGTTCTCGATCTCGAAGCCGAAGACGTTGAAGGCGGCGCGGCTGTTGCGGATGATCGCGTTGTTGGTCTGGCCGACGTAGATGCCGGCGTCGGAGGCGCCGATCGACTCGGAATCCTCGACCAGGATGTTCTCGGAGGACACCGGGTAGATGCCGTAGCGGCCGGACTTGGGGCTGACGGTGTAGTCCGGCGAGGTGGAGCCGCCTAGCGCACCCGGGGGATTCGTGTCCGGGGCGGTGCAGGGCACGTTCAGCAGGCGCGCATTGTTCTCGAAGACGTTGGCGGCGGTGATCGGGGTGGGGCTCTCGCGGCCGCCGTTGGACGACCAGATGGCGCGCACGCGGCGCAGCGAGGCATGGTCCACGCCGCGCAACTCGATGCCGTTGCCGCCGGTGTCGAGCACCGTGAGGTCCTGGATGAACAGGCCGTGGACGTTGACGCCCAGGATGCCCTCCGGCGCGTTGTTGTTCTTGAACGACAGGACTGTCTTGTCCTTGCCGCAACCCTTGACCATCACATCTTCGGTATCGGTCAGGTTCAGCGAGGAGCTCAGCTCGAAGTAGCCGCAGTCGAACTGGATGGTGTCGCCCGGGGCGGCCTGGACCATGGCGGCGACCATGTCGCGCGTGGCGTTGGCACCCGGCTTGATCAGGAAGGTGCGGCCGTCACGGGTGCCGGTATCGTCCTTGGACCCGCCGCTGCTGCCGCCAGCGGAATCGCTGCGGCTGCCGCAACCGGCGAGCAAGGCGAGGGCGAGGGTTGCGGCCAAGGCCGCGCGTACCTGGGGGGCTTTGAAAAGCATTGTCGATTCCCTGGGTTACGGAGCGAAAGGCGCTCCGTGAATATGGTTATACGCAGACATTCTAGGCCTACCCCGGGGAGCCCAACCAGAGCGCCGATGGTAAATGTGACTTACGCATGACAGGCGGGCTGGGACGGGCAGGGCCGTGGCGGTCCAGCGCCCCCTCCGGGGCCGATCGCGGCCGCTGCCGTGCAGCCACCGCCCAGCCCCGGCCATCGGCCATGGACGGCGGAGCCCTCCCTCCCTGCTAGTGTCGTCGGCACAGGGGCGGGGCTTGATTTCGGGGTGCTGGCGGCATGGTTCCGATGGGCGATTTGCAAGGTCGGCGCGGTGTGTGCCGGCACCAGGACAAGGTGGTTCGCTTCCTGCATGTTCCAGGCGTATGTTCCGCGAGGGGTGGGACGATGGGGGTTGTCATGAGTCAGACGCGGGGGGCCGTGCGCCGCACGGCAGCAGGGTCGTGAGCGTGGGTGTCTCGGGGGGCGTTGCCCTGTTGCTGGCAACGGTGCTGCAGGCGGCCATGCCGTCCGCCGTGGACATCGCCGCGGACGGCCCGGACCAGTACTCCCTGCGCGAGTCGGCCGATGGCCGCAGCCTGGTGCTGAACTGGAACGGCACCGATACGGTGATCGGTAGCTGCGGCGAGCGCCTGCTGCAATGGGTGGACCTGCGCCGCGATGGCCTCAGTGCCTCGGTGATCGAGCGCAACTGCGGCGCCACGGTGGACTACGCCACGCAGGTGGTGGTGGAAGGTCCGGAGGGTCGCCATACCGTGGCGGTGTTCCAGGGGCGCGCGCGCCTGGGCATTGCCTGGGACGGCCGGCGCCTGCAGGTGAACCGGCCCTGGCTGCCGCCGCAGAAGGTGTTCCGCGAGCAGGGCAGTGTGGCCGGATTCGGCATCGACTATGCGGTACTCGGCCTGTCCGCGCTGCCGACCGCGCAGCACACGCTGGACGATTCCAACCGTGGCTGGGGTGCGCATGGCCGCTCGGTGGGGCTGCCGGAAGAGGTGCTGCTGCGCTGGGCCGGCTGGGCGCAGCAGGCAGCCGGCCTGTCCCGCCCGGAATGGGGCCAGTGGAACCGGCAGGCGCCGTATGGTGATGACCAGCAAGGCAGCGAGCGTATCCGCGAGGGCATGCACGACTACGCCAGCAACGGTGACTCGCCGGGCTGAGATCCTCAGGCCGGAGGGAGCAGCTTCGCCGCGAGCTGCATCAGGGTGTCGTATTTCACCGGCTTGACCAGGTGGGCGTCGAAGCCGGCCTCGGCCGACTGGGCGCGGTCCTGCTCCTGGCCCCAGCCGGTCAGCGCGATGATCACGGGGCGCCGCTCCTGGCCCTGGCTGCGGATGTGGCGGCAGGCCTCGTAGCCGTTGAGCCGCGGCAGGCCGATATCCATCAGGACCAACTCCGGCTGGAATTCGGCGGCGGCATCCACGCCGGCCTGGCCGTCGTGCGCCAGGCAGACCTCGTTGCCGAGCAGTTCCAGCAACTGCCCCAGGGTGTGCGCGGCATCGACGTTGTCGTCCACCACCAGCACGCGCCGGCCGCTGACCGCGGCCGGCGCGGTGGTGGCGGTCACGGCGTCCTCGGGTTGCGGCGCCAGCGGCAGCCACACGTGGAACTCGCTGCCCAGGCCGAGGCCCTCGCTGTGCCCCTCGATCCGGCCGCCGTGGAGCTCCACCAGGGTCTTTACCAGCGCCAGGCCGATGCCCAGGCCGCTGCGGGGGCGTTCCAGCGAGCGGTCCACCTGGCTGAACATGTCGAATATGCCGGGCAGGGCGGCGGGGGCGATGCCGATGCCCTGGTCGCGGACCGTGACCCGCAGCTGGTCGCCCTGCCGGTCCGCCTCGAGCCGGATGTGCGAGCCGGGCTGGCTGTACTGGGAGGCATTGTTGAGCAGGTTGCTGAAGACCTGCGTCAGCCGCACGGTGTCGGCCTGCAGCGGCAGGAAGCCTGACGGCAACTGCACCGACAGTTCCTGCGAGGCGGCCTCGATCATCGGGCCGGCAGACTCCATCGCCTGCCCGAGCACGGTGGCCAGGTCGGTGGGCTCCAGCTGCAGCCCGATGCGGCCGCGGCTGATGCGGCTGACGTCCATCAGGTCGTCCACCAGCCGCACCATCTGGCCGATCTGGCGCTGCAGGATTTCCGCGGCCTCCAGCACGCCCGGCGCGTCGGCCGGGTGGCGGCGGATGATCTCGGCGGCATTGCGGATCGGCGCGAGCGGGTTGCGCAGCTCGTGCGCGAGCATGGCCAGGAACTCGGTCTTGCGGCGGTCGGCCTCCGCCAGCTCGTCGGCGAAGCGCTGCAGCTTCTGCTCGGACTCCTGCGCCTCGGTGACGTCTCGGGTGGTGCCGGCAACAGCCTCGACCTCGCCCTGGGCGTTGAAGACCGGGACGAAGATGTAGTCGTACATGCGCCGGCCGAAGCTGCCGTTGAAGGGCACCACGCCCCGCACCGGCTGGCGCGTGGCGACGACCTGCTCGATCTCGCGGTCGTGCATCTCGGCGTGCCAGGGCTCGTAGCCGAGCTCCAGGCAGGTCTTGCCGATGGCCTCGTCCCAGCTCTTGCTCCACATCTTCAGCAACACCTCGTTGGCGTAGATGAAGCGGTGCTGCCGGTCGAAGACGTAGGCAAGGTCCGGGGTATTGGTGAGGATGGCCTCGTACAGGCGTCGCTCGCGACCGGCCTGCTGCACCTGGGCCTCGGCCTGCCGCTCCTCGGTGACGTCGCGGTAGTAGACCGAGATGCCTTCGGGGGCGGGATAGGTGCGCATCTCGTACCAGCACGCGTCGGGCTCGAACCAGGCGTCGGCGGAGCCGCGCTGGCGCTGATCCATGGCGCGCCGCATGGCGGCACCGAAGACGCTGGCGCCCACGTCCGGAAAGATGTCCCAGATCACCTGGCCCAGCAGGTGCTGGCCGGAGCGCTGCATCTGCTGCTCCGCCTGGGCATTGAGGTAGCGGAAGCGCCACTCGCGGTCGAGCGCGAAGAAGGCGTCGGTGATGCTTTCGAGAATGGCCGCCGCCGCCTCCTGCGGGCGCATGCCGGCGGGGCGGGGTGCAGCGGCGGTGGCGTCCCTGCCACCCGGTCCTGCTTCCGGCAGATCGTGCATCGGCACCTCGGGCCTGGAGTAAGGGGCCCTCCTGGGCGCCCGGCAATTGCGATGTGATCATAAAGGACAGCGCGCGCGGATTCCTGCCTGCTCCTTTACAATTGAGAAACATTATCAATTAAGGGTGGATTCATGGGGGCGGAGCGCATGCTGCGGGGGGCCGCATTGCTGGCAACCCTGATGGGGACGACCACGGCACTGGCGCAAGAGGAGACGGCGCCGGAGGCGGTGACGACGATCCCGCTGGCGCAGCAGCCGGCGCCGATGCCCGCAACCCCGGAGCCGCCGCCCGCGGCGGTGGTGCTGCCTACGATCGTGGTCACGGGTGAACTGTTGACCCGCGAGGCCGAGCGCACCACGGCCAGCGTCGCGGTGAAGACCGGCGCGGAGATCGAGCGCAGCGCCGCGCGCGATGTCTACGACGTGATCCGCGCCACGCCCAACACCGGCTGGAACGACAGCGAGCTGGGCCTCAGCACGATCAGCATGCGCGGCATCGGCAGCTACGGCGCCAGCCTGGTCGGCGCCGGCACCATCTATGGTACCGCCACCACCATCGTGGTCGACGGCGTGGGCCTGCCGCGCGGCGCGATGGGCTTTGCGGATCTTTCCGCTTTCGACCTTGCCCAGGTCGAGATCTTCCGTGGACCGCAGTCCACCAGCCAGGGCCGCAACGCCATGGCCGGCGCCGTGGTGATCAACACCGTGGAGCCGCAGGTGGAAGGCAGCTTCATCCCCGAGTTCCGCGGGCGCCTGGGCGTCGGCAACGATGGCGCGCAGCAGGGCGCCGCGGCCTTTGGCGCCACCCTGCTACCGGACCTGCTGGCGATCCGCCTGGTCACCGACTACCGCAGCAGCGACGGCGAGCTCTACAACCAGACCCTCGACGATGACGAGTGGGCGCGGGACCGCAGCCATGGCACGCGCCTGCGCGCCAAGATCACGCCGTTCGGCGCCGAGGGCCCCTACGAGGTGGTGCTGGGTGCCGCCGACAACCGCCGCAAGATCGGCAACCGCTATGTCCTGCAGACCCGCGAGCGGGAGCGCGTGGCCACGGCCAACGAGCCCAGCGAGGTCGACAGCGAAGCCAAGCTCTACTCGGTGGACCAGCGCCTGCGCCTCGGCGAGGACTGGACCTTGCGCTCGGTCAGTTCCTGGGCCCGCTCTCACACCCTGCTGCACCTGGACGTGGACTACACCGAGCGGGAGGACGGCTTCATCGCACAGGTGGCCGACTCGCGCTCCTTCTCGCAGGAGCTGCGTGCCACCTTCAACGGGGACAGCTTGCGCGGCACCCTGGGCCTGTACTACTTCGACGGCAAGGACGGCGAGTATTCCACCGGCCTGACCGCGCTGACAGCCCTGCTGGACGCGGTGGGCTTCTGCCCGGTCGGCCTGATCTGCTCGCTGCCGCTGGGCGGCGTGACGGTAGTGTCCGACAACCCGGCGCGCATCGAGAACCAGGCCGTGTTCGGCGAACTCGACTGGCAGGCCAGTGACCGCCTGACGCTGACGGCCGGCCTGCGCGTGGACCACGAGCGCAACGGACGCCATTCGGTCAACGACCTGGGCGGCGACAACCCGCTGGCCGAGGCCGCCGTGCTGCTGCTGCAGGGTGCGCAGGTCCTGGGGCCTGACGGCGAGACCGATGTCAGCCGCAGCTTCTCGGCGGTGCTGCCCAAGCTGGCCGCCAGCTATGAGCTGTTCGAGAACGGCTTCGTCGGCGCGTCCTACACCGAGGGCTATCGCCCCGGCGGCGACGGCTACCACCTGGCCTGCGGACAGCGCTACAGCTTCGACGAGGAGCGCACCCGCAACTATGAGATGTCACTCAAGGGGCGCCTGGGCGGCTGGCGCACGCACTATGCCGTGAACCTGTTCCACACCGACTGGGAGGACATGCAGGTGCCGGTGGGTCCGCTGACCTGCCAGATCATCGAGAACGCCGGCCGCTCGCGTATCCGTGGCGGCGAACTGGAGCTGGGAACCTCGCCCTTCGAGAGCCTGCGCCTGGTCGGCAGCCTGGGCATCGTCGACGGCAAGATCATCGAGTTCACCAGCTCGGCGGGTGACTACAGCGGCAACCCGATTCCCAAGTCGCCAGAGTACTCCATGACCGTGGCCCTGGAATGGACGCCGATCCGCAACCTGCTGATCCGCCCGGAGGCGCAGCGCGTGGGTTCGACCTCGGCACAGATCGACAACGGTGCCGACCACCAGATCGAGGCCTACACCCTGCTCAACCTGTCAGTGCGCTGGCAGTACCGGTCGCTCGGCCTGTTCTTCAACGGCAGCAACCTGGCCGACCGCGATTACCGCCTGGACGCCGCCACCACGGCGCTGCGCCGTGATCCCGTGGCGGCGCTGGGCTACGGCCGCCGCCTGATGGGCGGCCTCGAGTTCCAGTTCTGAGCCTGCCGATGGCTTCCATGACCAATGCCGACCTCGTGCTGTACGCCGCCATCGCGGTGTACCTCATCGCCTGGTGGTGGATGGCACTGCCGGCCCGCCGCCTGCTGCTGTGGCTGGCGGCGCTGGCGACGCTGGCCGCCGGCATCCAGGGGGTCTGCGACGATCGCTGGCAGGCCGGGGCGGGCGCCGTGGCCGGTGTGCTGTTCCTGCTGGGCTCGCTGGCGGCTGGCCGTCGCCGCGTGTTGCTGGGTGTCCTGCTGAGCCTGGCGGGCGTGGCGGGCATCGCGGTGCCTTGGCTGTTCCCGGCGACGCCGCTGCCGACGCCGTCGGGGCCGTATAGCGTCGGGCTGCGCAGCTTCGAGCTGGCGGATGCGTCGCGGCCCGGCATTTTCGGTGCCGCGCCGGGCGAGCCGCGGCGCCTGCTGGTGCGTGCCTGGTACCCGGCCTCGCCGGCAGCAGGTGCGGAACCGCGCCGCTACTTCAGCGAGGCGGAGACGAAAAGCACGGCGCGGGGATTCGGCGACCTGCTCGGCTTCCCGCCGCTGCTGGGTTATCTCAAGCACGTCCGCACGAATTCCTACGAGGATGCTCCGCTGGCGAGCGGTACCGGTCGGCTGCCGACGCTGTTCTACAGCCATGGCTATACCGGCTATGCCCAGCTCAACGGCGCGCTGATGGAGGAGCTGGCCAGCCATGGCTACGTGATCTACTCGGTGCAGCACACCGGCGATTCCTCGCCCACGGTGTTCCCCGACGGCAGCGTGGCGCCGATGGACCCTGGCCTGATCCGGCACATGCAGGAGTCCTTCGAGAAGGGCTTCCCGCCGGACCTGATCCGCGCGTATTCGACCACCGACCTCAACGAGCGTATCGACGCGCAGCTGGCGACGGCGGAGCAGATGGCGGCGGAGCGCGATCGCACGGCGGTGGAGAGCCCTTGGGTGTGGTTTGCCGACCGCCTGTTCGTGCACGACCGCCTGCAGGCGGGCCAGGTGCCGGCCAACGTGGCGGAGCTGGTGGCGGCCAGCGATTTCTCGCGCACCGGCGAGATGGGCATCTCCTTCGGCGGTACCACGTCAGCCGCGATCTGCCTGGTGGACCGCCGCTGTGCCGCGGCAGTGAATCTCGATGGTGGCGATTTCCACTTCAGCACCTTCGGCGTCGATCTGCCGGTGCCGCTGCTGATGTTCCATGCCGAGTTCGCAGGCTTCTATCGGATGCTGGGCCTGGAGCCCAAGGGTGAACTGCACAGCTTCAACGATTTCTCCTACGAGGCGTTCGACCACGCCGGGCAGCGCGCTGACATCTACCGCATGGTGTTGCGCGGCGCGGTGCACTCCGGCCTGACCGATACCGGCCTGTTCCTGCGCCGGCCGCTGCGCGACGGCATGTTCGGCAGCGCGCCGGACGAGATCCTGGTGGGCGCGCCGAATGCCTTTGTGCTGGGCTTCTTCGATCATCACCTGCGTGGCATGGACAACGGCTTTCCCGCCGCCCAGTACCGCCGCTACCAGGACTGGGTGCAGCCCTACGACAACTCGGCGGTCCGGCAGTGGTGGTCGGGCCTGCCGCCGGAGCAGCAGGAACGCATCACGGCGCGCATCGCACGCCTGAAGGCACAACTGCCGCCCGCCGCCACTGGAGTCCGCCATGACTGAGCGTATCGAGACCCTGCCCGCGCTGGAGGCCGTGGTCGGCAAGGTGCCGGGGCCGCGCGACCTGAAGGTGATCGACTTCCTCGATGCGGCCTCGCTGCGCTGGCTGCAGACCTCGCCGCTGCTGTTCGCCGCCTTCGGTGACGGCGGCGGCATCGCGATCACGATCGGCGGCGGCGAGCCGGGCTTCATACAGGCCCCCGACGCGCGCCGCCTGCGCATTCCGCTGGCGTTGCTGGACCATCCGGAGCAGGCCCAGCCGGGCCTGGGTTTCGGCGGCCTGTTCCTGTCGCCGAGCCTCTGCGAGACCCTGCGCGTCAACGGCCGTGTCGCGGCCGTAGCGGAGGGCTTTGCCGAAATTGACGTGCGCGAGTGCTACCTGCACTGCGCCAAGGCGCTGATCCGCTCGGCGTTCTGGAAGGGCGAACCGGGCGGCGAGATTCCGGACGCGGCGGCGGCCTTCGTCGATGCCAGCCGCTTCATGGCGTTGGCGACGGTCAACGAGCAGGGCCAGGCGGACGTCAGCCCCAAGGGCGACCCGCGCGGTGCGATGCTGCAGATGCGCAGCGGCGATGCCTGGTTCGCCGACCGTCCGGGCAACCGCCGCGTCGACAGCTTCCGCAACATCCTGGCGCAGCCGCGGGTGGCCGCGGCGGTGCTGGTGCCGGGCTCCACGCGCGTGGTGCTGCTGTCGGGCGCCGCGCGCCTCAGCACCGACGCGGCGATGCGCGCGGTGTTCACTGTCGCCGAGCGCCTGCCCAAGCTTGCCACCTGCGTCGAGCAGCCGGCGCTGCAGGCCTACGACAGTGCCGCGCTGGCACGTGCGCAGCCTTGGCCGGCGCTGCCGGCCGCCGCCGACATCGATCCAGCGGCGATCTTCAAGGCGCATGTGATGCACAGCAAGTCGGGCGGCATCATGGCCGGCATCGCGCGTACCGCGCTGGCGGTACCCGGCTTCATGGACAAGACCCTGCAGAACGACTACAAGAAGAACCTCTACTGATGAGCAATCCAGCCAATACGCCAGGTCGCTGGTTCCGCTTCAATCTCTGGTTGCACCGCTGGACCAGCCTGATCGCGACGATCCCCTTCCTGATCCTGTGCATTACCGGCACGATCCTGATCTTCCACGAGGAGATCGAAGAGGTCCTGGACGAGGTGCCGGTGTCGCAGCATGCCGCCGAGACGCCGCAGCGCCCGGCCTCGGAATCCATCGCCAACGTGCTGGCGGCCTACCCGGACGAGCGCGTGCTCAGCACCGGCCTGGACCCGGAGCATCATCCCGGCGTGATGCTGGTGGTCACCGGACCCAAGGAGGCCAAGAGCTTCGAGGGCGCCAAGGTGCGCTTCACCGACTTGGTCACGGCACAGCCGGTGGGCGATCCGGACCCCGGCATGACCTTCACCGGCTTCCTGCTGGAGCTGCATGCCGAGTGGTTCCTGGGGCCGGTGGGTGAACTGATCGGCGCGCTGATCGCGTTGCTGGTGTTCCTGTCGCTGGTGTCCGGCATCGTGGTCTACGCGCCCTATGTGCGGCGCATGGCCTTCGGCGTGCTGCGCCGTGGCAAGGACGCGCGCCTGCTGCAGCTGGACCTGCACAACTTCATGGGCGCCGTGGTGCTGGGCTGGGCGCTGGTGGTGACGGTGACCGGCTTCCTGCTGGGCTTCAACTCGGTGGCGATCGGTGTCTGGCAGATGACCGAGCTGGGCCATCTGCGCGAGGAAGCCAACCGCATGGAGCCGGTGGATGCGCGCCATCCGCCGATCAACGTGGGTCGTGCCTATGCCATTGCGCAGGCCGCGGCGCCGGAGGGCTGGACGGTGAGCACCATGGTCTATCCGCTGACCGAGTTCTCCACGCCGCGCCACTACACGGCGCTGCTGGTGGGCAACAAGGGCGTGGACGAGCGGCTGTTCCGCGTGGTGATCGTCGACGCCAAGACCGGCGAGGTGCCGATCATCCCGAAGGTGCCGGCCTACATCACCGCGATCTCGCTGTCGCAGCCGCTGCACTTCGGTGACTACGGTGGCCTGCCGCTGAAGCTGCTGTGGACCGCCTGCACCTGGATGACGCTGTTCATCACCGCCAACGGCGCCTGGCTGTGGTGGGACCGCCGCCGCAAGCGCCAGGCGGTGCCCAACGGAGTGCCGGCATGAAGAACAAGACCCTGAGAATGGTGCTGGTCATGGCGCTGCTCAGCGTCGCCGGCATCATTGGCATGCTGCTGGTGGATTCGGCGCTGGACTGGGTGTTCTTCGCGCTGGCGGCACTGCCGCTGGCGGTGGGTGGCTGGCGCTACGTGGTGCAGCGCGCCTAGCCGGTTCAGAAATACTTCGTCATGCCGGCGGAGGCCGGCATCCAGTCCCGCCATGGGTGGCTACTGCATGACTGGATATCGGCTTTCGCCGGTATGACGATCTTGGGGGGACGCTCAAGCGGGGTCTTGTGGCTTGGCGTTGCGTGGCGCCGTCTGCAGCGCCTCCACCAGCATTGCCAGCGCTGCTTCGGTGAAGGCCCACATGTTCTCCACGCGGTCGCTGTTGCCGGTGCGCAGCGTGCGCACGAGTGACAGCGGGCCGGTGATCGCCAGGCAGGTATGGCCGGCGGGATCGCCGTAGGGATTGCCCGAGGGGCCAGCGGCGCCGGTCTCGGCCAGGCCCCAGGTAATCCGTCCATGCTTGGCCTTGACCGCCTCGGCCAGCCACTGCGCGTAGGGCTCGGAGCTGGAGCGGATGCCGCGCTCGCGCATCTCGTCCGTGGAGATGCCCACCAGCCCGCGAATGGCGCGGGCCGAGTAGGTGATGGCGCCGCCGGCGAAATAGGCCGAGGCGCCCGGCTGGGCCAGCAGGCAGGCGGCGATCAGGCCGCCGGCGGAGGTCTCGGCCACGGCGATCTTGTCGCCGCGCTCCTTGAGCAGTTGGCCGGCCTCGCGGCCCAGGAACAGGATGTCGCGCATGCGATGGATTCTCGTGGTCAGCCGAGGGACAGGATACGCGGCGCGCGGGCGCCGGCCAGCACGCTGGCCGGGGATACGCCGAACATCGCCTTGAAGGCATGGCTGAAATGGGTGGAGCTGGCGAAGCCGGCGTCGAAGGCGGCGGTGGTCAGCGAAGCGCCGGTGGCGATCCGCTCCAGCGCATGGCGGAAGCGGATCCAGATGCGGAAGCGGCGCAGTGGCACGCCGGTCTGGTCCTGGAACAGGTGCTGCAACCGGCTCGGCGACAGGGCGGCGGCTTCGGCCAGTGCGGCCAGCGGCAGGTTCTCGCTGAGATCGGCCTGCATCAGGCCGATGGTGGCGGCCACGCGCGGGTCCATGGCCGGCAACTGCGGGTAACGGCCCAAGGCCGTGTCGAGGCAGGGTTCCAGCAGGGCCAGGGCGTCCGGCGCCTGGTGGAAGCGGCGCAGGGCATCGCCGAGCGGTGCCAGTGGCGGCGGATCGAAGGACGGCTCGGCGCAGTCGCGCGCCGACATCGCCGGGTGGAAGGGGCGGTGCGGATCGTTGTAGTACACGGCGGTGACGCCGCCGCGCAGGTCCAGTGCGTGCATGCAGCCGGCCGGCACCAGCGCGGTCTGCGCCTGGCGCCAGCGGCGCTCGGCGGAGAGGCGCACGCGCACCTCGCCCTGCAGCGCCACCAGCAGCACGGTGGCCGCATGGCGGTGCGGCGCCACCTCGCCCAGCGGCCCGATGAACAGCAGGCGCTGGGGCCACAGGCAGATCAGCGGCGCGGCAGCCTCCTGTGGGGCGGCAGCCGGTTTGGGCAAGTGTCGGGGCATGGCGGCGGGTAGATTGCGCGGCATCCTTTGCCAAGTCGAGCCCCGCCCGCCATGAAGTCCACCGAGCCCGTTCCCGTCGCCGCCGTGCAGTTGCAGGGCCGGCCCGGCGACATCGCCGGCAACCTGCGCGATGCGCGCGGCTACGCGGAGCAGGCCTTCGCCGCCGGTGCGCGGATCGTTGCGCTGCCGGAGTTCTTTGCCTCGCCGGTGTACTACGACGAGCCCTTCGACGGCCAGGCGCTGGACGAGCACGACAACCCGGCGCTGGCGATGATGCTGGAGCTGGCGCAGCGGCACCGGGGCTATGTCGGCGGGTCGATGGTGCTGCGCCGCGGTGCGGGCGTGTACAACACCTACTTCTTCGTGCAGCCCGATGGCCGCTGGTTCACCCACGACAAGGACCTGCCGACCATGTGGGAGAACTGCTTCTACGAGCCGGGCAGCGACGATGGCTACATGGACACCGACCTGGGTGGCGTCGGCGCGGCGGTGTGCTGGGAGCTGATCCGCACGCAGACGGTGAAGCGCCTGCGCGGTCGCATCGGTCTGGCCATGACCGGCAACCACTGGTGGACCATTCCGTCGAACTGGCCGCTGCTGACGCCGCTGCTTAGCCCGCTGCACCGGATCAACCGAGGCTTCTCCGAGGAGGCACCGGTGGAGTTCGCCAAACGCCTGGGGGTGCCGGTGCTGCATGCCTCGCACTGTGGCCGCTTCCGCAGCCGCTTCCTGCTGCTGCCGGGCACGCGACTCAGCGTGCCGCACGAGTCCGAGTTCGTCGGCGCCACGCAGATCGTGGATGCCGCCGGTCGCGTGCTGGCGCGCCGTAACGCCGCCGAGGGGCCGGGTATCGTCAGCGCCGAGGTCCGCCTGGGGGCGCAGGAGCCGGTGACGCCGCTGGATGAGGAGCGCTTCTGGATTCCGCCGCTGACGCTGCTGCACCGGGCCTATTGGCATCAGCAGAATGCCTGCGGCAAGAGCTTTTACCGCTCGCGGCGCCAGGCCGCCTGAGCGTATAACGATCAACCATCACGACACGAAGGGACCGCAGACATGCTCACCGCCGTACAGATCGCCCAGCTTGGCTGCGGCCTGTTCTTCATCACCGGACTGCTCACCGGTATCTGGAAGTACCGCAGCATGATGAACAGCCCGGACGCGCAGGCGCCGGTCTATGTCGATATCTGCCACCGCACCGCACTGATGTATGCCTTTGCCTGCCTGGTGCTGGCGGAGTTCGCCAAGCTTAGCGCCTGGTCGGAGGCGGTGAATGCCTGGGCGGTGGCGGTGCCGATCGTGTTCTTCGCATCCGCGGTGATGATGTATGCGCTGCACGGCATCCTGCGCGACACCGACAACCAGCTGCGGCGTCCGCACCAACTCGGCAGCGGCACGGTGCCGGGCGTGCTGATCACGCTCTACATGGTGGCGCTGATCGCGGGCGAGGTTGGCGGCTTCCTGGTGCTGTTCGCGGGCTTCGTGAAGACGCTGCTGGTCGCGGCTTGATAAATATCAAGGCGCCGCGATAGCGCGGCGCCTAGGCTGGTGCAATCTCCACTGCACGAGCCTGGATCATGGAAGCATTGCTGCGGGCACAGATGCCCGATACGCGGGTGGTTGCCGAGGCCGGCGCGCTGGCGCGCGCCGCCTTCGATGACCGCCTGTTCCATCACACCCTGCGTACGCATTTCCTGGCGCTACGCTACGCCGAGCGCTTCGGCGTGCACTGCGACCATGAGCAGCTGGCACTGGCCTGCCTGTTCCATGACCTGGGGCTGGTGGCGCCGCACTACCGCGCGGATCGTGCCTTCACCTACAGCAGTTCGGCGGCGATGAGGGATTTCCTGCTGCAGCGGGGCTGGGCGGCGGAGCGGGTGCGACCGGCGATGGAGGCCATCGACTTCCACATGCAGTTGCTGCCGCGCTGGGAGCTGGGCGAGACGGCCGGACTGCTGCAGGTGGGTGCCTGGATGGATGTGACCGGGCTGCGCAGCTGGCGCGTGGCGGGTGCGGTGAAGCAGGCCCGCGCGCAGTTCCGGCGTGGCAGCTTCTTCTGGCAGTTCAATGCCTGCCTGACCGGGCAGTTGCTCTCGCCGACGCGTGCACTGGGCTTGCTGGCGCCAAGCGGGCGCGAGCCCGCGGGGCACTACTGCTGCGAAGCGCACACGCCGCGCATCGCGGCCTGAGGCTTCAGCAGGCTCTAGCGCACCAGTGCCGGTGCGGCGGGTGTGCTGGCGGCGACGGGTTCCGGCGAATGGAAGGTGGCTGCCAGCAGCAGGGCGGCGACGCCGGCCACCACCGCCAGTTCCCGGGCACGCGAACGACGCGGCCGGCTCATCAGGGTGAGCGGCAACGGAATGTTGTGCCGATGTGCAGTGGTTTTCATGGGATCCCTTCAGCGTCGTGGCAGGGCGATAGGGCAATGTCCATGCCGTAGCGGATTGTGAGGCCAAGCCCTTGATGTTTCTGTGCGCGACATCCCGAAAGCCGAAAATCGGCGATGCAGTTTGCATGAATCACGTCACAGTCCCTTGCAGATTCCGGCGATGGCTAGAGCATTGCGCAACTGCTTATCGCCGGCATGGCCTACAGGCATTGCCGGGTCTTGCAGCACCAGGCGTGCTCAGGGCCGCGATGACCGGGATGATCACGCACATCCGGGATGACCTCTGCCCGTCGCCGCCGCCCGCCTGAAACCCTGCATGCACTTTCTGCCGGCGGCCGGCCCGGACGTTTGCAAAACGCACGGCTACTACTGCGGGTGATTTTCGCAATGCCCTGATTTTCTGAATTTTTCATTCCGGCATTCCCCTGGCGCGGCGTTTGCGATGGCGATCGCAAGACACGGGGGAATCCCAATGAACCAATTCATCGCCTCTATCGCCGTTGCCCTGTCGGGAGTGGCCGGCTGCAGCGCCGCCGACCAACTGGTGTTCGACCGCTCCAAGCCGGACATCGCCTGGGGCAGCGCGGGCCCGGGCAGCGAAGTCGTGCAGCGCCTGGTGGCGGCATCGCCCGAGTTGCGCGGCGGTCCGGAGGCGAGCTACAGGATCATGGTGCGGGCCGAGGACGACGTGGCGGTGGCGAGCCTGCGCCTGAGCGTGCAGGGCACCTTCCGCTGTGCCACGGCCGCCGGCGACTGGATTGCACCGTTCGACGTGGTGCGCGAGATCCCGATTCCGGAAGGCGAGCGTTCCGAGGATTCGCGCATGGTCTACGCCGGCACGCGCCTTCAGCTGCTGGGCACGTCCTGTGGGCGCTTCCAGGTGCCGGTGGGCGGGCGCGAGGAAGAGCTCTACGCCGTGGGCGGCAGCTACAGCCTGCGCGCCATCGCCACGGACACGGCCGGCAAGTCCAGCGAGTCCACCATGATCATCCACACCACGCCCGTCACCACGCCGGTGCCGTCGCTCGCGGCCATCTGAAGCCTCACTCAAGCGGAGACTGCCATGCTGGCCGATGAAGCGACGCAGCTGTGCGAAGAACTGGACCGCATGCTGGACGATGCGCCTGGTAGCGGCGATGCGGCGCTGGAACGTATCCGCGAGATCACCCACCGCTTCGAAAGCCCCTTGGCGATCTGGCTGCTGGTGGAGAAGGCGCGCAAGGCCGCGGCAGTGATGGAGCCCTGGACGATCCCGGATGGCTGGAGGCTCTACGGCCCGACGCCCGAGCTGCTACGCCGCTTCGCGCGCCACTACGTGCGCGAGTTGTGGCTGGCGGCGCAGATCAGTTGCGGACAGTTTTCGCGCACGGCACCGCGGACGCGTCGCAGGACGCTGCGGGGTCAGGCGAGCTCATGCGGGAGCCTGGCATGATGAACTGCGAAAAGTCGCCCAGGAAAGGCCGTGGCGAACGGGGACAGCGCCAGTGGCGTGAAGCGGGATTCCGCTCCGAGTCCTATTACCGACGTGATCGTCCCGGTCGCGAAGGTGCTCCCGCCATCTGTGAGCATCCTGCCGAAGCGGCGGAGACCGAGGACGACCAAGCGTCTCGCTATTCAGCGCGCCAGAGCACCTGCCAGTAGCGGGGCGCATCGCGGTCCTGCATGGCGGCGGTGTATTCGCGCCGGCGCAGGAACTGCATGGGCTGCAATTGTAAGACATCGTCCACGTTGTGGACTTCGCGATAGCCCTGGGCCTGTAGCCGCTGCGCAGTGGCTTCTACCGCGGCCTCGTCGAGGCCGCTGCTGTATCCGGATTTCTGGCTCATGTCGCTACTCCTATCTAGCGGCGGAGGGTCAGAGGGTCGAGTTCCAGGGCGCCGGGCTCTCGGATCGGCAAAACGGATTTTATGAGTTGAAACGCCAATTTCAATGCCCCCGAACAGCATTCGTATGCACGCCGATTACTCAACGGCCCCGAGGTCGGATGCAGGCGAGTTCGGTTTTTTTGGGCGATGTGTACGGCTCTTCAGCGTCGGGCCGCTTCGGCCTTTGAGCGGCGTGGCCGCCGTCGCGCAGCCAGCCGCAGCGGCCGGCTCGGAGCGGGCTGGCCCAGATGCTGGCCGAGGATGCGCATGACCTCGCCGTTGGCCACCAGGCCGATATGGCTGCCCCGCACCTCGATGCGTGCGCCGCAATGCCCGCGGCGCGGCACGCAGTACTCCCAAGGCACGATGCCGTCACCCTTGCTGAAGATCGACAGGCAGGGCACCTCGTAGGGCACCGGGAACTGCAGTTCGCCCCAGGACAGTTGGGGCATATGCTTGCGGTTGAGCCAGAGGAAGGCGTTCCACACCGCGGTGGACTGCGGGGTGCCGTGCAGCGGCGAGCCCAGGGTGATGATCTCGCGGATCAGGTCCGGGCGGATGCAAGCCAGCTCACGGGCGTAGAAGCCGCCAAGACTCCAGCCGATGATCGTCACCGGCTGGCCGCAGCGCTCGCTCAGCTCATGCACGCGATGCAGCAGGCGCGTGCGGACGCCGGGCTTGGGTCCCCAGTTGACGCCCTGCTTCCAGGCGAAGCTGCGGTAGCCCACCTTGCGCAGGAAGCGGCGCAAGGCCCAGGTGGAAAGGTCGCTGCACAGGAAGCCGGGAATGACGAGGATGGGGCGGCCATCGCCATGCGGGGCGTTGGCCACCAGCCGGCGCTCGGATAGCGCGAGATAGCGGCTCAACTCGGCGACGCAGCGGGCTTCGCCGAGCGTGGCCAGCAGGGTGGGGCGCGCGATGGCAGCCGCCAGTGCCTTCTTCATGTTCCCAACCTCCTTTCCTGGGCGCCGGATGAGGCGCGATGACGGATCGGGCTGGAATCAGCGTAGGCGAAATGCAGTGAATTCCAAATGAACCGGATTTCGCCCTGCATACTGATCGATTCAATGCAAAAAGCATTGAATAAATGAGCTTTATGGAACCGGAAGAGAATGATTTCTGAGTGGAAACCAGCTGGCTTGGCGGAGGATGCTTGTAGGAAATCGCCCCTTGTCAGCCCTGCCGGCCGGGAGCATATTTTGGCCAGCACCAACAGGGGAGCCTCTCCATGGACGAGCAGGAAGCTGCATCCTTGTGCGACCGGCTGTATCGCATGGCCAAGGCCGAGCCCGGAGCGGGCGATGCCGCCATGGAGCGGGCGGTGGCTATAGCCCACCGCTTCGACGAAGCCTATCCCGATCACCGCCAACTGTCCGAGCGGCTGCGTCGCATGCAGTCGCTGATGCAGGACTGGGTCACGCCGGATGGATGGAGGTCACATGGCCACGGCCCGGCCGTGTTACGCGGGGAATTGATCGAGCACATCCTCGCCATCACCGACGAGGTCTGCGCCCGCCCGGCGCTGGCCTGAGGGGCCAGCGCCGGGCGTTACAGGCTCAGTGCCGGTGCGGTCGGGCGTCGCCGCGCTCTTCCAGCGGTGGACGATCACAGCGTGGCCCCTCCAGCACGTTGGCCAGGGCAGTTGCGGCGGGTCCGTTGATGACATGGCCGTCGCACTTGTCGAAGCGCGAGCCATGGCAGGGGCAGTCCCAGGTCTTCTCCGTGCCGTTCCACTCCACCACGCAGCCCAGGTGGGTGCACAGGGCGGAGTGTTCGTGCAGCAGGCCCTCGTCGTCGCGATAGGCGGCGATCTGGTGCAGGCCGCGCCGCAGGATCGCCCCCTGGCCCGGACGCAGTTCCTCGGATCCGCTCAGTTCGCCGCTGGCGAAGAGATCGGCGTACTGCGCCGCCACATTGAGGTTCTCCCGTGCGAACTTCGCAGCGGCGCGTAGGGGAACGCGTCCGGGGTCGTAGAGATGCGCCCAGGGATTCTCACGGCCTTGGATCAGGTCGGTGATCAGCAGGCCGGCGATGGTGCCGTGGGTCAGGCCGTTGCCGGAATCGCCCGTCGCCACGTAGACGTGCTCGTCGTGCGGGTTGCGGCCGATGTAGGCCAGGCCGTCCACCGGCTCCATCACCTGGCCGGACCAGGCGGCCACCAGCTGTGCGGCCATGGGGAAGCGCTCGCGGGCCCAGTGCTCCAGGCGCTGGAATGGCGCGTCGCCCTGTCCACCGGATTGGCCGGTCTTGTGGTCCTCGCCGCCGACGATCAGCAGGTCCCATTCGGGATCTTCGCTGCGCGCCTTGCGCAAATAGTGATAGGGATCGAGCGTATCCCAGGCCAGCAGGTCCGGCAGCCAGCCGGCGGGGATGCGCAGCACGATCACGTAGCTGCGATAGGCCGCCTGCTTGGTGTGCGGCGTGAACAGGTTGTTGACCGGGCTGTTGGTGGCCACCACCACGTCGGCCGCGGTCACGGTATAGCCGCCCGCAACGCTGATCCGAACCGGTTCGCCGTCTTCGATGCGCTCGACGAAGCTCCGGGTATGGATGCGCCCGCCGCGCTCGATCACGCAGGCCGCCAAGCCGTTGAGGTAGCGCAGTGCATGGAAGCGGGCCTGCCGCGGGAAGCGCAGCGCCGGGCCGAAGTCGTAGGCGTCCACCGGCAGGCGAGCCACCAGCTCCACGTCGTGGAGGCCGGCCCGCTGCGCCGCTTCCATCTCGCGGAACAGTTCACGGTCGGGCGCTCCCGGAGGCACGAACAGGTAACCGTCGACGCGGTGGAAGTCGCAGTCGATATTCTCGCTGCGGCAAATCTGCTCGACACGATCAATGGCATGTGCGTGGCTTTCCGCCGCCAGCCGCGCACCGCCCTCACCGTGGTATTTCTCCAGGCGGTGGTAGCGGTCGTCCAGGCCGGTGGCGAGATGGCCGGTGGTGCGCGAGGTCTCCCCGCCGCCGATGTTGCCGTCATCCAGCACCACCACGGACTTGCCCTCGCAGGCCAGCAGGTAGGCGGTGGTCAGGCCGGTGATGCCGGCACCGACGATGCAGACATCGGCATGCAGGTCTTCCTGCAGGGGTTGTGCCTTGGGTGTCCGTGAGTTGAGCATCCACAGGGATTCGGTCGAGCCGGAATCGGTCTTCATGGTGTGCCTCCGGGGCCAGAGCCTCAATGGAAGCGCGACTCGCGCAGGTCCGCGGTGAGACGCTGCGCCGCATAGGCCTGCGCCTCCTCGGCCTTCTCGATCACCGCGGCGGCCCCGAAGAACTCATGGGCCATGCCCTCGTAGACGCGCCGCTCCACCGGTACGCCGGCTTCTCTCAGTGCGTGTTCCAGCAGGGCGCCGTCGTCCAGCAGGGGATCGATCTCGGCATTGACGATCGTGACCGGCGGCAGGCCTTGCAGTCCGGCGTGCACCAGGTCCAGCCGCCAGTCGCGGGTATCGGCGGGCGAGTGTGTGTAGTGACCGACGAACCATTCCATCATCGGGCGGTTCAGCGGCTTGGCGTCGGCGTATTTCTCGTAGGAATGCGTGTGGATGTCCGGCTGCGTGACCGGATACACCGCCAGCACGTGCCGCGGTATCGGCAGGCCGGCCTTGGCGGCGGCCAGGGCCGTGGCCAGCGCCAGGTTGCCGCCGGCGCTTTCGCCGGCCAGTGCGATGCGATGGGCATCGGCACCGAGCGAGGCGGCGTGGTGGGTGGCCCACTCGTAGACCGCCCAGGCGTCATCGTGTGCGGCCGGGAACTTGTGCTCCGGCGCCTGGCGGTAGTCGGCCGAGACCACCACCGCGCGGGCCTGCTTGGCCAGGCCGCGGGCGCCGCCGTCATAGACCTTGCGGTCGGCAATCACGAAGCCGCCGCCGTGGTAGTAGACGATCAGCGGAAACGGCCCCGGGCCTTCCGGCGTGTAGACCGTGGCCGGCAGGCGGCCCGTGGCGCAGTCGATCACGATGTCGCGCGCGCTGACGCCGGGTACCAGTTTCTCCGGCGAGGTCTCGCGGTCCTTGCCTTCGAGGTACTTGATCACGGCGTCGGTGACGGTGGGTTCCTGGCGGGCTTCCGCCGGAGTGAGTTTCTCGATGGCCTGCGGCTTCAGCGTCAACAGCGTGTTCAGCACATGGCGCATGTCGCTGTCGGCGCGTACGACCATCTTGGTCAGGCTGACGACCTCGGCCACCGGTGAACGCTGCCTGGATGCCTTCTTGCCGGTGGAGGACGTCGGGGAGTGCGAGGAGGGGGTCTTGCCGGTCATGTTCAGGTCCTTGTCTGAGGAGTTGCCTGAGCGGTTCGGCAAGCCTCGTGCCCGCCACCGGGTAAGTGGGAGCGAGAGGAATTTCGAGCGGGAATGCGCAATGCCAGCCGTCCCCAGGCATGCGTAACGCATGGCGGCGTCAAGCGCTGACAGCGACCTTTCTCCAGCAATCATCTGCATTACTCCCAACAAAATCGGCCACCTGCGCGCTGAAATGAAAGCTGCGTGCGGTCGCAGCGGCGGCTGGCACGGGTCTGGCGATGTGCAGCCCAGGCCAGACCGGTCCGGGAGCTTTCCATGGAGTCGATGATTCGCGGCGTGATGACACTGACGTTGGCCGTGCTGCCGGCGCTGTTTTCCAGCTGCGGCCGTGTCCATGCGGCGGACACGGACACCCACCCGGCCGATGGAAGCAGCATGTCCATGGAGAGCGTTGATGGCGCGGCAGCTGAAGCGCATTGATTTCTTTGACCGCTTCGCCGACGGCGCCAACCGCATCTTCGGCGGGTCGGTTGCGTTCGTCGCGGCGGCAGGCGCGGTGCTGCTGTGGGCGGCGATGGGGCCGGTCTTCGGCTTCGGCGAGAAGTGGCAGCTCACCATCAACACCGGCACCACCATCGTGACCTTCCTGATGGTGTTCCTGATCCAGCACTCCCAGAACAAGCAGACCGAAGCCATGCACCTGAAGCTCAACGAGCTGCTGGCGTCGCATCATGAGGCCAGCAATCACCTGATCAGTGTCGAGGACCTGAGCGAGGAAGAGCTGCAGACGCTGAACCGCTTCTACCAGCGACTGGGGAAGCTGGCCGACAAGAGCGGCCCCCTCAAGCAGACCCATTCCCTGGACGAGGCTGGCGAGAAGGCCGACGAGAAGGCTGATAGGCCGTCCCGCCGCCCGCCCGCAGGGCAGAAGAAGCACCAGGGAGCCCGCCGCTGACGCGGCGCGGTATCCCCGCACCCCGAAACGGACATCCGTCCGTGTTTCAAACCCAGGAGAAACCATGAAAAGGACTTCACGTTACGCGATGCTCGCCGCAGCCCTGCTGCTCCCCTTTGCCGCCGTGGCGGAACAAAAGCTGACCAAGGCCCCGGACCAGGAATTCTTCGACAAGGCCGCGGTGGCGGGCCTGTTCGATGTGCAGTCCAGTGAAATCGCGGTCAAGCGCGCGACGGATCCGGAGATCAAGAAGTTTGCCCAGACCATGGTGACCGACCACAGTGTCGCCAACGCCAAGCTCAAGGCCCTGGCCCTGGCCAAGGGCGTGATGCTGCCGGCGCAACTGGACAAGGATCATCGCAAGGAGCTGGAGAAGCTCAAGGCCGCCAAGTCCGGCAAGGACTTCGACGAGGCCTATGCCGACGCGATGGAAGATGGCCACGATGATGCGGTGAAGCTGTTCGCCAAGGCGGCCGACGACGCCAAGGATCCGGACGTTCGCAAGTTTGCCGCGGAGACGCTTCCGACGCTGCGTGCGCACAGCGAGCATGCCGAGAAGCTGGACGCCAAGGACAAGGCGCCCTAATCCGGCACCGGACCTGGCAGTAAAAAAAGAGGGTGCCATCGGGCACCCTCTTTTTTGGCTTAGTGCCAGTACGGCGGGGTGTCGTAGTACTCGTAGATGGTGCTGGCCCAACGCGGGTCGGCCATCGACGGCCAGTGGTCCTTGTCGAAGCCCGGCGCGTTCTTCAGCTTCTCCTTGTCGACGTTGAGGACGAAGCAATGGTTGTCCGCGTCCAGGATCAGCGCGGCCCAGGGGATCGCGAAGAGCTTGTCGCCGATACCGGCCAGGCCGCCCACGGACAGCACGGCGTAGGCCACGCGTCCGCTGGGCACGTCGATCATGATGTCGCGGATCTTGCCCAGGGTTTCGCCGGCGGCGTTGACCACGCGATCACCTTCCAGCGTGTCGGCGGCCATCACTTCCGGGCCGGGGCCCTTGCCGGGTCGTCCGCCGACGACCGGGGTAGTGGTGTTGAGGTTTGCCATTGGAATATCTCCTGTGGTGATGATGCCCTGAGGGCTAGTGGCGGGTTCTGAGGCCCTTGCGGGTGTTGCTGTCGTTCTCGCCGGGCTCAACAGCGCCGCGGGAGTGATGGACGGCCCAGGGACCACGGTGAGCATGGGCCGCCGTCCGGAAAAGGGGAGCAAGCGGAGTGCCCGCCTGGGAACGATCTGTTCCATGACGGCTGCGGGCGTGCAAAGCGATGGGCCCCAGGGAGAAGCCCTTGCAGCCTGCTTGCAGGATCAGGCCTGCATCGCGCGTGCCCGGGGTACGGAGAGGGCGCAGGCCGGTGGCACATGCATTGCGTGAAGGGTGATCCTGGAATGCACAAGGATGTGCGTGATGAGCGCAAGCATGACCCTGGCGGCGCGCCAGAACCTGACGCTGTCGCCGCGGCTGCAGCAGGCCATGGGCCTGCTGCAGTTGTCGTCACTGGAATTCGAGCAGGCCTTGCGCGAGGCGGCCGCCAGCAACCCCTTTCTCGAGGAGGCGGAGCGTGAGACGCCGGTGCCGGTGACGCAGGGCTATGCCTTCGAGCGATCGCCGTCTGCGGCTGGTGCACAGGATGCACTGGAGCACATGCCGGAGGAGCCGGATCTGCGCGAGCAGTTGCGCAGCCAGCTTTGCGGTAGCCGCTGCTCGGAGCGGGAGCACCTGGCAGCGGAACTGGTGATCGATACGCTGGACGACGATGGATACCTGCGTGAGGAGGTGCCGGTGGCCGCGGTGCAGCCCTGGCTGACGCAGGAGGACATCGGGCAGGCGATCGAGCTGGTCCGCAGCTTCGAGCCTGCCGGGGTTGCAGCCGGATCGTTGGTGGATTGCCTGATGCTGCAGCTGGAGGCCGATCCGAACCCCACGGCGGCGCACGCGCTGGCGCGTCGCATCCTGCAGCAGCAGGTCGAGCTGCTCTCTCGACGTGATTTCCGGGCGCTGCAGCAGCGCCTGGATTGCAGCGAGCCTGCGCTGCGCGCGGCGCTGCGCCTGATCCGCCACCTGGACCCCAGCCCTGCCCGCAGCGGCCTGCCCTCGGCGGGCGATTACGTGGCGCCGGATATCCTGGTGCAGGAGCAGGACGGTCGCTTCGAGGCGATACCCAATCCGGCCCTGCGTTCAGCGGCCTGCCTCAACCAGGGATACGTGCAGATGTTTCGTCAGGGCCGCCGGCGCGGCGAGTACCCCGGCATGGCCGGCCAGTTGCGGGAGGCGCGCTGGCTCATGCGCAACCTGCAGCAGCGGCAGGATACGATCCTGCGCGTGGCGCGCTGCATCGTCGCACGCCAGCAGGCGTTCTTCTCGGCGGGCGAGATCGGCCTGCAGCCCTTGCTGGCCCGCGAGGTGGCGCGCGAGCTGGACTGCCACGAGTCCACCGTGTCACGGGCCTGCAGCCACAAGTACATGGCGACGCCGCAGGGCTGTTTCGAATTCCGTCATTTCTTCACGCGCGAACTGTCGAGCCCCAACGCCAGCCGCAGTGCAGCTTCGGTGCGCGAGATGATCCGCGAGCTCATCCAGGATGAGGCGGCGGATGCACCCCTGTCCGATGTGGACCTTGCCGCAAGACTGCAGGACCTGGGCGTGCCGATCGCCCGCCGCACGGTGACCAAGTATCGGCAGATGCTGAAGCTGCCGTCGGTGGAGTTCCGGCGCAGCGCGCAGCCGCTGCCCTGAGTGCTCAGCGCCTCGGCGGGGATGCACCACGTGGCGAGTGTGCGGGCATCACGACCGAGGCGAGGCGGGCCACGCCATGCAGGGAAGCAATGGCGACAAACAACAGGCACATCCACACGAAGCGCGGGCTGTCCGGCGTTTCGTCGGCGGTGGGTTCATGAGCGGTGATCGGAGTGGGCATGGTCGCTCCTGTCCCCAGAAGGGGTTCCCCTGGACGGCGGCAAACCGCATGCCTAGGACAGAAGCCGGGGATTGAGCGACCAGACCGCGGCATTGAGCGCGGCGGCGAAGATGACCCAGGCGAGGTAGGGCAGCAACAGCGCGCCGGCCAGCGGACGCAGGCGCCAGAATGCCAGCAGCGTGGCCACCAGCAGGATGCACAGCAGCAGGATGTCGGCCAGGGCGAGCGCGCCGCGGTGCCAGGCGAAGAACAGCCAGCTCCAGAGTGCGTTGACGGCGAGCTGTGCGCCGAACAGGCCCAGGGCCCGCTGCCGGCCCGGCCGTGGCCCGACGCGCCAGGCCAGCCAGGCGGCGATGCCCATGAGCAGGTACAGCAGGCTCCAGACCGGGCCGAAGACGGTGGCGGGCGGCGCCCATGAGGGCTGGCTGAGCTGTGCGTAGAAGTCCGCGGCATTGGCCGAGGCGACGGCGCCCAGGGCAGCGGCGAGGCCGGTGAGCAGCAGGCAGGCGACCAGGGCGAGGGCCTGGTGCTGGCGGGAGTAGGGCGACATGGCAGTCCTTTGCGGGCGGGTCTTCATGGACCGCGCGAGCCGCGGAAAAATTCTAAGCTCGGCGGATGGCTGCGGCTTACACTCCTGACGGGACATCCGGGAGACGATAGGCGCATGAGCGTGCTGCTGGGCGTGGTAGCGGGCCTGGTGCTGGGGCTGACGGGTGCCGGCGGCTCGATCTTCGCCGTGCCGCTGCTGGTGCTGGGCCTGGGCTGGAGCCTGGCCGACGCGGTGCCGGTGGCCCTGTTGGCGGTCTGCGCCGCCGCCGCCTTTGGCACAGCCGTGGCCTGGAACGTGGCCTACGTGCGCTACCGCGCCGCGATCCTGATGGCGCTGGCCGGTGCCTGCACCGCGCCGCTGGGTCTGTGGGCCGCGCCACGCCTGCCGGCTACCGTCCTTTCTGTGCTGTTCGCCGCCGTGCTGGTGCTGGTGGCGTTGCGCCTGCTGCTGCAGGCGCGGCGTGCGCCGGCGGAGGCGCGCATCGTACGCGCCACGGTGGCCGGCGATGGCGCCGAGGCGGGCGGGCCGCTGTGCGGCCTGCACGCGCAGACCGGCCGGCTGATGTGGACGCTGCCCTGCGCGGCGCTGATCGGCGGTATCGGTGCCGTCACCGGCTTGCTGTCCGGCCTGCTCGGGGTGGGGGGCGGTTTCGTCATCGTGCCGGCCCTGCGTGCCGCCACGCCGTTGTCGATGCATTCGGCCATCGCCACCTCGCTGCTGGCCATCGCGCTGACCAGCGCCGCGGCCGTGGCAGGGGCCGTGGCGCTGGGACACGCGCTACCGTGGGCGGCGGCGCTGCCCTTCGTCGGCGGTGCGCTGCTCGGCATGCTGGGCGGGCGCCTGCTGGCGCCACGTATCGCCGGCCCGGCCTTGCAGGGAGCCTTTGCCCTGGCGATGGGCGCGGCGATGATCCGGCGGGCCGTGGCATGAGCATGGAGGAGCGCATGTTGTTCAGGCAGTTCTTCGAACCCGAATCCAGCACCTATACCTACCTGCTCGCCTCCGGCATCGGCCGCGAGGCGCTGATCATCGACCCGGTGAAAGAGCAGGCGGAGCAGTACCTGCAGGCGATCCGCGAGCTGGACCTGCGGCTGCTGCGCGCCATCGATACCCACACCCATGCGGACCACATCACCGCGCTGGGCGATCTGCGCGACGCCACCGGCTGCGTCACCATCATGGGCGATCGCAGCCGCGCCGAGTGCGTCTCGCAGACCGTGCGCGACGGTGACATCCTGGAGCTGGAAGGCTTGCGCCTGCAGGCGCGCTACACGCCGGGCCACACCGACGAAAGCTTCAGCTTCGTGCTGCGCCCGGAGCGGCCGCACCGATTTCCAGAACGGCAGCCCCGAGGATTCCTGGCATTCCATTGTCGAGGTCCTGTTCCGCCTGCCCGACGAGACGCAGGTCTACCCCGCGCACGACTACAAGGGTTGGACGAGCTCGTCCATCGGCGAGGAGAAGCGCCACAACCCGCGCCTGGCCGGCAAGACGCGCGCGCAGTACCTGCAGTTCATGCGTGACCTGAAACTGCCGGACCCGAAGATGATGGACATTGCGGTGCCGGCGAACCTTCACTGCGGACGGACGCCGGGCCTCGGCATCAAGGATTAGGCGCCCGCTGGCGGACACGCACTGCGTGCGGCTGCGTGAAGCAGCGACCCTGCACCCGACCCAGCAGGGCTTCGCCCTCCTCGGCCGTGATCTGGGTGAGCGAGACCTTTGGTTGTAGCCAGCGTCCGTCGAAGTCCAGCAGGACGTAACCGATGCCATTCTTCACGACAGGCAAGCGCACCTCCAGCGAGACCGTTTTGCCGGTGCGTGAAAACAGCTGTATCTCGCCTGCCGTGCTGCGGACCGGGCAATAGGTGTTGCTAATCAGCGATCCCGCGTACTGCTCCGTGCCGCCGCTGGCGAGATACAGATCGCTCTCCTGGTAGGCATTGAAGAACGTCGGCGGGCGAATAACGTACACCAGCATTTGGTCCCCGGCCCTAGGTTCGGGCAACTCGCAGCCGTTGCAGCCCTCCAGGGCCCGGTCGTAGTCACGGTCGGTCACGCAGCCGGTGCCGGCAAGAGCAAAGCACAGGCCTAGGAAGAGGGCGCGTAGGGTTTGCATGCTTGCATCTTGTCCCAAAAGCAACGGCGACTCTACTCCACGAAAGGATTCGCCCAGCCGGTGACGTTGCGCCGGATCCAGGCGGCACGGGCGCGTTCCTCGGCACTCACCGGGTCCACCGCGCTCCAGGCCTGGAACTGCTGCAGCTCGGCGTCGCTGAAACGGACGCCGTAGCGCTGCGAGTAGTACAGCGAGATGCGCGCGACGTCACCCTTGATGTCCTCCGGCGGTTCCACGCGGGCACTGCGATGCCCGGGCTCGCGCCGTTCCTGCAGTTCGAAGTCGCAGCGGCCGTAGGCGCGTGCCTCGCCGGGAATCTCGGCATAGGGGTGGTTGCTGCGCCGCGCGTTGAGTGCGCCCAGCGCCGGCAGCAGGTTGTAGGGATCGTTCTCCGCGAGGCGAAAGGGCTCCTGCGCGCGGCAGGCGGCGCGGCTGCCGCAGCCCAGCGTCTCCACCATGCGCGAGGCCGGCACCACGTGCTCCCATTCGATGCGGCGGCCGCGCGAGGCGTCGTCGCCCCAGGGCTTGTCCGGCTCGAAACCGCAGGCAGCGGGCTCCACGGCCTTGGTGGCCGGGTCGAAGGCGCAGCCGCAGTAGATTTCCAGCGGCGCGACCTGCGTGTACAGCGGCAGCAGGTAGCGGTTGGCGATCTGGTTGTAGGAGGCGGACGCCAGGTCGGGCAGGGCGGCGCTGCCGGGCGGGTCCGCGGCCGGTGCAGGGGCGGGTTGATGCAGGCTGGCGCAGGCGCTGCAGAACAGCGCCAGCAGCAGGCTGGCGGCGGGAATCGGGCGAGCGGACATCGTCCAGCGGGAGGTCAAAAGGGCCGCGAATCCCAGCATGTCCACCATGGGCTGTCCAGCCGGGAGGCAGTGGCTGAAGTATCTGACCGTAGGGTCGTTCACATAACCTGACGACTGAGTCAGGCATACTGATAGTCCCCCTTAGAACATTCCGGCCATGCCCAACATCGCTGCCCTATTGAAGACCGAGATCGTCCGCCTGTCGCGCAAGACCCTGCGCCAGAGCCTGGCCCCGCTACAGGCGGCAAGCCTTTCGCACCGCCAGCAGCTGGCATCCCTCAAGAAGCAGGTGCAGGCGCTGGAGCGCGAGCTGGCGGCGCTGCGCAAGCAGGCCGGCAAGGCCGCCGCCGCCGCACCGGTGGCGGAGGAGGGCGCCGAGAAGCACCGGTATTCCGCCAAGGGCCTGCGTTCCCTGCGCACGCGCCTGGACCTTAGCGCTGAAGAGCTGGGCAAGCTGATTGGCGTGACCGCCCAGTCGGTCTACAACTGGGAAGCCGAGAAGACCCTGCCGCGCCAGTCGCAGGTAGCGGCCATCGCCGGCCTGCGCAGCATCGGCAAGAAGGAAGCGCGGGCGCGGCTCGAGCCGACCGGCGCCGACTGAGGCCGCCCCGCTCCGAGCCTGGGCCTGGCCCCGCTGTCGGGGGCCAGGAACGCGGAGCTGTGGAAGAATGCAGGCTCAACCATCAGGCTGGCAGGACGGTCGCGGCTTGCCGCCGGATCCGGTCGGGCACCAGGAGAGGCAATGGGCAGGGCCACGCCGGGAAGCGCAGCACGCGCCAGTTCGTCGATCCGACACCGCCTGCAGCAACTGACGGCGGCACTGATGATTCCCGCCGTTGCCGGTGGTGCCTACCTGGTCATGCAGGGCTACCGCCAGGAACGTGGGCGCGCCGAGCAGCAGTTGGCGGACACCGCGCGGGCCCTCTCCATTGCACAGGATCAGCAGCTGGGGCAGGCCGGCGTGTTGCTGCGTGCCCTGTCCACCTCGCCCTTGCTGGCGGCCGGCGACTATGCCGGTTTCGAGCGGCAGGCCCGTGAGGCCCTGGCCCGTGAGGGCGTCTGGCTGGTGCTGTCCGACGAGCAGGGCCAGCAGCTGATCAACACCAGCGCCGCGCCGGGCACGGTCCTGCCGCGCGAGGCGCTGGCCAGCGCGACGACGGTGAGCTTCGACGGCGGGCACAGCCTGCAACTGTGGAACGTCACGCCGGGAGTGCTGAGCCACGTGCCGGTGGTGGCCATGTCGCGTCCGGTGCAGGGCGGCGGCCGTACGCTGCGCCTGGCGGTGAAGATGACCGCGCAGTCGCAGGCGCGGCTGTTCGACGGCCTCAACCTGCAGGACGGCTGGATCGCCACCATCCTTGATGCCCAGGGTCATGTGGTCGCGCGCAACCGCAACCACGAGCGCTTCGTCACCCGCTCCGCATCCTCCGACTTGCTGGCGGCGCTGGCGAGCAGGGCCGAGGCGGTGATCGAAAGCCGCACGCTGGAGGGCGACACCAGCATCGCGGCGTACCGGCGCTCCGATATCACCCGCTGGACCGTGTTGGTGGCCGTGCCTGCGGAACAGCTCGCGCAGGGCCTGCGCCGCTCGGCGATGGCCGCCATGCTGGCCGGGGCGCTGCTGCTGGGCATCGGGCTGATCCTGGCGGCCGGCGTCGCCCGCTCGATCCAGCGGCCCATCGAGCGCCTGGCGGATGCGGCGCGCGGCATGGGGCGCAACCGTGCCTTGTCGGTGCTGCCTTCCGGCAGTGGCCTGTCGGAAGTGGACGCGGTGGTGCAGGCACTGGCCGGCGCGGATGCACGCCTGACTCGCGATGCCCGTGCGCAGGCGCTGCTGCTGGAGCTGCATGACGCCACGCGCGATCTGGAAGATCCCCAGGCAGTGCAGCAGGCCTTCGCGGCGCGCGTGGCGCAGCACTTCGGCGTCAGCCGCTGCGGCTTCGGCGAGGTGGAGGACAACGGCGCCGAGCTGGTGATCAGCCGCGACTACTGCGATGCGGACCTGGCCAGCGCCGCCGGCCGCTTTCGCCTGCATGATTTCGGGCCGGCGCTGATCACCGACCTGGGGCAGGGCAGGGCGGTAGCGGTGGTGGATGTGCAGACCGATGAGCGCTGTGCGTCGGAGATCACGCGCGCCACCTACGCCGCGCTACATACGCGTGCCGCGCTGTGCGTGCCGCTGATCAGGGCCGGCCGCTTCGTCGCGCTGCTGGCGCTGCACCACCGCGAGCCACGGGTCTGGAGCCTGGAGGAAACCACGCTGCTGGAGCAGGTCGCGCAACGCACCTGGTTCGCCCTGGAGAGCGCGCGTGCCCAGGCGGCGCTGCAGCAGAGCCGCGACGTGTTGTCGCTGGCGATGCGCGGCGGGCGCATGGGTGCCTGGTCGCGGGACCTGTTCAGCGGCAAGGTCTGGTGGAGCCGGGAGATGGAGGAGATCTTCGGCTTGCCTGCCGGCGGTTTCCAGGGGCGTGAGGAGGACTTCTTCGCCCAGGTGCATCCGGAGGACCGCGAGCGGGTGGCGCAGGCGGTGGATGGAGCGATCGAGCGGCGCGGCGACTACGCGGTGGAGTTCCGCTTCCTGCCGGCCGGTGGCGACTGGCGCTGGATGGAAGTACGCGGTCGCGTGGACTGTGACGAGACCGGCCAGCCGGACATGCTCTACGGCTTGGGCATCGACATCACCGAGCGCCAGCAGGCCGAGAGCGAGCTGCGCCGCCTCAACCAGGAGCTGCACGCCGCCGGGCGCCGCAAGGACGAATTCCTCGCCACGCTGGCGCATGAGCTGCGCAACCCGCTGTCGCCGATCCGCAGCGGCATCGAGATCCTGCGATCCGCGCGAGCCACCCCGACGCAGGCCGAGTGGGCGCGCGACCTGATCCTGCGGCAGACCGAGCAGATGACGCGACTGGTAGACGATCTGCTGGAAGCCTCACGCATCACCCGCGGCACGGTGGAACTGCGCTGCGAAGTGACCGACCTGCTGGCGGCGGTGCGCCTGGCACTGGATGCGGCGGCGCCGCAGATCGAGCAGGCGCAGCACCGGCTGGAGCTGTCGCTGGGCGCAGGGCCGCTGTGGATGCAGGCCGATCCCACGCGCCTGGTCCAGGTGCTGGTCAACCTGCTCAACAACGCCGCGCGCTACACGCCTCCGGGTGGCGTGATCGCGCTGGAGGTGTCGGGCGAGGGTGCGCAGGCTCGGATCGTGGTGCGCGACAACGGCATCGGTATCGAGCCGCAGCATCTGGGCAGCATCTTCGAGATGTTCTCGCAGGTATCGCCCTCGCTGGAGCGTGGCAGCGGTGGCCTGGGTATCGGCTTGGCGCTGGCCCGCGCACTGGTGCAGATGCACGGCGGCAGCATCGCGGTGGAGAGCGAGGGGCTCGGGCGCGGCACCGGCTTCATCGTCACCCTGCCGTTGTTGCCGCAGGATTCACTGCCTGTCGCCGCCGCGCTGCCGGCCGAGCCCGAGGCCAGCGACGGCCGCCGCCTGCTGCTGGCCGACGACAACCGCGACGCCGCCGCGGCGATGGCCGCGCTGCTGGAGATGCAGGGCTACGAGGTGCGCACGGCGCATGACGGAGAGGAAGCACTCGCGGTGGCCGCCCGCTTCCGGCCCGAGGCGATCCTGCTGGACATCGGCATGCCGCGCCTCAACGGCTACGAGGTGGCGCAGCGGTTGCGGCAGGAGCCCTGGGCCGCGCAACGGCTGATGGTGGCGATCTCCGGCTGGGGCCAGGACACGGACAAGGCCCGCTCGCGTGAGGCCGGCTTCGACCAGCACCTGACCAAGCCGGTGAATCCGTCCGACCTACTGCGGCTGCTGAAGGATGCCCTGGGCTGAAGGCGCCAGCTCCGTGATCGTCTCGGTCGTCTCCACGCGATTGCGGCCGCGGTGCTTGGCCTGGTACAGCGCGCGATCGGCGCGCGACACAGCCTCGTCGATCATCTCGCCCCCCAGGAATTGCGCTACGCCGATGCTGACGGTGGTGCCGATGACCGCGTCGTCGGCGCGGATGCGCACCGTGGCGAAGCGCTCGCGCAGGCGCTCACCCACCGCCGCCGCTTCGGCCAGTCCCGTTTCCGGCAGCAGCACGCAGAACTCCTCGCCGCCGTAGCGCGCCAGCAGGTCGCCAGGGCGGATCATCTCGCCCATGGTGGCGGCGAAAGCGCAGAGCAGGCGGTCGCCGGCCTCGTGGCCGTGGGTATCGTTGATCTTCTTGAAGTGATCCAGGTCCAGCAACAGCACTGATATCGGCTTGCGGTCGCGCCGGCAGCGCTGTACCTGACGCACCGCCAGGGCGCGGAAGCCCATGCGATTGAGCGCCCGCGTCAGGCCGTCGCTGTGCGCCAGGCTGGTCAGGCGGTTGGCCAGGAGCTCGCTGGCCATCATCAGGATCGACAGGTTCCACACGGTCACGATCAACAGCGCCACCAGGGCCGAGTAGGTGTGCATCGGATGCGTCACGGTGTACTCCACCGAACGCGAGGCATGCTGCAGCATGTACAGCGCGCGATCACCCATGAACACGCAGGTCACCAGGAACACCGTCATCACCAGTCGCCGCATCACCAGCGGCTCCAGCCTTTGGGCCCGCCAGGCATCGACGAAGTTGGCTCCGCTGAACAGCAACATGAACAGGGCCAGCACGCAGGTGCGGGCGGGCGGGTTGCCGGCCACCGGGGGGAGTCCCCAGAACAGCCAGGCCAGCAGCAGCGGCGCGGCCCAGACCAGCCACCAGTGCACGGGTTGCCCGGAGAAGCGGCGCAGGCCCGCCCACATCAGCGAATGCGCCAGGATCAGCAGGCCGTTGGCCAAGGCGATGGAGGCGAAGTCCGGAACCACGCCGCGCAGCAGCAGCAGCATGCCGCCGAGGGCTCCGGAGAGATTGGAGAAGCCCCACAGCAACTGGCCCTCACGCTCGCGCCGCAGCTGCCACATGGCGATCTGGAACAGGCCGAATACCAGATAGGCCAGTACGGTGACGATCAGCAAGGTGGGGAGATGCAGGCTCATCGTTGAGCACGCGGGCGTGATACGGCGATTGGCGACAGGGCTCCTGAGCCCGGATGGCTGGGGGTACTCATGGGTACGGCGCCATCCTGCCATGGAAGCCGGTGGGCCGCGATGGCGGGGCGCGGGCCGGGAAACGGGCCGGGGAGCGTGGCCGCAGGCCCTGCTGCGAGCGTAGGCCCGGCGGTCCTAGCAATCCTCGAGGCACCGGCCTACCCCCCCAAACAGGCGGCAAATCCGCTTCGGGGTCCCGGGCCGGGATTCGCAAGACCACGAGAGCCCGGCGATCAGGCCGTGGCGGACCGGAGGGGTCCTGGAGCGTACGGTGCAGCTCGACGCCGTCACCTGGTATTTCTGCGCCACCATCGTGGCCGCCTGCTGTGCCCTGGCCAGGTTCCACGGCTGGCGCGTGCACCGCAACGAGCCGGCCGTGCGCTACTTGGATGATCGGCTTCGTCTGCAGCGCGCTGGGGATCCTGCCGATCGCACTCGGATCCTTCTTCCCCATCTGGCTTGCACGCGGTATCGGCAACACCATGGCCGTGGCCAGCTGTGCCTTCCGATGCGGCGATGCAGGCTGCCAAGGCCAGCGGCCGCAACGGGATTTCCGTGGTAGGAGCTGTGCTCCGGCTTGAACGCCCCCTAGCCTGGAGCGCGGGCATAACGGATCACCGCCTCCCGCACGATCCGCCCGATCTCCCGGTCCCCCATCTCGCTGTCGCCCAGCACCGCCGTGCGGATGTGGCTGGCGATGCTGCGCAGCGTGGCATTGGCGGCATCGCAGTCGGTCAGGGCCTCCGCCACCAATGCGCGGCCGTCGCAGAGCGAGCCGGTGCGCAGGTCCAGCGCCGCGGCGAGGCGGCGGCGCTCGCGGTCCTCCGTTTGACCCGAAAGGGCTGGCATGAGGGCGCCGTCGTCCATCCGCAGCGCGGCGCCCATCATTGAGCTTCCAGGCAGGACAGCGGCAGGGATAGCTCGCCCACCGCTGTGATCACGGTGGCGTGGCGGCCGTCCACCTTCAGCACTTCAGCCAGGCGGTGCCGGAGGCGGCCGTGGCGAATGCGGGCGGTGTCGCCGGGGTGCAGGGCAGGGGTATCGGGCATGGCGGGATTCCGTAGTCAGGTACGGACATATAATACGGCTTGCCGTACAAATGTAATAACGGAATTCCGTAATTCTTGGGCCAAGCTTGGGCGCGGCGCGTGGCATCCCTGGCGGGCCGGTAGCCAGGTCGATCTTCCCCCGACCCGACCCTCCATGGCCGGGCGTTCGCTACTTCAAGAGCTCAGCCGCCGCGCCAGGCCACCCGGCCGATGATGCTGATGGCGTCGATCTCCTGGCCGCGGTAGGTCTCGGCCTTGTCCGGCTCCGCCGCGCTGATCACGCGCAGCGCGCCATCGGCGCGGAAGGCCAGCTGTTTGACCCGCAGATCGTCGCCGAAGGCCAGGCCGTAGAACTCGCCATCCACCACCTTGCGGTCGTCCAGATCGAGCATCACCACGTCGCCATGGCGGATGTAGGGGGCGTTGCTGTCGCCGGCCACCTCGTAGATGCGGCAGCGGTCGGCGCGCAGGCCTTTTTCCTGCAGCCACTGGCGGCGGAAGGCGAAGTGCCGGTCCACCTCCTCGAACTCCCAGGACACCTTGCCGGGGCCGCCGGACAGCATCGCGCCGCGCACCACGGTGACGCGGTCGTACTTGTCGTCGAAGCTGGCGTCGAGCAGGTCGCCCTGCTCGGGTCGCATGGGGCCCTGGCCGGTCTCCAGCCAGCGCGCACGCACGCCCAGGAACTCGGCGATGGCGTGCAGCTTGGTGGTGCTTTCCTGCTCGCCGCGCTCCAGGTCGTAGAGGGTGCTCACGGCCAGGCCGACGGCATCGGCCAGCTGCTTGACCCCGATCACGGGGGCCTGCGCCTTGCGCGCGGATTTAATTCGTTCTCCGACAGTCATGTAGCAAATATACGGAATTCCGTTACGGAAATCCATTGCCCCAGATATACGGAAAACCGTAAAATATGCACATGGACAGCGACTGGAAAGAGCGGGTCTTGTGGTGCGAGCGGGCGGGGCTGAGCCGGGCGGATATCGCCGATCTCTGCGGCCTTTCCTATTCCTCTTTGGGCGACCTGATGCGGGGGGCGACGCGGGAGCCGCGGGGCATGGCGGCGGTGAAGTTGTGGCAGTTGTCGGAGCAGATGGCGGCGGCGCTGGAGCAGGCTGCGTGAGGGCCGGGCTGGAGCAGCAGGGGAGTGCCGCCAACGGTGGCGCGGGCAAGTGGATCCAGACGGACGGAGCAATGCGAATGAAACCCTATGACAGCGGACTGACGACCGAAGTGATCGCGCGTGCCCAGCACGACGAGTGGCTGGACCGCATGCTGGACAACTGGCGCCGCTGGGTCGCTGGCGACATCGGCGGGCCGCGTGCCTTCAATGCTTGCGCGTCGGCCGAGCGGCACTACGCCATCCCGGTGTGGGACGACGAGGATCATGGTGCCGGCGACGAACCGGACGAGTTGGCGGGTGAGAGCCTGGACATCGCCTGGCGGCGCCTGCCGCTGTCGCAGCGGCAGGTGCTGCAGGCCGTGCATCTGCAATGGCCACTGGAGCGCGTCCGCGCACGGCGCGGTTGCACGACCCACGCCGCGGATGCCGACCGCTTCCGCGCCCGCGAGTTGCGCATGCCCCTGGCGCTGATGCTGGAAACCTATGCACAGGCGCGCCCGGCCATCGCGCGAATGCTGCGCCAGGGCGTGATGCGCTAAAGACTGGGGCTGTATTGCCGATGTAGTGGCAATGCAGCCCTCATTCCTCCAGTGGTGCGGTAAAGCCGTCGCAGCCGTTGCCGGTGCGCGCGCCGGAAAGTCGTCGCTGGCCTCGGTGGCCGGCTGGACCGCAGGCCGTGTGGCCTTGGCCTATCTCGCGCTTTCGGCGGCCTGGGTCTACTTCGGAGACCGCTGGGTGCAATCCCTGGCGGACGCGCAGCTGGCGGCGCAGATCAGCGTGATCAAGGGCCTGCTGTTCGTGTTGGTGACGGCGGCGCTGCTCTATGCCGGCTTCCGCCGACGCGCGGAGGCGGAGGACCTGTCGCTGGCGCAGGAGCGTCACGCGCTGGAGGATTCCGAGGAGCGCTTCCGCCAGGCTTTCGAGAACGCCAGCATCGGCATGATGCTGTCTACGCCGGATGGGCGCCTGCTGCGCGTCAACGCGATGATGTGCCGGCTCACCGGCTACAGCGCCGGGGAGTTGATCGAGAAGGGCTTCGTCGGCATCACGCACCCGGACGACCTGGAGGAGACGCGCCGCAATCGCGACGCGGTCGCCGCCGGCCTGCAGGTGGGCACCTACGAGAAGCGCTACCTGCGCAAGGACGGCAGCGAGCTCTGGGTGGCGGTGAATCCCAGCCTGGTGCGCGATGCGCAGGGACGTCCGCTGTACCTGTTCGGTGCGATCCGCGATGTCACCGAGCGGCGCCGGGCGGAAGAAGCGCATCGCCAGAGCGAGGAGCGCTTCGAGCTGGCCATGCGCGGTGCGCAGCACGGCGTCTGGGACTGGAATCTCGACGATGGTCGCGCCTACTACTCCAGCGGCTGGAAGGCCATGCTGGGCTACGGTGACGAGGAACTGGAAGGCAGCATCGCGACCTACGAGCGCCTGCTGCATCCCGAGGATCTGATACGCCTGCGCCAGGCCGTGCAGCGCGTGCGCGACGGCAGTGCCCGCAGCCTGGAGCTGGACTGCCGCATGCGTCACAAGCACGGTGCCTACGTGCATATCCAGAGCCAGGGATTTCCGGTATATGGCGCCGGCGGAAAGCTGCTGCGCCTGGTCGGCACCCACGTCAACATCAGCGAGCGCAAGGCCATCGAGCAGGCGCTGCGCGAGCGGCTGACCTTGCAGCAGTACATCGGCCGCGTGGCGGGGACGCTGCCGGGCGCGCTGTTCGCTTTCCGTCGATTGGACGACGGCGGCTACCGCATGCCCTATGCCTCACCGCCCTTCGAGGCGCTGTTCGGCGTGACGGCCGAGCAGGTGGCGCAGGACATGAAACCGGTCTTCGCGCGAGTGCATCCGGATGATCTGCAGGGTCTGATCGATTCCATCGAGCAGACCTGCCGCGACGGCACGCCCTGGCATCGCGAGATACGCATCCATGCACGGGACGGAGAGGTGCGTTGGCTGGAAGGGCGCTCCATGCCGGAGGTCGATCCGGACGGCGGTGTCATTTGCCATGGCTTCCTGCATGACGTCACCGAGCGCAAGGCGCAGGAGCTCAAGCTGCGCCAGGCCGCAACCGTGTTCACGGCGACACACGAGGGCGTGGCCATCACCGATCCGGAAGGCATGATCCTGGCCGTGAACCCGGCCTTCTGCGAGATCACCGGCTACGCCGAAGACGAACTGATCGGGCGGAACATGCGCATCCTCAAGTCCGGACGGCAGGATGCCGCGTTCTACGGACAGGTCTGGGAGACCATTCGCAGCCGTGGCTTCTGGCAGGGCGAGATGTGGAACCGCCGGAAGAACGGCGAGATCTTTCCCGAGTGGCAGACCATCAGCGCGGTACATGACGCCAACGGCAAGCTCGTCAGCTATGTCGGCAGTTTCTCCGACATCAGCCGCATCAAGCAGTCCGAGGCCCAGCTCGAGCACCTGGCCCATCATGACGCGCTGACAGGCCTTCCCAACCGCCTGGTGCTGCGCAGCAAGCTCGACGAGGCGCTGGTGCGCGGCCGCTGCAACGGCCAGCACGGTACGCTGCTGATGATGGACCTGGACCGCTTCAAGAACGTCAACGACAGCCTGGGCCACACGGCGGGCGACGAGCTGCTGTCTATCGTCGCCAAGCGCCTGCGCGCGGCGCTGCGCGAGGCGGACCTGCTGGTGCGACAGGGCGGCGACGAGTTCGTGGTCGTGCTGGAGGGCCTGAGCCAGCCCGATGCGGCGCGCGTGGCGCGCTCGCTGATCGAATGCGTCAGCCAGCCCTTCCTGCTGGCCGGCGGTCACCAGGCTTACGTGGGCCTGAGCATCGGCATCAGCCTGTTCCCGGCCGACGGCGACAGCGCCGGCGACATCATCAAGCACGCCGACTCGGCACTGTACGAGGCCAAGGCCGCCGGGCGTGGCACCTACCGCTTCTACAACGCCTCGTTGACGCAGGTGGCGGCGTCGCGGCTGGAGCTGGAGGCGCGCCTGCGCCGCGCGCTGGAGCGCGAGGAGTTCACCCTGCACTACCAGCCGCTGGTCAATCTCGCCACGGGCCGCCTGCGCGGCGTCGAGGCACTGGTGCGCTGGCACGACGCCGAAGGGCGCACCATGCCGCCGGCGGAGTTCATCCCGCTGGCGGAGGACACGGGCCTGATCGTGCCGCTGGGCGAGTGGGTGCTGCGGCATGCCTGCGGGCAGGTGGCGCGCTGGCGCGCGGAGGGCTTCGAGCTGGGCACGCTCGCCGTCAATCTCTCGCCGCGCCAGCTCAGGCTGCCGGACATCGACAGCCGCGTGAGCGGCATCCTGGCGGAAACCGGGCTGCCGCCGCAGGTGCTGGAGCTGGAGATCACCGAAGGCGCACTGGCCGGCGATATGGCGGACGTGCAGGACAAGATCAGCCGTCTCAAGGCGCTGGGCCTGCGTATCGCCATCGACGATTTCGGCACCGGCTATTCCTCGCTGGTCTATCTCAAGCGCTTCCCGGTGGACAAGCTGAAGATCGACCGTGCCTTCGTGCGCGACGTGCCGGAGGACAGCACCGACGCCGAGATCATCTCTGCCATCATCGCGCTCGGCACGATCCTGCGGCTGGAGGTGCTGGCGGAGGGTGTGGAGAAGCCGGAGCAACTGCAGTTCCTGCTGCAGCACGGCTGCAACAGCGGCCAGGGTTTCCTGTTCAGCCGTCCGGTGCCGCCCGAGCAGATCCGCGTGATGGACCTGGAGCCGCTGGCCAAGGCGGCGTGAGCGGCGATCAGGATTCGGGCGGGACGGCCTGCCGGCTGAAGATGCCGATCATGGTGGTGCCGTGGGCGCGCATGGCGGGTTCGATACGCCGGTGCAGGGCGTGGTAGCGGTAGAAGGGCACGCGCGGAAAAAGGTGGTGCACCGAGTGCAGGTTCTGGCCCAGCCAGAACCATTCCAGCGGCTTCATCCACACGGGCATGATCAGGCTGTTGGTGTTGCGGTAGCGCGCCGGCTCTTCGTAGGGCAGGTGCGGCCGGTAGGCGAACCAGTAGGCGGTGAAGAATGCGCCGCCCAGGTAGCCGGTCACCAGCAGCAACACGGTGTGCTCGCGCGCCACCGCCAACGCGAAGGCCAGGCGCCAGCCTAGTGCGAATGTCACCTCCGCCACGTAGGTGGCGCGTTCGCGCAGCGGCGCGGTGGCCCAGTAGTCGCGGAACAGGAAGGTGTTCTGCACCCACAGGAAGCGCAGGCCGTGGAGGATGAAGGCCAGGAAGCCATGGCGCATGCCGCTGACCACGTGGTCCGGATCCTTGTCCGGCTGGTTGGTGTAGCGGTGATGCGTGAAGTGCTCCACGCGATGGGTGGAGAACGGCACCATGATCAGCGGTGCCACCAGGTAGCCGCAGAGGTCGTTCAGCCACTGCAGGCGGTCATGCCCACCGTGGATGTTGCCGTGCGCCGCCTCGTGCAGCGGCGTGTAGGACATGTAGGTCAGCACGGCATAGGCCAGGATCGCCGCCCACAACGGCATCAGCCCCGCCGCGAACAGCCACAGGTTGGCGACGAAGGCCACGATCACGCCCAGCGCCAAGGCCACTGTCGGCCACGCCAGCTCGCCTGTATATTCCCGGGCCGTGGCGATGGCCTGCCTGTTCAACGAAACCAGATCCTGCTGCATGGCTGACTCCAGCGCGAGCACTAACAGGTCGCACAGTACCGCCGGGGCAGGGCGCCCGGCAGGGCATTGCCGGCCTGCTGCCGTGCATTTCCGGCCAGCGGCCTGAGCCGGGCACCAGCCGCCATGTCCGCCGAGGCCAGTTTCCAGCACCCCGTCGCCATCGCCCAGGTGATGGTCAACTTCGGGGCGCGCCACGGCGCCGACACCGCTACCTGCCTGCTCGGCACCGGCATCGGCGAGGCCCAGCTGCGTGACGCGGAGGCCCTGATCGCGCGCGAGCAGGAGATGCGCCTGGTGGAGAACCTGATCCTGGCCCTGCCGCAGGTGCCGGCGCTGGGCTTCGAACTGGGCCTGCAGTACAACGTGGCCACCTTCGGCATCTGGGGCTTCGTGATGCGCATCAGTCGCAACCTGCGCGAGGCCACGCAGAGCGCCCTGCGCTACCTGCCGCTGAGCACGGCTTACTGCCAGCTGTCGCTGTTCACGGACGAACGGGAGTTCGGCGTCAGCGCCGATCCGTCCTCCATCCCTCAGCACCTGCGCCAGTTCCTGCTGGAACGCGACATGGCCACTGCCGTCAACCTGCTGCGCGAGCTGGGCCTGCAGGGCTTGCACGTGCAGCGACTGGAGTTCCAGGGGCGTGCGCCCGCGCATGCCGCGCGCATCGCCGAGCTTTGCGGCATCGCCCCGCAGTACGGCAGTGCGCGCAATGCCCTGGTGCTGCGGCGTGAAGATGCCGAGGCGCCCCTGCCGATGTACGACGCGCGCCTGGTGCGCCTGCTCGAGGACCAGTGCCGCATCCAGCTGGAGCGCCGCCAGGTGGCGGGCGTGACCGGCCAGGTGCGCCGGCTGCTGCTCGGCCCGCTGGGCTTCGTCGCCTCGCTGGAGGACGTGGCGCAGCAGCTGGCCATGGCCCCGCGCAGCCTGCGCCGCCGGCTGGAGGAAGAGGGCAGCAGCTTCCGCGACCTGGTGGAGGCGGAGCGCAAGCAGGCCGCGGTGCAGTTGCTGGAAGGCACCGAGATGAAGATCGAGGAAATGGCGCTGCAGCTCGGCTACGGCGACACCGCCAGCTTCACGCGCGCCTTCCGCCGTTGGTTCGGCCGCGCACCGGGCGAGTACCGCAAGGCGCAGGTTCGCTAGCCGGCGGAGCGTGGGCTGCCGCGTATTTCGGTACTTGCACGGATGGCAGGCCTGCATGGCCGGCCCAGACTGCGGCCCTGGACCGTGGGCTCGGCGCCCGGATGGCGCGCTCGCCGCGGCATGTTGTCCGCCCACCGCGGTGCCCGGCAATGGAAGAACGGCTGAGCTACACCCCACACGGCCCCATCGAGGACCTGCAGGCCCTGCTTTGCGGCACCGCCCTGGTCGCGCTCGGCGTCACGCTCTATGCGGAGATCGGCCTGCTGACGGGCGGCACCGCCGGCGCGGCCCTGCTGCTCGATCATGTCACCGGCTGGGGATTCGGGCCGATCTTCTTCGTGTTCAACCTGCCGTTCCTGGCCCTGGCCATGGCCCGCATGAGCCGCGGCTTCCTGCTGCGCACCTTCGCCGCCGTCGCCCTGGTATCGCTGCTGTCGGCACTCACGCCGCGGTTCCTGCAGCTGTCGCTCATCCAGCCCGTGTACGGCGCGCTGATCGGCGGCACCCTGATCGGCACCGGCATGCTGATGCTGTTCAGGCACAAGGCCAGCCTCGGCGGCATCAACCTGCTGGTGCTGTACCTGCAGGAGCGGCATGGCATCCGCGCCGGCAAGGTGCAGATGGCGGTGGACTGCCTCATCGTGCTGCTGGCGGCATTCCAGCTTCCGCCGGACCGCGTCGCGCTGTCCATCCTCGGCGCCGTGACCACCAGCTTCATCCTGGTCACCAACCACAAGCAGGGCCGCTACCTCGGCGTCAGCTGAGCGCCGCGCCTCATTCTTCCCAGACCGGTTCCGGCGGCAGTCCGCGTTCGGCACGGGCTGCGTCCATCAGCTCCTGGATCAGTGCGGTCTTGCCGCGCGTGTAGGCCTCGCGGTCGAGCCCCAGCCCGGCGAGCTGCCGCTTCAGGGCGGCGTAGCGTTCCGCCGCTTCGGGGTACTGGCGCAGGTGGGCGGCGAACATCCGCTCCTTCAGCATCGGCCAGAGTTCGAGCGGGAAGACGTGCAGGTGATGCGTCCGCTCCCCGTCGGCATCCTTGCGGACGTAGAACAGGCGCTGCGCCGCGCCGTAGTCCTCGGGTTCGTAGCCGATCTGCCGCAGGCGCGCCTGCGCGGTAGCAAATCCCGGCAGGTCCGGCGTCGCCGCGCAGATGTCGATCACCGGCTTGGCCGCAAGGCCAGGGACCGAAGTGCTGCCGGTGTGCTCGATGGCGACGATCCGCTCGCCCAGCGCCCGCAGGAGCTCGGCGCTCGCATGCGCATAGGCGTTGGGCCAGGCAGGGTCGTAGGTGGCGATCCGGATCATCCCGCGATTCTAGGGGCGGTCCCGCCGCAGGCCCAGTCGCATTGACAAGCCCGTACCCCGGGCGCAGGATGCGCGCCCTTGAATCAGGTACACCCGTGATCCTTCGCGCCTACAACTCTCGCGGTAACACCCCGGCCATGCGTTCGCATGCGCTGGGTTATGCCGTTATTGCGCGCGCTGCTCCGGGTTGTTCGCCGTGACCTTCTAGATCACGGATCTGTAGTCCGAACCAACCCCGGAGCGCGCAAGCCTCCGGGGTTTTTCTTTGTGCGGTTGTTTTTGAAGAGCGGTGTCATGGTGACAAACGATGAACAGGAGTTGTTGAAAAGACGCCTGCGGCGCAACGTCAGCTGCGTGGCCGGCCTGGGCTTCTTCCAGGTCTTCCTGGTGATCATCCCGGTGATCGTGCCCTTCCTGGGCGAGCGGGGCCTGAGTCTCAGCGAGGTCCTGCTGCTGCAGGCCGTGTTCGCGGGTTTCGTGCTGCTGATGGAAGTGCCGTCGGGCTACATCGCCGACGTCTTCGGCCGCGTGCGCTCGCTGCAGGTCGGCGCGCTGTTCATGGCCGCGGGGCATGCCGGCTTCGTGTTCTCGCATGGCTTCCCGCAGCTCTCGATCTGCGAGCTGTTCCTGGCCGTGGGCGTCAGCCTCGTATCGGGAGCCGATCTCGCGTTGCTGTACGACACGGAGCAGGCCCTGGCCGGCGACAACAGCCACCCCGAGAAGGTGGTGACCCGCATGTTCGCGCTCCACACCTCGGGCGAGGCCCTGGCCGGCATCGTTTGCAGCCTGGTGTTGCTGGCCTGGTCGCTGGACGCCGTCGCCTGGGTGCAGGCGCTGGTGGGCGCCCTGCCGCTGCTGTTCGCGCTGGGCCTGCACGAGCCGCCCGGAGAGCGCCTGTCGCGCGACGATCACGCCGGCAACCTGCGCGAGATCGTCGCGCACCTGTGGAGCAGCAGCCGCGTGCTGCGGTACACGCTGCTGGCGCTGTGCATCTGGAGCCAGGGCTCGTTCTATGCCGTGTGGTTGCTACAGCCGCATTGGCAGGCGCAGGGCATCGCGCTGCCGCTGTTCGGCTACCTCTGGGGCGGGCTGGCCCTGGTGGCCGCGCTCGCGGGCCGCGCGGCCCTGGGCCTGGAGCGCCGCTGGGGCATTGCCGTGCTGTTGACGGTGATCGGCCTGGCGCCGGTGCTGGGCTACCTGGGACTGGCCGGCTTGGGGTTGGCAGGCGGGTTGGCGATCAGCCTGCTGTTCTTCATCGCCCGCGGCCTGGGGCTGGTGGTGCTGCGCGACGCCTTCAACCGCCGCGTGCCGGGCCGCTTCCGCGCCACGGCCAACTCGCTGGCGCACCTGGGCTTCCGCGCCACCTACCTGGCCACCGCGCCGCTGGTGGGCCTGGCGCTGGACGGCTGGGGCCTGCAGCCCACCTTCCTGCTGTTGGCGGGAGCGGGCCTGCTGGTGTTCGGCTTGCTGCTGGTGCCGCTGATACGGGCGGTGCGTGCAGCGCGCCCTGTCGCGCTCAGCCCTTGAGCTGCACGGCCATCAGCTCGCCGGTGGCGCAGGTCTCGTCCCCGGAGAGCAGGGCCAGTTCGACCATCACCCTGCGGCCCTCCAGCGACCGCAGGGTGGCGCGCAGGCGGACCTCCACGCCCAGGGGTGTCGGGCGCTTGTAGTCCACCTTCAGCGAGCCGGTGACGAATCGCGGCAGCGGCTCGCCATCATCCAGGGTCCTGCCCTGGGCCTGCTGCGAGAAGGCGGCCGCGGCCGCGATGCCATGGCAGTCCAGCAGCGATGCCACGATTCCGCCATAGGCATAGTCGGGGAATCCGCCGCTGTACTTCCGGTCGATCGTGAACAGCGCCTCTGCATGGTCGCCGTGGAAGTGGCTCTTCAGCCCATATCCATGGGTGTTGCGGGTTCCGCAACCGAAGCAGTGCGACATTTCAGGTGCGTAGAGATCTTGGATGGCTTTCATGGGAGGTCCGGGTCGAGGGTGCGGTGCATGCTTGCGCAAATGTCGACCGAAAGAATACGGAACTCCGTTAGGACCACGGCCCACCCTGGCGTAAAATAGTCCCCAGAGAGCTCGCGTCCCGAGTTCGATCCAGCCCGGCCCCATGCCGGGCTTTTGCGTTTCTGCTCCCTGCTTTTTTCTTCCCATGCCCGGCCCTCGCGCCGGGCTTTTTCGTTACAGGAGATATTCGATGACCGACATGCGTAGCGACATGACCGGCGCCGCGGCCAAGTCCGGCCCGCCGGTGCTGGCCTTCTTCAGTGGTGTGACCGTCCATGACCTGGTGGGCTGGCTGACGCTCGCCTATCTCGCGCTGCAGGCCGTCCACCTGCTGTGGAAATGGCGGCGCGAGCTGCGGGGCGAAGCATGAAGGCGCGGCTGGCGGCAGCGGGCCTGCTCGGCTGCTTTGCACTGGTGGCCGGCTTCGAGGGCCTGCGCACGGCGGCGTATCGCGACCCGATCGGCATTCCCACGATCTGCTACGGCAGTACCGCAGGCGTGCGCATGGGTGATGTGGCCACGCGTGCGCAGTGCGAAGCCCTGCTGAGTCGTGAACTGCTCGCGGCGCATGACGCCATGATGGCCTGCGTGCGCGTGCCGCTCACGCCGGGTCAGCGCGAGGCTTTCACGTCCTTCACGTTCAACGTGGGGCCGGCGGCATTCTGCCGCTCCACGCTGGCGCGCCGGCTCAACGCCCGGGACTACGCCGGCGCCTGCGCCGAACTGAGCCGCTGGGTGCACGCGCGCGGCATCCGCCTGCCGGGCCTGGAGCGGCGCCGCGCTGCGGAGAGGGCGCTATGCGAGCGCCCGTCATGAGCCGCCTGTACCTCGGGCTGCTGATCCTGGCCCTTTGCTGTGGCCTGCTGTCGGGCGTCTTCGTCGGCTGGCATCTGCACCCGGCCCCGCCCGCCGTCGCCGAGGACCTGCGCCCCGCCGCCGCCCGGCGCCAGCAGGACGGCAGCCTCGTGGTCGCGCGGGCCGCCGTGCCGGCCACGCCGCCACCGCCGCCGCATGCGTTGCCGCGCGGCAGCCGCGAGGAGCGCCGCATCGCCGTCACCGTGCAGCCGCGGCGCGAGGACTGCCCGCCGTTGTCGCTGGACTTGTCGCTGCTGCAGATCGACGGCGGCCGGCGCGTGCTCGCCAGCTCGCCGGACGGCGAGGTGACCCAGGCGCTGGACCTGCCGCTGGAGGCGGCCTTCGTACCGCCGCCGCCACGCCACTGGGCCGCCGGCGCCAGCCTGGATATTAACGGCGAGCGACCCGGCCTCTGGCTGGAACGCGATCTCGGGCGCTTTCGTGTCGGCGTGGATCTGCTGATGGATGAGGGCGGCGCGCTGCAAGGGCGGGCGCGTCTTGGTTGGCGATTTTGAGAAGCAGGCCCTCTTGCCTCTCCCTTCGGGAGAGGCCGCGCGCAGCGCGGGTGAGGGGCGCCCTCTGCCGAAAGCAACGGGCCGGCTTCCCGCAGCCGTCCCTCACCCCATACCCCTCTCCCGGAGGGAGAGGGGCAACAGAACCGCAAGGAATCCCATGAGAAAGAAACCCGACACCACCATGGGCCGCGACGAAGTCCTGGCCCATCTCACCCGCGCCGCGCGCTTCGACGTGCGCCGTCTCTTCGACGCCTGCGGCAATCTCAAGCCGCCGCAGGACTGGGACGATGACACCGCCGCCGCCATCGCCAGCCTGGATTTCCAGGACCAGCGCGGCGTCAAGCGCAAGGACGAGCACGACGAGGGCGCCACCGAGACCAAGCAGGTCCGCAGCCTGCAGACCATCGACCGACTCAAGGCGCTGGAACTGCTCGGCAAGGCCCACGGCGTATTCGACGCCTCGGAGGCCGAGGAGCCGGCGGGCGAGGGCAGCCTGGCCCAGTTGCTGGCCCAGGCTGCCGAGCAGAACGGAGGCCTGAATGGACTCGTGCGCCGCTGAGGGCTCGTTGCTGGCGGACCGCGCCTGGCGCCTGGGCAATCTCTACTGGATCAAGGACAAGGAAGGCCGGCGCATCCGCTTCACGCCCAACTGGGCGCAGCAGCGTGCCTACGAGCGGCTGGCGCACAATAACCTGGAGCTCAAGGTGCGCCAGCTCGGCATCACCACCGGCTACTGCATGCTGTGGCTCGACACCTGCCTGTTCAACCGCGATGTGGCGGTGGGCGTCATCGCCCACACCAAGGAAGATGCCAAGGTCATCTTCCGCGACAAGATCAAGTTCGCCTACGACAACCTGCCGCCGGAGTTGCGCAGCGCCGTACCCGCCATCAAGGAGACCGAAAGCGAAATCATCTTCGCCAACGGCTCCAGCATCCGCGTGGGCCTGACCTTCCGCTCCGGCACCGTGCAGGTGCTGCACGTCACCGAGTACGGCTACATCTGCGCGCACTATCCGCGCCGCGCGCAGGAGATCCGCACCGGCGCCTTCGAGGCGGTGCCCAAGGGCGGCATCAAGGTGATCGAGTCCACCGCCCGTGGCCGGGCAGGGCATTTCTACGAGCTTTGCCGCCAGGCCCAGCAGCGCCGCGACGACGCCCCGCTGCTGCACGGCGACTGGCGTTTCTCCTTCCTGCCCTGGTGGGAGCACCCGGAGTACAGCGTGGAGGAGCCGGCTTTCGTTTTAACCGAGGCCGAGCTGCGCTACTTCCACGACACCGAGACGCGCATCGGCCGGGACCTCACGCGTGCCCAGCGCTGCTGGTACGCGCGCAAGTGGCGCGACCAGGGCGACGACGTGCGCTCCGAGTATCCCTCCACGCCCGAGGAAGCCTTCCAGCAGAGCACCGAGGGCGCCTACTACGGCCCCCTGCTGCTGGAGGCCTACCGCGCCGGCCGCGTAGGTGAGGTGCCCTACGACCGCAGCCTGCAGGTGGAAACCTGGTGGGACCTGGGCGTGGATGACAGCACCGCCATCTGGTTCCTGCAGCGCCAGGGCCTGCAACTGCGCGTGGTGGACTACTACGAGAACAGCGGCGAGGGCCTGGCCCACTACCGTGGCGTGCTGGAGCAGCGCGCCCAGCGCCACGGCATCGTCTACAGCCGACACGTCGGCCCGCACGATCTCAAGGTGCGCGAGCTGGGCAACGACGCCAAGAGCCGCCTGCAGGCCGCCGCCGAACTCGGCATCCGCTTCGACGTCGCTCCGCAACTGCGCGTGGCGGACGGCATCGAGGCCGTGCGCCGCCTGCTGCCGCACTGCTGGTTCGACGAAAGCCGCACCGCCGAGGGCCGCAAGGCCCTGGAGCACTACCGCAAGGAATGGGACGCCACCCGCGGCTGCTGGAAGGACCAGCCGCTGCACGACTGGGCCTCCCATGCCGCGGATGCGTTCCGCACCGGCGCCGTGGCCGGCGATGCGCGCAGCGACCTGCGCAACACCCAGGCGCGCGAGATCCAGCAGGCGCGCTGGCGTTGATTGCTTCCCCTCTCCCGCTGGCGGGAGAGGGCCAGGGTGAGGGTGGTGCATGGGCGGTCACGCACATCGCCACTCCTTGCCCGCTTCCACCCTCACCCCAACCCTCTCCCGCCAGCGGGAGAGGGGGAGTATTTGCGAATGCCTACCCTCGGTCTCGTTCACCTGCAAACCCCCGACCAGCTCACCGAAAAGTCCCGCCCCCAGCCGCCGCCCGCACCCAAGGCCCCGTCGCAACTCGTCGGGCACATCCAGTCCGCCTGGCAGCGCAACAAGCGCGCCCGCGAGCAGATCGACCGCCGCCTGCTCAACTGCCTGCGCCGCCGCAAGGGCGTGTATGCGGAAGGCGAACTGCGCGAGTTCCAGGAGCAGGGCTGCGCTACCTCGCTGTTCATGCCGCTGTCCGCCACCAAGTGTCGCGCCGCCGCCGCCTGGATTCGCGACATCCTCATGCCTGCCTCCGACCGCGCCTGGGCGCTGGAGCCCACCACCTTGCCCGACCTGCCGCAGCCGCAGCGCCGGCAACTCCTGCTGCGCGCCGCGCGCCAGGCGCAGCAGCAGATGATCGCCGCCGGCCAACCGCAGGACCCGCAGCAGTTCCGCGAGCAGGTGGCCGAACAGGCGCGCGAGCTGGAATCGCGCCTGCGCCAGGACGTGCGCAAGGAAGCGGAGCGCCGTGCCTCGCGCATGGCCGAGCGCATCGCCGACCTGATGGACGAGGGCGGCTACGACGCCGCACTGGACGAATTCATCGAGGACTTCTCCACCTATCCGGCCGCCATCCTCAAGGGCCCCTACACCCGCCGCCAGCGTCGCCTGCAGTGGTTGGGCGGCGCCACGCCCGCCGTCACCGAAGGCCACGGCCTGGCCTGGAAGCGCATCAGCCCCTTCGACTGCTACCCCGCGCCGCATGCACGCAGCCCGCAGGAGCGCGACTTCATCGAACGCCTGCGGCTCACCGAGAGCGAGCTCTACGCCATGATCGGCGTGCCCGGAAACTCCGAGTGGGACATCCGCCAGGTGCTGCAGGGCTCGCGCGGCGGCAGCCTGCGCCACTGGATCTGGAGCGACGCCGAGCGCAACCGCCTGGAAGGCGATACCAGCTACGACTGGCTCACGCGCGACGACCTGATCGACGGCCTGCACTACTGGGGCGCCGTGCCCGGCCGCCTGCTGCTGGACTGGGGCTATGACGGCGCCGAGATCGACGACCCGGACCGTCCCTACGAGATCGACGCCATCCTGGTCGGCGAGCACCTGGTCCGCTGCGTGGTCAACGACGACCCGCTGGGCCAGCGTCCGTACCACAAGGCCTGCTACGAGGCGATCCCCGGCGCGTATTGGGGCCGCGCCATCCCCGAGATGTGCGAGCCGCACGAGGACATGTGCAACGCCTCCGCCCGCGCCCTGGTCAGCAACCTCGGCATCGCCAGCGGCCCGCAGGTGTACATGGAAGTGGACCGCTTGGCCGACGGCGAAGCCATCACCCAGATGCACCCCTGGAAGATCTGGCAGTTCAAGAGCGACCCCAACGCCGCGCAGCGCCCGCCCATCGGCTTCTTCCAGCCCGGCAGCAACGCCCAGGAATTGCTGGCCGTGTTCGAGAACTTCGAGCGCCGTGCCGACGATGCCACCGGCATCCCGCGCTACGCCTACGGCAACGACCGCGTCGGCGGCGCCGGCGAGACCGCCTCCGGTCTATCCATGCTGCTCAACGCCGCCGCCAAGGGCCTGCGCCGCGGCATCGCCAACATCGACACGCAGGTTATCTCCCGCACCGTGCAGCAGGCCTTCTACTGGGTGATGCTCTATGTGGACGAGCCGGGCCTGAAGGGCGACTGCGCCGTCGTGCCGCGCGGCACTGCCGCCCTGCTGATCAAGGACCAGGCCCAGCAGCGCCGCCAGCAGGCCCTGGCCGCCACCGCCAACCCCGTGGACCTCGGCATCATCGGCCAGCGCGGCCGCGCCGCCCTGCTGCGCCAGTACTTCGAGGGCCTGGAACTGCGCGTGGACGACATCATGCCCAGCGAGGAAGAGTTGGCCGCGCGGGAACATGCCTCCAGCGCATCAACCCCTCTCCCGCTGGCGGGAGAGGGCGGGGGTGAGGGTGGTGCCCCGGCGGTTACGCCCCTCGTATCCGCTGCCGGCTCCACCGCTCAGCCGCATACGGTGATGAACAGGTAAGCGCAGGGTTTTCGTAGAGCCTGCTGCAGTTCCCCAGCCTCACTCTCCGTTCGTGCCAAGCATGTCGAAGCATGAACGGATGCCTAGCAAAGCCCCGTATCCAGCGAGACCCCATGCAAACCCTCGACCCCCGCCTCTGCGCCGCCCTGCTGCGCCTGCAATCCAACCCCGACCACCAGCTCTACCGCGACTGGCTCAGTGCCTCTCTCGCCCAGGCCGACGAAGCCAACCGCCGCCTGGAAGGCCCGGCACTGCATCGCTCGCAGGGCCGCGCGCTGGCGCTGGAAGAACTGCTGAAAGCTCCCCAGGCCGCACAACAGGCCCTGGCGCGGGCTCAGCGCGGCTAGTCAGATCCTTCATTGAGAATCCCATGCCACTGAAATACCCAGACCCGGCGGTGCTGCCGCCGGGTTTCGTACTCGATCCGCCGTCCGCATCGACACCCACCCGTGCCGCCGCCCCGCAGCGCCGGGCCCTGATAGGGCCTGACTACGGCCAGAATTTCCTGCAGCAGAGTCTCCACGGGTCGCCACCGGAGCAGTGGCAGCAGGCTGAAGATCCGACCTTGGCGGATCGGCTGCGCCAAGCGCGCTCGCTATGGAGCCAGCGCTTGGCAATCGAACGCGAACGCGACCTGGTCGAGATCGAGAGGGCATACCTGCAGCCGGAAGAGGCCCCACTCAGCTTGCGGCCGCTTGTTCCCAAGGATTCCCGGCAGCGAGATCGCAGGCTTGCAGATATCAGGGAGCAGTTGGATCGGCAGAGGGCACTTATTGCCAAAGAAGCGCTGGATCAGTCAGTCGCACCTCAGAATGAATTCGAGAGAAAGTATTCCGCGGCAACCGGATTTCGCGAAAAGGCAGCGACAATCGCTGCCAACCCCGCAGGAGCTGTTGGAGCTCTGTCGCCAAGCCTCATGGCAGCGACTCCGGAAATGGCTCTGCAGTTATCGCTGGCGCGTGGAGGACACAGCATCGGCAGAGGCGCCGCCGCCGTCGCCGGTATCGGATTCGGAAGCAAGTCGGCATACGAGCAGGAATATGCGGCTGAACTGATGCATTCATTGTCTCGACAGGGTGTCGATGTGCGGAACGAGCGAGCCCTGCAGACGGCAATGAGCGATACCGGCGTGATGGCGACCGCACACAGTGAAGCCCGCAAGAAGGCGTCCATCGTGGCGGCAGGAGGCGGAATTGGCGGCGTACTGGGTGCACGGATGCTGGCCCCTTCCAGCCTGCATTCCTTAGGGCGTGAAGTTACCAATCTTGCCGCCCAACTGCCTGCACAGACCGTGATCTCTTCGGTCACCGAAGCCGCTTCACAATGGGCGTCACGGGGAGAAATTGAAAGCGGTGACGTCCTGCTCTCGGCATTAGGAGGGCTGATGGGCGCACCCGGCCAGGTAGCGGAAGCGAGGATCGGCGGATATCGTCAGGCGAATCCGTCAGCTAAAGGTGCTTTACGCTCCCAGGCACACCAAGATAACGATGCGGCGTGGAAGGTAAAGAATCCCGGCAGCGCAAATTGGAAGGAAGTAATTGCCACAGCTATAGGCCCGGCCATGCTGGCCCCTGCAAATGTGGGAGGGGCTAAGTCCGGAGGCCATCTACAAGCACGTCGCAAAGCGGATGCTGATATCGCCCCCCTCCGGGAACGGAAGCGAAGGGACGGCGGGGAGACGGATCAGAATCCCACGCGAGAGCCGCCGCGTAGAGAAGAGTCGGAAATTGACTCCTTTGATGACAGCGTTGGGGCCGCCCGACGCTTAACCTTCGAACCTGCTGATTATCACAAAGACATTGATATCGGCAGGAAAAGTAAAGGCCCACAGAACGGGCAAAACGCCCTAGACAGTTCAGTTTTAGTCAAAGATTCCTCTGGTCGAAGGATCGGAATCGACTACGACACGGGTGATTTCATTGTGTTTGATAGGACAGCAGACGGAACCTATCATGGACATGTCCGGTCTTGGGACCAATTGCACATTGACATGCAGAACGCTCTGCGCAGGGCGGGAATGGCGGATCGACGTGGCCGCATACAAGGAGGCGGAGGTGAGTGAAAATCCAGATGTTCAGTGGGGGGGCAGAGAAGTAGCCCTCGACGCATTCGCTTCGCTGGATCCAGAGAAAATATGCCGAGCGTTGGTCTCTGTGGCGTTCTACGACGATGACTGGAGATGGGTGCAGGATCAATGCCTACATTATTTGGAATCCGAAAACGAATATGTGGCCTGCCTTGCCGCTACCTGCTTGGGTCATGTAGCAAGAATCCACGGCAAGATTGATCGGGATAGAGTGATTCCTGTTCTTCATTCCAAAGTGAATGACTCTCGCGTATCCGGGTGTATATCTGACGCACTCGAAGACATAGGAATGTTTGTTAAATATTGATCCCGCAAAAGAAGGCGTAGCAAGTGTAGGGAGGGTCTCGACCCGCCTTTCGATAACCCTCGCGACGCTGGCATCATCGGCGCAGACCGCTACGTGATGCGGGTTGCTTCATTCACCATCAACCCCGTGGACCTCGATGCCGTCGACCAGGGTGGCCTTGCCGCCCTGCTGCGACAGCCTTTCGAATGCCTGGAACTGCACGAGGAATAGTTTAATGGCTACCAGCGGTATTCATTTCGGTGAAAGAGTCGTCTTCGTAAGAGACTGGGACATTGCGCAACTGATCCGAGCAATCGGCATCGAGTGCGAGGAGTACCTGAGAATCGAAAGTTCTGCAGGATAGATCCTGGGTACTTGCCTGGCATGGATGGACGACTTTGATGCATCTGCTCCTGGAGTGCGAGATTTAGAATTGGATGAAGCTCTTTCTGTGGGGAAGGAAAAAAATCCATATTCGTTGACTACCTGCACTGGTTGAAAATGCGAGAGCCTAGTGAAGAATATGACCAGAAGTCCGTATCCGGGACTATCGAAAAAGTTCTAAATATTCTGGAGGATACTGATACTTGAAATGATCAATAAATTTTAGATTTAAAAGGCATAACATGTCTCTTGGAGGAGGCAAAAAGAGAACCTTTGTCGCTCTAAAGTCGATGTCTTTCCTGTGCAGGGAAAAGCACTGTACTTGCAGCGACTGCATCCAAGCATGACTGCCAGTTACAGCATGCCTGGATGCTCTTTCATTTCATATGAAGAATAAATGAAGCTCTTGATCGTTTTTCTTGCTCCGCTTGTCACTGGGATTGCTTCTGCCAGTTCCAAGGGCGAAATTGAGAGCTTTTCGAATGCCGATAAGACTGTCTGTCTCGAGGTGAGAGACAATAGATTCGGCTTGAGAATTGTTACCGAAGAGCGGACCCATGAAGTTCTCGGCAATGGCGATTTTCAGGTACAGGGGAATCTCCTGTTCATGGAATACAGCGATTCATTTGATAACAAGGTAAGAGGCACGTTTGATCCAAAGAGTGGAGTTCTGGACTTGGACGCGGTCAAGGCCGATATCTGGACGCCCAGTGCTACGCTGGCTTCTTATGGCCGATATGTTCTGAAGAGGAAGAAGTGCACCTCCAATGTCTTGGTGCAGCCTGGGAAATAAAGGCTGTTCCGCATGCCCTGAAGGCTGGATTCATGAGCGACTCAGCCGCTCTGACCTACAACCAAGCGGTATTCGGCGTTGACCAAACCTTAGGCTGCGCGGTGCTCGCGAACCACCTCATCGATGACCAGGCGGAAGATGCCGCTAACGACGGTGGGCGAAATGCCACTGGCCACGGCAAGTGACTCGTATCTCTGTTGCTGAGCGATTTCCCGGCTGGCATCCACCAGCGGCAATCCTCCGCGTGCCTTCAACTGGCCGATCTGCCTGGTGACGGCAAAGCGCTTTTCCAGGAGGCGGACAATCTCCGCGTCAAGCAGGTCGATCTCCGAGCGCAGTGATTGCAGTGTTTTGTCTGTCATGGCGTTTCGGCTGGATGTGCTGGCTTTTTCGGTGCCGGCGATGTTCTTCCGTCTTCGGGGTGCGCCCTGGGCGGAGCGCCAGAAAACAATAGCGCCAAATCATGCCCCGGGCCAGATCAGGTGCTGCCGAATCAAGCCCGGCAGAAATACGGAACTCCGTTAGGAGTTCCCCAGGCACCCGCGTAAAATAGACCCCAGAGAGCTTGCGTCCGCAGCTCGCCCAAGCCCAGCCATCGTGCTGGGCTTTTTCGTTTCCACCCACCCAAGCGCCGCAGCGCCGACCCGTCCCGGGACCCGGCGCGTTGCGGCGTGGAGAAAACCCAAGATGAGCCGACGTTACCCGAGGAATATCCAGAAGCAGATCGCCGCCGCCAGCGAACTGGAGGCGCAGCTGGCCCAGCCCGGCCCGGACCCCGCACCGGCACTCGCTCCCGACACGGAGCCGGTGCCAGCGGTGGAGCCCGCGGACGAGCCGGCCGCCGAGGCGGCACTGCCGGACCCGGGCTCCACGCCGGACTACTGGCGCGCGCGCTTCCAGACCACAGAGGGCCTGTTGCGCCGGGAACGGGAGGAGCGCGCGCGGGAGCAGCAGGGCCAGGCGGCGCAGCTGCAGCAGATGCAGCGCCAGCTGGCCGGGCTGCAGGGCCAGATCGATGCCGGGCGCGACCCGGTGGCGGGGCTGGACCTGGCGCAGCACTTCAGCGCCGAGCAGATCGAGCACTACGGCGAGGACCACCTGCGTGCGGTGCTGCGCGCGGCGCAGCACACGCTGCAGCCGCAGCTGCAGAGCGCCATGGAATCCTCGCTGGCGCCGCTGCGCCAGGAGCTGGAGGACACGCGCGAGCGCGTGGCGCAGACGCAGCGCAGCCAGCAGCAGGGCGCCTATGACGGCTTCATCGCCGATCTGGCGCGGCAGGTGCCGGAGTGGGAGCAGGTCAACGCCGACCCGCGCTTCCTGGGCTACCTGGCGGAGAGCGACGAGGCCACCGGCGAAGAGCGCCAGGCCTTGCTGCACCGCCTGGAGCAGCGCCGCGACGCCGGCCGCGTGGCCCGCCTGTTCCGCGACTACCTGCGCAGCCAGGGCGCGCGCGCCGGCGTGCGTGATCCCAGCAAGCGCCTGCTGCCGGACGGCTCGCCCGACGGCGGCAACCCGCCGGACCCGCGCCCGGCCATCAGCCAGGCCCAGATCCGCCAGTTCCAGGCCGACGTGGCCCGTGGCCGTTACCGCGGCCGTGCGCAGGAGCAGGCGGCGATGCAGCGGCAGATCGACGAGGCCTACGTGGCCGGCCGGATCGGCTGAAGCCCCCAAAAGCCGTTCGCCCTGAAGTCCTGAGCTTGTCGAAGGATCGAAGGGTGAGCGGCTACCCGGCTGGCCGAAGGGGTGGCCCGTCCGCGCTTCGACGGGCTCAGCACGAACGGACGGCAAGGGGCGGTTAGCCCATTGAGTTTCAACCATCAACCAACACAAGGATCAACACACATGGCAAACATGCCGATCTCGGGCACCTACCCGAATCTTTCCGCCAACGGCGCGGGCACGTCGAAGGTCATCCCGACGCTGTTCTCGCAGAAGGCCACCGTCAAGCACTACGACATGACCGTCTGCGGCGAGATCACCAGCAACGACTGGGAGGGTGAAGTCACCCGCCTGGGCGACAAGGTGATCATCCGCCGCACGCCGGACGTCTCGGTGGGCGACTACCAGAAGAACCTCGACATCTCCTACGAGACGCCGGAGGAAAGCGCCACCGAGCTGGAGCTCAACAAGGGCAAGTACTACGCCGTGGTGCTGGACGACGTGGACCGCATCCAGAGCGACATGGGCCTGATGGACATGTACGCCGAGGACGCCGCCGAGCAGGTGGTGCTCAAGCAGGACGCGGAGTTCCTGTCCGACATCATCCTGGACATCCACGCCGACAACCAGGGCGCCAGCGCCGGCAAGAAGTCCGGCGCCATCGACCTGGGCGCCGTGGGCGCGCCGGTGGTGATCGACGCCGACAACGCCATCAAGTTCCTCATGCGCATGAACCAGGCGCTGACCGAGCAGGGCGTCTCAAAGGTGGGCCGCTGGGTGGTGCTGCCGGCCTGGTTCTGCACCATCCTGAAGAACACTGACGTGAAGTCGGCGCTGATCACCGGCGACGCCGAGGGCGTGATCCGCAACGGCCGCCTGGGCACCATCGACGGCCTGACGCTGTACGAGTCCAACCAGCTGGCCGACTACACCGACGCCGCGCTGAACGTGACCCCGATCGTCGCCGGCCACAAGGACGGCGTGACCTGGGCCAACCAGTTCATCAACGCCGAGGTGATCCGCCTGCAGACCAAGTTCGCCTCCGCCATCCGTGGCCTGGCGGTGTACGGCTACAAGGTGGTGGAGCCCCGCTACCTGGCCCTGGGCCGCGTCACGCCGGACCTGTCGGCGCTGTAAGCCCGCTGTAAATCCCCTCTCCCGCTTGCGGGAGAGGGGCAGGGGAGAGGGTGTCTGTAACTCTCTCATCCTGCGCCGTATTGAATCCATCAACTCAAGGAACTCTCATGAACTGCAAGGAAAAGCTCGCCAAGCCGGTGAACCCCTACACCCAGCCCGGCGCCACACCGGACGGCACGCGCAAGAAGGGCGGTGGCCGCAAGGCCTACTGCGAGACCGGCTCGCATCAGAAGAAATAAGCGGCGAGGCGGTCACGAGGCCCCGGGAAACCGGGGCTTTTTTCTTACGGCTTTCCATACGACCTCACCATGCCTCAAGACAACAAGGCTCCAACCCGCCTTCAAGGTGTTGGCCTATCCGGACTGGCAGGCGTGCAGCGCGGCCTTTCAGCAGATCTGTTCGGGCTGCCGGTCGATACCGTAGCCAATGTCGCAGACCTTGGATTGGCGGGATACGGGACCGCCGCGGGCTTTTTGGGTCGGCAGGATCTGGCCCCTGATCTGCTGGATCGCTCGCGGGTGGTCGGCAGCGGAGACTGGATTGCCGGCCAACTGTCGCGTACCGGTGCCTTGATGGGTCCGGTGGAGTCGGAATCCGGAGCAGGTCGGGCGGCATTCGCCTTTGGCCGCGGAGGGGCTGGGGCGGCCTTTGGCTTGCGGACAAGTCCAATACTTGCTGCAGAGACGGGCGTCCGCGGAGGTGTCGCCTCGATGGTCACGGAGGAGGTGGGGGAGATCACCGGAAACCCCGTGCTAGCCGCGTCGGCTGCATTCGTTGCCGGCCATGGTCGGCCGGCAGCAAGGAAGAAGCTTCAGCCTTCGCAAGGTGTGCTGGAGGAGGCGCCCCATCTGGCACGGTCTTCCGGGAAAACGGAGTGGCACAAAATTATTGCCGACGCTCTCGCGCGAGTGATGCCTGAAGCCAGGACTGCGCAACAACCATTCACAACGCGAGATGGCAGCCACGACATTGGCATTTCCCGGAAGTCCAGGGTTGACTCCGTGACGCCTGTAACAAATTCGCGGAGCGAAGATCAGGATGCCACTGATAGTCGTTCTACTACTTCCGGCGCTGGGGTGAACAGCGAGCTTCCTTCTGCAGGAACGGCTCGACATGTCAATCCCAAGAAATCGATGAACAACTGTGCGAACTGTACCTTTGTTGTGAATTCACTCTTGAAAAGTGGGGCAAGATCCAGTGCACTGCCACGTGACGAGGGAGTTCCCTTTTCGGAGTTGGAGGGCTTTTTTGGGACTAAGCTTAGCGGATGGACGACAAGGAAGGCTTTGGAAGCGGAACTAATGCGATCGCCGCAAGGCACCGTCGCTGTCATCTATGGGATGAACAGGAACGGCTCCAAAGGTCACGTCTGGAATGCAGTGGTGCAACGTGGCCGCATCAATTACATTGACGGACAAACGGGTTCTGGCGGAGAAGTTAATTTCCAGAATTTCCCTTCGATACAATTTGGAATTGTTGAATGAAACAGAGAATTCATGATGCTCAGGCCAAGTCCTTGGCAGAGGGGTATGTCGCAAAGAACATCCCTCCTCCACGAGGGGACAGCCTAGTGGTTCCCGACGAGTTTACTGAAACGGTTGAAGACGGTTGGTTTTTCTACTATCAATCGAGGCGGTACCTGGACACCAAGGACTATCAGTTTTTCCTGGTCGGGACCTGTCCGATATTTGTGAGCATCGACGGTAGCATCGTAGAGCTACGAGACCCCTTGCGAGAAAGTAGATGAAGAAGGACACGCATGCTTACATTTGAATTTTCGGCAGGAGAGGATGAGACGCTCGAACTCCACGGAGACCGCGAGGGCTTGCTGCGCCTGGCAAGCATCCTGACCCAGCTGGCAGAGAGCAAGGAGCCTGACCATGTGCATTTGATGACCCCAGATTGGGGAGGTACAACCTTGTCCGCGGAACCTCAAGGCCTCGACGCCACGTTGTTTAAGCACGTAAAGGTATGTGTCTGGCCTGCCGAGGATAAGTAGCCCGCCTCTAGCCGCGCTTTCACCAAGCCGCACCCGAAGCCCGCCACACGGCGGGCTTTTTCGTTTTCGCTGTTCTCTTTTTAACCCAGGAGTTTCCATGCCCAAATACCTGATCCGCGCCGACGGCGCGGTGTACCCCTATAGCCCGCTGCTGGCGGCGAGCGCTCGCTTCAAGGTCGTGGACGAGCTGCCCCTGAACCATGTCGACGGCATCGCCCTGGCGCGCGAGCGTGCGCAGGCGCGCGCGGCGGCGGCCACCGACATGCGCGAGCAGCAGGACAAGCGGCAGGCGCTGCGGCAGCGCGACACGCTGGGGCTGCGCAAGCGCCTGGCGAAGAAGCCGGCGGTGGACGCGCAGGCCGCGGCCGAAGCGCAGCGCCAGGCCGATGCCTTCAGCGGCAAGGAGCACTGAGCCATGGGCACCATTGCCTGCTCCCGCGTGCTGCAGCGCGCCGCGCGCACGCTGTTCGACGAGACCGGCGTGCGCTGGTCGCCCACCGAGCTGCTGGACTATCTCAACGCCGGCATCAGCGCCATCGTGGCGGCCAAGCCGGACGTGGCGGCCACGGCGGAGGCTTTCGAGCTGGCGCCGGGCACGCGCCAGGACCTGCCGGCGGATTTCATCCAGTTCCTTGGCCTGGTGCGCAACCTGGGCACGGACGGCCAGACACCGGGCCGCGCCATCCGCCAGGTGGAGCGCAACGAGCTGGACCACAGCTACCCGGACTGGCACGAGTCCAGCGGCGGCGCCGTGCTGCACTACTGCCATGACAAGCGCCTGCCGCGGCTGTTCTATGTCTTCCCGGCGTCCGAAGGCTGGGTGGAACTGCAGGGCGTCAAGGCGCTGGAGGCGGTGACCGATGCGGCGCAGACGCTGCCGCTCGACGATCTCTACGAGAACCCGCTGCACAACTGGGTGGTGGCCTATGCCTACGCCAAGAGCAGCAAGTCCGGCGACATGAACCGCTCCGGTGCGTACATGACGCTGTTCGCCAACGCGCTGGGGCTCAAGTCGCAGCTGCAGTTCTCCTTTGCGCCCACCGATCCGGACGTGGCGGCGCGCACCGGCGAGGATGTCTGATGACGCCGCTCGACTCGCTGCTGCCGCTGTGCCGGCGGCAGGCGCCCGGCTGCCCGGACTTCCTGCTGCTGGAGGCGCTGCGCCATGCGGCGCGGGAGTTCTGCCGTGACAGCTGGTTCGCGCGGCGCACGCTGGAGCTGGTTCTGGAGCCGGGCGTGAGCCACTACGACCTGGCTCCGGAGGACGCTGCCGAGGAGATCATTGGCGTGGATGCGGTTGAGTACCGCGGCCAGCCGCTGCAGCCGGCGGACCCGCGCACGCTGCCGCAGCGCGCCGGGCAGCCTTGTGCCTTCCTGTGGCTGCCGCCGGCCACGCTGGAGCTGGCGCCGTATCCGCCGGAGGGTGCGGCGGATCTCTCCGAGCCCGTTTGGGTGTCGGTGATCGTGCAGCCGGCGGCGGAGGCGGACAGCGTGGGTGACGACATCCTGCGCCAGTACGACCACGCCCTGGCGGACGGCGCGCTGGCGCGCGTCTGTGCGCTGGAAGGCGCTGCCTGGTCGTCGCCGCAGGCGGCGGCACGCCATGGCCTGCTGTTCCACAGCGCCAAGATCAACGCCAAGGGCCGCGCGTTGCGCGCGCACCTGCCGCGCGGCCTGCGCGTGCTGCCCCGGAGGTTCGCATGAGCTATGGATACGTGCACCGGCGACGCGGCACGTCTCCGGGCGTCGAGGAGCCACAGCTGGCAGATCAGGTCCAGTGCGACCTGGCGTCGCTGCAAGCCTTGCCGCTAGCCAGTGGCGAGCCTCAGCAGGACGAGGGCTACCAGTACTTCTCCTGGCAGCCGTCGGTGGCTTGCGAACGCGCTGTCATCCCGGCCGGCTTTCTGGCTGGCGTTACCTATCTGGACATTGTCCTGGTGGGTCCGTTGCCTGCCTCCAGCGGGCTGCTATTTCTGCGGATCGAGGGTGAAGGGGGCGTGCGCGTCACGTTGGGGGCTTCCAGGAATGGCGGCGGCATCGACGGCGAGCCGCGCGAGTACGTGGTGCCGGCGGGCGGGGCGCGGGAGATCGTGGTGCGCTTCGACGGCTACGGTCAGAGCTTCTCGGTGTTCGATCCAGCCGCCGAGGCGCCCTGCGTGCTGTACGGCGGCCAGATCCGGCTGGATATCGGGGGCAACTGGGGGACGCTGCCAGACGCGCTGCCGGCCCAGGTCATGACGGCCCATGGCTCGATCCTGCCCGGTGGCAACGCACAGGCCTATGGCTGCCGCTGGCGCACGCTGGATGCCCGCCCTCCCGGATATTTCGCTCACTTTCCGCAGATGATTCCGGGAGTTCACTACCTGCCTTCCGAGGGCAGCATCCAGTTCGGCGCGGGGCAGGGCGGCACGATCGGAGGGCTGGAGGTCCCCATCCTGTATCCGGTGGCGGATGACATCGACCTCTCCGGCGGCCTGCATCTGGATGTGACCGGGATGCGTGTCCTGGATTTCGAGCTGTTCGACTTCGACAACGCAGTCCAGCAGATGGCGCCCGACACGCGTCACTTCAGCATGGACGTGGTGTTCGACCGGAGCATGGAGGTGGGCGGAAGCGAGGCCGATGCATTCGTCCAGCGTGCATTCGTGCGCTGGGGTCTTTCCCACAACGATTCACGCCTGGGCCTGCCGAATGTCTGCCATGGCGAGCGCACGGCATCTTCCGGATCGTTCCGGTTCCATAACCAGATCGTGATCCAGCATTTCCGCCCGCGCGCCAACCTGGGCGAGCTGGCCGGCAAGATGGCCCTGCTGGTGGTGCATCGCCTGCCCGCCAACCGACCCCTGCCGGTGCACTACGCTTATGGCTACTACGACGAGCTGGCCCCGCAGGAGATCGAGGCCGCACCACGCTGGACCTCGCTGCCCGACGAGAACGGCGAGCACAGCTTTGCCGTGAAGTTCGGCCTGGTGGACGGCGAGGTGACCGTGCTGCAGATGACTTCGGATATCACCCTCATCGACGACACAGAGGAGCAGGAGTGAAGATCTCCGTCAGACCCGCACGCGGCGCGATGCCTCGCGTCGCCCCGCAACTGCTGCCGCCCGAGGCGGCGCAGACCGCACTCAATACCCGCCTGTTGAGCGGCGACCTGGAGTCCTGGCGCGAGCCCGGCTTCAGCAGCGCGCTGTTCAAGAGCGGGGAGGTGCGCAGCCTGCACCTGATGGCGCGACAGCACTGGCTGCACTGGACCACGGCGGAACTGGGCGCGGGTGCCGTGGCGGTGGACGTGGCACGCGGCCCTATCGCCGGGGACGCCACGGAGCGCAGCTACTTCAGCGGCACCGATGCGCCGCGCGTCACCAACCTGGCCAAGGCCATCGGCCCCTGCGGGCAGCAGTACCCCTGCGACAGCCTGCTGCTGGGGGTGCCGGTGCCGGAGGCCGTGCCGGCGCTGGCGCTGGACACGGTGGTGCCGAATGCCAGCAATGTGGAGCTGACCAATGCGGGCGCCGAGTCCGGCGGCACCGCCGGCTGGATCGTGGACGAGGGAGACCTGGACGTGCGGCCCTCCGGCGACGTGCCCGGCTTTTCCGCCCGGCAAGGCAGTTACTACTTCTGCGGCGGCAACGTGGCACGTACCGAGGCGCACCAGACCCTGCTGCTGGCGTCGGTGGACGTTTTCCCGCAGCAGATGCTGGAGCTGAAGTGGTGGCAGGCCAGCGGGCCCAACGGCAGCGCCGCGGCCATGGGCCTGCGCTTCTTCGACAACGCCGGCCTGGCGGTGGGCGAGGCCGTGGCTCCGGTGCAGGCGGTGACGCCGGCGCTGGGCTGGGTGCAGCGCAGCGTCTCGCGCCAGGTGCCGGCCACGGCGCACACCGTGCGCCTGGTGATGATCTTCGAGCGCGCCGGGGCGGGGCAGAACGACGCCTACCTGGACGCGCTGGAGCTCTCCGCCATGGACTACGAGGAGCCGTTCGACTGCGGCTCCTTCGAGGGCTGGAACAAGGGACCGGAGGGTGGCGTCACCCGCGTGGAGATCGACACCACCGTGGGCCGCGAGGCCCCGAGCTGGCGCTTCACGCAGAACAACAGCGTGAGCTACCTGTACAAGGACATCGGCCTGGCCACCAGCCCCAAGGCGCGCATCGAGGCCGACATGCGCGCCATCGAGAACCTCACGCTGATGCTCTATGCCAGCGCCTCCGGCTACGGTGTGGGCATCAACATCGGCGAGAACGGCTGCCGCCTGGTGCGCTACAACCAGTGGAGCGACGAGATCGGCACGATGCTGGCCCAGCTGGCGCCCTCGCTGAAGAACCGCTGGTGCCGCGTGGCGGTGGAGGTAAACACCGTCAGCGCCAGCGCCGCCCGGCTCAAGCTGGGCGTCACCACGCTGGACAACGGTATTGCCGTGGTCGGCGCGCACGAGGCGGAGATCGAGGTCAACGGCTCCTTCATCGGCTTCAAGTCCCGCTCCAACGAAACCGCCGAGCGCAGCTGGGTGGACAACGTGCTGCTGTCCGTCACCGCGCCGGAGCCGGACCGGCCGGAGAACATCGTCTTCACCAACTACGTCTGGACCTATACCAACGAGTTCGGCGAGGAAGGCCCGCCCAGCCCGGTGAGCCGCACCGTGCAGCGCAGCAACAACGCGCCGGTGCGCATCGACACCCCCGCCTCGGCGCCCGCCGGCTACGGCATCACCCACAAGACGCTGTACCGCTCCGCCACCGGTGCCGGCAGCAGTGCCTATCTTCGCGTGGAGCGCATCCCGCTGGACCAGGTCACCTATGTGGACGGCAAGACCGACGCCGAGCTGAGCACCCCGCTGGAGTCACAGCTTTACGACCTGCCGCCGGCCGACCTGCGCGGCCTGCTGGCCATGCCCAACGGCTTTCTCGCCGGCTTCTCCCGCAACGAACTGGTGTTCTCCGCGCAGGGGCGCTACCACGCCTTTCCGCTGGACTACCGCCTAGCCACGGACTACCCCATCGTGGCCATCGGCGCCATAGACGCCAGCCTGGTGGTGCTGACCGAGTCGCACCCCTACGTGGCTACCGGCTACACGCCGGACGCCATGTCCATGCGCAAGCTGGAATCGCCACAGGCCTGCAGCGCCAAGCGCAGCGTGGCCCACCTGAAGGACTACGGCATTGTCTACGCCGCGCCGGACGGCCTGGTGGCCATCAACGGCCAGGGCGCGCCCCTGCTGCTGACGGAGGGCTTGCTGACGCGCGAGCAATGGCAGGCCCTGAACCCGGCCTCCATCCTGGGCGTGGCGCATGACGACCGCTACTTCGGCTTCTACGAGAAGACCGGCGGCGAGCGCGGCGGCTTCATCCTGGACGCGCGCAACGGCGGCTTCGGCCTGGTGTTCACCGATCTCTGGGCCCAGGCCGCCTACAGCGACCCGTTGACCGACCGCCTGCTGCTGGTGATGGACAACCAGGTCTGGCAGTGGGAGGGCGGCAGCACCCGCCGGCCCTACCGTTGGCGCTCGCGCCTGTTCCAGCTGCCGCGCCCCACCGCCTTCGGCTGCGCCCAGGTGCGCGCCGCGGACTACGAGGACCTGCAGCTCACGCTATATGCGGACGGCGCGCCCTGGCTGAGCCGCGCCGTGACCTCCGCGCTGGAGTTCGTGCTGCCGGACCGGGTGGCGCAGTCCAGCCTGGAGATCGAGCTGGCTGGCACTTCAAGGGTGCAGTCGGTGGAAGTGGCGGAGGAGATGGAGGAACTGGAGTAAGCACATGACGAACATGAAGAATCAGGATGAGACCGACTTCATGAAGGATTTCCTTCATGGATATGGCTTTGCCTTGGATCTGCAGAAATCTTCTCCAGCCTCCGAGGATAATCAGATCAAGCCCCCGGTGCAGACGGCGCTCCGGGGTCTTTCGGCGGAAGTTGCGCAGGATTTGCACAAATCTGCACAAGCTGGCAACCAACGATCGAATATTCTTCTGCAGAATATCGACAAAGGATTGACACAACAAAGAGAGGGAGACGCTGGATATCAGTGGTGGAAGGACAAGAAAACTTTCAGGATGCCGACTCGTGATGGAGCGCTTTCGGAAGCCACGAGCTACATACATGATGAAATGATGCGAAATGCCAGCTCTCAAGAACTCTCCGTCATGCGGAGATTAAACGAAGAAGGAGGCGTTCTGAGCGAGGGTAGTAGTCTTGTGAAGTTTGGCTTGAAGGTGCGTGGGGAAGGCCCCTGGGATCATAAGTACACCCTGCGGTGGGGCCTCCCCAATGCGGGGCAAGTACACAGTTTCAAGGGAAAATCCGCAGAGTGGTTCTACAATCCTGACGAGGATTCAAGCTACTTCTTCGATGTCTTTTCAAACATCCACTATGGCTATGTTGGCCTGGCTGCAGGGTATCCCGAAGACGTTCTTCTGGATGCGGCGGGACTCGCCCAGGGCCGATCGAAATCCGGGATCAAGAGAGCAAGGGAATTCCGACGTAGCCACCCGATACCGAACGATGGGCATACTGCATATCGAGGTATGACCTGGGGCCATAGAGGGTGGGATGATCCACCCGATCAAGCAGCGGTCCTGCTGGGAATGCATCTCTTCAGGAACTATGGGAGCGACCTCACGAAGGAAGACCTGGATTTTGAGCTTCGCAACTGGTCTGGCATTCACAAGGTGAAGAAAGAGCGATGAGACAAAAAGCAAGAACATCCATTGCGATCCTGGTCTTTCTTCCTGCGATTCTTCTTTTGGGCTATGTCTTTTTACCGGGAGGAAATATCCAACCTGTTGATCGAGACATCGAAAGTCTAAGGATGGCTGTCTCCTCGGCAGGTGCAAAGAACTGCCGGATTGAGGGGCAACGCCATGAAATTTCGAACCCGGATGACGAAGATGACATGGCTTCGATGATGCATTCCAGAGCGATCACGCAGATTTCCATGGACTGTGGTGGAGACAGTGTGAACGGAACCGTTGCGACTTACAGGACTCGTTTCAGCGCGCTTTGGCGGGAAAAAGGGTTGACGCAATGCGGCGAAGGATACTGCCAGAAAGCGTGGGCTTCCGGCAGGCAACTCTTCATCGTGACCACCACAGAAAACTCCGCCAAACAGTAAGGGCCAGGCTGCTGCAGAAGTACCGGATGGATGATAAGGCCAGGGTCTATAAGTTCCTTCAGGAAATGGATGATGTTGGTTACAACTTTCTTGTTGCGAGAGATGGGATGATCTATGAAGGGCGCAGCCTATCCCTTTTTAAAAAGGGAAAGATCGGAAAATCGCCAGTTGTAGCGCTTCTGGCGCTATTAGGGATATTTCTGGCGGAGATTTTCGTCACCTCCCATGAGAAATCCTATGAGAATATTCTGTCTTCAATGCCGGATTCTGTCCGTCAGAAGTACCTGGACTACGTGCTATCCAGAGAGTATGGCCCTTTCAGGAACTACACCCACAAGGTGAATGCACTGAAGATACTGCAGCGTCGGATTGCTCTGGAAAGACCGCTTTCCTACGATCCCACCATTTCCATAGGCTTACTGGAGGGCGGAATGGATGGACATTGGGAGCCGATTCCGGTCGATGCTGCCAAGGTGATTCTTTTGGCGAATGAACCCAAGGTCTACGAAGCATTGTTTCGAGAATACCGTGAAGATCGCGAGACCTTGTCTGCTTTCAACAGCTGGATCGGGCGCATGCGGGCACTGTACCCGGACCGATATCCCGATATGAGGCGCGAAGTGGATATCGCTGCAGGGAAGATGTCTATTCAAATACCCTAGGGCCTCTTCTGCGTGCCCCGAGTGGCTCCAACGCCTCTCGTGCATTTGCCGCACTGACGTAGACGGTTCCGCCCGATTAAAAATCCAAATCTAGCCTGGCTCGCCCCGCGAGCCCGGGAGGCTTGCGCCTGCGCGCAGCCTTTTCCCTTACCCCGGAGTCTCCATGACCTCACGCACTCCCGCCATCCACACGCCGCGCGAGTTCGGCAGCGAGGCGGGCATCCGCGCCGCCCGTGCGGCGGTGGACGCCATCCGCATTCGCCTGGAACGGCTGGAGTCCTCGCTGGACGCCTCCGGCGAGGCGCTGGAGCGCCAGCGCCGGGCGTTGCTGGAGAGCATCGGCCGCATCACGCGTGAGGTGCAGGCGCCGCCTCCGGCCGCCGTGGCCCCAGGCCTGAAGGTGGTGGCTGCAACTGCGCTGGAGCCCGGCCAGGTGCTGGCCTATGGCGCCTCTGGTGCGGTGGCGGCGGACACCGGCAACCCGGTGCATGCGGCGGCGCTGCTGGGCGTGGCCATCACGCGGCCGGAGGCGGGCCTGGTGGCCGTGGCCACGGAAGGGCAGGTGCTGGATTGCGAGACCTGGGCCTGGACGCCGGGCGACGTGCTCTACGCCGCCCCGGACGGCGGGCTCTCCACCGCGCCGGGCAACGGGCAATGGCAGCGGCGCGTGGGCGTGGCGCTGGACGGCGACCGCGTGCTGGTGCTGCCGGGCGAGCCGCTGCTGACGCCGGGCGCGGGGCGCCTGCTGCGCCTGCGCGATGACGGCCGCGTGGAAGCGGCGGCCATCCCTTACCGCACCGACCGCTACACCGTGACGCCGGCCCTGCTCGCGGCGCGCCGCGTGAGCCTGAGCGATGCGCCGGCCGATCCGCTGGCGGTAGAGCTGTGCGTGCACCACGGCATCGAGCAGAAGCCGGGCGTGGATTTTTCCGTAAGCGGTGCCGAGCTGTCCTGGGACGGCCTGGCGCTGGAGCTGTTGCTGGAGAGCGGAGACAGCTTCTCCGTGCGTTACCTCATCTGATCAGACCAAACCCTCACCCAAGGAGCAACCATGTCTCAATTGAAGCGCAAGTTCATCGAGGACAACGCCGTCAACGGCGCCAAGATCCGCCTGGACAACAACGAGATGCTGCGTGGCCGCAACGCGGCCAACACGGCGGACATCGATATCCTCAAGCTCACCTCGGCCAACGAGCTGGAGCTGCAGGCGCAGCCCAAGGCCGCCGCGGCGCTGCCGATGCCCAGCGCGGAGAAGGACTACGTCACCGTGGAGTACGTGCAGAACGTCATCAACGGCAAACAGGACCCGAAGGAGGCGGTTGACGTGCTGGCCATGGCGCCGCTGGCGCTCACCGGTACCGCGCCGCTGCTGGTGGACGGCCGCACGATCCTGCACGGCGATGCCATCGGCCTGCTGGCACAGGCCGCAGCGGCGGAGAACGGCGTCTACGTGGCCAGCGTGGAGAGCGGCAGCTACACGCTGGCGCGCCGCGCGGACTTCGACCAGGACGTGGAGGTGTCCAAGGGCGCGTACTTCCCGGTGACCAACGGCACGCAGTACGCCGGCTACCAGGTGATCCTGACCACGGAGAACCCGATCACGGTGGGCGTGACGCCGCTGAACTTCGTAGCCTACCCGTCGGTGCTGTCGATCGAGGCCGGCGACATGCTGGCCAAGGTGGGCAACACGCTGTCGGTGGACCTGGCGGCGCTGTCGGGGCTGGAATCCACCAACCCCGGCAATGGCAGCGGCCAGTTGCGCGTAAAGACGGACACCGCGGCGGGGGAGAAGGACCAGACCACGCGGCGCGATCCGGTCAGCGGCGCCACGGTGGCCAAGAAGTCCCGTCGCCACGCGGTGACGCTGTCGCCCACGGACATCTCCAACCAGTACGTGGACCTGCCGGACGTGGCGGCGCAGGACTCGGTGCGCCTGGCGGTGGCCGGTGCCGGCGCGCAGTTCGAGGGTGACGACTTCACGGTGAACTACACCGGCGGCGCCAGCAGCAAGACGCGTGTGGGCTTTGCCGGCGGCTTGGCCACGGCGGGCGTGTCGGCGCTGGTGGCGGGCGACAAGCTCGCCGTCTACTACCGGGCGTTCTGATGGCCGCGCTCAAGTATCGGTTCTTCGAGCTGCTGCCGGCGCTGGCGGCGCAGAACGCGCCGGTGGCGCCGGGCGACGGCCTGCAGCTGATCGTGGGCAAGCTGCAGGGGCAGATCGCGCAATGGGCGGCCTACTCGCGGCGCTTCAGCGACAACGCCGGCAACGCCGCCGCCAAGAACTGGACGGTGCCGGCCGGGGTGTATGCGCTGAGGTTCCGCCTGCTGGGGCCGGGCGCCAACGGGGTGGCGGGCCAGAACAGCGGCCCGCGCTCCGGCGGCGGTGGCGGCGGCGCGGGCGCGCTGTGCGAGGGCACGCTGCGCGTGAGCCCAGGCCAGGTGATCGCTTATCGCATACCGCCCGGCGGCTCTGCCGCCGCGGCCTGGCTGCTGGCGGAGACCGGCGATGCGCGCATCGTGGCCGGGGCCGGCGCGGCGGGCACGGCCGGCGGCGTGGGCGGCAACGGCGGCGCGGCGGCGGTGGGCGCCGACCATGCGGCCAGCGCGGTGGGCCTGCCGGGCCGCAATGGCCGTGGCGGCTTCTCCGCCACGCTGGCGCTGACCATCCACGACGACGGTGGCGACGGGGCCGATACGGCGCTGGGCGCCGGCGGGCGTGGCGGCAAGGACACCAACGGCGGCGCGGCCAACGGTTACGGCGCGGGCGGCGGCGGATGCCCGGCGGGCAACACGCCCGGTCCCGGCGCCGCCGCGGCGCTGCTGCTGGAGTACTGAGCATGGCACTCAAGCCTGCCGACATCCGCCGCGAGTGGCCGCGCATCCGCCAGGAGGTGGCCGCGATCCTTGCCGGCGACGACGAGCCCCCCGAGGAGCTGTATGCCGAATGCCGCTTTGGCCGCGCGCAGCTCTACACCTGCCCGGAGGGCTTCGTGGTGCTGAAGAAATACCGGCGCGAGGACAACGGCCGCCCCGAGCTGCTGCTGTGGATGGCGCAGGGCACGGGCGGCGGACTGCTGCGGCGCTACCTGCCGCAGCTGGAGCAGATCGCGCGCGACACCGGCGCCGCAACGCTGGCCTTCCGCACGCGCCGCCGCGGCTTCGAGCGCCTGCTCGACCAGCGCTGGCGCCTGCGGGCGGTGGAATACCAACTCGATATCCAGGAGTGAATCACATGGGAAGCAAACCTAAGGCACCCGGCGAAACCGCCGAGCAGAGAGAGATGGCCGACATCGCGGCAGAGTCCTATGACGACTGGCGCGAGCGCTGGCTGCCGCTGCAGCAGACCTTCTTCGAGGACACGCTGGACGTGGCGCCGCGCCGCCGCCAGGCGCTGGACAGCACCGCCACCGACTACGCCCAGGCCTTTGGCCAGGCACAGCAGGGGCTGGAGGGCCGGCTCCACGGCAGCGGCGCCGCGCCCGGCTCCGGCCGCTATGCCATGGGCCTGGCCGGCTTCGCCAACGACCGCGCGCAGGCCTTCGGCCAGGGCATGGCCGACGTGGACGCGCTGATCGACGACCAGTACGCGCAGGGCCTGCAGGCACTGATCGATATCGGCCGCGGCGAGCGCGCGCAGGCCCTGCAGGGCATGTCCGAGACCGCCGACCTGGCCCAGGGCCGCGCCCTGCAGGACGCCAGGAATGCCTTCGAGAACCGCGCCGCCCTGCAGGGCGCCATCGGCTCGGCGGCGGGCATGGCGGCGGCGTACGGGCTGCGCGGCAAGACGCCGTCGAGCAGCAAGGCGGAGTGGCCGAAGAGCAGCTTTGACCGAATCGCCGAAGGATCTGCGACGCCCCACTTGGGCAGGCTGTCGCTGGAGCCGAGTTCACCCTACGGCTTCTGATCCCCCGCCTGCCCACGCCCCAACCGCAGCTTATCCATCTCCTGCCTGCAGGAGATGCCCCAGAAATATCACTACAGGAGTTTCCATGTTCGTCATTCCCGCCTCACTCGAGGCCCCCGAGGCACAGCCCGGCTACCGCAACGCGCTGGGCGTCTCGCGCGGCAAGCACTACGCCAGCGATACGCAGGCAGCGATCCGCCGCGCCGACTTCGAGCGCTACAAGGAGCAGATCCGGCCGATCGAGGACCGGCTGATCTGGATGTACGACAACCCCGAGCTGCGCGCCAACAGCGTGCAGTCCGCACGTGATGCGGTGGCGCGCAGCTTCCGCCAGAGCGGCGAGGCGCTGCGCGAGCGCATGGCCGGCCAGGGCCTGAACCTGTCGGCGCCGCAGCAGGCGGCGATCACGCGGCGCCAGGGCCTTGCGCAGGGGCTGGCGGACGTCAATGCCGCCAACCGCGCCAACCGCAGCTTCCACGACCGCAACGCCCGGATCATGACCGGCGGTGCTCCGCGCTACGGCCTGGGTGGTGCGCAATGAGCGGCCTGCTCGGCACGGCGATGGCCGCCAAGAACGAAACGGGCCAGCTCTGGGGAGCGGCCGCGGCGCGCGAGGAGACACAGAATTCCACCCGCAGCGCACTCAAGGCAGCGGAGAGCCAGATGCGTACGCAGATGGTGGGCACGGGCGCGGGCCTGGGCGCCGCCATCGGCCTGTCTTCCGCCAGCGGCGCGGCTGCGGGTGCCAGCAGCGGCATGGTCCTGGGGCCGGTCGGCGCGCTGGTGGGCGCCGGCATCGGCCTGCTGGTCGGCGAACTTTTCTGAAGGAGACAAACCATGAACGATACACGAGCCCAACGCGCCGCCGCCTTCCTGAACGGCGACTTTGCGGCGCAATTCGATGATGCGGCCTTCCGCCAGGCCGCGCTGCGCTACGACGCCGCGCTCAACGACGGCGGCGACACCGCCGGCCTCAGCGGCGCCGATCTGTATGCCTTCGCCAACCGCCTGTTCGCCCGCGAGCTCCGCCAGGGCCTGGGCGAGCGCCTGCGCGACGGAGGCGTCATCACCGCCAAGCGCCTGGTGGCCGCCTACCTGGACGATGACGCGGTGATCCTGGAGCTGGACATCCGCGCCCGCCGCCCGGACGGCAGCGAGTACGACTACCGCGCCCCGGTGACGCGCGGCCGCAGTTCCGCCGACACCGACGAGGTGCTGCGCATCCCCCTGCGACGCGTGCGCGACCGCCTGCGTGGCGCCGCCATGCTCGCCGCCGGCATCGAACGCGCCGGCGGCCGCGCCCAGGTGCTGGGCCTGCTGCAAAGCCCGGCGTCGCGGGCGACGGCACTGCGCGGCCTGCCGGGAGCTGCCCGATGAGCCGCGGCGGTTTTCGTGCCGCCGGATTCATGGATGGCTTCATGAGCGGCTTCGACTTCGTGGACCGCCTGCAGCGAGCGGATGAGGAGCGTGGTTATCGACGCGAGCGTGAGGCACGGGAAGATGCGTACCGGCAGCAGGTTTATGGGCTGCGGCTGCGAGCCATGGAGGAAGAACAGGCGGGTTCGCTGGCTGCGAACGAGCGACTTCAGAGAAATCCGACTGATTTGAATGGCGACCTTGGATCCGTCGAAGAGCGGCGACGCATTCGGCGGGAAAATCAACCTTCCCCGAGGCTTGAGCTCCCCATGGGCCGGCCGGATTCCGGCGGATACTTCGGAGCAGGATACCTGGGGAGTGCCTGGGAAGACTACCTGCCATGAAGAGTTCGGACGAGAAGGATCTTTCGACCATGCAGGTTGGCAGCGATGGATGGATTGAGAAAAAGTTTCGCAGCCTAGGAAAAGGCGAGACGAAGGAGGCTGGCGGACGGTCAACCTGGCGAGGCCTGGGTCTTTCGGGCGTGGCGATGCTAGGCCAAGCCAAGTTTCTTGGAGAGCAGATGCTTGCGGAACCCGTGAAGGCCGTTACGGGGTCCTTGGACTCCATGCTGTCGATGGGATTGGCATCTCCGGCGCTGCTCACCATCCGAGCACTTGCAGGGCCAAGAGCATCCTTCAGGGCTACTCCGGTGTCGGACTCCATGCGAAATCTGTCTCCCGCATCTTTTGATTATCGGAATGAAGCAGCGCAGCGCTATGCAGACGAAACCCGTGAGGAATTGGCTGCGCTGAATCAGCGCATACAAGCGGATCGTCCGAAGGGCGCACTGGCCGGCTTCACATATGACCTCGGGACTGCGGGTGTCCAGATGGCACCCGCTCTGGGCTTGGGCTTGGCGTTGCGAAGCCCCGGAGCGGCAGCAACGGCGATGACGCTGCCGGCCGCCGGGGGATTGGTGGCTGATGGCATGGATAGGGATTTGGGTGCGGACGGTGCTTTCAGGCGAGCTGTTCCCGTTGCCGCTGCGCAGTTTGCCCTTGGCCGACCGGCCGCCGCACTACTGACCTTGCCATTAGGGAGCCTTCTCGCGAGCAAGAGCTTGCCGACAGCTATCCGGAAATTTGCTTCACGCGGGAGGGCGCGCGTGGCCCTGGGTATTTCTGCGAGTGCGGTCGAGGGGGGCGTAAGCCAGGCAATACAGGAATCCTATGATGCGGGCGTGCTCGGTGACGAAACTACGCTAGAAGAGGCGCTGCAGCGAATCGGTTACGCTGCCTTGTCGACAGGTCTTGCCGTCGCTCCTCCAGCGATGTTCAGGGCCACCGTAGATGGGCGGGGAGGCTCATCTTCGGATCGTCGAGCAGCGCCAACACCGTTGGCGCCGGCTGAAGGTGCTGGAGCCGGAAGAACTATAAGTGTCAAAGGGCCAGCTAAGGACTATGGCGTGGCGTTCTTCGGCTCGGACAATCTGCAATACTATGAAGGGGCCAAGGTAGTACTTGGATCTCCCTCTGGCCGGCCATTTTTCTTCATGCCGGTAGAGGACTCTGCGCAGATCAGGAATTCCAGCGATGCAGCCCGTATGACGGGCAGGGCGCCTTCCGCTGAAAGTGCTTGGCTCGGCAAGAGTGATCTTTTCAACGACATCTTTGGGATCAGCTTTCCCAGTGAAGGACTGCATGCCAGGGTTCCGACCTCCTCAGATGCCGGGGGCTGGCCGCACTACCTTCGGGGCGGGAAAACGGCGGTGCGTACCGAAGGCTTCAATGGAGGTTATCTTCTGAATCCTGTCCGAGAGATGGTTACGCCCGGAGGCACGCCGATGCCTAGAGGATCCGTGCTATTTCAGCTTGGAGAAGAGGGTGAATGGATCCCTCTGCGGAGGTACTGAGACATGGAAAAAAATTGGATGGACATGGGATGCTCGATTTGCAGGGGGCAATGGGAGCGAGGGGAGAGGCCGCGCCTGGTGGCGGAAAACGTGTATCTGCACTCGCGCCTGTACACATGCGCTGCTTGTGGCTCCTATTGGGAGGAACTCGAGCGATATGCCTGTACGATCTCAATAGAAGAGGCGCGAAAAAATTACGCCGAGGCTTTCTTGGCTTTTGATGAGAAAAAGAAGGAGATTGGTCGATGAGTTTTTCTCCGCTCAATGAAGTGGAGCGCCTTCTGATGGATGCACAGCAGGGCAGGCAATCTACTGAGGCGTTGCTGGAAGGATTGATGGAAGCACTCGTCTATGTCCCCAGTCTTACGCCTGTACAAGCCGATGGACGAGGGTTGCAGCCCCTATTCTATGAGCGTGAAGGGGTTTCTCAGTTGGCCATATTTACGGAGCGCACACGTATTGGCGCTACGTTCACGGAGTCGGCCAAGTACTGCTTGGAGATCCGAATGGGTTGGTTGCTTGGAGGCATGCCTGAAGGCATTGATCTGGTGATAAATCCCAGCCACCCGGTCGGCCTGGTGCTCTCCGCAGATGGCATCCGCCAACTGAAAGGACGGCTGGCGTTACAGCGATAACAGGGCTAAAAGGGAATCCATGATCTGGGGCGCTTCGCATTCCGGGTAAAGTTCCCTTGAAAATTCCTCTTTAAAAATCAGAGAATATCTTGGGATATATTCAGGTCGGTCAGTGAAACAGATCACCCTGGCCATGACTTGAATACCGTGGATAGTATTTTCTAGATACCCGCATATTCGTTTAGGCGCTGAAATCGATGTGTGGCCTTATGCGTAAGAGTGATGATGCGGATGAAAATTCTTTGTGGTTTTTGGGAAGTGAGATAAGGGGCGAGGGTTTGTCCACTCATAGAGACATAAAGACTGCCTTGGCCTTCGCTATCGTGTCGATGCTGCCCGCGGCGGTTTGCTTCGCAGATGGAGTTTCCGACAAGGACTCCAGGCGCCTTTTGGGCTCAAGCTATCGTGTTTCGGAAATCGTCGCCGGAACCACACCAGGCGACGAGGCGGCTGCCAGGCTTTGCCACGGCTTTTCCCTTTCTGAAAGCGCCTTGCGTCGCTTCCTGGAGCAGGCACGCCCCGTGAGTGCCGCAGAACTGCACGACCGCTTCGATGGGGCGCCCTGCTACGTACGCGCAATCCTGACGACCAAGGGGCATCGTGCCGAGCTGGAGATACTCGCCTCGGGGTCGGCAACACTCAGGATGGACGACAGGCCTATGGAACGGTTCGTCTGTGAAGAAAAATGCGATGCCTTGCTCGCACTGCCTCCAATGGCACCTCGATAGTAATCGCCTTGGGGGCGAGTACGACAACGAAACTTCATCGACGCTCCATTTCGAAACCCCGCTTTCCGGCGGGGTTTCTTTTTTGACTCTCCTGATTATTCGAACCATGCGCGCCACGCCGGAGATGATGTCCTAGTAATGAATAAGGACAAAGCCGCATCGCATTGCACACCCTGGCCAGGGTTGCGAAGAATCTCCTCGACTCCTGCACGGCTTCTGCACGGTGACGGCAGATAGTGAGTCGGCGGCCAGAAGGCCGTGTCTTGGGGGGCTTACATGCGGCAGGTATCGCGGAGGTGTATCGGCCGTTCAGCAATGTGGCTGCTGGTGGTGATCACGGCTTTCCATCTGTGGACGGGACTGGTACACCAGCAAGGCGGATTCGGTTTCGAACTCGTCATCAAGCCATGGCCCATGCTGGCGCCCCGCTTTGGCGGCGGGGAAAACAATGCCTGGCAGCGAGAGAACCCCGGAAAGCCTGAACCCTGGTGGCTGCGTGGTGACTACCTGAGCCTTGCGAAGGGGGACTGGGAGGACGGAGATTCGGATTGGTGGTTGGTATATGTCCGATCCTGGTCGCTCTGCATGCTGGCGTGGTTGATCCTGGTTCCTTACCTGGCGATTCGCGCGTCGCTGGGCGCGTGGCGGCGCGCCAGTGGAAAAGGGGGCGGCGTATGACATCCACGGCGATCCTCCGAATGCTCACGGTGCTGTTAAGCGCCTGCGGCGCTGCGGTCCTGCTGGTTGTTGCACTTTTCCTTGGCGTCTTCTCGCTTGCAGAGCCGGATATGGATGGCGAATACAGCAATTGGCTGGGCCTTGCGGTGGTCATCTTGTCCCCTTACGCCATGATTCTGGGTACCGTTCTCGGAGGGCTTGTGGCGGTTCGTGCGACTCGATTAGTCAAGGTACAGCCCTGAGGCTTTGAAGGGCGTGCCGTTATCGCTGCGGACAGGACGCCGCCTTGCACAGTTTCTGCACATGACTGTGCTGAAGTAGGTGAAAGCGGCAAGGCATGTGAACCCCTGGGAGGATGGCGATGGCATGGTGGATGAGACCAGGCATGATGCTGGCTGGGCTTCTGGCAGCCATGCTGTGCCTTGGGTCGGCTGAAGCGCGGATAGATGAGTACTGGGGGTGGGATCGCCTGCCGCCGGGCATGGGTACCTTCCAGGACTGCAGGGTTGAGCAGCGCCGCATTGCCGGCTTTGAGATCGACAGCAAGTCTCGGCAGCGCCTGTATGTGCGCTACACCGACGGTAGCCGAGCATTGCTTTTTACGGGTGCCGCCGACACGGTGCGCCTGGAAGGCAGCTTTCTCAGCGCTTCCACGATATCCGAGGGCCGGCCTTGGATAACGGTAATCGAGCGCCGGCGCGATGCCTCTGGAGACCCGCGCCGAACCGTTCATCTATTGTTCCTGCCTCTGCGTCGTGAACTGCGGGCGGCGGACCTCGGCTTTTCCGGCAGGAAGCTGGCCATCCAGGGGCTCCACTATGTGTCCGATCCGGACAAGGAAGAGGCGGATCTTCTGAAGGTCCGCGTGGACGGCCGTCTGCAGGAGTATCCCTTGCGTGCGCTGCAGCATGCCTTGCTGAAGGACTGTGGCGAGTACTACAGCCTGATGCCGGATCACTACCGCGACCCGCACATGTGGGATGGGCCGCCGTCTTCGGAGGCAGCACCGCTGCCACGCAATATCATTCCCTTCAAGGATTGCCATTTCGAGCCTCAGGTTCCAGAAGGAGCCGAGCTGGTCGCCGGCCCCCCGATGCAGGTTTACCTGCGCTACGCCAAAGGGCGAAAGGAACTGCTGTTTACCGCCGGGCGCGATGTTCACGAACTCGGTGGAAGTCTCATCTTTCTCCTGAAAGGCCAGTGGTCGAACAAGGCCTGGATCACCATTGAAGAACTGCGGGATGAAGGCAAGAGCAGGAGTGCACAGCCGTACAACAAGCACAGCCGGCATATCTTCTATCTTCCGTTGCGCCGGGAGTTGCAGATCGAGAATCTTGGCTTCCGTCGCAGCCAGGCAGAGATGTGGGACCTTTACTATGACTACATCCCGGAGTTCGAGACCAAGGTAGACCTGCTGGGAGTGATCGTGAGAGGCGATATGCTGCTGTACCCGTTGTATGAACTGGAGGATGCCTTGCTCGCGAACTGTGGCGGCATTCTCTACGGGCATCCGGAGGCTTATTCGTTGCCCGACACTCATACAAGGGCCTTGGAAGCAGTCATTCGAGCGGATCGCGCCAAGGGTCCGTGAGCTGCTGTCTGGACGCGCACTAGCCCCGCATAGACAAAAGTGCCCATGTCGGGGCCCGCTTGGCGGCAAAGCCCCCGGCGTTGACATGACGGTTACACGGCGGCGACTAAGGTACAGGCTCCCTTCTTCACAGGTGCCTGCATGTCCTCGCTGCCCAAGACCGTATCCCATGCCCGGGCAGAGGGGGAGGCCGTGTCCCGCCAGGGCCTGCTGTACCGGATCTGGCCCCGGGGGCTGTCCCTGGCGCTGCCCGAGGTGGGGCCCAACACGCTGCTGATGCTGGTGGTGGCCTACCTGGCCCTGACGCAGAACCTGTCCTTCTTCCGGGCGGTGGCGGGGTCGCTGCCTTCGCCGGCGGGGTGGCAGGAGTGGCGCATCATGGGCAGCGTGGCGGTGGCGCTGGTGGTGCTGCTGGGCCTGGCGCTGTGCCTGCTGGCTTGGCGGCGCACGCTGAAGCCGGTGCTGGTGGTGTTCCTGGTGGCGGCGGCGGTGTGCAGCTATTTCATGGACAGCTTCGGGACGGTGATCGACCGCTCGATGCTGGTGAACGTGGCGCGTACGGACCGCCATGAGGCGGCGGACCTGTTGCAGTTCAGCCTGTTCCTGCACGTGGCCCTGCAGGGGCTGCTGCCGGCCTGGCTGGTGATGCGCTGGCCGCTGCGCTGGGAGGGCGCGGGAGCGGAGTTGCTGCGGCGCCTGATGCTGGCCGGTGCGCTGGTGGTGATGCTGCTGGCGGTGTTCCTGCCGCAGCAGCACGAGCTGATGATCTGGGGCCGCATCCACCGCGATGTGCGTGTCTACGTGAACCCCACCTTCCCGCTGCATTCGGTGAAGCGCTACGTGCAGGACATCCTGCCGCAGGGCCCCCGGCTGCCGCCGCAGCCGATCGCTACCGATGCGGTGCGCAGCGCAGCGGTTTCGGCGCGGCCGCTGCTGGTGGTGCTGGTGGTGGGCGAGACCACGCGTGCGGCCAACTTCCAGCTCAACGGCTATGGCCGCGAGACGACGCCGCGGCTGGCGAAGATCCCCGGGCTGGTGAATTTCCCCAATGTGACGGCCTGCGGCACGTATACGGCGGAGTCGGTGCCCTGCATGTTCTCCATCGACGACCGCGGGGCGTTCAGCCGCGGGCGCGAGGAGAAGCAGGAAAACCTGGTGGACCTGCTCAAGCGCGTGGGCGTGAAGATTGGCTGGCGCGACAACGATTCCGGCTGCCAGAACGTCTGCAGCCGCGTGGGCATGGAGTCGCTGGACGCGGCGGTGGACCCGGTGCTCTGCGAGGGCGGGGAGTGCCATGACGGCATCCTGCTGCGCGACCTGGGGCAGCACTACCCGGCGGTCGGCGCGAAGCTGCTGGTGCTGCACACCAAGGGCAGCCATGGCCCGGCCTACTACAAGCGCTATCCGGAGTCGGCGCGTGCCTTCACGCCGGACTGCCGCGACGCCAACGTGCAGCGCTGCTCGCGCGAGGAGATCGTCAACGCCTATGACAACACCATCGTCTACACCGACCAGGTGCTGTCGGAGCTGGTACGGAACCTGGAATCCCGGCAGGGGCAGATGGACTCGGTGATGATCTATGTCTCGGACCACGGCGAGAGCCTGGGCGAGAACGGCACCTACCTGCACGGCTTGCCGTGGCAGCTGGCGCCGCCGGAGCAGAAGCAGGTGCCGATGGTGGCCTGGTTCTCCCGCGGGGCGCCGCAGGTGCTGGGGGTGGACCTGGGCTGCATCGGCAAGGCGGCGGCGCTGCCGCGCTCCCATGACGCTGTGTTCTCGACCCTGCTGGGCCTGTTCTCGGTGAAGACCCGCGCCTACGAGGCCAAGGAGGACCTCTTCGGGGCCTGCCGCCGGCCGGTGGTGGCGGACAACGAGGGCAAGGCGACGGAGCACGACGGCTGAGGGCAGGCCGGGTGGGCAACTGAATACCCTTGCCTTTCCGGGCCCTGCAGGAGCTTGTTGCGGCAGGGTCTGAGCCGGGTCATGTATTCGTCACCCGGCGGGAGTACCCTGCGGCGGCCGTGCCCTGACGGCCGGTGCTTGCTGTGCAACACAGGAGGTTCGCGTCATGGAAACCCGGTCCATCCGCCTCGGTACCCCCCAGCTCGAATTGCTGGAGAGGATCTCCCACGCCGGCTCCCTGCCGCTGGACGCCCTGCAGGTGGACGAGCTGATGGCCCTGGGCAGCCTGCGCCTGATCTCGGTGCAGGCCAATGCGGTGAGCCTGACGCCGCGCGGCGACCGCTTCCTGGCCTACAGCCTGGAAAGCGCCCCCCATTGAGGTTGTGACGCAAAACCGCTGATTCCTGGCGGATTTTGCGTAAGATGGCCTCCACGCCGGCGCTTCGACCGGTGACGGAGGAGAGCGCGGCATGTCGGTGGCGGCTGGCCTGGAGGTTCGCCCGCGGGGCGAGCGCCACGTGCGCGCGCAGCCGCCCCTGCGCCAACTGGCCTACTACTCCCAGTTTCTCTACCGCGCGGTCTTTGCCGGACTGCTGTTTCTTTATGTCAGCGTGCTGGGCCTGGCGCCGGGCTTCCTGGACCGGGTGGGCATCGCCATCGCCATGGGCACCTATGTGCTGGCGGTCACCCTGATCATGGTGCTGGCGCGCGGCGAGCGGCTCACTCCGGGCCTGCAGCGCGCCATCATCGGCGTGGACCTGTGCGCCATGGTGGCCGGCGTGCCGCACGACCCGCTGCCGGGCATGCCGACGCTGCTGGTGTTCTACCTGGCCTATGCGGACCTGGGCCTGCGCAACCAGTTCCGGCATTACGTGGAGGCACTGTTCGCCGGGGCGCTGGCCGGGGCGGTGATGCTGTTCCTGCGGGCGCACTACACCGTGGGCGGCCTGTATTCGGCGGATGTCTGGCAGTCGTTGATGGTGACGATCATCGTGCTGCACGGACTGCAGATCTTCTCCGGGCGCGACCGGGCACTGAAGCTGGCGCGTGCCACGCAGCAGCGCCTGCAGCTGGCGCTGGACTCCCCCGGCCTGGGAGCCTGGTCCACCAGCGACCCGCTGGTGGAGCTGAAGGTGGACGGGCACATCCAGCTGGTGCTGGGCCTGGACTCGGAACATTTCTCGGACCGCATGGAGGACTACATCGCCTGCATGCACGAGGAGGACCGGCCGCGCGTGGTGGAGCGCTATACGCGCTTCGTGAAGTTCGGCGGCAGCGACTACGAGGACGAGTACCGGGTGCGGCGCCCCAACGGCGAGGTGCGCTACGTCAACTCGCGCGGCAAGGCCGAGCGCGGCCCGCTGGGCCAGGCGGTGAGCATCGCCGGGATGATCTGGGACCTGACCGACCAGCGCCGCCAGCAGGAGCGGCTGGCACGGATGGAGGAGCGCTATCGCGTAGCCACCAGTTCGGCGCGCATCGCGGTCTGGGTGTGGCATTGCCTGGAGGACCGGCTGGAGTACGACGATGCGATCAGCGGCCTGCTGGCGCCGGGCGAGCAGCCGCAGGCGCTGAGCTTTGCGCAGGTGCTGCGGCTGGTGCATCCGGAGGACCGCGAGCCCTTCTCGCGCCGCATCCAGGAAGCACTGGCCGGGGATCAGCTTTCATTCTTCGACGAGGTGCGGATACGCTTGCCCGACGGCAAGATCCGCGTGATCCAGTGCCGCGCCACGATCCTGCGCGACGCGCAGGGCCAGGCGCTGCGCGTGGCAGGGGCCAACTGGGACGCCACCCGCCTGGCCCAGGCGCGCGAGGACCTGGAGCGCTCGCACCGCGAGCTGGACGACTTCACCTACACCGCCTCGCACGATCTCAAGGAGCCGCTGCGCGGCATCGCCAGCTTTGCGCAATACCTGCAGCAGGATTATGCCGAGCGCCTGGACGATGAAGGCCGGCTGATGATCCAGAAGATCCGCGACCAGGCGCGGCGCATGGAGACGCTGATCGCGGACCTGCTGCACGTCTCGCGCATGAGCCGCGGCGGCATGGTCCGCGAGGACACCGACCTGAACGCGGTGCTGCACGACATCCTCGAGTCGCTGGACTTCAGCCTGAAGGAAAAGACGGTGGACCTGCGCGTCCCCCGCCCACTGCCGCGCGCCTACTGCGACCGCATCCGCGTGGGCGAGCTGTTCCGCAATCTCATCACCAATGCCGTCAAGTACAACGACCGCTCGCAGCGCTGGATCGAGATCGGCTGCGAGGTGATCGAGATGGAGCGCGTGTTCTACGTGCGCGACAACGGCATCGGCATCCGGCCTGAGCACCATGCCCGCGTGTTCAGCCTGTTCGAGCGCCTGCACAAGCGCGATGCCTACGGCGGTGGCACCGGCGTGGGCCTGGCCATCGTCCAGAAGATCGTGCAACTGCACGGCGGCCGCGTCTGGATCGAATCAACGCCCGGAGAGGGCACTGCTTTCCACTTCACGCTACCGGAGAGGAACCTCCATGAGTAACAACCCGATGCCTGCCCACAGCTTCCTGCTGGTGGACGACAACCCGGATGATTTCTTCGCGGTGAAGCGCACGCTGCAGCAGGCGGGCGTGCAGAACCCGCTGCTGCACTGCGAGTCCGGCGAGGAAGCCCTGGAGCAGTTGCGCGCGGCGGCGGCCGACCGCTCGCTGCCGGCCCTGGTGCTGCTGGACATCAACATGCCGGGCATGAAGGGCGCCGAGGTGCTGGCGGCGATCCGGGCCGACCGGGCGCTGGCGGGCCTGCCGGTGATCATGCTGACGTCCTCCGACGATGACCGCGACGTGCACTCGGCGTTCAAGGGCCATGCCAGCGGCTACCTGAACAAGCCGCTGGAAGTGGAGGCGCTGGAGCGGACGCTGCAGCGTGTCCGGGGCGCCCGGGTGGAGGTCCTGCGCTAGGGCTCGCGCCGCTGGCTGCCCAGCGCGCGCGGTGCTAAGCTGAAAGCATGAACAGCACGACGCACATCGTGGTCCGCCGACTTCGCGCCCTCACCGGGAAAGCGGGTTGCGGATAGCGTTGTCTGCGTGCAGACAAAACCCGCCACCATGGCGGGTTTTTTCATGGCCCGCGTGGTGGCTCTACACCAGAGGAGCAGGTCATGGACAGGATCGAGATCCGGCACAGCGATGATGCCGATGTCGAGCAGATACGGCAGTTGTATGCCGAGCCGTCGGTGTATGCCGACACGCTGCAGCTGCCGTTTCCTTCGGCGGCGACCTGGGCCGCGCGCCTGGGCGCCTTGCCGGAGGGCAGCTACAGCCTGGTGGCCTGCCGCGGGCCCGAGGTGCTGGGGCAACTCGGCCTGTCTCTGGAGGCGGGGCCACGCCGCCGGCATGCCGCGCATTTCGGCATGGGCGTGAAGGGCAGCGCCCGCCGCGAGGGCGTGGGCAGCGCCTTGCTGGCGGCGGCGGTGGACATGGCCGAGAAGTGGCTGGCCGTGCGTCGCCTGGAATTGCTGGTGTATGGCGACAACCACGCGGCCATCGGCCTGTACGAGAAATTCGGTTTCCGCGCCGAGGGCACGCTGCGCCACTATGCGTTCCGCAACGGCCACTTCGTGGATGCCCGGATCATGTCGAGAGTGACGGAGGACGCATGAATCCGCAGGCCTACGAGAGACTGGAAGCCGCCGCCTTTGCCGCCTGGCCGTCGCTGGAGGCGGAGGAGCGGGTGCACGGCTGGCGCCTGCGCTACGCCGGCGGCTACACCAAGCGGGCCAACTCGGCCAACAGTGGCCTGGAATCCTGCGAGCTCGATGCCGGGCAGATCGCCGACATCGAGCAGCGCTACCGGGGCCGCGGGCTGACGCCCATCTTCCGGCTCAGCTCGGTGTCGGCACCCGGGCAGGTGGATGCCATGCTGGAGCGGCGCGGATACCGCCGGGTGGACCCTTCCTGGGTGATGGTGCTGCCCGGACTGGAAGCGGTGCCGGCGCAGGCGCCGCTGCGTGGCCTGGAGCCGGATGCCTGGCTGTCGGCCTTCCTGCGCGTCAGCGGCAGCACGGACGCGGGCCAGGACATGCACCTGCGCATGCTGCGGGCGATCCAGGGCGAGTCTGCACGGGCGGTGGAGTACCGGGGCGATGATCCGGTCTGCTGTGGCCTGGGCGTGGTGCACGACGGCCTGCTGGGTCTGTTCGACCTGGCGACGCTGGCGGCGCAGCGCCGGCAGGGATGGGCGACGCGGCTCTGCGGCAAGCTGCTGGCCTGGGGGCGCGATGCGGGCGCCGTGTCGGCCTACCTGCAGGTGACGGCGTCCAACACGAACGCGATCCGGCTGTACGAGCAGATGGGTTTTCGCTGCGCCTACGACTACTGGTACCGGGTCGCAGGCGCCGATGGAGCTGTCCGGTGAGCCCCGCCCTGCGGATCCGCCCGTTCCTGATTGCGGACCATGCCGAGGCCTGCGCGTTGTGGACGGCCACGGAGGGCTTGGGCCTGACGGAGTCGGATACGGTGGAGGAGATCGCGCGGTTCCTGGAGCGCAATCCTGGCCTGAGCGCAGTCGCCGTGGCGGGCGAGCGGCTGGTCGGCACGATCCTCTGCGGGCACAACGGCCGCGCCGGGCATCTCACGCACCTGGCCGTCGCTCCCGCGTATCGCCGGCAGGGCATCGGGCAGGCCCTGGTGCACCATGCGCTGGAGCAACTGGCCGGCTGCCGCATCCCCCGCTGCAATATCTTTGTCTACAACGACAACCACGCCGGGAACCGCTTCTGGCTCGATGACGGCTGGACGGACCCCAGCACCTGGCGCGTGTTGCAGAAGCGCCTGCCGTTGCCCTGAGCAGGGCGGCTCGCGCCGCCCGCTCCAGGCCGCCGCGTATCAGCCGGCGAGGCGCTCCGCGAGGGCGTCGATCAGGCGCACGCCGAAGCCGGTGGGGCCCTTGGGGATGCCCACGACCGGGCGGGTCACCCAGGCGGTCCCGGCGATGTCCACGTGGGCCCAGCGGCTGCCCTTGGCGAACTTCTCCAGGAACTTGGCGGCGGCGATGGCGGAGCCGCCGGAGGAGCCGAACATGCCGGGGGCGCCCATGTTGCGCACGTCGGCGATCTCGGACTCCACGGTGTAGTCGTAGTGCTTGCTCAGGGGCATGCGCCACAGGCGCTCGCCGCTGTCGGTGCCGGCGGCAGCCAGCTCTGCGGCCAGCGCGTCGTCGGTGCTGAACAGGCCGGCGTATTCCTCGTGCAGCGTGGCCATGATCGAGCCGGTGAGGGTGGCGAGGTCCACCACGCGCTGCGGCTGGTACTTGCCGATCAGGTAGCTGATGGCGTCGGCCAGCACGATGCGCCCTTCGGCGTCGGTGTTGTCGACCTCGATGGTCAGGCCCGACAGCGAGGTGATGACGTCGCCCGGGCGGAACGAGGTGCCGTCGATGACGTTCTCGCACAGCGGGATCGCTGCGGCGATGTTGATCGGCGCCTTGCGCTGGGCCAGCGCCCGCAGGGCGCCGACCACGGCGGCGGCGCCGGCCATGTCGAACTTCATCTTGGAGATGCCGGGATAGGGCTTCAGGTTGAGGCCGCCGCCATCGAAGGTCAGGCCCTTGCCGACCAGGCCGAGGTTGGTGCCCTGGCCGCGCCGGCCGTTCCACTCGACGATCAGCATGCAGGGCGGATGCTCGCTACTGCGCCCCACGGCGAGCAGGCCGCCGGCGCCGAGCTTCTCCAATGCCTTCTGGTCCAGCACCTGCACGCGCAGGCCGTAGTCCGTCAGCTCCTTGGCCGCGGCGGCGAAGCCCTGGGGCGTGAGCAGGTTGGCTGGTGCCTCCACCAGCGCGCGGGACCAGTTGACGGCCTCGCCGAGCTGGCGCGAGCGGGCGGTGCCCTTCCACAGCGCGGTCGGCAACTGCAGCGCCTTGACCTCGAAATGGCCCTTGGGCGGCGAGGTGCGGAACGCGGTGCAGCGGTACGAGGCCAGCGTGGCGCCGAGCGCGAAGTCGTTCAGCGCCGCCTGGGCATCCTTGGCCAGCGGCGGCGCGATCAGCGCGGCGGTGTCGATGCGCAGTATGCGCAGGGCATCCAGCGCGGCGGCGCCCGCGGCTTCCCAGAAGCGCGCTTCGCTGTCGAAGTCGCCAGGCTTGCCGCAGCCCACGGCGACGATCCGGCCGGAGCCGGTGGGCAGGTCGGCCCGGTCGCCGGGAATGCCGCGGAAGCTTTCCGGCAATTTCGGCAGCTTCAGCCCGGCATGCAGGGGCTTGAGCTCGCCGCTGACCAGCAGCACTTCGACAGTGGCGGCCTTCTTGCCGCGCGGGCCCAGGGGGGCGGTCTTTGCATCGGTGAGTTTCATGTGTGCGTCCTTCAGGCGCTCAGCGACTTTGCGTAGTTCATGATCTGCTGCGCCACGTCGGTGGCGCCGGCAGGGGTGAAGATCATCGCACCGTGTGCATGCGGTGTCGTCTGCCAGCGCGCCTGCGGACCCTGCAGGGGCGCCCGGTGCAGGGCATGCATGCGCTCGACCATCTGCCGTGCCTTGGCAGGAGAGATGAGCAGGCGCGTGACGCCCTTGACCTCGGTGGCGGCGTCGGCGCTGATGGTCAGGCGCGGCACGGCGCCCGTGCCGCGGGCGATGGCGGCGCGGATCGCCGGAAGCAATTCGAACTCGTCGAGCCCGGCGCTCAGCGAAGACACGGAGTTGAACGCGCGCTGCACCACCAGCTTCGCCTCGGGCTGCGGCAGCTTGCGCGCGGCGGGGCAGAAGATCGGATCGGGAATGCCCAGCCGTGCGCACAGCCGGGCGAGGCGCGCGACCTGCCGTGTCCAGGACAGTTGCTGGTCCACCCAGGGGTCGTCTGCTTCCGGGGTCGGGTCGAGCTGCAGCAACGCACGCAGGTGCTGCGGCTGCTGCGCGGCGTGCAGCACGCCCATCAGCCCGCCATACGAGTGGCCGATCAGCAGCACCGGCTGGCGCTGCTCCAGGGCGTCGAGCAGGGTGGCCAGATGGGTGCTGATGTCCGCGGCCGTGTGCGGCGCCGTCTTGCGGCTGCCGCCGATGCCGGCGCGGTCGTAGAACAGCAGTTGGGTTTGCGGAGCCAGCAGGCGCTCGACCCAGGCCCAGCAATGCCAGGATGAGCCCCAGCCGTTTTCGAACACCAGCAGCGGCAGCCCGCTGGGGCGGCCGGACAGGCGATACGCCAGCTGCGCGCCGGGGACGTCGACGACTCCCTCGCGGACCGGGATGTCGGCCGCCAGCGGCGGCGGAAGAATGGTTTCGCTCATGAGGGGTAGGATCAGGGTTGGAAGCTGTAGCCCATCTCCACGCCGAAGCAGCGCGGGGGCGTGATGAACTTGAGGGATAGCACGTCGCCGGTCACGCGGGCGTAGTTGTTCGACGCAGTGACGCCGCGCTCGTCGGTGAGGTTCTTGCCGAAGGCGGTGAAGTTGAAGTTGCCGCGCTTGAAGCCGGCACGCAGGTCGTAGAGGTTGTAGTTGCCCTTGGTCACGTCCTGGTACGACAGGTTGCTGGCGGACTCGCCTTCATAGCGATGGATGAAGGTGATCGAAGGCTGCCAGGTCGGGAATTCCCAGGCGGCGGTCAGCGTGTTGCTGAGCGACCATTCCGGGGAGCCGGGCAGGCGGTCGCCCTTCTGCGCGGGAGGGCGGCCGTTGTTGGGGTCGTAGTCGTTCAACAGTTGCGCATCCAGCCAGGTCACCGAACTCTGTGCGGTCAGGAAATCGAAGGGACGTGCGACCAGCGACAGCTCCACGCCCTGGATGCGGGCATTGCCGGCATTGTCGAGGAACTTGAAGACACCGCTGCGATCGGTGGCGATCAGCGGGATGTCGTGCCAGTCGATCTGGAACACGGCGATGTCCAGGGTCATGCGGCGGTCGAACCAGGCGGTCTTGGCTCCGATCTCGTAGTTCTGCACCTCGTCCGGGTTGTAGCTGCGCTTGGTCGGCGTGAGCGGCGTGCTGGGCACCAGGTTGGGACCGCCGAGGCGATAGCCGCGCGAGTAGAGGCCGTAGAACAGCACGTCGTCCGTCGCCTGCCAGGCCAGCGACACCTTGGGATTGAAGCCCTTGGCGGAACTGCTGCGGGATTCCCTGAACTCCGGGCTGCCGCCCGGCAGCAGCAACAGGCCGCGGCCGTTGATGGTGCTGTCGACCAGGTTGTCGTAGTAGCGCCCGCCCGCGGTGAGCTTGAAGTCGGTCGCGAAACGCCAGGTCAGGTCGACGAAGGCGGCCTTCTCGGGCGCATTGATCTTGGCGTTCTGGCGGAACAGGGTCGTCAGGCCAGCGAGCGGGCCCGGCGGGGTGATGCCGAGGCCTTCGAGCAGCGCGTTGATGATGCCCGTCGTCTCCTCCAGGACCTTGGCGTCCAGGTTCACGTCGAACTCCTCGTCGCGATCGGCATACGACACGCCGGCGAGGTACTCGAAGGTTTCCCCGGGCGGCGAAACGAAGCGCAGCTCGGCGCTGTAGCCCTTCACGCCGCCGCTCTGGGTCAGCGGGAAGTCGAGACCCAGCGCGCCGATGCCCAGGCTGGTGGCGCCGTCGTAGGACAGGCTGCTGGACTTGTCCTGCACGCCGGCGATGAAGGCCCAGCTGCCGTAGTCCGCATCCAGCTCGTAGCGCAGCGTGGCCAGGCTGAACTCGTTGCTGCTGGGTTCCGGGACGATGGTGTTCTTCTTCAGGTCGCCGAGGCTTTCATCGACATAGCCGCTGTCGTCCGTCCTGGTCTGCTGGTAGAGGGCGCTCAGGCGCAGGCGCGAGTTGTCGGTGGGGTTCCAGCCGAGGATGGCGCGCCCGCCCTGCGTCACGGAGTTGTTGGACTGTTCCTGGCCAGTGCCGATGTTGTCGATGTATCCGGGCGTACGGGTGTAGTGCCCCACCAGGCGCAGCGCCAGCGCGTCCTCCACGATCGGCACGTTGACCATCAGCTTGCCGCTGCCGCCGAGGGAGCTGTTGGTGGCCAGGCTGCCCACGCCCTGCGCGGCGAAGCCCCAGCCCGAGACATCGGGCGCCCGCGGGATGTAGTTGATGGCACCGCCCAGCGAGGACGAGCCATAGAGCGCGCCCTGCGGGCCGCGCAATACTTCCACGCGCTGTGCGTCGAAGGCGTCGACGTCCGGCACCACCATGGGCGCGGCGGGATCGGTCAGCGGGATATCGTCGTAGTACACGCCGACCGCGGTCTGCGCCAGCGACGGCACGGTGTCGGAGGACACGCCGCGGATGGTGATGACGGAGTAGCCGGGCACGCCGCTGTTGAAGTTCACGCCCGGCGACAGCGAGAGATATTCGCCGAAGCCGCTGGCACCGGCGCCTTCGAGCTGTTCCTGGCCGATGGCACTGACGGCACCGGCCACGGAGGAGAGGTTCTCCGTGCGCTTGTTGGCGGTGACCACGATCTCCTCGATGGCGGACGGCCGGTAGCTGGGCTCCTTCAGCGGCGCCGGCGGCGCGTCCTGCTGGTTGGCCACCGGAATCGTCGGCAGCACGTCCGCCGCGGGATCGGGATCTGGACTGGCCTCTGCCTGCGGCGGCGGTTGATCGCCAGCGGCCGGGGCGTCGGATGCCGGTTCGGCGTCCTGCACCAGCAGTTCGTCCAGCCCGGCGAGAGCGTCGTCGGCCGGTTCCTGCGCCGGGGTGTTTCCGGCAGCGACCAGCCCGGCCAGCATCAATCCCGATAGCGTGGCCTGCCTTGCAGCGTATTTCATCGTGCGCACTCCTCGATCCACGACTGCATGTGCTGTTCGAGCACCGGCAGGGTCACGGGGCCCGCGGTCATCAGGCGATGATGGAAGTCCTTCAGGCGGAAGCCGCTGCCGAGCGTGGCCTCGGCCCGGCGGCGCAGTTCCAGTATCTTCAGCTCGCCCATCTTGTAGGACAGCGCCTGGCCCGGCATGCCGATGTAGCGATCAACCTCGGCTTCGATGGTGTCGTCGGACTGGCTCATGTGGCGCCGCATCAGGTCGATGGCCTGCTGCCGGCTCCAGCCATGCAGGTGGATGCCGGTGTCGACCACCAGCCGCAGCGCGCGCCACATCTCCATCTCCAGGCGGCCGAAGCGGCTGTAGGGATCGCTGTAGAAGCCCATGTCTTCGCCCAGTCGCTCGCAGTACAGCGCCCAGCCTTCCAGGTAGGCCATGTAGCCCATCGCGCCATGGCGGCGGAAGTCCGGCAGGTCCTGCATTTCCTGCAGCACGGCCAGGTGCATCAGGTGCCCCGGCCAGGCCTCGTGCAGCACCAGCGGCACGTGCATGTAGGTGGGGCAGCGGTCCGGCAGGCTGCTGACCCAGAAGATGCCGGCGCTGGAGCCGTCCGCGGGATTGGGCTGGGCATAGGCCGGCGGCGCGTTCTGCGACAGGGCCGGCGGGATGCTTTCGATGCCGTAGGTCATGCGCGGAATCCAGGAGAAGAACTCCGGGATGCGGCGGTCGATGCGCTTGGCGAGCACCTCGACGTGCTCCAGCAGCGCCTCGCCAGAGCTGGCCAGGAAGGCGGGATCGCTGGCCAGGCGCTGGCGGAAGCCGGCGACGTCACCGGGGTAGCCGGCCTCCGCCGCGGTAGCCTCGATCCCGGCGGCGATGCGCTCGACCTCGGCCAGGCCCTGGCGGTGGATGTCCTCGGGCGGCGTGTCCACGGTGGTGTAGTGCGCGGCGATGAAGCGGTAGTAGGCCGGGCCCTGGGGTGCGTCGGTGCAGCTGAGGCTGTCGCGGCAGCCGTCCGCATAGAGGCGGCGCAGGGCGTCGGCATGAGCCTGGTAGGCCGGCTTCAGCGTGTCGGCGATCAGCGCCCGGGCACATTCGTGCAGCGCCGGTTCCAGCGCCGCGCCCGCCCGCCGCAGGGGCTTGTACCAGATGGAGTCGTCCACCGGGCCGGCAAGGTAGCTCTCGAGGTTGGAGAGCACGCGCGGCAGCAGGATGCCGGGCAGGCGATGCCCGCGCTCCAGGCCTGCGCCGAGCCGTGCCGCGAGATCGGACAGGTACTGCGGGACGGTAGCCAGGCGGGCGAGGTAGTCCTCGGCGTCGGCGTTGTTCTGCAGCACGGTCTTGTTGATGGAGAGGCCCACGTAGGCGTCGGGCCCGAAGGGGAACATGGACGGCCGCAGGTACTCTTCCAGCCGGTAGCGTTCGCGTGCCTCGCCCAGCTCGCGCTGCAGCAGGGCGGCGCTCAGGGCGTCCTGCCCGGACAGGGCCGGCAGGTCGATGGCGGCGAGGCGAGACAGGAAGCCGGCATGGGCGTGATCGCGCCGTGCATGGTCCTCGGCCGATTCGCGGAACATCCGCCGGCGCGAAGGGCCGTGGCCGTGGTCGATGCCGAGCAGCGGCTCTTCGTCGAGGCGGAACTGCCAGTAGTCCTGGGCCAGGCGTGCCAGCTGCGTCGCGGGCGCATCGGTTTTCATGTCCATGGCCGCACACTAGGACATCGTTGCCGCAAAGACTTTTTCTGGCGTCACGCAAATTTTGGCGCCGGTCCCTTTCGGATTCCCCCGCCGGGGGAATCCGGCTAGGCTTGGGCGATGAGTAGCCACAGGAAGAGCCCCGAGGTTCCGCCCACCCTGCTGCTGAGGCAGGCGCTGACGGCCCTGGTGCGCCCCAGCCCCGAGGAGCTGCAGCAGCTCACCGAGCAGCAGGTGCGCCGCACCGGCTTCGGCATCCGCTTCGAGATGCAGGGCAAGGGCAAACACGGCTACATGGACCTGGCGCTGCCTTCCGGGGGGCTGAGGGTCTTCCGCAGCGTCTTCACCCTGGTGGAGCAGCACGAGGCCATCGCCACGGCCGAACGCGACTGCCTGCGCATCCGCCTGGGCCTGAGCGGCGACATGCAGATGCGGCTCGCGTCCGGCGCGGCGGTGGATATCGGCGCGCCTTCGGCCATGGTGATCGTACAGCCCAAGGGCGTCGAATTCTGCGGGGCGAGCCTGCCGCCGCAGCCGTTCCGCCAGGTCAACATCATCATGCCGCGCGGCATGCTGACCGATACCTGGGGCTTCGACCTGGCGACCTTGCCGGAGCTGTTGCGGACCCTGGAGAGTGGCCAGGCCCGGGAGGTGCAGTTCACCAGCATCCCGCTGACGCCGTCGCTGGTCAGCATCGCCACCGACATCCTCGAATGCAGCTTCTCGGGCCCGCTGCTGGACCAGTACTTGGAGTCCAAGGTGCGCGAGGCGCTGTGCCTGCTGATCGCGGCCATGCAGGAACCGGCGGCGGAGGAGTTGTCCGCCGATGCGCTGCGGCTGACGGCGCACGACCGGGAGCAACTGGCCCTGGCGAAGCAGGTCATCGACGGCAGCTTTGCCGCGCCGCCCGGGCTCACCACGCTGGCACGCCGGGTGGGCCTGAACCGCAACAAGCTTTGCGCCGGTTTCCAGGCCGAGTATGGGCAGACGATCCATGAGTATGCGCGGGAGCTGCGCCTGCAGAAGGCGCTGCAGCTGCTGCGCGGGGGCGACATCTCCATCACCGAGGTGGCGCTGGAGGTCGGCTACGAGCATTCCTCCAGCCTGACGACGGCGGTGAAGAAGCGCTTCGGCGTGAGTCCGCGCCAGTTGCAGCAGAAGACCGGGCGCACGCGCGGCAAGCCCTAGGCGGGGCAGGAGGAGGCCGGCCGCGGAATTCTGTTGTAACGTCGGCAGCCCTGGCGCTCACCCACGGCCCTCAACTCAAGGAAACTGCGATGTCGCACATCAGGACTTCCGTCGATGGACATGTGCTGGAGATCAAGGTCGACCGGCCGGAGAAGCTCAATGCACTCTCGCCGCAGATGTATGACGACCTGTGCCTGGCGCTGGGTGAACTCGACCGCCGCGACGATCTCCGGGTGGGGCTGATCCATGCCGAGGGCAAGCATTTCAGCGCCGGGATCGAGCTGGACAAGTGGGCGCCGCTGTTTGCGGGCGGCAAGGGGTTCCCGATCCCCGAGGGCGGCATCGACATCTTTGCCTTGTCCGGCCCGCGCTGCCGCAAGCCGCTGGTGATGGCGGTGCAGGGTTACGCCTACACCTGGGTGGTGGAGATGATGCTGACCACCGACGTGCGCGTGGCCGCCGAGGACACGAAATTCGCGATGCTGGAGGTCAAGCGCGGCATCTATCCCTGCGGCGGTGCGACGCTGCGCCTGCCGCAGCAGATGGGCTGGTCCAATGCCCAGCGCTACCTGCTCACGGGCGAGGCCTGGAGCGCGGCCGAGGCGCACCGGACGGGTCTGGTGCAGCAGGTGGTGGCGCCCGGAGAGCAGTACCGCGAGGCGCGGGCCATTGCCGACGGCATTGCCGCAGCGGCGCCGCTGGGTGTCGCTGCGATCCTGAAGTCCTCGCGCCTGGCGCAGGCGGAAGGCGAGGCGGTGGCGGCCAGCCGCCTGTTCGACGACATGACGCGCGTGATGGGCAGCGAGGACGCGAAGGAAGGCGTGCGCTCGTTCATGGAGCGGCGCAGTGCGGTTTTCCAGGGGCGCTAGGGCCTGACCTACCGCATTGGGGCGATCCCGATCCTCCCGATGAATGCGACGCTTCGTGCATGAAACCGGGCAAGGTTGCCGAGGCAGGAATGAGCAATACCACGCTGGATGCGCCTGAGTACTCCGGATCGGTGTTCGAGAAGATCGACTGGAGCGGGGCTGATCTGCAGGGCATCAGCTTCTACGAGTGCAGGTTCGTCAAATGCAGTTTCACCGAAGCGACACTGTCCCAGTGCCGCTTCGACAACTGCCGTTTCGAGGGCTGCAATCTCAGCCTGGTGAAGCTGCGCGGCAGTTCGTTGCGGGAGGTGTCGTTCTCGTCCTGCAAGCTGGTGGGCATCGACTGGACGGCGGCGCGCTGGCCCAGCGTGGCCTTGAGCGGCCAGCTTCGCTTCGAGGAGTGCTTGCTGAACTCGTCGTCCTTCTTCGGGCTGTACCTGCAGGAGCTGAGTATGGAGGCCTGCCAGGCGCACGACGTCGATTTCACCGAGGCGGACTGCGGGCATGCCAGCTTCCTGCAGACGGATTTCGCGGGGGCCACGTTCCACCAGAGCAAGCTGGTCAAGGCGGACTTCAGCGATGCGACGAATTACGTGATCGACGTGCGCACCAACAAGATCAATGGTGCCCGCTTCAGCCTGCCGGACGCGGTGAACCTGCTGCGCAGTCTGGATATCGAGATCGTGGATTGAGGCAGGCTGGCGCGGCCGGGCAGGCCCCGCGTCGTCCGGGATGAGTGGTGCCCGGCGGCGCCGCCGGAGTTGAGGGATGTTCCGGCATTCGTGGCGCCGGAAATCTGTTGAATTCCCGCTCGGTCTGTTGGAATAAGGGAATTACGCCGCGAGGAATAAACATATTTCGCGGATCAATGCACTGGAATGCCGCATATAGGCGTCAAATTCCGGGGATATCACGGCATTCTTATCGCCTTTTCAACGCTGCATATACTTTCTTCTGAATTGTATTGTTGCCGTTTTTCCGCCTCTGCAGAATCGAAGCAGCAGGGTGAAGTGGATGGATTTATCACGGAAGGGAAGGCATGGCCAGGAAGGCCGCATCCACCCGCCATTCATCAACTCTTCGTGAAAATCATTCCAGGTGCGGAACATGCAGAAGAATTCAAGATTTCCCCGGTTCATCAAGCTCGCCGTGACCGGCGTGGCCCTGAGCTGGCTTGCCGGTTGCGGTGGTGGCGGTGGGGGAGGCGAGGGCGCGTCCCTGCCGGACGCGGTGTCGCCCAAGGCGCTGACCAATACCTCGGCCGACAACTATGACCACAACCGCTGGGGGCTGATCGAGGCCGCGACGCTGCAGACCTATGCGGACCACTGGAAGACGGCGGATACCGCGGCGGCCACGCTGCCGCCCAATGGCCGTCCCGCTCACCTGGCGAGCACGGCACGCCTGGTGGTGCTGCAGTTCAACGGTGCCAACCGGGCTGCCGGCGAGAACTACATCCCGGCGAAGCCGGCCGACAACGTCTACACCTACCGGCTCGACGATTTCCGCTTCAACGAAACGCGCGACACCGGGCTGATCTCCGCCAGCGTGCGTTATCAGGCCAGCGGGCCCAAGGCCGATTCCTGGCTGGCGCAGTACGGCATCGACCTGAGCCGCGACTTCGTGGTTCTGGCCCAGGGCGAGAACGCGGCGGTGAACGGGTCCTTCTTCCAGGAGCTGACGCGGGCCACCTACTGGCTCAACTACTGGGGCGCCGACCCGAAGCGCATCGCCGTGCTCAACGGCACGCTGAAGCAGAACTACACCGGCGCGCTGGTCAACACCGTGACCGCGGACAGCTCGGTGTCCAACGGCGGCTTCTCGGTGAAGTCGCTGCGGGTGGACAACACGGGGCTGACCATCGCGCTGGAGGATTTCCTCAAGGTGGTGGACGCTAACCGTGCCGCCACTGGCGTGATCCCGGGGCTCAACCAGCAGCTGATCATCGACGCCCGCCCCACGGCGCAGTTCAACCGCAGCACCAGCACGGCCTCGTTCTTCGACACCCATCCGGGCCAGTTCATCACCACCGCCTGGAACTCGGCGGGCGCTCCCAGCAACGATGCCACCGGCAAGGCCAAGAACTACGTCCTCTATGAGGGCCACGTGAAGGGCGCGGTCAGCTTCCCCTGGGCCAGCCTGCTGACGGACACCGGCGGCAACAACTGGAAGTACAAGAGCAAGGCGGACTTGGCCACCATCTTCACCACCGCCGGCTATGCGCCCACCGACAAGGACAGCAAGGTGATCATCTCGCAGTGCCGCACCAACTTCGAGGTGCAGGTCAACGGTTTCGCCGCGCGCCTGATCCTGGGATACCCGACGGTGTACTTCGACGGCTCGCTGGTGGAGTACGCGTCCCTGGTGTCCGGCCACCCGAATGCTGCGCTGAACCTGCTGCCGGCCGACCCGGCCTACAAGTTCCGCACCGACACCGCCACCCGCAGCCAGCGCTACGTGGCCGGCGCGATCGAGGCCGACGTGGCGACCACCACCGAAAGTGACAGCGGCGTGACGCCGTACAACGTGTCCAACGGCGCTGGTGCAGCCGATCGCAAGACCGCAGTACCGGTGATCAACCGCAACGCCACCACCACGCGCAAGGCGATCGAGGAGGATCGGGAGTACAAGCGGATCTGAGGACTGGATGCGAAAAGCGCGCGCCCGGGACAGCTCGGGTGCGCGTTTTCATTTGTGATGGATGCCGGGAGCAGAGCGCCCTGACCCTGCGTCAATCCTGGAGTCCGGATTACTCCGCGCTCCAGGACCACTCCGGTCGCTCGGGACCGGGGACGGTGGCCTGCTCCATGCTGTCGAGCTCTTTCAGTGTGGCGACATCATAGAGAATCTCCACGCCGGCAAAATGCAGCCCGCCGGAGTCGACCCCGATCTTCTTCCCCCCATCGACGAACCAGAAGCCGCGGATGAAGGGGCCTCCTTCGATCTTTCGAATCGAGCCGTTGCGGTAGAGGAAAACGGACGAACCCGTTTCTGTGGTTTTCCTCCAGGCCACCGTGAGGCGGTCATCCGATATCTGGAGGCTGTCATTGTTGCCCTTGCGGGTCAGCGAGATCCGGCTGCCGTCGCGGTAGATCAGGACGACATTGCCGTTCCTGGCAAGACGGGCATCAGCAATGCCTGAGGGAGTCGAAGGGACACCCGCCGTGCCGATGGCGCAGTACAAGCCGGCGACGACAATGACCGCTTTCCACCGGCCGATGCCAAATGGGGATCTCAATGCGGGCGCCTGCCTCGCAACACCATCCGCTGCAGCGCCGCGATCTCGGTCGACAGCATCGCGTCCTGAGCGGGCGTGAGATCCACCAGGCGCAGGCCCAGGCGGAGCTGGCCGTTGCGTTCGTGCCGGCTGCGAACTTCGGCGCGGGTTTGCAGGCTGGTGCCGGGCAGGCGCAGGACGCACTGCAGTTCTTCGCCCGGTGCGCCGCGCCCTCCGGTGACGACGGTGGCGGCGCCGCCGCGGGAGAGGTCGGCCAGCATGCCGCGGAAGACCATGCCGTCATGCGTGAACTGCGAGGCAGGCAGGGCGACGTTGGCGGGCAGGCTGATGCGGAAGGCGCCGCGGCGTTCGCGGTATTGCAGGCGCTCGGGGAAGCGCAGCTGCAGCAGGTCGCCGCTGCTGGCGAGCGTCGGGGCTTCCACGCTGGTGCGGAAGACGAAGCGGCCGCCGTCGAGCTGGCCGCTGATCAGCAACGTGGTGCCGGGCGACAAGGGAATGTCGGGAAACGGGGCGTCGACCAGCAGGCAGCCGCGCAGGGGCGAGACTTCCAACAGCAGGCTGCTGCACTGTTCGCCTTCGCCGAGGCTCAGCGACAGCAGGCTGCGCGCATGCAGCACGCGGCCGAGCAGGGCGGCGATCTGGCGGCGATCCTCGATGATGGCGGTGCGGTCGCGCTCCGCCGTGGGCTGTACATGACTGGCGAGGGCGCTCATCGGGATGCAGACTCCGTCAGGCGCTGCCGAGACGCTGGCCGCCGAGCGCGACGGCGCCGTAGCCGCTGCGTCCGTAGGTCTGCTGGGGGATGTCGCCGCGCAGGTTGGCCAGGGTCTGGCGCACCTGGCGGTGGCGCACTTCGAGCACCATGGCGTTTTCCTGGTTGGCGCGCTGGCAGCGCTGGGCCAGCGTCTGCAGCTCCTCCCAGTCGGCGAGCAGGCGCGCGGCCTCGGGCAGGCGGGCGAAGTAGTCCTTGAGAGGGCCCTCGGTGGCGCGCAGGCGCAGCATGGGTTCGCCGAGGCGGCGCAGGATCTCGGCGCTGCCGGCCTTGGCGGCGGTGACGCGCTCGAGCACGTCGGCGTCGTCGGCCAGCAGGGCCTGCTTTTCCGAATCCAGCGTCTGCAGCAGCTGTCGCGTGTGCTCGAGCTGCTGGCGCAGGTTCTCCGTCATGGGGAGGGGCTGCGGGGCCCAGGGGTTGTGGCTCATCGGGTGGCGAGCTCCCATTCAAACCGCGTGAGTTTCGAGGCGATGCGTTCCGCATTCACCTGGTAGCTGCCGTCGCGAACCTTGTCGCGCAGCTCGCTGACTTTCTTGAGGTCCACGTCCGGCGCCTGCGAGGCGGCCTTGCCGGCCTGCGCCAGCATCTGGGCCTCGCCGGTGAGCTTCACCGACTCGGTCGGCATCACGGCCGCGGCCGGCTTGCCGGTGGAGGCATTGGGCTGGGCGGCCTGCGCCTGGCGGGCACGGGCGGCAGCGGCGGGTCCCTGGGGACCGTAGGTGTTGTCGATCTTCGAGCTCATGGCGGACCGCCTGGGACAAGGGTACTGACCCTGTTAACGGCGCCTGCCGGGAAAACTTGAGGATTTTTGCGGAGCCGCCGACGGAAAGCCGTCGGACTGCCGCGGGTGACTGATTCGTATGGCTTTTACGGGCGAGGAGCATGGCGTGATCCGCTACAGGCGGACCTCGACTACGCCGCCGCCCGTCACCTGTCCTTCCACCACCCGTCGCGAGCTGCTGTTCTCCACGGGGATACGGTCGCCCTCGGCACCGTCGCGCAGGGCCTTGCCCTGGCTGCGCACTTCCATGGCGCCGGCACGGCCGACGACGGTGACCATATCACCGCGGCGCACGAGCTTCTGGGCTTCCACCATGTCGGGGGTGAGGACGCTGCCGGCGGTGGCGGGGCGGCGCAACTGGCGGCCGGCCAACTGCGCCGGGTCGCTGAAGTAACCATAAGGAAGGCTGGCGATGTCGCGCTCCTGCGGCACCAGCAGGCTGGCGCCGATGGCCTCGCCGCGCTGCGCGCCGCGGGCCAGGGTGAGGACGGGGCGTATGTCGGTGAGGCGCACGCCGACGTAGACGGTCCAGGCGGCGGGCGCGCCGCAGCTGACGGCGACGCGCACCTGGCCGCCGCGGATCGGCTCGGGCGCGGTGCGCAGGGCTTCGGCGCAGGCGGGTAGGCGCAGGCGGTCGTCCAGCGCCAGGGCCTCGGCGCGGGCGCTGGGGGCGGCCTGGGCGAGCACGGTGGCAACGGCGGTGTCGCGCAGGGCAGCCAGCGGCTGCACGGCGTCGGCGGCCTGGGCCGGCAGGCTGGCGAGCAAGATGATCAGGACGCTGGGGAGTTTCATGCGGGCTCCGGGGCTTGGTGGAGTGGAGGCAAGGCCTGTTCCAGGGCCCTCCGGGCACCCTCTCCCGCGAGCGGGAGAGGGGACAAATCGAGGGCTAAAGATTCTGCAGATGGGGCCGATACAGGCTGCATACGGAGACGCACATGGCGACCGGCCTACTCGAAAGCATCGACCGCAGTACCCAGCTGGCCGGGCACAACCGCCTGGCGCTGCTGCTGTTCCGTCTCGGGCCGCGGCAGGTCTTCGGCATCAATGTGTTCAAGGTGCAGGAGGTCATCCGGCGGCCGCGGCTGTCGTCGATGCCGTCCTCGCATCCGCTGGTGGCGGGCGTGGCGGACATCCGCGGGCGCGTGGTGCCGGTGATCGACCTGCACCGGGCCATCGGCGGGCCGGCGGTGACGGAGGCCTCGGCGGCGCACGTGATCGTGGCGGAGTACAGCCGCTCGGTGCAGGGCTTCCTGGTGCAGTCGGTAGACCGCATCATCCACGTGGACGTGGCCACGGTGCAGCCGCCGCCGGAAACCGGCACGGAGAGCTTCCTGACCGCCATCACCCGCTACGGCGAGGAGCTGGTGGAGATCATCGACGTGGAGAAGGTGCTGGCCGCCGTGACCGGCGACCGCCCCGGCATGTCGGACGCCATGCAGGCCCAGGCGATGGAGCTGGATGCGCGTGGGCGCCGGGTGCTGGTGGTGGACGACTCCAAGGTGGCGCGCACGCAGATCGAGAAGGTGCTGGCGCAGCTCGGCATCGAGTGCGTGACGGCCACCGACGGCAAGGACGCCCTGCGCCAGTTGCAGGGCCTGGCGGACCGGGGTCCGCTGGACGAGCAACTGCTGATGGTGATCTCCGACGTCGAAATGCCGGCGATGGATGGCTACCGCCTGACGACGGAAATCCGTCGCGACCCGCGCATGAAGGGTTTGTACGTGCTGATGCACAGCTCGCTGTCGGGCATCTTCAATCACGCCATGGTGGAGCGCGTGGGGGCCGACCGCTTCCTGCCCAAGTTCAGTTCCGACGAGCTGGCAGAGGCCGTGGTCGAGCGGCTGAAAGCCATACAGATCAGGCACTAAGGGCATTCTCTCGGGCCCGTTCGTGCTGAGCCTGTCGAAGCGCGGGCGGGCCGGCTGACCCAGGCCCCGTCACCCGCCGCTAGCCCTGCGACAGGCCCAGGACGAACGGCCACGGGCCCTGCTCCGACAGCCGGCCCCTCGTCTGGTACGGCAGTTGCCTTGATACCTCCACAAAGGCTTTTCGCCCGGAGGACCACATGGCCAACGACCCGCTGTTCGGCATCCACGCCGACGCCCTGCAACTGCAGCGGCGCCGCATGGAACTGCTGGCCGCGAACATCGCCAATGCCGATACCCCGGGCTATCGCGCGCGCGACATCGATTTCCAGAAGCTGCTCTCGGCGGCGCAACAGCCCGCCGCGCCCGCGGCCGGCGGCGCTGCTGCCGTGAATAGCGGCCTGGACGACGCCCAACTGAAGGCCGCCACGGTCTACCGCCTGCAGACGCAGCCCGCAGTGGACGGCAACACGGTGGACACCCAGGTGGAGCAGTCACAGTTTGCCCAGGCCTCGCTGCAGTACCAGGCGAGCCTGAGCTTCATGGATGGCCGGCTGCGCTCGCTGCTGACCGCCATCACCGGGCAATAAGAGGTAAGCCTCCATGTCCATGAAGATCTTCGACATCGCCGGCTCCGCGCTCAGCGCGCAGTCCGTGCGCCTCAACACCGTGGCCTCCAACCTGGCCAACGCGGACTCGGTCAGCGGCGACGCCAGCTCGGTCTACAAGGCACGGCTGCCGGTGTTCCAGGCCATAGCCGACGCGCAGAACCCGGAAGGCTCCGGCGTGCAGGTGCGCGGTGTGGTGGAAAGCCAGACCGAGGCGCAGAAGCGCTACGAGCCGGGCAACCCGCTGGCGGACAAGGACGGCTACGTCTACGCACCCAACGTCAACATCGTGGAGGAGATGGTCAACATGATCTCCGCCTCCCGCTCGTACCAGGCCAGCGTGGAGGTGATGAACACCGCCAAGGACATGACCCTGCGTACGCTCAACCTCGGCAAATAAGGACCTGATCCATGGCCGCCGTCGGCAGCACCACTTTCGACAACCTCGGACTCTCGCTGCAGCAGGACAGCGGCAAGAAGAAGCAGCAGCTCGGCCAGGAAGAGTTCCTGAAGCTGATGACCACGCAGCTGAAGAACCAGGACCCCACCAAGCCGATGGACAACGCCCAGTTCCTGGGCCAGATCGCGCAGTTCAGCACCGTGTCCGGTATCCAGCAGATGCAGGAGTCCTTCTCCAGCATGGCGGCCTCGCTGCAGTCCTCGCAGGCGCTGCAGGGCGCGCAGATGGTGGGGCGCGGCGTGCTGGTGCCCTCCAAGACCTCGCTGCTGCCGGATACCGGCGGACTCGGCGCCGGCGCGGAGCTGCCCGCCGGCGGCACGCTGAACGTGGAGGTGCTGGACAGCGCCGGCCAGGTGGTGCGCCGCCTGGACCTGGGCACGCGCCCGGCCGGGCTCAACCAGTTCGTCTGGGACGGCAACGACGAGTCCGGCAAGCGCATGGAAGCCGGCACCTACACCCTGCGCGCAACGCTCGACCAGGGCGGCAGCACGCAATCCGTATCTACCTATGGGCTCGACGTGGTCGACAGCGTTTCGCTGGGCAGCGACGGTCTCACGCTCAACCTCTCCGGACTCGGGGCGACCAAGCTCTCCGACGTCCGCCAGATCTTCTAGGAGTCACCCATGACCTTCCGTATCGCCCTTTCCGGCCTCAACGCCGCCTCCGCCGATCTCGGCGTGACCGCCAACAACATCGCCAATGCGAACACCACGGGCTTCAAGGGCTCGCGCGCGCAGTTCGTGGACTTCTTCCCGCAGAGCTCGGGCGGTATCTCCGACAACGCGGTGGGCGCCGGCGTGCGCCTGGACAAGGTGGCGCAGCAGTTCTCGCAGGGCTCGGTGAACTTCACCAACAACAGCCTGGACCTGGCCATCAGCGGCCAGGGCTTCTTCACGCTGAGCGACAACGGCGCCACCGTGTATTCCCGCGCCGGCGCCTTCGGCACCGACCGCAACGGCTACGTGGTGAACGCCAACGGCCAGCGCCTGCAGGCCTACCCGCCGGTGGCCGGCGGCTCGTCCTTCGACACCGCGCAGCTGTCGGACCTGCAGCTGTCCACCAACGACAATCCGCCCGCCGCCACCACGCGCATCGACACCGGCATCAACCTGCCGGCCAATGCCACGGTGCCGACCAACGCCACCTTCAGCGCCACCGACCCCACCAGCTACAACCACACCACCTCGGTGACGGTGTACGACTCCCTGGGCGCGCCGCATACGGCCAACCTGTTCTTCTCCAAGACCGCTAATGCCAACGAGTGGAGCCTGAACATGCAGGTGGACGGCGCCGCGGTGGGCCCCGCCACCACGCTGACCTACTCCGACAGCGGCCAGATGCTGACTCCCGCGGGCGGCAACATCGCGCTGCCGGCGGTGAACACCAGCACCGGCTCGGCGCCGCTGAACCTGACCCTGGCCCTGAACAATTCCACGCAGTATGGCGAGCGCTTCAGCGTCAGCAGCCTGCGCCAGGACGGCTACGCCACGGGCAGGCTGACCGGCATCGAGGTGACGGACGAGGGCATCGTGCAGGCGCGCTTCACCAACGGCCAGGCGACCCCTCTGGGCCAGGTGGCGCTGGCCAACTTCGCCAATCCGCAGGGCCTGCAGCAGCTGGGTGACAGCACCTGGGGCGAGACCTTCAGCTCCGGCTCCGCCCTGCGCGGCCAGGCCGGCGGCACCAACTTCGGCGAGATCCAGAGCGGCGCCCTGGAGGCCAGCAACGTGGACCTGACCGAGCAGCTGGTGAACATGATCACCGCGCAGCGCAACTTCCAGGCGAACGCGCAGATGATCAGCACCAGCGACCAGATCACGCAGACGATCATCAATATCCGGTAAGGATGAAAGCCCCTCTCCCACCGGGAGAGGGGTTGGGGTGAGGGACGGCGGCCGATTCCGTTGACCCCGAGTCCCTCACCCTCGATCCCTCTCCCGGTGGGAGAGGGAAGCAAGAAGGAGCAAAGCCATGGATAGAGCCCTATATGTAGCGATGACCGGCGCCAAGCAAACCCTGCAGGCGCAGGCGGTCAACAGCCACAACCTGGCCAACGCCAGCACGGTGGGCTTCAAGGCGGAGCTTGCGGCGCAGCAGGCCATGAACGTGGAAGGCGGCGGTTTGCCGTCGCGCGTCAACACGCTGCTCAAGGGCAGCGGCTGGGATTCCACCATGGGCGCGGTGCAGCAGACCGGGCGCGACCTGGACGTGGCACTGGACCAGGACCGCTGGCTGGCGGTGCAGGCGCCGGACGGCTCCGAGGCCTACACCCGCGGCGGTGAGCTGCAGCTGGATGTGAACGGCCAGCTGCGCACCGCCTCCGGCCTGGCCGTGCTGGGCGACGGCGGCCCGGTGTCGATTCCCCAGAGCAGCTCGCTGACCCTGGGTGGTGACGGCAGCATTTCCATCGTGCCGCTGGGCCAGGGCGCGGAAACCACCGCCACCGTCGGCCGCCTGCGCGTGGTGGAGGCGCGGCCGGAGCAGCTGGAGCGCGGCCCGGACGGCCTGTTCCGCGCCAAGGCCGGGCAGGCGCTGGACGCGGCGGCCGGCAAGGTCATGACCACCGGCGCGGTCGAGACCAGTAACGTCAACATCTCCGAGGCCATGGTCAACATGATCCAGCTGGCCCGGGCGTTCGAGATGCAGACCAAGCTGATGCGGGCGGCGGAAGACAATGCGCAGGCGGCGTCGTCCATCGTCAGGATGGGATAAAAGCCCACGGTAGTCGCTGATGCGGTCCCCTCTCCCCTCGCGGGAGAGGGTTAGGGAGAGGGGGATCTATCGGGTGGTAGCCACCGCCAGATCCCCCTCTCGGCAAATGCTCCTGCGTTGTCCTACCTCGGGCATCCATGCCCTCGTCCCTCAATCCCTCTCCCGCAAGGGGAGAGGGAAGACAAGATAGCTGCTCTCTTATCGCTCCTCGCTGCGCCAACATCCCGTCACGATTCCTGCTGGTCCGGAACTTGTACTCCTCCTAAGCAAAGGCGGATTTCCGCCGCTTCAGCAGGATGACAGCCATGACCCAATCACTCTGGGTTGCCAAGACCGGTCTCGATGCGCAGCAGACGCGCATGACGGTCATTTCCAACAACCTCGCCAACGTCAACACCACGGGCTTCAAGAAGGGCCGGGCGGCCTTCGAGGACCTGATGTACCAGACCGTGAAGCAGGCGGGCGGCGCGACCACTCAGCAGACCGAGGCGCCCTCGGGCCTGAACCTGGGCACCGGCGTGCGCGTGGTGGCCACGGAGAAGATGTTCACCCAGGGCAACATGCTGCAGACCGGCAACGGCCTGGACGCGGCGGTCAACGGCCGTGGCTTCTTCCAGGTGACGATGCCGGACGGCTCCACCGCCTATACGCGCGACGGCTCCTTCCAGGTCAGCAGCCAGGGCGAGCTGGTCACCTCCAGCGGCTATCCGATCCAGCCGGGCATCACGCTGCCGGAGAACGCGCAGAACGTCACCATCGGCGCCGACGGCACCGTCAGCGTCACCGTGCCGGGCCAGGCGGCGCCGCAGCAGGTGGGGCAGATCCTGATCGCGGACTTCATCAACCCGGCCGGCCTGCAGCCCAAGGGCGAGAACCTCTACACCGAGACCGCTGCCAGCGGCAGCCCGCAGAGCGGCGCGCCGGGCCTGAACGGCCTGGGCAACCTGCAGCAGGGCTCGCTGGAATCTTCCAACGTCAACGTGGTGGAGGAACTGGTGAACATGATCGAGACGCAGCGCGCCTACGAGATGAACTCCAAGGCGATCTCGACCGCCGACCAGATGCTGCAGTACGTCAACAACAACCTGTGAGCGCCGCGATGAAAGCCCCTAACCAGGAACCGACAGCCGCAGGCTGTCGACTGACCTACCCTCTCCCACGCAGTGGGAGAGGGGGGACTGCCCGCGGATGCGGGCGGTGGGTGAGGGAGAGAGATCGCCTAGTCCCGGGCCAACAAGCAGACAGCGCGCGCCGTGGGCGATCTCTCGCCCTGCTCGCCACCGCCACCCTGATGCTGCAGGCCTGCGCCAGCGCGCCGGCCATGCCGCCGCCTGCGGCGCTGCCGATGCCGGTGCCCGCCGCTGCCGCGAGCGAAGGCTCGATCTACGCTGCCGGCGGCATGGCGCTGTTCGAGGACCAGAAGGCGCGCCGTGTCGGCGACACGCTGACCATCGTGCTGGTGGAATCCACCACCGCGCAGAAGAAGGCCAGCACCAACACCGCCAAGGATTCCAAGGCCAGCATCGACGGCCCGACCCTGTTCGGCCGGCCGGTCACGGTGAATGGCGTGCCGGTGCTGGAGGCTGAGCTGGGTTCGTCCAAGAGCTTCAAGGGCAACGGCGACAGCAGCCAGTCCAACCAGCTGCAGGGCAGCGTCGGCGCGGTGGTGATGCAGGTGCTGCCCAACGGCAACCTGGTGGTCAGCGGCCGCAAGCAGGTGCAGATCAACCAGGGCAGCGAGACGGTCAGCATCGAGGGCATCGTGCGGCCGATCGACATCCGCCCGGACAACACCATCACCTCCGACCGCGTGGCCAACGCGGCGATCGCCTACTCGGGGCAGGGTGCGGTGGCAGACAGCAACGTGATGGGCTGGGCCAGCCGCTTCTTCAACTCGGGCTGGTTCCCGTTCTGAGGTGATCGCCATGATCCGTAAAATTTCTCTCGTCGCACTGCTGCTGGTCCTGTGCGCTCCGGCCCAGGCCGAGCGCGTGAAGGACCTGGCCAGCGTGGCTGGCGTGCGCGGCAACCCGCTGGTGGGCTACGGCCTGGTGGTGGGTCTGGACGGCAGCGGCGACCAGACCACGCAGGCGCCGTTCACGGTGCAGAGCCTCAAGGCCATGCTGGCGCAGCTGGGCGTGACCATTCCCCCCGGCGTGAACCCGCAGCTGAAGAACGTGGCGGCGGTGGCGATCCACGCCGAGCTGCCGGCCTTCTCAAAGCCCGGCCAGGCCATCGACGTCACGGTGTCCTCCATCGGCAACGCCGGCTCGCTGCGCGGTGGCGCGCTGCTGATGACGCCGCTGAAGGGTGCCGACGGCCAGGTCTACGCCGTGGCGCAGGGCAACGTAGTGGTCGGCGGCCTGGGCATCTCGGCCAAGGACGGCTCCCGCGTGTCGGTCAACATCCCCAGCTCCGGCCGCATTCCCAACGGCGCCATGGTGGAGCGCGCGGTGCCGAGCAGCTTCACCGCCTCGCCGGACATCCGCCTGAACCTGCACGTGCCGGACTTCACCACCGCCACCCGCCTGGCGGAGGGCATCAACCTGGCCCTGGGCGGCGGCGTGGCCGCGGCGCAGGACCCGGTGACGGTGTCGGTGCGCGCGCCGGCCGACAGCAACAGCCGCGTGGCCTTCCTGTCCATGCTGGAGAACATCGACGTGCAGCCGGGCGACGCTCCGGCGCGCGTGATCGTCAACAGCCGCACCGGCACGGTGGTGATCGGCAGCGGCGTGCGTGTGCTGCCGGCGGCGGTGGCGCACGGCTCGCTGTCCGTCACCATTTCCGAGAAGCCGCGCGTCAGCCAGCCGGCACCGTTCTCGGACGGCCAGACCGTGGTGGTGCCGGACTCCGCCATCGAAGTGACGCAGAACGGCGGCCGCATGTTCAAGTTCGACGCCGGCGTCAGCCTGGACGACATCGTCCGCGCCGTGAACCAGGTGGGCGCCGCTCCCGGCGACCTGGTGGCGATCCTGGAGGCCCTGAAGGAAGCCGGCGCCCTGCGCGCTGAGCTGGTGGTCATCTGATGGCCCTGTCCCCGCTCGATTCCGTCACCGACTTCGGCCAGTTCGCTGGCCTGAAGGCGCAGGCGCGCGAGCAGGACCCGGTTGCCCTGCAGAAGGCGGCCAAGCAATTCGAGTCCCTGATGCTGCAGCAGATGCTCAAGGCCATGCGGGCGGCAACGCCGGGCGAGGATGCGCTGGGCGGCAGCGAGCAGGGCAGCTTCTACCGCGACATGTTCGACCAGCAGATGGCCGTGCAGCTCTCCAGCGGCAAGGGCGTGGGCCTGGCCGACATGCTGGTGCGGCAACTCAAGATGAGCCAGGGGCTGGGCGAGGCCCAGACGGAACCGACGACCTATTCCCTCTCCCCCGGGGAGAGGGGCAAGGGTGAGGGACTGTCGGTGGATGGGGCCGATGCGCTATCCGAGAGCGCATCCCTCACCCGTCGCTCAAGGGAGCACTTGGGCAGCTTTGCTGCCAATGCGGCGACCTCTCCCGAGCGGAGAGGCAAGACGGAAGACATCAACCCGCCGCTGGCCCTCAAGGCCGACGAGACCCTGTCGGAGTTCAAGCCCAAGACACCGCAGGAATTCATCGACGCGGTGCTGCCGCATGCCGAGAAGGCCGCCAAGGAGCTGGGTATCCCGGCCCGCGTGCTGGTGGCGCAGGCGGCGCTGGAGACCGGCTGGGGCAAGCACCAGATCCGTCATGCCGACGGCAAGGCGTCGTTCAACCTCTTCGGCATCAAGGCTGACAAGTCCTGGGACGGCGACCGTGTCCGCACCATGACGCATGAATACGAAGGCGGCCGCATGGAGCGGCAGGAGGCGAAGTTCCGCTCGTACGGATCGATCGCCGAGTCCTTCGACGACTACGCGCGCTTCCTCAAGTCCAACCCGCGATACGAGCAGGCCCTGCGCCATCAGGGCAGCGCGCACCAATTCGTTTCCGGCCTGCAGAAGGCCGGTTACGCCACCGACCCGGCCTATGCGCAGAAGATCATGCGCATCGCCTATGGCCCGACGGTACAGACCGCCATGAATGACACAGGGACCCGACTGGCATGAGCGACCTTCTTTCCATCGGCGTCTCCGGCCTGATGGCCTACCGCAAGGCCCTGGACACGGCCGGCCACAACATCGCCAACGTCAACACGCCGGGCTACTCGCGCCAGCGCGTGGAGCTGGGCTCGCGCATCGGCGGGCCGCAGGGCGACGGCTACATCGGCGCCGGCGTCAGCTCCAGCACGGTCAAGCGGCTGGCCGATGCCTTGATCACCACGCGCCTGCAGGGCGACGCCTCGGCCTATTCGCGGGCCGAGACCTTCGCCGGCCTGGCCTCGCGCGTGGACAGTTGGCTGTCGAGCAGCGACTCCGGCCTGACCAAGCCGCTGCAGGGCTTCTACGATTCCCTGAGCGGCCTGTCGGCCAACCCCGGCAGCAGCGCGGCGCGGCAGACCGTGATTTCCGCCGGCCAGGGCCTGGCCGGCCGCTACAACGACATGCAGACGCAGTTCGACGGCCTGGAAAGCGAGATCAACCAGCGCCTCAGCCAGACCGCCGACGAGGTCACCCGCTACGCCAAGCAGGTGGCGGATCTCAACGAGCGCATCGTGCTGGCCAAGGGCCAGTCGGGTGGCCAGCCGCCGAACGACCTGCTCGACCAGCGCGACACGCTGATCAAGGAGATCGCCAGCCGCATCGGTGTCACTACCACCGAGCAGGACGACGGTGGCATCAATGTCTTTACCGGCAGCGGCCAGGCCCTGGTGCTGGGCCGCCAGGCCAACTCGCTGACGGTGGGCGACGACGCCTACGGCAGCGGCCGCAAGGAACTGTTCTTCTCTGGCGGCCAGAACATCACCGCACAGACCAGTGGCGGCGTGATCGGCGGCCTGCTGGATTTCCGCCGCGAGGTTCTGGACCCCGCCAAGAGCGACCTTGGCCGCATGGCCGCGGGCCTGGCGGAGGCGATGAACGAGATCCACTCCCAGGGCATGGATGCCAAGGGCCAGATGAGCGGCGACTTCTTTGCCGACATCGCCGGCTCGGTCTACCCGGCGCGCGCCAACACCGGCAGCGCCACCGTTTCCGTGGGGCTGAGCGATGCCGGCGCGCTGACCGGCGACGACTACGCGCTGTCCTTCAATGGCAGCGCCTGGCAGCTGAGCCGCGCCCGCGACGGCAGCAGTGTACCCCTGACCGGCAGCGGCACCGCCGCCGATCCGCTGCGCGCCGAGGGCCTGTCGCTGACGCTCAGCGGCACGCCGGCCGCGGGCGACCGCTACCTGCTCAAGCCCACCGCCAACGGCGCGGCGCAACTGCGCGTGGCGATCACCGACCCCTCGCGCCTCGCCGCCGCCTCGCCGGTGCGCGCCAGCGCGGGGCTGTCCAATACCGGCGCGGCCACGGTCGGCAGCATCGGCGTGACCGATCCCGCCAACGCCAACCTGCTGGGCGGCGTCAGCATCCAGTTCACCGGCCCCAACACCTACAGCGTCAATGGCAGCGGCAGCTTCAGCTGGAATGCCGGCGACAGCATCGAGGTCAATGGCTGGAGCCTGAAGCTGAACGGAGCGCCCGCCGCGGGAGACAGCTTCAGCGTCGGCGCCAACACCGCCGGCAGCAACGACAACGGTAACGCCCGCGCGCTGGCCAAGCTGTCCACGCTCGGCGTGCTCGACGGCGGCCGCAGCACCCTATCGGATTCGCAGGCGGCGCTGGTGGGCCGCGCCGGCGCCCAGGCCCAGCAGGCCGGCCTGCAGCTCGACGCGCAGGCCTCCGTGCGCGCGCAGACCGAGGCCGAGCAGGCTTCGCTGTCCGGCGTGAACCTGGACGAGGAGGCCGCCGACCTGGTGCGCTTCCAGCAGGCCTACCAGGCGGCCGCGCGCGTGATCGCGGTGGCCAACGAAGTGTTCCAGACCCTGCTCGACGCATCGCGGAATTGAGGGAGCGCACCATGAGAGTCTCCACATCCATGCTGCAGCAGAGCGCCATCGGCCAGATGCAGAAGCAGCAGGCCGCCCTGGCCAAGACGCAGCTGCAACTGGCCACCGGTCAGCGCCTGCAGAGCGCGGCCGACGATCCTTCAGGCTCCGCCTCGGCGGTGCGCCTGGACCAGGCCAGCGCGCAGTACGCGCGCTACCAGCAGCAGATCGATACGGCACGCAATCGCCTGGGCCTGGAAGAGAATGTGCTGGCCGACAGCGTGGAAGTGCTGCAGCGCGTGCGCGAGATCGCGGTGGAGCTGAACAACGGCACGCAGTCCACGCAGACCCGCGGCATCCTGGCCAACGAGCTGAAGAGCCTGCGCGAGCAGCTGCTGTCCTACGCCAACGCCGACGACGGACAGGGCCGCTACCTGTTCGGCGGCTCGCAGGACGGCGTGGCGCCGTTCGCCGGTAGCGGCACGGTGAGCTACGCCGGCGACCAGCAGCAGCGCCTGCTGCAGGTGACCGGCAGCCGCACCGTGGCGGACTCCGATCCGGGCAGCGAGGTGTTCCAGCGCCTGCGCGACGGCAACGGCACTTTCACCGTGTCCTCCGGCGCCAACACGGGCACGGCGGGGCTCAAGAGCGCCCGTCTCACCGACGCCTCGCTGTGGGACGGCGGCAGCTATACGCTGAGCTTCACCGGCGGCAATTACGAGGTACGCGACGCCGGTAACACGCTGGTCACCAGCGGCGCCTACACGGAAGGCCAGGCCATCGCCTTCCGCGGTGTGGACCTGAGTTTCACCGGCGTGCCGGCCGAGGGTGACCGCTTCACGGTGGGCGCCAGCGGGCAGAAGGACATGTTCGCGCAGCTCGATGAGCTGGTGCGCATCGCCGGCATGCCGCAGGACACCGCGGCGCAGCGCGCCCAGGTGCAGACCGCCATGCACCAGTCGCTGAGCGCCATCGACAACGCCAGCCTGCACCTGTCGGACGTCCGCGCCGGGGTGGGCAACCGCCTGGCGGCGCTGGACGACGCCGAAAGCCAGAACGGCGCGCAGCAGGTGGAGACCGAGACCGCGCTCGACAAGATCCGCGGCCTGGACTACGCCGAGGCCGCCACGCGGCTGTCACAGCAGCTCACGGCGCTGCAGGCAGCGCAACAGACCTTTGCCAAGGTGCAGGGGATGAGCCTGTTCGATTATCTGCGCTGAAGGGTCGCTGACGGCAGCCTGACGGCACCCGGGTCGCGCCCCTGCGGATTTATCATGGCGCATCTGGTTTGCAGGATGCCCGGTGAAGATTTTCGGTATCTATTCCGCGGTTCTGATGGCGCTGACGCTCGCCGCCTGCAGCCTGTTCGTGGACGGCCGCATGGAGATCGCCCAGCGAGCGCCGGCCGGGCTCCAGAGTGCCGGCGAGGCCAGGCCGGTGGCACCCTCGGCCCCGGCCAAGGCACCCCGGATTACGCCGTCTCGTTGAAGTCCCGCCGTACCCCCCGGCGAATGCCGCCCTGGGCGGTCCCTCCCGTGCGCCATCCCGCCCGTGATTGGCCTTGCGGATGACGGAATGTCATCCGCAAGGCCAATCACCCCTGCATATGAGGGATGAATCCGGGTTGTCCGCCTCTCTAGGCTGGAGGCCTGGTGCAAGACCAGCCCAAGGCGCCTTTACCCAGGGTCATTCCTCCGGTTGAGCGGTCGTTGGCGCGTGTCTCGAGCACCGTAAGCCCGAAACCATCCGCCCAACGGGGGACGCCATGTCCAGCGCATCAGCCGAAGCATCCAAACCATCCAGCCCGGCCGCGAGCCTCAGCCTGGCCCAGTTGCTGGAGTCCACCCGCCTGGAGCGCTGCCCGTTTCCCATCCCCAGCAGCTGGTTCTTCGTGGATTTCTCGGAGAACCTGAAGGTGGGCGAGGTCCGCAACGTCAAGCTGTTCGACCAGGAGTGGGTGCTGTTCCGCGGCGAGAGCGGCAAGGTCGGCATGAGCGATCCCTATTGCCCGCACCTGGGCGCTCATCTTGGTCATGGCGGCAAGGTCTGCGGCGACCACATCCGCTGTCCCTTCCATCACTGGGAGTACGACGCCGACGGCTGGTGCAAGCAGGTGCCCTACGGCAAGGGCGCGCCGGCCATCACCAAGGTCCGCCCCATCCTGCGCACGCTGCCGGTGCAGGAGCGCTATGGCCAGATCTGGGCCTGGTTCCACCCGCGGGCCGAGCCGCCCAGCTGGGACCTGCCGCACATCCCCTGCATGGAAGACGAGGGCTGGGTCGGCGACCAGCGCGGCACCTGGCAGGCGAGCACGGCGATCCAGGAGATCGTCGAGAACTCGGTGGACATCGCGCACCTCAAGTTCCTGCACGGCGCGGCGGGCATCCCGCCGATCCAGGTGGAGTACGAGCAGCACATGCAGCGCTTCAACCTGGGCGGCGGCTATATCGTGGGCCAGACCTGGGGCGCGGGGTCCGTCGGCACCGTGACCTTCACCCAGGAGGGCGTCAGCGCCACCCTGTTCTCCTATACCCAGCCGATCACGCGCGAGCTCACCAGGATGAACATGAGCTTCCGCCACAAAGCCTACCTGGAGGGCTCCAAGGAGCTTTACATCGCCCGCAAGCTGATCGACCACATGCAGCACGAGGCCGAGGGCGAAGAGGGTGCCGGCTTCGAGAGCGTGGACATGGTGATCTGGAATAACAAGAAGTACCGCCACAAGCCGCTGCTCTGCGAAGGCGACGGCCCGATCTTCCAGTTCCGCGAGTGGTTCCGGCAGTTCTACGTGGCGGAGCCGGATGTGATGGCGAAGATCTGACGGGACACATCCGTCATGTAGCCCGGATGAAATCCGGGGGCACCTTCGCTGGGAGCTCCCGGACTGCGTCCGGGCTACGTTGTTTTTCTTCGCGGATCGAGCGATGCCCCGGTTGGGCCTGATGCGCTAGGCTTCCTGGATCAACTTTCCAGGATTTCCCCGCCATGACTTCAGACAGCGCTGCCGCACTTCATCCCTTGGACCAGGCCATCCGGCTGAGCGGCGAGGGTGGTCAGTACAGCGGCCAGACCTCGGCGAGCTACGCCAACATGGTCGGCCCCTTTGGTGGCGTGATCGCCGCGACACTGCTGCAAGCGGTGATGCAGCACACGGAGCGCCTGGGCGAGCCCGTGGCCTTGACCGTGAACTTCGCCGCACCGATCGCGGATGGCGGGTTCGAGGTGGCGGCGCGTCCGGCGCGCACCAGCCGCAGCACCCAGCACTGGACCATGGAGCTGTCGCAAGGTGGGCAGGTGGCGGCTACCGCCACCGCCATCACGGCGTTGCGCCGCGAGACCTGGGAGGCCACGGACCTGCCGTTCCCGCCGGCACCGGCGATGGACGGCTTGCGCAGCCTCAAGGGCCTGCCGGGCCTGCCCAAGTGGGTCGGTCGCTACGACCTGCGACTGGTACGCGGCGGCATCCCGCCGCTGCCGCAGCACGAGAAGCCGCAGGCCGACAGCTCCGAGACCCTGCTGTGGGTGCGCGACGAGCCGCCGCGCCCGCTGGACTTCGTCGCGCTGGCCTCGATCTGCGACGTGTTCTTCCCGCGCAGCTTCATCCGCCGCCAGCGCATGGCGATGGCCGGCACCGTGTCGATGACGGTCTACTTCCACGCCGACGCCGCGGCGCTCGCGGCGCAGGGTGAGCGCGAACTGTTGGCGCATGCGCGCGGCCTGCGCTTCCACGGCGGCTTCTTCGACCAGGCCGCGGAAATCTGGAGCCCGGAGGGCGTGCTGCTGGCCACGAGCAACCAGGTGGTCTACTTCAAGGAGTGAGCGTGGCCGAGGCAGAGTGCGGGATCGGAGCCGTTGATGGGATCAATAACTACTTTCCGTCTTTACGCTAAGCCGCTTTCGGTACAGGCTCAGTCGGCATTATTAAGGGGCGACCATGGATCAGGTGGAACTGACGGAACGGCTGCGCAGGCTTGGATGCCCGGACCCTGAAGGCTGGGCGAGATCGCAGATTGAGGAGGGGATTCCCCAACTGGCAAGGTATGTGTTTCTTCGCCAAGCCTGGAAGCGGATTCTTGGTGAGAACGACCATGGCTGGATTGAGAATATCTTGCAAGATCTGCAGCGCAGTCCGGATGCTCCCTATGCTGGCCAGGGGCATGCACTGAAGAGGCTGAAGGAACTCGGTGCCAGGGATGAGGACCTGACCGACTTGGTCCGCGGTGCCCAGGCGGAGCTTCTCTTTGATTTCTGCTACCTGCTGGAGGATCCCGGGGAATTGGAAGGGGAAATCTCCGATCTATCCTGGGCGCTGGTGGAATTGGATTCGGAGGGCCACGTTCTGGAACGGATCGGCAGCCTGCACGAGTCAGTGCTTGAGACAGACCCGACAGGCCGCGAAATGGCACCACGGGCCAGTGCTTCGCGATGAGCTTCGTTGCATTCCGCATGCCCCGCTGCGAAATCCACCGCAGCCTGCAAGGTACTGATTAAATAACAAAATATTTCGCTGCACTGCAGCGATCTTCAGCTGGCGTTCAGGCTGGAAACGCATCCTTGTCACACGCCCGCCGCATCGGGGGCGGAAGATGCCGACCGGTCACACGGTCCTTTTGAAACCAGGAGAGAAACGGATGACTCTCGATGACGCCCTCGATTTCTGCAACGACCTTTCGCGCATGGTGCGTGCCTGGGCCGTGGAACCGGTAAAGGCCCTGAGCCAGCTCGAGCAGATCGAGCAGTGCTTCATGCTGGACCGCCCCGGCGATCACTTCCTGGTGCTGAAGGTTTCGGCTGCGGTGGCGGCGGTGCAGGACTGGCTGCAGTCCGGCTTGTCGCAGACCCAGGAGTTGCAGCAGATGCGCTCCGCCAACCAGGCGATCGAAATGCTGCGCCAGGCGATTCCCGACAGTTACGAGGAACCGCAGCGCCAGGCCAGCCTCGCCGCCTGATTTGAACAGCTGTACCGACGGCCCCCGGAACAAGGATGTTCCGGGGCCGTTTCTTTTGTCGGCGCTGGCCCGCATTGCAGTATGGCCGCTGCGCTGCAACAGTAGCGCCCCTCAACGGCGATAACGCAGGAACGGGTGCAGGTGATCGGGGGCGGTGGGTCGCAGCGGCAGATGCGCAGCCTCGGGCTTTGCGCCGTGCTGGCATTTCTGATGCCGGTCGCGGCCTGGGCAGGCCCTGCAGTGGAACTCGCCCCGGTGGAAGTGAGCGCGCAGAAGCGGCCACAGGATGAGCGCGAGGTGCCGCTCTCGATCGCCGTGCTGGACGGCGAGAAGCTGCAGGACGCGCGCCTGAGCACGGTGGACGACCTGTCCCGCTATGCCGCCAACACGCAGTTCAGCAAGAACCAGCTGTTCATCCGCGGCATCGGCACCGGCGCCAATCTCGGCTTCGATCCTTCCGTGCCCCTGTTCGTCGACGGGGTCTACCTGGGGCGCGGGACGGCGGCGCTGATGCCGTTCTGGGACCTGGCGCAGGTGGAGGTGATCCGCGGTCCGCAGGGCACGCTGCTGGGCAAGAACAGCACCGGCGGCGCCTTGAGCCTGCGCACCACGGAGCCGGGCGAGTACCTCGGCGGTTCGCTGGCCGCCGTGCATGGCGACCTGGATCCATTGACGCTGCGCGCGGCGTTGGACCTGCCGCTGGCGCAGGACTGGGCGCTGCGCCTGTCGGGCCTGCAGGAACGCCTGAGCGCGTATGGCGACAACAGCGCGCTGGACGAGGAGACGCTGGGCCGCCGCAGCCAGGGCTTGCGTACACGCCTGCAGTGGCGGCCGGAGGGCGAGTGGTTCGGCTGGCTGAGCCTGGAGGCCAACCGCACGCGCCTGGAGCGCTTCGGCAGCGAGCTGTCGGCGGCGACGCCGGCGAGCCTGGGGCTGTACCGCCTGTACGATCCGAGGACCGAAGCCCAGCTTGATTACCACAGCTCCACGGATACCGAGGACAGCGAAGCGGACCGGCGAGCGGCGAGCGCCACGCTGAACCTGGAGTGGGGCGGGGCGGATTTGCGCTTCACGTCGCTGAGCAACGTTTCCGGCTCGCGCCTGGGCTACTTCTACGATGCCGACTATTCACCGGTGCCGCTACTGACGCTGGCCTTTGACGAGGACTACCGGCAGTGGAGCCAGGAACTGCGCCTGGAAGGGCGCCACGACGCGGTCGACTGGCTGCTCGGCGCCTATCTATTGCACGCGGACCTGGACGTGGACAGCCGTATCACGGCGTTCCCGGGTGGTGCGGCCGCCTTGCTGGCGGGCCCCGCGCCGTCGCTGATGCAGCCGATCCTCGATGCGCTGCGCCTGCCCGCCGCACTGGACCCGCTGTCGGACCAGAGTCGCAAGGATTTCCAGCAGCAGACGGACAGCTACGCGCTGTTCGGTCAGGCAGGCTGGCGTTTCGCGCCCCGCTGGGAGTTGAACGCCGGCCTGCGCTGGACGCGCGAGCGCAAGTCGCTGCGCATGCAGCAGTCCTTCGAGAACAGCGGCCTGCTGTTCCGCCAGGCCCTCGGCGAAGAAGCCTTTACGGCGGATGCGCAGCGCGAGGAAGACGACTGGTCTCCGCGCGTGGTGCTGCAATATCGCCCTGGCGCCGACACAACGCTCTACCTGCTGGCGGCGCGCGGCTTCAAGAGCGGCGGCTACAACGACCTGGCGTCCAGCCCGGACAGGCTGGAGTTCGACGCCGAGCGCGCCGCCACGCTGGAAGGCGGCTTCAAGACGCTGTGGCTGTCGAAGCGTCTGGCACTCAACCTCAACCTGTTCGAGAGCCGGGTGAGGAACCTGCAGGTCAATGCCTTTGACGGCACGTCCTTCTACGTGCAGAACGCGGCATCCGCGCAGCTGCGCGGCGCGGAGCTGGAAACACGCTGGCTGCTGGGGCGCGGCTGGAGCGCACAGGGCAGCCTCGGCTGGCTGGACGCGCGCTATGAGTCCTTCCCCAATGCGCCGGCGCGAGCGGACCAGCAGGGCGACTCGCAGGACCTGAGCGGCCAGCGCCTGTCGCGCGCACCGCCGTTCTCCGGCGCGCTGGGGCTGGAGTACTACGCTGTGCTCGGTGCCGGCTGGAGCTGGCGTGTCGCGGCAGACCTGCTGCACCGCGAGCGCAGTTTTCTTTCGCTGGACAACGATGCGGCCGATGCACAGTCGGCCGTGACCACCTTCAATGCACAGCTCGCACTGGCTTCCACGCGGGGCTGGGCGCTGTCGCTGGAGGGGCGCAACCTCAGTGACGAGCGCGTGCGCAACGCCGGTAGCGACGTGTCGCTGTTCAGCGGCAATCACTGGGCCGAGCTGGACCCGCCACGGCGCTGGTCGTTGACGCTGGCACACCACTGGTAGTGGCGGCCCACAGGACCCTTCTCCTGGCGATCTTTTGCCCGGCGCCGTTCCTCCGGCGTTCCCTACCGTTGATCCATCTTCAGAAAATCTCCTAAAGGTTTGTCGGAAAGCGCCGTTAAGGGCCTCAGTAGCGGCAAAGAGCTGCGAAGGGCCGGAAACAACGTCACCGGCAACATCCAACCCAGGAGAAAGCCATGCAAGGTATCAACACCAACGTGATGTCTCTGAATGCCCAGCGCAATCTGAACTCGTCACAGTCTTCCCTTTCCACTTCGATCCAGCGCCTGTCCTCGGGCCTGCGCATCAACAGCGCCAAGGACGACGCCGCCGGCCTCGCTATCAGCGAGCGCTTCACCAGCCAGATCAAGGGCCTGAACCAGGCGCAGCGCAATGCCAACGACGGCATCTCGCTGGCGCAGACCGCCGAAGGCGCGCTGGGCCAGGTCACCAACAACCTGCAGCGCATCCGCGAGCTGGCCGTGCAGTCCGCCAACGCCACCAACTCCACCACCGACCGCGCCGCCCTGCAGACCGAAGCCTCGCAGCTGCTGAGCGAAATCGACCGCGTCGCCAACCAGACCTCCTTCAACGGCGTCAAGCTGCTCGACGGCAGCTTCAGCTCCGCCGTGTTCCAGGTCGGCGCCAACGCCGGTGAAACCATCAGCGTCTCCGGCCTGGTCGACGCCAACGTCGCCGCGCTGGGCTCGGTGACCGCCGCTTCCGGCCAGTCCAGCGCCGTCTCGGGCATCAGTGCCCTGGGCGCCGCCGCTGCCGGCACCCTGGTGATCAACGGCACCGACGTCAGCGCTGGTATCGGCGCCGCCGGCACCTCCTCGCAGCGTGTGGGCCAGGTGGTGGACGCGATCAACAACGCGGCCAGCACCACCGGCGTCAACGCCGCCTACGATTCGGCCACCGGCCGCATCAACCTGAGCTCGGCCGCCACCATCACGGTGACCGGTTCGGACGACGGCACCGCCACCGGTTTCAACGTGGCGGGCGGCGACGGCAGCGGCACGGCCAGCACCACCACGGGCCTGTCGGGTCTGAGCATCGCCAGCTACGCCGGCGCCTCGCTCGCGATCCAGCAGATGGACAGCGCGCTGTCGCAGGTCAACTCGGCTCGCGCCACCATCGGTGCGGTGCAGAACCGCTTCGAGTCGGTGGTCGCCAACCTCGCCACGACCTCCGAGAACCTGTCGGCTGCCCGCAGCCGCATCCAGGACACGGACTTCGCGGCGGAAACGGCGAACCTGACCCGCTCGCAGATCCTGCAGCAGGCCGGTACCGCGATGCTGGCCCAGGCCAACTCGGCGCCGAACAACGTCCTCAGCCTGCTGCGCGGCTAAGCGACGGAAACCCGACGGGGCGGGCCGCAAGGCCCGCCCCCAAGGGACTCCCACTCCGGAGTCGCTGAAGGAGTAACACATGAATACAGACATCTCAGCGGTAGCGTCAGTGGCAGCCTCCAGGGGAGGCGAGGGCCACCGCGCTGCCGTTTCCGCGTTTGTGTCGCCCGCCGCCGCACCTGCCGCCGCCGCCGCGCCGCCGCCGCCGCCCTACACGGCGGAAGCCCTGCAGGCGCCCTCCGCAGAAGACCTGGAGGAAGTCATCAGTCAGATCGAGCGTTACCTGGAGTCCAGCCGCACCGGCCTGGAGTTCCGCGTGGACCGCGACCTGGACCAGGTGATCGTGTCGGTGGTGGATCCCCGCGACGGCACCGTGCTGCGACAGATGCCCAGCGAAGAGGCCCTGCGCATCGCCCGCGCCATGGCCGACGAGGGCGACGGCGGATTGCTCGACGCCCTGGCCTGAAAACTGCATAGGTCACTTACTTAGGGATCGAACATGGCCACCAGTTCCATCAATGCTTCCAGCTTCAGCTCCGGGCTCGACGTCGTCAGCCTGGTGTCGCAGCTCGTCGCCGTGGATCGTGCCAAGCCGGACGCACGCATCGCCGCGGCACAGTCCAAGACCCAGACACGCCTGTCGGCGCTGGGCGTGATGAAGTCCGCCCTGTCCAACCTGCAGACCACCGCCAAGACCCTGGTCGGCGGCGGCGCCGTGGCGACACCGGCGGTCAAGTCCTCCCGCGAGGACCTGTTCACCGCCACCACCGCCCCGGGCGCCGCGCGCGGCAGCTTCGCGGTAGAGGTGGTATCGCTGGCTCAGGCCAGCAAGCTGGTTTCCGGCCCCTTGGCCAGCGCCGACACCAGCCTCGGGTCCGGCGACGTCAACATCGCTGTGGGCGACAAGAGCTTCAAGGTCACCCTGGGCAGCACCGACAACAGCCTCGGCGCGCTGCGCGACGCGATCAACAAGGCCACGGACAACCCCGGTGTCACCGCATCCCTGGTGACCGAATCCGGCGGCGTGCGCCTGTTGCTCACCGGCAACCAGACCGGTGCGAATCAGGCGGTGAGCGTCAATTCCTCGCTGATTTCACTGAACCAGACCCAGGCCGCGGCCGACGCCCATGTGAAGGTGGAAGGCTTCGACGTCTATAGCGCCAGCAACACCGTGGCCGGCGCGCTGGACGGCGTCACGCTGAACCTGGTCAAGGCAGAACCCGGCACCACCGGCAACCTGACGCTGAGCACCGACAACAGTGCTTCCGCCAAGGCCGTGCAGGACTTCGTCACCAAATACAACCAGGTGTTGACCACGATCAACAACCTGACCAAGTACGACGCGGCCACCAAGACCGCCTCGACGCTGACCGGCGACAGCACCGTGCGCCAGACCGCCGCCGAGCTGCGCTCCATCATGAGCGGCTCGGCACCGGGTGGCAGCTACAGCTACCTCACGCAGCTGGGCATCAAGACCGGATCCGACGGCCTGCTGAGCGTGGACAGCGCCAAGCTCAACGAGGCCATCGCCAAGGACTCCGGCAGCATCGCGCGCATGTTTGGTGGTGATGACGGCTACGCCACCAAGATGAGCAAGAGCATCGACGCCATGCTCGCCGACAACGCCGGCCTCGACGCGCAGACCGAAACCCTGCAGGCGCGGCTTAAGGACATCGAGAAGCAGAAGGACGCGCTGGACCGGCGCATGACGCAGGTGGAAGCGCGCTACACCGCGCAGTTCACCGCGCTGGACACGCTGATGACGCGCATGAGTACCACCAGCAACTACCTCACGCAGCAGCTCGCCGCGATCGCGAACAATAACTAGGGAAGCCCTGAACAACACTCCGTTCGCCCTGAGCCTTTCGAAGGGTGAACGGCAGCCTCTCCAGAAGATCGCGACTCGCGTCGCTTCCACATGGCAGGTCGTCTTTTGGTAGGAGCGGCTGTCAGCCGCGATCAAGACTCATTAAGGCCACGGCGTTCGCGGCCAACGGCCGCTCCTACGGAATCTTCAATGAGCCAGCTTCAACCCGATCACGCCCGCCAGGATCAGCGCCACGCTGACCAGCCGCGTCACATTGGCCGGCTCGTTCAGCAGCACGATTCCCAGGATCACCGTACCGGCGGCGCCGATCCCCACCCAGACCGCATAGGCTGTGCCTACCGGCAGCGTGCGCATGGCCAGGCCCAGCAGGCCCAGGCTGATCGCCATGGCGCCCACGGTGAGCACGGTTGGAAGGGGACGGGTGAAACCCTCGGTGTACTTCAGGCCGATAGCCCAGCCGATCTCGAACAGGCCGGCCAGCACCAGCAGTAGCCAGGACATGATGAACGCTCCGCAACAGCGGGGTCGTCCCCGGGGTATTCCGACGAATCGACGGGGTCGTCCCCGCGTCGGTGATCGGTCGCTTGGACCGGCCGTCAGTGGGGGAGTTCCCCCGCGTTCCAGAGGCTCAAGTCTAAGCCATTGCGGCCGATAAGGGTCTGGACGACAACAGGAGTTTCTCCCATGCCCGCCCTGCAATCCGGCGCTCTCCGGCAGTACCAGAACACCGCGGTGATCGACGCCGCCAGCGCCGACATTCCGCCGCAGCAGTTGATCGCGATGCTGCTGTCGGGCGCGCTGGAGCGACTCAACACCGCGCGCGGCTGCATCCTCGGCGGCGACCTGGCGCGCAAGGCCCCGCTGATCGCCTCCGCCAGCGGCATCATCGAGCACCTGCGCCTGTGCCTGGACCACCAGGCCGGCGGCGAGATCGCCCGCAACCTCGACGCCCTCTACGACTACATGGGCCGCCGCCTGCTGCGCGCCAACCTCGACAACGACGCCGCCGGCGTCGACGAAGTGGCCGGCCTGCTGCGCACCCTCAAGGCTGCCTGGGACGACATCGGCCGCCCGGGCCCGCGCCCGGTGCGCTGAGCGGCGTGCTGGCCCGTCTGGCACAGGGACTGCAGGGTCCGGTGATACCGCCAGAGTTCCGCACATGAGCAACCCCACCTCCCTGGACCAGCAACTGGGCTACCGCGACACCCTGCCGCTGGGCTGGGTGCCGCTGGCCACCCCGCCGTCGCCCGAGCAGCTGCAGCAACTGCAGGAGAACAACCTGCGCGTGCTGGCCGTGGTCTCCGCCCTGGAAGAGCGCCACTCCTCCCGCGGCGAGAGCGACGAGCGCGTGGAGCAGGAGCTGGACCGCATCCACCAGAAGCTGGACATGCTGCTGGTGCTGTTCGGCCAGTTCCTGCGCCGCATGGACCCCTCCGCCCCGCCGCGCCCGGTGCGCCTGACCTCCGCCGGCCTCGGCTGGGAGGGTGGCAGCGCCCTGGAGGGCTACGGCCTGCTGTCGGTGATGCTGCACCCCTGCATGCCGGAGGCCTTCACCTGGCCCGCCCACGCCGTCAACGCCGGTGCCCAGGGCGAGGCACGCTTCGAGCCCCTGGGGGAGGCCCTGGAGGCCGCCCTGGAGAAGCACGTCTTCCTCCACCACCGCCGCTCAGTCGCCGTCTCCCGACCGCCTGCCGCCCGGAACGCGTAGGGCGCCCCCCGACGGGGGTAGTATCTGGCCCAGATTCACTGGAGGAGACCCGGAATGCGGCTGATACTCGCAGAACCGCAGACGCTGGTCCGCGCAGGGCTGGCTCGCCTGCTGGAGTTGCACGCGGGCGCCGAAATCGTCGGCGAGGCCGACGACGGCCAGCAGTTGCTGGAGCTGGCCGCCCGCCTGCGCCCCGACATGATCGTCAGCGAGCTGGCCCTGGGCCGCATGAGTGGCCTGGAGCTGCTGTCGCAGCTACGCCGCCACTATCCCGAGATCGCCGTGCTGATGATCTCCGCCCAGTTGGACAGTCACTCTGTCCGCACCGCCCTCAAGCTCGGCGCCGCCGGCTTCCTCGGCAAGAACGCCGAGCCCAAGGAACTGCAGCTGGCCCTGCAGGCCGTGCAGAAGGGCCAGGTCTACCTGAGCCCCGGCATCGCCCATCTCGCCTTCGAGCGCCGCAACGCCTCCCAGCGTGCCGAAGACCACGTGGCCCTGACCCCGCGCCAGAAGCAGGTGCTCCAGCTCATCGCCCGCGGCCGCTCCACCAAGGAGATCGCCTCCCTGATGGGCGTCAGCATCAAGACCGTGGAAACGCATCGCGCGCGCATGATGCAGTCGCTGGGGCTGTACGGCACCAATGCGCTGATGCGTTATGCCATTCGCTTGGGCATGGATAGCGGCACGCTATAGTTTTTGACTCCCTCTCCCCGCCTGCGGGGAGAGGGCGGGGGTGAGGGGGGAGTATTCTGCCGTGCTCGCTGCAGCCCGCCTTGCCATCGCTGCAGTATTCCCCTCATACGCCGCGCGACATATGCAGGACGGACGTTGTCCTGACTTCCGTGACATGCGGTACGCTCCAGCACGGGCTCCAAAAATTATTCAAGCCAACGCCGCTTGGCGCGGCTTGGTCAGACATTGGTCGTGGAGAGCCATGCCACAGTTCACCTACTACGAAGGCCGATACTGCGGTTTGTACATCACAGGCCCCAAACATATCTGGCTGGGACTTCGCTTCGGCACATCACAAGAGCCTCAGGTGGTCAGGCTTCCGGCGATAAGCGGGTGCTGCCATGAAGCTATAGATGAAGCACGCCTTGCGGAGGTAGTTAAGGCAGGCGTGCTTGAGGCCATCGATGAGGTTGGTGCTCAACTGAGCATTGAGGAGATCGCATATGTTGAAGGTGACACTCCAGCGTATGCGCTTTACCAAATTTGCGGGAGGCAGATCGCCTTGAGATTTCTAAACGGCGAGGAGTTCGGAAAAGGCTCGTAGAAGGTCATTGTCCCCCTGCGGCCGGAAGGTCGATGGCCCATTCTGATGAGCTAAGATTAGTAGAACATTCCGAAAGGGCTTTCCTGGCCCAACGATTTTTCCAGGCCCAGTGCAACGCAGTCCTTCCAGGCAACAGTAAAGGTCCCAAGCGGATCCGAATTCTTCGCTGCATAAACCAATTTGTAAATTGCTCCAGCATGGAGCTTCGTGGCTTCTGCGCGACACATCATGAATTTATTCCCATGCTCATGGTCGCTGGAAAAGCTCTTGCCGACGATGGCATCAGGGAAGCTCGTGACAGTGTAAAAGACCGTCAACTGTGGACCTGGCCCGGTCTCGGCACGCTCAACACGCAATTCCCCCATCAGATATGGCGCAGAATCGTTGATGTCCTTGGCCTTCAGGGTCATGGCCTTTTCCAGGGCGGCTGGTGTCAACTCCCTGCCATCGACAGCTTTGGACTTGTCGGAACAGCCGACTGCAGCGACTACCATAAGGGTGCAGGCGAAAATAGCCATTTTTCGAGGAGGCTTGGTCACGGTGTTGCTCTTGGATTGAAGTCACTCATGGGGCGGCTTTTTTAATGCAAGCACAGAAGGCCTGGTGCAGCGGAGGCCTGCCATGGCCGGTACTCTAAGTGAGGTCCGAAGGATGCGAACTACGGAAAAGCACTACTGGCCGGTGCGATCCGCTAAGCGGCGATGTGGCCTTGGCAGCAGGGCATCGGCCCGCGTTCTGCGACTGGCGGATCAATGCCCGTTCTGCTGCGCATATTAGGAAGAAAAGCCAATGCTGAAACATGGAATAACTGGCTTCATTGATCCCCGCAAAATGCCGCGCGATCAGAACTCTTTTCCTCCGGTGGAAGAAGCAGACTTCAAGCGTGCCTGCTTTAATGCCATGCAACAGGCCAACGGAAAGGTGGTGGAAATTATTGCCCCTGCTGTTGCTCCGAATTTCTATCGCGCCGTTGTAACGATAGGCAGTGATGCGTTCGAAATACTGGGCCACACAATCCACAGGCTGATAGCATTTTCTGCACCCATAAGGGGTTGCTTTATAGTGTTTATTGATTGCCCCGAATTGGAGCCATATTTCTCTCAGCAAGGCTATGAGGTTCTGGCGAGGGCAGAGTTGATGGCCAGGCCCACTATGGAGGCACTGACTCTGCTTGGAGCCGCGGAGATCGAACAGATAAAATACTGGAAGGCCGAAACTAATGGCGAAATCGCATTCAATTGGTTCGATTGATCTGCCCTCGTGAGCTTTTGATGAGGCCATATGCCTTGGAAGGTCAGTACTGATCGGAGCGAACTTACGGTCTGAGTAACTCAGGGGAGCTCGTGACTTCACTCAGCGTGTAGTTCGTGGCTGCCCCCAAGGCGATTGGAGCACCTGAACCGCCCCCGCCGGACTTTCGTTTTTCAAGAGCCGATGCGAGCCTGCCTGCCGGTACTGTCCCACGGGCGATTCCCTTTTTCCGCCCAAGGCGGCAGCATGCCCGCCATAGCCCTATATCCTCTGGACATCCCCATGACCGACCGCGTCACTCTCGAGATCGCCGATGGCATCGCCATCGTCGGCCTCAACCGCCCCGAGAAGCACAACGCCCTCGATATCCCCCTGATCCAGGCTCTGGTGGATACGGCCAAGGTGATCAAGGCGGACCGTTCGGTGCGGGCGGTGGTGCTGCAGGGCAACGGTCCTTCGTTCTGCTCGGGCCTGGACGTGGCCAGCGCTTTTGCCAGCTTGCCCAAGTTCTTCAAGCACTTCGCGACTTTCGGGATCAAGAAGCGCAACATCTTCCAGGACGTCAGCCTGTGCTGGCGTGAGTTGCAGGTGCCGGTGATCGGCGCCATCCACGGCAACTGCTTCGGCGGAGGGCTGCAGATCGCGCTGGGGGCGGATATCCGCCTGGCCACGGCGGAATCCAAGCTGTCGGTGATGGAAGTGAAGTGGGGCCTGATCCCCGATATGTCCGGCACCGTGCTGCTGCGCGAGCTGATGCCGATCGACGTGGCCAAGGATCTGACACTGACGGGCCGTGTCGTTTCCGGCACGGAGGCCAAGGAACTCGGCTTGGTGACACGTCTGTCGGCGGACCCGCAGGCGGACGCCCTGGCGCTGGCCCGCGAGATTGCCGCCAAGTCGCCCGACGCGGTGGCGGCCGGCAAGCAGCTGCTCAACGCCAACTGGCTATGCAGCGAGAACAAGGCGCTGAAGCTGGAGCGCAAGTTCCAGCTGCAGATGTTCCGCAGCAAGAACCAGCGCATCGCGGTGAAGGCCGGCATGGCCAAGCAGCCGGCGGAGTTCAAGCCGCGCGAGCGCGACTACTGATCAGCCCTGGTCGCCGGCCTGGCCGGTCTGCTGCTCGCGGAAGGCGGAGGGCGAAATGCCCTTCCAGCGCTTGAAGGCGTGGATGAAGCTGGCCGGCTCCGAGTAGCCCAGGCGCAGCGCAATCTCGCTGAGCTTGATGCGGCCGGTGCTGAGCATCTCCTCGGCCAGCGTCTGGCGCACCTCGTCGAGCAGCGCGCGGAACGAGGTGCCTTCTTCCTCCAGCCGCCGCCGCATGCTGCGCGGTGACAGGTGCAGGCCGTCGGCGATGCGCTGGATGTCCGGCATCTCGCCGGGCGCGCGCAGCAGCAGGTCGCGCACCTTTCCGGCGACGCCGGCGCGTGACTGGCGCTGCGCCAGCAACTGGCGGCACTGCTCCAGGCACAGCCGCGCGAGCTGGCTGTCGCCCTGCGGCAGCGGCGCGTCGAGCACGGTGGCGGAATACAGCACCGAGTTCTCCGGGGAGTCGAACTGCGGCTCCAGGCCGCAGAGCTCGGCGTAGCGCGCGGCATGCGCCGGGCGCGGCCCGCGCAGCTGCACGCGCGAGGGCGGGATGCCGCCGGGGCGGATCTCGCGCACGGCGTTGGTCAGCGCGGCGAAGTCCCGGTCCAGCAGGAACTGCCGCAGGTCTTCCGGTATGCCGCTGTCGTCCAGCACCACGGCGATGTCGCGGCCGCGCGGCTCCATGCGGAAGCGCACGAAGGCGTAAGACAGGTCCAGGTAGCGGGTGGCTATATCCGCCGCGCTGCGGAAGTTGGGGCTGCTGACCAGCGCAAAACCCCAGATGCCGTAGACCGCCAGGTGATAGCGCAGGCCCGCATCCAGGCCCAGGTCGGGCAGGTGGGGGAGCTGGCGCACGATATTGCGCACCAGGCGCAGCTCCTGCCCGGCGGTGATCTCGCTCTGTGGGTCAGCCAGCGCCTCGGCGTCGATCCCGGTGCCCTGCAGGCAGTCGGCCGCGTCCATCCCGCGTGAGACCGCGAGCTGGGTCAGCAGGTTGGCACTGATGGCGCTGCGGTTTGCGTCCTCGGGGACCATGCGGGCGTGGGGGAAGGGCCTGGCCACAATTATCAATGCCTTGTCCCTTGGAGTCATCCACAGGGGACGAACGGCAGCCCATGATGGACGAATCAACCAACGCGGCCTCAAGACCGCGTACGAGGAGACCCTGCGTGACCCAGAACAGCTTCGACTACATCGTCGTCGGCGGTGGTTCCGCCGGCTGCGTGCTGGCCAACCGCCTGTCCGCCGACGGCCGTTACCAGGTCTGCCTGCTGGAGGCCGGCCCGGACGACCGCAACCCGCTGATCCACATGCCGCTGGGCGTGGTGCCCCTGGTGCGCGGCTGGTTCGCCAACTGGAAGTTCTGGAGCGAGCCGCAGTCGCAGCTCGGCGGGCGCCGCACCTACCAGCCACGCGGCAAGGTGTTGGGCGGCTGCAGCAGCATCAACGCCACCGTCTGCACCCGCGGCCACCGCTGGGACTACGACCACTGGGCCGAGCTGGGCTGCAAGGGCTGGTCCTACGACGAGGTGCTGCCGTACTTCCGCAAGTCCGAGAACTACGAGGCGCCGCTGGCCGAGCGTGACCGTCCCTTCCACGGCCAGGGCGGCCCGTTGAACGTCACTGCGCGGCGCTATACCAACCCGGTGAGCGCCGCGATGGTCGAAGCCGCCGTGCAGGCCGGCCATGCCCACAACGAGGACTTCAACGGCGCCGAGCAGGCCGGCGCGGGACAGTTCAAGGTGTTCCAGAAGGACGGCCAGCGCTGCAGCAACGCGCGCGCCTACCTGACACCGGAGGTCCGCGCCCGCCGCAACCTTCACATTCTCACCGCCGCACAGGCCACGCAGGTATTGATCGAGAACGGCCGCGCCGTGGGCGTGAAGCTGCACCGCGGCGGTCGTGACGAGGAGCTGCGCGCCCAGCGCGAGGTAATCCTCTCCGCCGGTGCCTTCCAGTCGCCGCAGTTGCTGATGCTCTCCGGCATCGGTCCCCAGACGGAGCTGCAGAAGCACGGCATCGCCGTGAAACAGGACCTGCCTGGCGTGGGCGAGAACCTGCAGGATCACCTGGAGGTGATCGTGGAGACCAAGGCGACGAGCAGCGCCGGCATCTCCTACCACCCGACCTCGCTGTGGGCCTCGGTCAAGGCGCTGTTCCAGTACCTGTTCGGCAAGCGCGGCATGCTGACCAGCAACGGCCCGGAGGCCGGCGGCTTCCTCAAGTCGTCCCCTGCCGAGCCGATCCCGGACCTGCAGTGGCACTTCGGGCCGTTCCCCAACGTGACCCACGGCTTCAAGCTGGCGCCGATGTTCCAGCGCTACGGCTACATCGCCTACCTCTATGACCTGCGTCCGCTGTCCCGCGGCCGCGTGGGCCTGAACAGCGCCGATCCCTTGGCCCCGCCACGCATCGATCCCAACTATCTCGCCGAGCCGCGTGACGTGGACAAGCTGGTGGCCGGTGTGAAGCTGACGCGCGAGGTGCTGAAGCAGCGCGCGCTCGATCCGCACCGCGGCGAGGAACTGGCCCCGGGCCCTGCGGTGCAGTCCGACGCCGACATCGCCGCCTGGGTCCGCAAGGCGGCCGAGACCACCTATCACCCGGTGGGCACCTGCAAGATGGGCGTGGATGAGCTGGCGGTGGTGGATCCGCAACTGCGTGTGCGTGGCGTGCAAGGCCTGCGTGTGGTGGATGCGTCCGTCATGCCGACGCTGATCGGCGCCAACACCAACGCGCCGACGACGATGATCGCGGAGAAGGCGGCGGAGATGATCCTGCGGTCGTAGCTGTTCTCTCGCTTCTCTCTCTTCATGGGAGAGGAGCGGGGTCATCCTGCCCCGTTCATGCCGAGTGCCGCGAAGCGGTGTATCGAGGCACGCGCTGAAGCTTGGGGGTGCCGGCGATTACGCCGGTCAGGCGTGGTGGCTCTCTGTTGGTTTATTTCGCCTACGGGCGAGTCACTTCTCTTTGCTTGTGCAAAGAGAAGTAACCAAGAGAAACACACCCTGGGCACGGACGGCCCCGCTGAAGCGGGGCGACCTGCGCGGCGGTCGGTCGCGACGGGTCGGGCCCACAGGCCATCCATGGCCTGAGGCCCCTCGGCCGGACATCCTGTCCGGCTCGACCCTGCGCCCGACCACCGCGCAGGCATCCGTGCAACAGGGGCCCGTACATCAAAAGCATTCGCTG